>JBOGHW010000035.1:0-126799 GCA_050744865.1 Acidimicrobiales bacterium | reverse complement strand
GAACGAGCCGCCGACGAGCACAGTCGTGCGTGGGGAGTCGAGGTGCCGGCGCCGCTGGCGCCTGGTCTCTCGGGTGGTCTTCGTAATACAACCGTAGCAACCGACTGGGTCGAGGAGAGGGGCGGTCAGACTGTGCGCTGCGGAGGGAGCGTGCGAGGCAGGTTGCGCTTCACTGCAGGCCGCCGAGGTACCCCACGGACCTGACGGTGTAATCGAACACCGGATCGAAGCTCGTCGTCGCCCCCTTGTAGTGGCCGAACAACTCGAGGCTGACGGTGCCGATCAGATGTGTCCAGGCGATCAACACGGCGGCGGCGAGCTCAGGCGAGCGACCGGGCAGGAGAGTGTCGCTGATTGGCGACATTGTGGCGCGCAGGTCGTCCGGCGCCGCCGGCATGCGCCCCTTTGTCCTAAGCCCTGCCTTGCCGCTGACCGGTACGGGGTCGCCGAAGATGGTCGTAATCACCTGGGTAACTCGCAGCGCTGCTTCTACCGTGGCACGCGGTGCCTCGTAACCAGTGACGGGTGAGCCGTATATGAGGGCCCACTCATGGGGGTGCTCGCCCGCCCAGCTCCGTACCGTTCGAGCCACTTCGAGCCATCTGTCCATCGGCTCGGCCGAGCTACGTGCAGTCGCAACCAGGTCGGCCTTCTCCGCCGCCTCACCTACCGCGTGGTAGGCGTCGATGATGAGGGCCGTCAGGAGGGCGTCCCGGCTCGGGAAGTACCGGTAGAGCGCCGAGGGAACCATCTCGACTCTGCGGGCGACCGCCCTCAGCGATAGGCCGGTAGGTCCGCCAGCGGCCAGCTCCGCCCGGGCGGCGTCCATGATCTCGTTGGCGATCTCGGCCCTCACGCGGGCGCGCACTCCTCTCGAACTGGGCATGCGCACAGGATAGCAAATCTCGGAACACTGTACCTTGACAAGAACAATGATCTCGATTACGATTGATGTTCACACGGAGAAACGAAGGAGACAGCCCCATGGACGACCTGAACCCACCAGCGATCAGCGGCAGCGACGCCGTCAGCTATCACCGCCCACCGGGCTGGTTCATGCGCAACGTCTTCAATAGGGCAGTTCGAGGCATCACCGCGGCCGGTGTGAGCGTGGTCGGATCGCGGATCATCGAGGTGAGGGGTCGCAAGTCCGGGCAGGTGCGGACGACGGTGGTCAACGTCCTCGATTACGAGGGTCACAAGTACCTGGTTGCTCCGCGTGGTGAGACGGCGTGGGTGCGCAACCTGCGGGCTGACGACGGCCGGCTCACCGTGCGGCTCGGCCGGCGGCGCTCCGAGAAGAGAGCCGTCGAGCTTGAAGGGCTGGCCAAGCTGGGCGTGCTGCGCGCCTACCTGCGGAAGTGGAAGTTCGAGGTCGGTGTGTTCTTCGAAGGGGTCGGGCCGGACAGCTCCGACGCCGAGCTGGCGGCGATTGCCGGGAAGCACCCGGTGTTCAGGCTCAACTGACGCTAGAGCAGGGTTACCTGATTGATCAGCCACCGGCTGCCTGACTTGACGAGAGTGATCTCGACCTGGCTCCGGTCAGTGCTGGTGCCGTTCTGCTCTGAGTTGGTGGCTTTCTGTTCGCCGACTCGTGACGGATACCTGTGTGCTCGGGACGAGCTTCGTGGCCGAGGCATTAGCCTCCATCTCACAATGACCAGAGGAAGAGGTGACAGCCGGCCCGGCAGAGCAAAGCCTGTTCGGGCTCGGCCAGGTTACCTACGAGGACGTGTGCCAAGTGCCGTCTGACAATCGCGCGGCGCAAGGCAGTACCCCGGCTCAGGTGTAGTTGTAGAAGGTACCGCCCGTGCACGTGGATACCGGCTCGTTGTTCCCGTCGCCCGCGTACGACACGCCGAATGTGTAGTAGTCGGAGTTGACGGCGGCGAAGGGAGCGGGCGTGAGGTATGTCCCATTGCCGTCGATGGAGATAGGCTGACTTGAGACCGGCGTGCCGGTGCAACTGCTTCCTTCATACAAGTCGACCGTAAGCGTTCCCGAAGGTGAATACCCCCCAGAGACGGTGACCTCGTCGAACCAGAGATACGTGGCTGCCGGTATCGGGCTCTGGGCGAGCGTGGGAGCGAACCGATCCGCAGTGATTAGATCGGGGGAATAGCAGCCCAAGTCATAGGTGTAACCGTTGTTGTTGCCATCTCCGCTGTAGACCTCAGTCCACGTGTAGACACTCGCCTGCGTAATGGTGATGCTTACCCCGTATACCCCGGGACCGTCAACAGAAGCCGTTGCACTGTAGGCAGGCGTTCCGGTGCAAATGGCATATGTGTAGAGATTGAACTCGATCGATCCCGTCGCTGAGTAGCCGCCTGAGAGCAAGATCGAGTCACTGAATGTGTTGCCGACGGGCGCCTCAGTGGGCAACGAATTTTGGGATGTGAGTCCTGGACTCGCCTTGGTGACTGAGACGGCGCCGTCTGTGCACGGTGTCGACGCAGCCACGTTGTCGGTGTCCCCGCTGTAGCTGACCTGCCACCAATAGTCTCTCACTCCGGGCGGTACGGTCTGCGATGAGGCGATGCTGTCCTGGTCGCCGTCGATATCGGACGTGTCGGTGGCAACGATGGTGCCGGTGCATGTCGAGGACTCGTAGAGGTCGAAGGTCACCGTTCCGGTCGGGTCGTAGCCGCCGGCGAGGTTCACGTAGTCAATCTCTGGGGCGCCTGCGGCCAACGATGACGGCGTCGGGACCTCCGAGGAGAGCAAGGGCGCCGCCTGGGTGACCGAGAAAGAACCGTCTGCACAGGGCGTCGAGGCCGTGTTGTTCCTGGAGTCCCCACCGTAACTTGCCTGCCACCAGTAACTGCCGGCGGTGGAGACTGTCGTATCGGAGGATGACGTGGCGGAACCGTTGCCATCCACCGAAGCCGTCAACGACGTCACCGGCGTCCCCGAGCACGCCGAGTTGCCGTAGAGGCCGAAGGTGATGGTGCCAGTCGGCGAGTATCCGGCTGAGATGGTCACCCCGTCACCGAACGACGAGCCGACAACGGCAGACGTCGGGTTCGGACCCTCGCCGCCGAGCGCCGGGCTCGCCTTCACGACTGAGAACTTGCCGTCGGCACAGGTCGTGCTGGTCGCCTCGTTGTTGGCGTCGCCCGAGTAGTTCGCCTGCCACCAGTAGGCGCCGACAGTTGTCGGGGTCGACGAAGAAGACTTGTAGGTACCGTTACCCGAGACGGCCACGTTGTCTGTGTCGCGCGGTGTTCCCGAGCAGGTGTTGTTGCTGTAGAGGTCGAACGTCATCGTCCCGCTCGGGCCGTAGCCGCTGGAGAGTGTCGCCTCATCGCCAAAGCCGCTGCCGACGGCCGCCGAGGAAGGCGTCGGCGTCTCCGACGAAAAGGCGGGGCCCGCCTGAGTGACCGTAGCTTGACCGTCGCCACATGCAGTGGCCGCCGCAGCGGTGTTGGCGGCGTCCCCTGAGTAGCTCGCCTGCCAGTAGTAGGTGCCGACTGCCGTGACGGTCGTAGACGTCGCCTCGTAGGCGCCGTCGCCCTTCACCGTCACTGTCGAGCCGTAGGCGGGCGTCCCCGAGCAGGTGTCGTTGCTGTAGAGGTCGAACGTGATCGTCCCGCTCGGGCCGTAGCCGCCCGCCAGCGTGACGCCGTCTGCGAAACTCGTGCCGACTACTGCCGAGGCCGGAGTGGGGGTCTCGGCTCCAAGCGTGGGCGTCGCCTTTGTGACCGACACGGCGCCGTCGCCACATGCAGTGGCCGCCGGTGCCTGGTTGCCGGCGTCGCCCGAGTAGAAGGCCTGCCAGGAGTAGGTGCCGACAGTCGTGATGGTCGTAGAGGGCGATGTGTAGGTGTCGTTCCCCGACACGGTCGCCGTCTCCGAGTGGGCCGGCGTCCCGGTGCAGGTCTGGTTGCCGTAGAGGTCGAAGGTGATGGTGCCGGTCGGGTCGTAGCCGTCTGAGAGGGTCACGGAGTCGGCGAAGGCCGAGCCGACGACGGCCGAGCCCGGGGCGGGTGCCTCCGAGAGGGTGGGCACTGCCTGTGCGACCTCGGCCTTGCCACTGGCACAGGGCGTCGTCGCCGGGGCGGTGTTGGCATCGTCGCCTGAGTAGCGAGCCTGCCAGTAGTAAGTGCCGACTATGGCGAGCGTGACGGGCGCTGCCGAGTAGCTGCCGTCGCCGCCCTTGACCGTCGTCGTCGTGCTGTAGGAGGGCGTTCCCACACAGGTGCCGGTGTCGTAGAGGTCGAAGGTGACCGTGCCTGTCGGCTCGTAGCCGCCGGCGAGGATGACCGAGTCCGAGAAGCTCCCCCCGACGGTGCCTGCAGCCGGGGCCGGGGTCTGTTCAGCCAGGCTCGGGGAGGCCCTCAGGGTGCAGGTCTTGACACTGGCGGTGTTGTTCTTCAAGTTCGGGTCCGACTCGTTGCCGGTGAGGGTGGAGGTGTCGGTGACACAGACGTTGCCGGTCGAGGGGGCATCGCCTTCGACGGTGTAAGAGGCGCTCTGGCCGACCTTGAGTTCCCCCTCGTCGCAGGTGACGGCCGACCGAGCCACGTGGCATCCGGGCGAGGAGCTGGCGACGGCCGTGACGCCGGTCGGCGGGCTGTCGTCGATCACGTAGCCCGAGCTGATGCCCGGGCCGAGGTTCTTCACCGTCAGCTTCCAGCTGAGACCGCTGCCCACCGTGGCCGAGGCCGGTCCTGTGGCAGTAATGGAGAGGTTGGCCGGTGTCGGCACGCAGGCGGCCCCGTCGTTGTTGTTGGCCATCGGGCCGCTGTAGGTGGAGACGAGGGCCAATGCGGGCGCCGAGGACGAGGCCTTGGCGACAGAGACCTGGTAGAGGGCTCCTGTCGAGTTGGCGTCGAAGCCCAGGTTGCCGTTGCCGTAGGTCCAGGCCGCCCCGAAGTCCTTGGCCGAGGCGATGCCCTTGGGGGCCGAGAAGGAGGCGACCCGGCCACTCGAGAGGTCGAGGCGGTAGACCTTGACAGCGGTGCCGTCGCTGGCTATCCCCCAGAGATAACCGTCCGCGAAGGTGAAGTCGGACGGCGCCCACGAGCCCTTCAGGGCGACGGCCCTTTCCACCTTCGGCGGCGTCGTCAGGCTGACCTCGTCGAGGGTATTGTCAGCCGGGTCGCCCACCCAGAAGCGGCCCGAGTTGTCGAAGGCCCCGTTGTTGACGCCGTTGCGCGACAAGTAGGCGTCGCCCGAGACGGCTCCCAAGTCGGCTATCTCACCGGAGCGGCCGATCTGGACCAGGTGCCCGCCTGGGTAGGCCTTGTTCCCGGTGGGCAGGCTGACTCCGTAGAGGTACTTGTCGGTGGCGTCGTAGCCGACGGCGTTGTAGTCCCAGCCGTGGCTCTTGCCGATGCCCGAGAAGGTCGCCTTGCCGGCCCCGTAGAGCGAGTCGTAGAGCTTTGTGGGCGACGACTGGGCCAAGAAGATCGTCGGCACAGAGCAGGTGAAGGCGGGACCGGCCGAGCCGACGGCACGATCAGCGGTCCCTGCCAGCGGAGCTGCGGTGGCCGTAGCGGCCTGCAGGGCAGCCGGGGCCATGATCGCACAGGTCGAGATCACCGCCAGCAGGCACCGACGCTTGCGCGGCCGACAACGGCTGCCGATCGTGTCGAGGACGCTACGTTTTGCCATGGCTGGTGCCCTCTTTCGCACCTTGGGAAGGACGAAGAGTCTGTCAGATCCACCGCCGGTGTGTCGAGGGGTCGGGCATGGCCGTCCAGGCACCGCATCGCCGGCTCGGCGGTGGTCGGCTAAGCCGGCGGCAGCTCGGTGATGTTGGCTCATGTTTCTCGACTGCACCTGAAGGAGTCAGTTGAAGGGTGTGCGACGAACGAGATCACAGACGAGGACGGACGCTAGAACAATTGCGCGTGTTTCCGAGTACCCGTGTAGCGCCTTATGGAGGTAGCGAGGCCGTCACGGTCCTCGATCCGATGGCGCTCCGGCGCGTAGCGCCGACGCGGGTCCCCTTCGGCGGCGTCGGCGTTACGGTGATTTGCTCTGCTACGAGGTCGGTCGAGAGATCCTGCCGAAGCCTCGCAACGGTGGACTGGGTTGTCGTTTTGAGCCGCGCCTGCAAGCTCGCTGTGCTCAGACCGGTCACGCCTAACCCCGCCGAGATGATCGTCCAGGCAGCCTCATGATGAGCGTAAGCGACGAGCAGCCCGAAAACCGTTGTCGCGGCGGCACCAACGAAGCCGACCGCTGCCTCCATGGCGAAGACCCTCAGCGTCGCTTTGAAGATCCGCCAGGAGCGCAAGAGCGCGTAAGGCTTTAGCAGCGTTTCGGGATCGAGACTGGCAACGAGCAGCGAGTACCAGTTCCGTGTTTGTGTGTACAGCTTGGCGAGGCTGTCCTCTGCTGAGCGCCAAGCGGCATCCGTAGCCACCTTGCCCCAAACCTGGACGGACCCTGCGACGGCTGGCGCGCTGAGAACGGGGAAATACTGGGAGAGTCTTCCCAAGAGAAGCGAGATCGTGTCCCTCCGATCGTCGCCGAGCAGGAACTCCCAGCAAACCGGGTTCAGTCGCTCGTTGCCACCTTGCATGACTCGAGATGGGGCGGCCGGGTCGAGTGCCCAGTAGGGCTCAGCCAACGCACGCCCAAGCTCGTAACCGTTGGCCAGATGGTCGGACGTCGCGAGCAGTCGGTCCTGCATGGCGGCGTCCCAGTGATAGAGCAACTTGGCCAACTGTCTCCAAGTCGTCTCAGCTCGTGGGTCGTGGGCCTTTCGCTGCGCGCAGAGAAGCTTGCCCAGTCGCTGCATCTCGAGGCCGAACGTCGACGCGGCCGGGTTGGCGCCCGGCGGCCGGTACGGCAGATCCACCTGCAGCTGTGCGGCGACTGCTTGCAAGGCCTGTTGCACCTCGACAAGGCGTTCGGCAACCGAGCGCTCAGAGCCGAGGGGAAGTGTCCATCCGCCCCGTGCAATCGAGGACGCTTCGTCCGGAGTCGGAGCACCTGGTCGGGACCGGCCGCGGACCTCTCCTACGAGCCACCCGAGCCGGATTGCGGCGTGGACCTGGTCGGCGTCCGGAGGGGTCATATCTGTGAGCGCATGCTACTTTGCCCCGCGGCAGCTGCTTCAGCGGTGCTGAGCGAGCGCAAGGCCCGGCTGTGACGACTCCAGCCACCGGCGTCGTTTCAGCTCTGTCTCGCCTCCAGTATCTCTAGGTCGCGGTTGGCATAGCCGTTGTGTTCCCACTCCTCGTCCAGGATCACATGGAAACAGCGCAGCAGTGGCGTGGCGGAGTTCGGGTGCCCCGGTGCTGCCGGCGGCTCGCATGTGCGTGCCAGCTCCCCCGCCGTGAGGGAGGCGAGTGACCGGCCCACCGCATCCATTCGTCCGCGCCGCACCTCGAGAACCTCGTCGAGCGACGGCTTGGCGCGGGGATCGATACCAAGTTCGGCCGGATCGTCAAGGAAGAGGGCCAAGCCCCAGGGATGCCACGGACGTTCTTTGCCTAGCACCATGCGACTGAACCAAGCGTCGGTGGCGAAGATGAGGTGCCGGAGCGTCTCGACGAAGCTGAACTCGTCGTCCACCTGCTCGTACCACATCTCCTCGGGCAGCCGGCGAGCCCGAGCAACGGTCGCTCCCCACCGCTGCTCGATCATCGTCCAAGCTTCTGTCGCAAACGGTGGTCGAGCAGGCCGACTTTGACGACGGAGCCGGCGCCGTCGTGGTCTCGGTCAGGCATCGGACGTCTACAGCCACGTGACCGAAGCGACCGACCGGGCAGCCGCCGCTCAAGTGGCAGCGGTGATCGATGGCGGTTAGAGGGTTGCAGTTGGTTGCAATCCACCTAGACAACCTCATTCGGGTTGCAATAATGGTTGCAAATGAGGTGGGAGCCGTGGCTGTCACTCAGGTTTAGAGCCTCTGACCTGCGATTTTCTGGTGGAGGCGATGGGGCTCGAACCCACGACCTCTTGACTGCCAGTCAAGTGCTCTTCCAGCTGAGCTACGCCCCCAGAACCGGCGACCATCGTAGTCGGCGTGCGGCGCCCCTCAGCCCACGACGTTGACGAGCCGGGGCGGTCGTGCCACGATCCTGCTGGGGGCACCGCCGGCCAGCGCCTCTTGGATCTTGGGCGACGCCAGCGCCAGTGACTCGGCTTCCTGCTCCGAGATCCCGGCCCCCACCTCGAGGCGGTCGCGGACCTTCCCGTTGAACTGGATCACCAGAGTCGCCCGCTCCGCTCTCACCAGCGCCGGGTCCGACTCTGGCCATGGCTGCAGATGGACAAGTGTGCCGTGCCGCCGCTCGAATGCCTCAGCCGCCAGGTGGGGGGCGAAGGGTGCCAGCAGCTTCAGCAAGGTGTCGACGGCCTCCGCGACCGCTGGCGCCTCGGTGCCGCCGTGGGCATGCTTGTAAATGGAGTTCGTCAACTCCATCAGGCAGGCCACGGCGGTGTTGAAGCCGTAGCGCTCGATGTCATGCGACACCCGGTCGATGGCGCGGTGTACGTCCCTGAGCAGCTCGTCGGCGCTACCGGCCGGCGGGGAGCCCTCGATGGCTCCGACTTCGCCCGTCGCCAGCCGCCAGACACGCCCGAGGTAGCGGCTGCACCCCTCGATGATCTCGTCGGTCTGGTCCGACCAGTCGATGTCCTCGACGGGCGGTCCGGCGAACAGGTGGAACATCCGCAAGGCGTCCGCCCCTACCGACTCGAAGTAGCCGTCTGGCGACACCACGTTCCCCTTGGACTTCGACATGGCCTTGCCGCCGTATCGAATCATCCCCTGGCAGAACAACTGCTCGAACGGTTCGCGAATCTCGACAGGTGACAGCCCGACGTCCCCGAGCGCTCTCGTAAAGAAACGCGCATAGAGCAAATGCATCACCGCATGTGTGATCCCACCGATGTACCGGTCGACGGGCATGTAGTGGCGGGCGGCCGCCTGGTCGACCGGGCCCGTCTCGTCTTGCGGGTTGGCAAAGCGCAGGAAGTACCAAGCGGAGTCGACGAAAGTGTCCATCGTGTCCGTCTCGCGCAGCGCCGGGCCGCCGCATCCGGGGCACTTTGCTTGCAAGAAGCCTTCGTGGAACCGCAGAGGCGACTCGCCTGTCGGCCGGAACTCGACGTCCTCCGGCAAAAGGATCGGCAGCTCCCCGGCTGGAACCGGCACGATCCCGTCCTCCGGGCAGTAGACGACAGGGATCGGGCAGCCCCAGTAGCGCTGGCGGCTGATCAGCCAGTCGCGCAGCCTGTAGTTGACCTTGCGCTCCCCGATGCCTTCGGACTCCAGCCAGTCGATGGCCTTGGCCAGTGCTGCGGCCTTGTCGAGGCCGTCCAGCCACTCGCTGTTGATGTGGGGGCCGTCACCGGTGTAAGCACCGCCCTCGAAAGCCGGCGGCGGCTGCACGGTACGCACCACATCCAGCCCGTAAGCCTTGGCGAACTCGTAGTCGCGCTCGTCTTCGGCCGGGACGGCCATGATGGCGCCCGTCCCGTAGCCGGCCAGCACGTAGTCAGCCACGTAGAGGGGGATCTCCTTGCCGTTGAAGGGGTTGAGGCAGTGGGAGCCGGTGAAGGCGCCGCGTTTCTCCAGGACTCCCTCGGACGAGAGTCGCTCGATATCGGTCTCATGGCTGACCCGCTCCCGCAGCTCCTCGACGGTGCCGCGCTGCTCGGCCGTCGTCAGCTCTTCGACCAAGCGGTGCTCGGGCGCCAGCACCGCGTAGGTCATGCCGAAGGCCGTGTCCGGGCGCGTGGTGAACACCTCCACTTCGAGACCGGGCCGGCCGGCCACAGCCATCCGGAACTGGGCGCCTTCGGAGCGGCCGATCCAGTTGCGCTGCATGGTCTTCACTCGCTCGGGCCAGTCCATGGCGTCGAGGGCGTCCACGAGGTCGTCGGCATAGTCGGTGATGCGGAGGAACCACTGCTCGAGCTCCCGCCGCTCGACCAAGTCGCCCGAGCGCTCGCAGGTCCCGTCTGAGAGAACTTGCTCGTTGGCGAGCACCGTCTGGCAGCCCGGGCACCAGTTGACAGGAGCCTTGGCCCGGTAAGCGAGGCCGGCTTGCAGCAACGCCAGGAAGATGACCTGGTTCCACTTGATGAAGTCGTGGTCGTGACTGTGGATCTCCCGTCGCCAGTCGTAGACGGCCCCGAGGCGCTGCACGGAGCTCTTCAGCTCGGCGATGCGCGCCTCGGTATAAAGGCGCGGGTGCTCCCCGCCCTTGATAGCTGCGTTCTCCGCCGGCAACCCGAAGGAGTCGAAGCCGAACGGCGACAGGACGGCGTCGCCCTTCATCGTCCGGTAGCGAACTAGGACGTCGCCGAACGTGTAGTTGCGCACATGACCCTGGTGAGCAGGCCCGCTCGGGTAGGGATACATGCAAAGGACGTACGAAGGGGGCCGAGGGTCGTCGAGCTCCACCTGGTAGGTACCCTCGTCAGCCCAACGCTGCTGCCAGCGTGCCTCAACCTCCCGGAAGTCGTATGCCTCAGCCATCCCCCAAGGTTAGTGGCGGCCGTTGCCGCAGCTGATCTGGCCGCCAGGGTGGGGTACGGCCGCAGGTGGGCCGCCGGACGTACGTAAATCGGGGCAATTCGGCGCGTGAAACGGCCCACCTGGCACCGGGGCAGAGCGTCGGCCGGGCGTGGCCGCAGGTGGGCCGCCGGACGTACGTTTCTCGGCCCAATTCGGCGCGTGAAACGGCCCGCCTGGCGCCAGCCAGGGCGCCGGCCGGAGCTTGGCCGGAGGTGGGCCGCCGGACGTACGTAAATCGGGGCAATTCGGCGCGTGAGACGGCCCACCTGGGGGATCCGCCCAGCCCGCCCAGCCCGCCCAGCCCGCCTAGCCGGAGTCTTCGTCGTCGAGCTGGCCCAGGTCGCCGTCCCCGGCCGAGGCAGCGACACCCGGTCCATCGGGGCTCCACTGGCCCGACCTGTCCTTGCGGAAGGGGTACCACCTGCCATCAAGCGCTAACCGCAGCTGGCGATCGAGCGCTGTGACACGGTTGTGCCGGGTACTGGGCGCCCTGCCCGAAGAGCTGGTGGCAGCCAGCAGCGCCACGCCGGCGGCGACGACATCCGGTGCGGGGTCCCAGACCTCGTCGAGGACCGCCAGGCCCGCCACCCCGCCGTACCGGTAGGCGAGGGCGTCCCGTAGCAGGTCGCGACCACGGAGCCCTGCGCGCTTGGCAAGCGCCGAGAGGTCGCCGGGGGGAGCGCCGGCAAGCCCACCGTCGCCCTCGGCCCGCCCGGGCCCCGAGCTGGCCGAGCCCCCGATCATGGCCGCAGCTCGCCGCGCAAGATCCTCACGTCTGCTCAGCTCGAGGCCAGTGGCGCGCCCTCCGCGCGCCAGCGCCAGCGCCCGCTGGGCGGCATCGGCGGCCAAAGCCCGAAGTGCCGCCGCATCGACTCCGGCCCCGGGCGGCGGGTCAGCGGCCAGCACGGTCGGGTGCCCTGGGCGTGACGGCGGGCTCGGCGGCACGGGCTGAGACGAGAGCCGGCCGGCATCGGGGGCCGCCCAAGCCTGGCGAGCCGGCACTCCCTCGTCGGCGAGCAGGCCCGACGGCGAGCCTGTGCCAGCCGGGCTGCCCGAACCGGCATGGCGCCGTTGCCTGAGCGCCGCCAGGACTTCCTCCCGCCCGTGTCCTCGCAGCAGGAGCACTCCGAACGGGTCCTCGTCGAGCAGGTCTGCCACCAGGTAGCAGACCGCTGCCGAATGCTTGCAGGGATCGGCCCAATCAGGGCACGAGCAGCGCGGCTGCAGCTCTCCCGGCCCGGGCAGCAGGTCGAGGCCGACCGAACGCACGTCTTGGTCGACGCCGGCCGGCAGCTCGCCGTCCAGCAGCGCTGCCGTGTGCCCTATCTCGGCCGCCATGGCGTCCAAGACCTTGCCCCACTGCTCCTCCGAGAAGCAGAGCACCCGAACAGACACCTCGTAGGGCTGGCGCCGCGACCCTTGTACCTCGGCCTCGATGTGGCCAGGCGAGAGGGTAATCGGCCCGACGGCACCCGTGCGGGCATAGGTGCGGCCCCTGGGCAAGCGGTTGCTGTCGAGGCGGGCGCGTTGCTCGAGGGCTTCGATCCAGGCGTTGCCCCACCATGAGGTGCCGAAGGGGCGGCGCCCCTTGGCCCGTGGCGCACTCGGCCCGGGCAACCTGCGCGGCTGTTGCCACCAGTCCCCGCCGCTCCTGGATGCCCGCCTCACGACTGGCTCCCGAGCGTCACCAGCTCGGCCAGCTCGGCGTTGCTGAGCTTGCCGATCCAGCTCTCGCCGCCGCCGACGACGGACTCGGCGAGGTCGCGCTTGGCTTCGATAAGCGACGCTATGCGATCTTCCAGCGTCCCTTCGGCAATGAGGCGATGCACCTGGACGGTCCGTTGCTGCCCGATGCGGTGGGCTCGATCGGTCGCCTGGTCCTCGACGGCGGGGTTCCACCAACGGTCGTAGTGGACCACGTGGGTGGCCCTCGTGAGGTTGAGGCCGACTCCTCCGGCCTTGAGCGACAGGAGCATCACCTGCCTCTCGCCGCTTTGGAAGGCGTCGACGATCTCGGTGCGGCGCCGCGCCGGCACACCGCCGTGGATGACCAGCACCGGCAAGCCGAGCTGGGCGAGCCTGCTCTCGACAAGCGTCAGGCACTGGACGAACTGGCTGAAGACCAGGACCGACTCCCCCTCCGAGACGATGACGTCGACCAGTTCCTCGAGCGCCGCCAGCTTGCCCGAGCGGCCCGCCAACGGGCCGGTTTGACGGAGGTACTGGGCTGGGTGGTTGCAGATCTGCTTCAAGGCAGTCAACAGCTTGAGGACGAGCGCCTGGCGGGCGATCCCCTTCCGCTCGCCCTTGATGGCGGCCAGCGCTTCGCGCACTTCTGCTTCGTAGAGCGTCGTCTGCTCTCGCGTGAGCGGCACAGGGATGTCTGTCACGACGCGCTCGGGCAGGTCGGGTGCCACGCCCGGATCTGTTTTGCGACGCCGCAGGAGGAAAGGCCCGATCGTCCGGGACAGCCTCTGCATCGCCACCGGGTCGCGCTGCCGCTCGATCGGTCCGGCGACGTTGCGGGTGAAGCGCTCGAGCGGCCCGAGCAGCCCAGGAGTGGTCCAGTCCAGGATCGACCACAGCTCGCTCAGCCTGTTCTCGACGGGCGTGCCCGTGAGGGCAAGGCGGGCGCCACCCCCGATGGTCCGCAAGGCGCGGGCAGAGGCTGTCAGCGGGTTCTTGGCGTGCTGGGCCTCGTCGGCGACCACGAGCCCAAAGCCCGCCGCGGCCAACGCCGCGGCGTCCATCCTGGCGACCCCATAGCTCGTGACCGTGATCTCGTCGCGGCCGATCTCGTCCAAGGCCCGAGCCGGCCCGTGGTGCCGGCGTACCGGCGTCCCGGGGGCGAAGCGTTGCACTTCCCGCTCCCAGTTGCCGAGCAGCGACGTCGGGCAGACGACAAGCGTCGGGCCGAGGCCTTCTGCCACACGGTGCAGGTGGAGGGCAATGACCTGCAGGGTCTTGCCGAGCCCCATGTCGTCAGCCAGGCAGCCCCCGAGCCCGGCGCTTGTCATGGCGTGCAGCCACGAGATGCCCCGCAGTTGGTAGGGCCGCAGCTCCACTCCGGCGCCGAGCCCGGCCGGCAGCGGCAGATCGCCCACGTTGCTCCCCGTCAGAGAGGTGATCCGATCCAGCAACCCGCAAAGGGCGTCATCGGCCACGACCTCGACAGGCTCCCCGTCCAGATCGGCGGTGCCGGCCAGCAGTGTGCCCAGTGCCTCGGCCATCGTCAGCCGGCGGCTACGCGCGGTCTGCAACCGCCGAAGAAACTCCGCGTCGACGGCGACCCACCGCCCGCGCAGGCGCACGAGGGAACGCTTGGCTTCGGCGAGCTGGTCGATCTCCTCGGGGCTCAGCAACTCGCCATTGAGAGTCGCCCGCCAGGAGAAGTCGACCATCGCATCGAGCGAGAAGCCCGCCTTGCTCACGACGCCAACGGCGGCCAGCGACGCCTGCATCTTGAGCCCCTCAGCCAGGATGCCGGCGGGCCAGAGGACTTCGATCCCGGCTTCGGCGAGCCGGTTGGAGCCGTCGCTGAGCAGCTCTGCCAACGAGTCGTCGTCGAGGTCGAGGCCGCTTGGTGCCCGCTCCTTGAGGAGTTGCCCGATCGGTAGCCAGGCCCGTGATCCGCGCCGCAGGGCGCGCAGCAGGTCGGCCTCGGCGTCTTCACCGAACATTGACACGACAGCCGCCGGCGACGAGAACAGGTCGGCGGCGTCGACGATCAGGCTCGGGTCGATCCGGCTGGACAGCTGGAGGACGGCGCGGCCGGCGGGGAGTTGTTCAGGCTCGGCGCCACTACCTGCTGGCGTTCGGCGGCGCGTGCGGCGAGCCGGCGGCTGGTCCAGCGGCGGGGCAGGTTCAGAAGAAACGGCGGCAAGCTCGACACGCAAGGCAACGTCTGTGCCTTGCGCCCCGGCGAGGCCGCTTGAGGCTTCGACAAGCCAACCCGCCAGGTGGTCGACACGTACGGGCTCGGCGCCGGCGAACGCCTGCGAGGACAGCACAGGCGCGGCCGCGGTTCGCGTCAGGGTGTCGGCAAGGGCGTCCCAGGCGGCGAGGATGAGCGCTTCGGCTGATCGGAGCCGCAGTGGCGAGGCGCCTTCGAGCTCCACGGGGTGTGCGGCGGCCGGGAAGCTGGCCGCCAGTTCGGCCAGGTAACGCCTGTCAGCCGGATCGAGGGGTCCCACCCTCCAGCTGTCCCAACCACCGGCCGTGACAGCCGGGTAGAGGCGTCCCTTGGCGATCACGGCAAGCCCGGCATCGAAAGCCGCCGACCAGGCTGTGGCACCCGGGATGGCAGGGTCAAGCTCGCGCAACACCCCGATCGCCTCTCCCATACCGGCCAGCTGCGCACTGACTCTGCTGCGCCGCACGTTCTTGCCGGTCGCCGTCGGCAGCACGAGCGCGACTTCGTCTTGCCAACCCCCATCCCTCCGGCCCTCCCCAGCGCCCTTCCCGCGGCGCCGGTAGACGGCGAGCGAGCCCAAGCGTGCGGGGTCGCCGGGTAGGAACGTCACGCCGAGGTCGCCCGGCGGCGCCTCGATCGTCGCCGCCGCTGAGCTCATCGGCGCCACCGTAACCGAACCGAATGGAGCGCCAAACGAGTGGCCTGAACGGGCGCAGCAACCCAGGCCCAGAACCGAACGGGGCCGCAGTGGAAGACTGCCGGCGTGGCGACGCGAATGCACTCAGACGAGATCGACATAGACGAGGCGCTCGTCCGTCGCCTCCTTGCAGCGCAGATGGCCGACTTCGCCGGCCTGGCAATCACCAGGGTCGAGCCGTGGGGGACGGACAACGCCATCTGGCAGCTGGGTGACGACTTCGTGGTTCGCCTTCCCCGCATCCACTGGGCGGTCGACCAGGTCGAACGCGACGCCCTGTGGCTGCCTCGTATCGCTCCTCACCTGCCGGTGGCGGTTCCTGAGCCGATCGCCATCGGCGAGCCGGGTGACGGTTACCCCTACCCGTGGGCGGTACACCGCTGGCTGCCCGGCGACGGCGCCACCCTCGGGCGTATGAAGGACCCGCTGAGCTTTGCGCTGGACTTAGCCGAAGTTGTCAGCGCCCTGTGGACTGTGCCCATCGAAGGCGCCCCGCCGGCCAGCAACCGGGCCCGCCCGCTGCGGGAGTACAGCGATGCGACTCGTCAAGTCATCGAGGGCGCCAGCCACCTCATCGACGCCAAAGCCGCCACCCGGGTGTGGGAAGAGGCGCTGGACGCCCAACCACACCAGGGCTCGGCTGTTTGGGTCCACGGCGACATCGAGGGCAACTGCCTCGTGCGCGAGGGACACCTATCGGGCGTCGTCGACTGGGGCTCGGCCTGCGCCGGCGACCCGGCAGTCGACGTCCAGGTCGTCTGGTCACCGCTGTTCACTGACGAGTCGCGCGGTGCCTTCCTCGACGCCCTCGACATCGATGCGGCCACGCTGGCCCGCAGCCGAGGCGCAGCAATCACCCAGGCGTGCGCAGCGCTGCCCTATTACCTGCACACCTATCCACTGATCGTCGAGCGATCGTGGCACAAGCTGGCGGCACTCGGCGTCCAGCCGGCGAGCTCGACTCCGGGCACAGCCGGGTCTGACCCCTGACCAGTCGCCTGGCCGGCCGGTCACGACCGAGAGCCGCGCAGAGGGTGATCAGGACCGGAACCCCGCCAGCACTTCGGCCCACCGCGCGTGCTCGAGCTGGTACGGCGCATAAAACGAGAAACGATCGATCACATCCCCGAACCGCCCCAACACCTTGCCGGCGACCGCCGCCGGCTCTGCGGTGACGGCAAAGGCGTCGAGTACCTCGTCCGAGATGAGCGCCGCCATCTCGCCCCACTGCCCACGCTTGGACAGCCCGTTCAACTCAGGTTGCAAGTCGCCCCAACCGTGGAGGTCAAGAACGGGCTTGTAAGCCGGAGTCGAGCCGTAGAAGCCGATCTGCGCCTTCACCCCGCCGGTGGCGGCCGCCTTCTCGGCCTCGTCGCCGGTGATGACGAAGCCCGGGTACGACACCTCGAAGCTCTCCCGTGATCTCCCGGCCTTGGCAAGGCCCCTGTGCAGCGCCGGCAGCGTGACTTCGCGAAGGTAGCGCTCGGTCGTGAAGCCGTGGACCAGCAGCCCGTCGGCCACTTCGCCGGCGACCTCGGTCATGAGCTCTCCGACAGCTGCCAGGAACACCTTTGGCGGGCCGTAGGGGTTAAGTCCAGGGCTGAAGAACGGCGTCATCAGGGTGTGGGTGTAGTACTCGCCGCGGAAGTCGAGCTTGGTCCCGTTGTTCCAAGAGTCCCAAATGGCGCGCATTGCCAAGATGTACTCCCGCATCCGGGCCGCCGGGTGCGACCACGGCATCGAGTACCTCCTCTCGATGTGAGGCTTGATCTGAGACCCGAGCCCTAACATGAGCCTGCCCTTGGAGAGCACCTGCACGTCGTTGGCCATTGTGGCCGTGATCATCGGGCTGCGGCCGAAGGCAACGACGATCCCTGTCCCGAGCAGCAACCGCTCGGTTGCGGGCGCCGCTGCTGCCAGTATCAGCAATGGGTCGTGCCCGGTCTCGGCGGACCAAGCCCCGTCGTAGCCGTCTTCCTCGACTTGGCGGGCGCGCTCGCCCATCCTGCTCGCATCGAACCCCAGACCACCGTCGATCAACATGGGGCGCAAACTAGCCGGGAGGGAGCTGGCTGCGCCCGCCGGCGGAGCCCGCTAGCGGCGCCCGCCGAATGACTACTCGTCGTGCTCTCCTTTGTCAGCCGGTCCACCTCCGCCCGGCCCGCCGCCTGCCGGGCCGCGCAGGTAGCGCTCGAACTCGGCGGCGATCTCGTCGCCGCTCGGGACTGCGCTCTCCTCGATGCCGGCGAAGCCCGGCTCTTCGCCTTCGAGAGCGTCCACGCTGTCCTCGAGCTGGCTCACCATGGCGACGTGGTCGCGATTGTGGGCAATGACCTCGTCTATCCGCCTTCGCGCCGCTTCGGAAGCTTCGGCTAGGACGTGCGAGTCGATGACCAGACCGGACACCGCCGCCAACCCGTCGAGCAGCGCCACAGAAGCTGCCGGGTATGGCATGGCAGTGACGTAGTGCGGGACGCGTGCCCACAAGCCGACGGCGGGGATGCCCGAGTCCATCATCTCGCGCTCGAGCACCGCCTCGACGCCCGAGAGGACGTCGATCGTGGCGCTGATGAATCCCACCTTCTGGGCCAGCTCGGGCGTGGTCGCCGTGCAGGCGAGGCGCACAGGACGAGTGTGCGGAGCGGCCGCCGGGAAGCCGCCGAGACCGGCCATCAGCCGCACTCCCATCGCCGCCGCCAGCTCGGCGACCGAGCGGGCAAAACTCTTCCAGCGGAAGTCCGGCTCCGGACCGGTGAGCATCGCGATGCCCGACCCGAGCTTGTCCTCCCCCACCCGGATCATCAGCTGGGGCCACTCGATCTCGCTGTTCATCCCGTCTCGGATCCGAAGGGTCGGGCGGCGGGCGCGCTGGTCGATCAGCTCCTCCCCGTCGAAGACGGCGTAAGGGCGGGTCGCATTCGCCTCCAAAAGGGCAGTCATGGCGGTGCCGCCGGCCATTCCCGAGTCGACCCAGCCGTCCAGTGCCACCACCAGGACGGGGGTGGGCGGTGCCGGCTCGCCCGTCAGCGCGTAGAGCACCGAGGGCTCGGTCACGCCGGCAGCTTGCTGGCAACAGCAGCCGCCGCACCGGCCAGCACGCGCACCTGCGAAGCGAACATGTCGACACCGCCGCTGCGGTCGCCGCCGGAGACGCCGTCGACCCAGCGGGCAAGCACACCCTGCAGGATGCAAGCAAGCTTCCAATAGCCGAAAGCGACGTAGTAGTCCAGGCCGGCGATGTCCCTCCCGGTCCGCTCGGCATAGCGGAGGCACAGCTCCGCCCTGCTGGCAAACCCGGCAACTGTCGTGGGCGCCATGCCGAGAGCCGTCACCGAGTCGCCCGGTTCGGCCCAGTACACCATCAGCAGCCCGAGGTCGGCCAGCGGGTCGCCGAGCGTGCAGATCTCCCAGTCGAGCACTGCGGCGACAGTTCCGTCGTCGGCGAGCATCGTGTTGTCGAGCCGATAGTCGCCGTGCACGATGGCTACTCCCTGCTGGGCCGGCACGTCGGACGACAGCTGCTCGAACACGGTATCGACTTCGGCCACCCGGTCCGAACCGTCGACTTGGGACTTGTCGAATTGCCCGTGCCAGCGGGCGAGCTGGCGAGACAGGTAGCCCTCGTGCCGGCCGAGGTCGGCCAAGCCAACAGCTTCAAGGTCGACGGCGTGCAGGTCGGCCAGGACGTCGACAATCGACTCGGACGCCCGGCGCCGGGCGGGCTCGTCGATCTCTCTCTCGGCCCTCTCGGCATCGCGGATGATGTGACCGGACACGAACTCCATCACATAGAAGGCAGCCCCTGTCACCGTCGTGTCGGTACATATCCCGAGCGTGCGGGGGACAGGCACCGGCGTCGGCCACAACGCAGTCACGATCCGGTGCTCGCGCGACATGTCGTGCGCAGTCGGCAGGACGTGGCCGACAGGCGGCCGTCGTAGCACGACGGTGCGCTCGGCAGCGTCCGTGACCCTGAAAGTGAGGTTGGACCGGCCACCGGCCACGAGCTCGTACCCCATCGGCTCGGCCAACCCGACGTTCGCTTGCAGCCACGCCGTGGTGGCTTCTTCGTCGAGGCCGTTCAGGCCGTCGTTGCCACCCATGCCGTTGGAGGCTAGTGCCGTACAGGCCACTCAGGCTTCGACGACGTGCAACGAGTGGTCAGCGGAGTTGCAGGCAAGCGGCCCAGCCTCGGTGGCCACGACGATGTCCTCGATCCGTGCGCCGTACCGCCCCTGCAGGTAGATACCCGGCTCCACCGAGAACGCATGCCCGGCCTCGAGGCGGGTCGCGTTGCCCGCCACGATGTAGGGATCCTCGTGTTCCTCGATCCCGATCCCGTGCCCTATGCGGTGGATGAACGCATCGCCGTAACCGGCGTCTCGGATCACGGCGCGGCCGGCTTCATCGATGTCCTGGCAGGGCACGCCGACGGTGGCCGCCTCGACTCCCGCAGCCTGCGCCCGTTCGAGGACTTCGTACAGCTCGGCGAACTCGGGGTCCGGTTCGCCCGTCACGACCGTCCGAGTGATGTCCGAGCAGTACCCGACTGTGTCGCCCAGGTACAGGGTGCCGCCGAAATCGCACACGATTGGCTCGCCGGCTCGGATCACGCGTGGGCCAGGCTCGTGGTGAGGGCTGGCCGAGTTGGGCCCGCTTCCCACGATGGCGAAGTTCACCTTGCTGTGGCCCTCGGCCACGAGGCGCTCGGAGATATCGCGCGACACCACCGCTTCGGTGCGCCCGACGAGCGGGATCTCGCCGGCCAGCAACTGGGCGGCGACCCTGTCTGCAGCAGCTCCGGCCGCTTGCAGGGCCGCGACCTCAGCGCCGTCCTTGACCGCCCGCAAAGGTGCCGTGACGCTGCTCGAAAGCCGGAAGTCCGAGGTTCCGACAGCTTTCATGAGCGAAAGGGCGTGCACGGCCCAGCTGCGGTCCGAGATGGCGACACGGTGCCGGCCGCCGACGAGCCCGGCGATCAGAGCGATCGGGTCCTCGGTCTCGCGCCATGGCCGCAGCGCGAACAGCCGCGGGTCGTGGGCGACGCGCGGAGCCTCCAGCTCGGGGACCACGAGTGTCGCCTCGTCGTCGACCGGCAGCACGAGAAGGGTGATGCGCTCGAGGGGCATGGCCGCGTAGCCCGTCAGCCAGGGGAGATCAGCCCCGAGGGAGAGGAGCAGGACGTCGACGTCTGCTAAGCGCATGGCGTCGCGCACTCGGGAGGCGCGCTCGCCGCGGGCAAGTACCGGGTCAGTCATGTCGCCACCGCCAGTTCGCTCGCCCGAGTGTCGTCGTCGGCCTGCCGGTTGTCGCCCTGCCGGCCGTCGGCTTGCCGGTTGTCGCCCTGCCGTTCGTCGGCTCGCATGGCCGCCCTGGCACCATCGGCTGCTCGCCTGGCGTGATAGCTGGAACGTGTCAGCGGCGACGCCTCCACGTGCGGCACCCCCATCGCCCTGGCCGCCTCGGCCAGGTCGCGGAACTCCTCCGGTGTCCACCACCTGACGACAGGCAGGTGGCGCTCGCTCGGGCGCAGGTACTGGCCGATCGTGATGATGTCGACGCCGACTGCCCGCAGGTCGGCGATCGTACCGAGAACTTCTGGCAGCGTCTCGCCCATCCCGAGGATGAGGCCGGACTTGGTGACGAGACCGGCTGACTTCGCCCGGGCAAGCACGGCGAGGCTACGCGCGTACGAGGCGGAGGGACGAACGGCGCGTTGGAGGCGGAGGACTGTTTCGATGTTGTGGTTCAAGACGTCCGGCCGGCTGTCGAATATCTGCCTGAGCGAGGCTAGGTCCCCTTTGCAGTCGGGGATGAGGAGCTCGACGGCTGTTCCGGGACAGGCTGCCCTGATGGCCTCGACAGTGGCCGCAAAGCCGGCGGCACCACCGTCGCTCAGGTCGTCGCGCGCCACCGCCGTCACCACGGCGTGCGCCAGGCCAAGTGCTGACACTGCCTCTGCCACATGTGCCGGTTCGCCCGGATCGACGGCGAGCGGGTGCAGCGTGTCGACCAGGCAGAAGCCGCACGCCCGTGTGCATCGCTCCCCGTTGATCATGAACGTGGCGGTGCCGTCCGACCAGCACTCGGACAAGTTGGGGCAGCCGGCTTCCTCGCAGACTGTCACGAGCTTGAGATCCCGCAGCATCGAGCGCAGCCGCAGTACCTCTGCGCCGATCTGGACAGGCGCCCGCAGGTACGAAGGCTTGCGGGCGTGGAACGTGATAGCCGAGGCGGCGTCGACGCCGGCGGCGGCGAGGCGCTTGTCGAGCCCGCGTTGCGAGTCCGTTCCGGCACCGCTCCCCGGCCCATCGCCCCTGGGCGCGAGCGGCGGAGGGGCGAGGCGCCAGGCTGCGTGCTGGACCTCGGCGCCACGCCAGGGGCTGCCGCAGGCCAGGGCGGTAGGAGCCAAGCTTGACACGGCCTCGACGACGTCTCGCATGGATGCGGCTGCACCCTCGGCGGCCAGGGAAGTGACCGGCTTGCCGGCGAGCCCGCAAGGCACGATGTGGCCGAACATCGCCATATCCGGGTTGACGTTGAGAGCAAAGCCGTGCATCGACCTACCTCGTTCGATGCGCACCCCGATGGCGCAGATCTTGCGGGGATTGTCGCTTACGGGGTCCACCCACACACCTGGGTAGCCGTCCAGCCGCCCGGTGTTAGGCAAGCCGAGTCGACCCAGCACGTCGACGACCAGTTGCTCGATGGCGTGCACGAAGCTGGGAATGGCGCCCGGTCCCATCGGCACGTCCATGACGGGATAGCCGACCAACTGCCCGGGGCCATGGTAGGTGACGTCCCCACCTCTGTCGGCTTGCAGGATCTCAGCGCCAGAGCCTGCCGCGCTCGGCAGGACGTGCTCCGGCTTGGTTCTGACACCCAGCGTGTAAACGGACGGGTGCTCGAGCAGCAGCAAGTAGTCGCCGGCACGGCTGTCCCGGAGGGCCCTTTGCAGGTCGGCCGCCTCGGCGTAAGGGACGCGGCCGAGCCAGCGGACCCGAAACGCATGTCCCGTCGAAGCCCCGGTGATCGCCGTGTCAGTCATCGGCGGCTCAGAGCTCGGCTGCCCAGTCACGGGTCTCGATCGCCTTGGCCAGATCCCGCAAGAATGCCGAGGCATAAGCCCCGTCGACGGCCCGATGGTCGAACGACATCGCAAGCATCCCCACAGAGTGGATGGCGATCGCCTCGGAGCCGTCGGCGGCGGTCACGACGACAGGCCGCCGCTTCACGCCGTCAGTCGAGAGGATCGCAACCTGTGGCTGGTTGATGATCGGCGCCGTGATCACGGTGCCGAAGGGGCCCGGGTTTGTGATCGTGAAAGTGCCGCCCACTACGTCGTCGGCCGAGAGGCGGCGCGAGCGGGCACGCTCTGCCAAGTCGGACATGGCCCGGGCGAGCCCCCGCAGCGACTGGCCGTCGGCTTGTCGCACGACGGGGACGATGAGCCCCTGCCTGTCGAGGTCGACGGCGATGCCCAAGTGCACGTCCTTGTGGACCAATAGGGCGGCGTCTCCGACCGAGGCGTTGAGATGGGGGTAGTCGCGGAGCACGTCGACAACCGCCCGGGCCACGAAGGGAAGGTACGTGAGGGACACGCCCTCTTGCTCCTTGAACTTGTCCTTCTCGCGTCGCCGGACGCGCTCGACGCCTTCGTAATCGGCTTCGACGACCACCAGCGTGTGGGCCGAAGTCGCCTTCGACCGCACCATGTGGTCGGCGGTGAGCCGGCGGATGTTGGAGAACGGGACCACCTCGTCGCGCTCGCCGGCCGCTGCCGGCGGGAAGGCGGCCGGGCGTGCCGCAGCGGCTGCCGGCGCCATCGGAGCCTCAGCACTGGCCGCGCCGGCGCCGGCCGGTGCGGAAGCCTGGGGGGCCGCCGGCCGCGAGGCCGTGCCTGCAGAAGCCTGGTTGTCGATGAACGCCAGGACGTCGCTCCTCGTGATCCGGCCGCCTTGGCCCGTGCCGGTGATGTCCGCCGGATCGAGGCCGTGCTCGTTCACGAGCTTGCGTACGACTGGCGACAGCATCGCGCCTGCCCCGTCGGTGGCCCGTACAGCCTCCGCAGCCGGGGCGGTACTCGAGGCTGGGGCACCCGAGTCGGCAGGGCCAGCAGCTGGCTCAGCAGGAGTTGGCGCCTCGGCGGCAGGGGCGGCTCCTGGGGCGGCGTCAGGCGTGCCGGCGTCAGGCGTGCCGGCGTCAGGCGTGCCGGCAGCTGGCGCTGTGGCGGCCGGGGCGGCAGCGGGAGCCGGGTCCGCCGCGGGAGCCGGCTCGGCCGTGGTGCTGGGGACTGTCGGAGCGCTCGCCTCACCGGCGCCGGACACGACCGCCAGGCGCGTCCCGACGTCGACGGTGGCGCCCTCGGGGACGAGTATCTCGGTCAGCACACCCTCGGCCGAGGAGGGCACCTCGGAGTCCACTTTGTCGGTCGACACTTCGAATATCGGCTCGTCATGGGCGATGTGGTCCCCGACCCCCTTCAACCACTTGATGATCGTGCCTTCTGTCACGGTCTCGCCGAGCTGCGGCATCGTGATGTCAGCCAACGTGAAGACCTCTTCCGGTTAGAGCGAGGACGGTCTCGCCGAACGATTCTGACAGTGTCGGGTGCGGTTGGATGAAGGCCGCGATCTCGTCAGGAGTGGCCTCCCAGTTGACCGACAGGTACGCCTGGCCGAGTTGCTCGGTCACCCAGGGACCGACCATGTGGACACCGAGAAGGCGGCCGGCGCTGCCGTCGGGCATCTTCTGGGCGATCACCTTGACCATCCCATCGGTCTCGCCGAGTATGCGGGCACGGCTGTTGCCGCCGAACGGATCCTTCTTGACGACGACTTCGTAGCCGCTGTCTTTGGCGCCGGCTTCTGTCAGCCCGACGAAGGCGGCCTCCGGGTGGCAGTAGATGCCCCAGGGCACGGCTGAGTAGTTGACAGGCACGGCCCGCTCGCCAAGCAGTTGTTTGACGACCAGGATCGCTTCCGCAAAGCCGACGTGAGCCAGCTGAGGCGTGTTCACGAGGTCTCCGATGGCGTACACGCCTTCGGCCCCGGTACGCATCCACTCGTCGACCTCCACGAAGCCGCGCTCGTCCACGACTACTCCGGTGCCATCGGCAACAAGGCCGTCGGAAAGCGGGCGGCGGCCCACGGACACGATGACCTGGTCCACGGTGACCGACTCACCGTCCCCGAAGCTCACCACGGTCTCGGATTCCGATGCCTCGTGGCCGTGGACCGGCACGCCCGTCCGCACGGCGATGCCCCGGCGCTTGAAGGAGCGCTCCACGACTGCGGCCACGTCGGCGTCACAGCCGGGCAGCAACTTTGGCAGTGCCTCCAGCAGTGTCACGGTGACTCCGAGGTCGGCCAACATCGAGGCGAACTCGCACCCGATCGCGCCACCTCCGATCACCGCCGCCGACGCCGGCAGCGACCGCAGGTCGAGGACTTCGTCGGACGTCAAGACGTAGCGGCCGTCGACTTCGAAGCCCGGGATGGTCCTCGGCACCGAGCCCGCGGCCAGCACGATGCTGGTTCCGCTGATGACCGTGACGGTCCCGTCGGCCGCCGTCACCTCCACCTTGTGGTCGGCCAGCAACCGGCCGACGCCCTCGAAGACCTGGTTCTTCCGCTGCTTCATAAGGCCGGAGAGGCCTTTCCACAACTGCTCGACGACCTTCTGCTTGCGGTCCTGGCTGATACCGAACTCGATCGTCGCCTTTGCGGTCTCGATACCGAACTCGCCTGCACCGGCGACCGTGCGGTTGACGGCAGCCGTCTCGAGGAACTCCTTGGCAGGGATGCAGCCGCGGTGAAGGCATGTGCCTCCGACTTTGTCCTTCTCGACGACGGCGACCGACAGACCGGCATTGCCTGCGTAGAGCGCAGCGGCATAGCCGCCCGGACCGCCGCCGATGACGACGATGTCAAAGGCCTGCGCCGTGTCAGATCCTGTTGCGGGCAGCCGGATCACCTCCAAGTCAAGGGCGCGACGGGAACCGGACGGCTCGGCCGCCGGCATGTCCGCACACCGCAGAGAAACGTTACGTAGTGCCTGAGCCTATCGAGGTCAGACACGCCCCTTGGCAGCCGGGTGGCCGCGGATTGGGTACCGTCACACCTTGATGTCACGGGACGGGACGGGAGGAGCGGGGGCGCTGACGAGGCGGGCGTTTCTGGCGGGCCTTGGCGCGGCCGGTGGTGGGGCGATCCTCGGAGCCTGTTCCTCGTCCCGCAACCCGACAGCCGGCCGCACGAGCCCGACGACGACCCGCCTCAAGGCCACCGCCTCCACACTGGCGGTCGGTGAGCGCCCGAACCTCAAGGCAGCGGCAGGAAGCGACCAGTTGCCGCAGTTCGACCACTTCGTCATCTGCATGTTGGAGAATCACTCCTTCGACAACATGATCGGCACCATCGAGCGCGGCGACGGGTTGACGTTGGGCGGCAACGGCCTGCCCACCAATACCAACCCGTATGGAAAGGGCAAGCTCCTGCGAGCGTTTCACATGCCGACCGAGTGCCAGCAGGTCGGTCACCCGAGCCAGGACTGGAACGCCTCTCATCAGCAGTACGACGCGGGGACGTGTCAGGGCTTCGCCGAGTCCGCTTCGGGGCCGGTGGCGATGGGCTATTACGACGCCTCCGACATGCCTTTCACCTCTGGGCTCGCCCGGACCTTCCCGATCTCGGATCGCTGGTTCTGTTCGGTGCTGGCCCAGACGCTCCCGAACCGGCGGTACTTGCTGGCCGGCACTTCGCTCGGCCTGATCAACGACGACCTCCTGGATCCGCTCCCGCCAAACGGCACGATCCTCCAGCAGTTCAACCGTCACGGCATCTCGTGGCGCAACTACTACTCCAACGAGCCGAGCATCTATTGCTGGCCCGGCCTGTTGCCGGTCGAAGGCATCGGCGAGAACGTCGCCGCCATCTCGGACTTCTACACCGACTGCGCCAATGGCAGCCTGCCGCAGTTCTCGCTCGTCGACCCGAACTTCAGCGTCACCTCAGAGGAAGATCCACAGGACGTGCAAAAAGGCGACGTCTTCCTTGCAGGCGTCGTGAATGCGGTCATGTCGTCGCCGAGTTGGGACCGCATCCTGTTCATGTGGACATACGACGAGCACGGGGGCTACTACGACCACGTCCCGCCGCCGCCGGCGCCAACACCTGACGGCGTCCCGCCGGACCTCACGAGCACGGACGTGGCGGGATCGTTCGACCGCTTCGGGTTCCGCGTTCCGATGGGCGTCGTCAGCGCCTACGCCCGGCCGGACTACGTCTCGCACACGATCTGTGACCACACGTCCATGCTCAAGCTTCTCGAGACCAAGTGGAACCTTCCAACCCTCACGCGGCGCGACGCCGCGGCCAACGACTTCTTGGACATGGTGGACTTCGGCTCTCCGCCGGCCTTCGCCAAGGCGCCGAAGCTACCGGCGCCGGCCGACCCGGCGCTACGAGAGTGCTCTCCGGGACAGGCCGGCACGATCCCGCCGCCGTCGGCGGTCCTGGCGTCCTGAACCGGACAACTTCAACTCGACAGGTACACCCTGCTGGGCGGACCTGTGGACTTCTGATGTCGAGGGGAGCCGGCGTTTCTATGCCGACCTCTTCGGCTGGGAGGCCCAAGAGCCGAATCCGGAGTTCGGCGGCTACTTCATGTGGACGCGCCAAGGCGTTCCCGTAGCCGGCGGGATAGGCGGGCGGTCAAGGCCAACAGCTGACGCCTAGCCGCTAGCGGCGACCAGCCCCAGCTTCTCGAGCAGGGCCAGCACTTCGCCAGCCGACTCCTCGGGTGTCTTGTCCCTGGTGAAGAGCGATATCTCGGCGTCGTCGGGTACCTCGTAGGGCGCCGAGATGCCTGTGAAGCGTTGCACCTCGCCTCGCCGGGCGCGGGCGTAGAGGCCCTTGGGATCCCTGCTCTCGCATACCTCCAAGGGCGTGGCCACGTAGACCTCTACGAACGGGATCCCGAGCGAGTCGTGGCGGGCACGTGCCGCTTTGCGCCCGTCTTCGTAAGGTGAGATGACGGTCACGAGCGACAGGTGGCCCTCGTTGGCGAACAGCAGTGCCACCTCGCCGACACGCCTGACGTTCTCGACCCTGTCCTCGTCGCTGTAGGTGAGGTCGGAGTTGAGACCCTCGCGCAAGAGGTCCCCGTCGAGCATGTACGTGCGGACGTCTCGGCGATCCAGCACAGCCTTGAGGGTTGTGGCAACCGTGGTCTTGCCGGCACCGGACAGTCCCGTGAACCAGATGGTCCCTCTGGCCACCACCTTCTCCTTCGTCTCGTCGAGCTCTTGTGCGAGGTCTCCGTCTAGGGACGCCGCGTCGAGGTCGGTGGCCGTCACGTGCTCTGCCTCAGGATCATTCCTGCCCCCACGGTGTTGTTCGTGGACTCGTCGACAAGTATGAAGCTGCCGGTGGACCTGTTCGATCTGTACTCGTCGTAGAAGAGCGGGACAGTAGTGCGGATGTTGATGCGGCCGATGTCGTTCAGCACGAGCTCGGCGGCCTCCTGGTCGCGATGGAGAGTGTTGACGTCGAGGCGGTACTGCAGATCCTTCACCAGTGCGCGTGCCCAGCGTGTCGTGTGCTTGATCGTCAGCTTGGCCCCCGCCTTGAGCGGGCTCTCGGCCATCCAGCACACCATGGCGGACAGGTCCTGGCCCACCCTCGGTTGGTTGTGGGGGCGGCAGAGCATGTCGCCCCTCGAGATGTCGAGCTCGTCGGTCAAGCGGACCACGACTGCCATCGGTGGGTAAGCCTCGCTGACAGGCCCGTCGGCCGTCTCGATGGCCTCCACGGTGGACGTGAAACCCGAAGGGAGGACGATCACCTCGTCGCCGACTTCGAGCACGCCGCTCGCGACCTGGCCGGCGTAGCCCCGGAAGTCGTGGAGGTCGGACGACGAGATCGGCCGCACGACTCGCTGCACAGGGAAACGGAAGTCGATGAGGTTCCTGTCCGAGCTGATATGGACCTCTTCGAGGTGGTGCAAGAGGGACGGACCGTCGTACCACTTCATCTCCGTCGAGCGATCGACGACGTTGTCGCCGCGGAGTGCCGAGATCGGGATGTACGTCAGATCTGTCACCTGCAGGCGGGCGCTGAAGTCGTCGAACTGCCTGCGAATCTCCTCGAAACGCTTCCTGTCCCAGTCGACGAGGTCCATCTTGTTGATGCAGAGCACGAGGTGCCTGATGCCGAGCAGCGAGGCGACGGTGGCGTGGCGCCGCGTCTGCTCGGTGGCGCCCGCCCGTGCGTCCACGAGCAGGATCACCAGGTCGGCCGTCGAGCAGCCCGTCACCATGTTGCGAGTGTGCTGGGTATGCCCCGGCGTGTCGGCGATGATGAACTTGCGCTTGGGTGTGGCGAAATAGCGGTACGCGACGTCGATGGTGATGCCCTGCTCGCGCTCGGCCCGCAGTCCGTCGGTGAGCAGCGCCAGGTTCGTGTACTCGTCACCCCGCGCCAGCGAGGTCGCCTCGACGGCTTCCAGCTGGTCCTCGAAGACCTGCTTGGAGTCGTAGAGCAGGCGACCGATCAGCGTCGACTTGCCGTCGTCGACCGATCCGGCGGTGGCGAAGCGCAGCAGCTCCGAGCGTGTCGACAGCAGGTGCGCCGACTTCTCCATTAGAAGTAGCCCTCCCGCTTGCGGTCTTCCATGGCAGCCTCAGAGAAACGATCGTCCGCCCTCGTCGCTCCCCTCTCCGACACCCGGCTGACCGCCGTCTCGGCGATCACCGCCTCAGGCGTCTCGGCGTTCGACTCGACTGCCGCCGTGCAGGTCATGTCCCCGACGGTGCGGTACCTGACCATCGCCTCGAAGGCGATCTCGTCCTCCACGTCGTGGCGGGGTTGGGTGAACGGCCCGACCGCCAGGAGCATGCCGCCGCGGCGGAAGACCGGCCGCCTGTGGGCGAAGTAGATCTGAGGGAGCGGAACGGACTCCTGCTCGACGTACTGCCAGATGTCGAGCTCTGTCCAGTTCGACAGCGGGAAGACCCGGAAGTGCTCGCCGGGACGGTGTCTGGTGTTGTAGACGTTCCAGAGCTCGGGGCGCTGCGCCCTCGGGTTCCACTGGCCGAACTCGTCCCGCAGCGAGAAGACTCTCTCCTTGGCACGCGCTTTCTCCTCGTCGCGGCGGCCTCCGCCGAAGACGGCGTCGTAACCGCCTTCCTCGAGAATCCGCAGCAGCGTGAAGGTTTGCAGACGGTTGCGGGTGGCGCCGGGGGTCGGGTGCTCGACGATCGACCCGCGATCGATGTCCTCCTGCACGGAAGCGACCACGAGGCGCACGCCGACCTCGGCGACCTGCTTGTCCCGGTACTCGATGACCTCTGGGAAGTTGTGGCCGGTGTCGACGTGCACGAGGGGAAAGTGCACCTTCTGCGGCCAACAGGCTTTGACCGCCAGGTGCAACAGGACAGCCGAGTCCTTGCCGCCGGAGAACAGCAATGACGGCTTCTCGAACTCGGCGACGACTTCGCGGATGATGTGGATCGCCTCGGATTCGAGAGCAGCGAGATGTGAGAGGCGGTAAGTGTTCATGGGCATGTGAGCATTTCGTTCAGTTGGGCACTCGGGCTGAAGCGAGCCCTGCTCGAAGAACCGCCGGGGGACTCCGGCGCGCCAGAGGACCACTCACGCTTGCACCGGTGGCTTTCGTTCCGCCCATGGTGCCGCTTGCTCGACCTGCGACGCAACTCGAAGGAGCAGATCCTCCCGCCCGTACGCCGCCACGAGCTGGACCCCTACGGGCAGGCCGTCGTCCGTCCAGCACAGCGGCAGGGACATGGCGGGCTGGCCCGAGAGGTTGAAATGGGGCGTGAACTGGAGTGCTGCCACCACGCGTTCCTGCCCGACCCCTGGCTCGGACAGCTCTCCCAAGCGGGGAGGAGTGACGGCAAGCACTGGCGACAAAAGCAGGTCGTAGCCCTCGTCGGACCAGAACGAGGCCATGGCGCGGCGCCAGCCTTCGGCCCACAGGAGGGTCTCCAAGTACGTCGTTGCCGGGACCGAGCCGCCGAGGGCGGCGAACATCTGGTTGTCCGGCTCCAGCTCGGAGGCTTCGACGGTGCGCCCGAGCACGGTGCTCCAACTGCTGAGAGCTTGCGCCACGGCCGTCGTCACCAGCACGACGAAATGGCGCTGGAAGTCCTCGTCGGACATGGCCTTCGGATAAGCACCCTGCACCACGGTATGGCCGAGTCTCTCGAGCAGGGCGCCGGCCGACTGCGCCGCCGCCGCGCAAACAGGGTCGCACTGGTACTCGGCCCGCGGACTGTGGTCGAGGAGACCGATCTTCAGGCGCCCTGGCTCGGCACCGACCTCCTCGGCAAACCGCCGAGCAGGCGGTGGGGCCACGAACAAGTCGCCCGGCATCTCGCCCGAAAGGATGTCGAGCAGCGTCGCCGAGTCGCGCACTGTCCGGGTGAGCATGTGGTCGATCGTCGACCCCGCCCAGGAGGACTCTGACGGCTCTGGGCCAGGGCTGACACGGCCACGGCTCGGCTTCAAACCGAACAGGCCGCAGTTGGCAGCCGGGATCCGAATCGACCCACCGCCGTCGTTGCCGTGTGCGACCGGCACCATCCCGCTTGCCACGGCCGCCGCCGAACCTCCCGAAGACCCTCCGGTCGAGTGGTCGAGCGACCAGGGATTTCGCGCAGGGCCGTAGGCGAGCGGTTCCGTCGTGATGTTCGTGCCCATCTCGGGGCAGTTGGTGCGGCCGAGCACGACGCAGCCGGCCGCCCGCAGCTTGCTGACGAGGAAGGCATCCCGCCCGGGCCTGAAGCCGGCCTGCTTCAAGACGGCCATTCCGGCGTGCATCGGCTCCCCCGCCATCGGAGCACCAAGGTCCTTCAGCAGGATGGGTACTCCTGCCAGGGGGCCCGACAGCGGGCCGGCGGCTTCCCGGCCGGCGGCCTCGAAGCGCTCGTGGATGACGGCGTTCAGTTGCCCGTTGAGCGCCTCGACGCGCTCGATGCCGGCTTGGACCAGCTCCAGCGGCGTCGCCTCGCCACGGGCAACCAGATCCGCCTGCCCAGTCGCGTCAGTGAAGGCGAGCTCGTTGTCCATCTACTTCCCCCCTTACCGTTCGTGGTCGTTCGCGCCAAGCCGTCAGTGCCAAGCCGCAAGACTAGGCGACCCCCAGGCCCGCCCAGGCACGTGCCCGGCCCTGGCCGCTACTTCGGCGGCATCCTCAGGCCGCCGTCGAGGCGGATCGTCTCACCGTTCAGGTAGCCGTTCTCGGCTATGGCGATGACGAGCTGCCCGAACTCGGCGGGCAGGCCAAGGCGCTTGGGAAACAGCACGCCGGCACCGAGCGCCTGCCTGTTCTCCTCAGGCAGGAGTCCGAGCAGCGGTGTGTCCATCAGCCCGGGAGCGATGGTGCACACGCGGATGCCGACGGGCGCCAGGTCCCGTGCAGCCGGGACCGTCATGCCGACGACGCCGCCCTTGGATGCGGAGTACGAGATCTGGCCGATCTGGCCCTCGAAGGCAGCCACGGAGGCCGTGTTCACGATGACACCCCGCTCGCCGCCCTCGAGCGGCTCGGTCTTGGCCATGGCGCCGGCGGCGATGCGCATCACGTTGAAGGTGCCGATCAGGTTGACGTTCACGACAGTCTTGAAGGCGTCGAAGTCGTGCGGCTCACCGTTGCGCCCGAGCGTGCGCTGGGCCCAACCGATCCCGGCACAGCACACCGTGATCCTGTACTCGCCTGCCGCCGCCGCCAGCTCGACGGCCTGCGACACGGCTTCGGGGTCGCCGACGTCGCCGGCCACATAGCTGCTGGCCCCTCCGAGCTCGCCCGCCACGGCCTTGGCTCTGGGCTCGTCGCGGTCGAAGAGCGTGACGGTGGCACCTGCTGCGCGAAGGGCCCTGGCAGTCGCCTCGCCGAGCCCGGAGGCACCTCCGGTCACGAGGGCTGAAGTGTTGTTGATCCGCATGTCAATAAGCCTAGAAGAGCAGCGCCGGGTTCAACCAATCCGGCCGGACTGTTTGCCGCTCTGCAGCCGGGCTGCCTCATTCGCCAGGGCGTCCACCAGGTTGTTGCCGGCGCTGCTGGCGTGCCCCTTCACCCACCTGAACTCCACCTCGCCTCCACGCTCGTCGATGGCTATCCCGATCAGCGGCTTCCAGAGATCCTGGTTGGCGACTTGCTCGCCCTTCGAGTTCTTCCATCCACGAGCCCGCCATCCTCGCCACCACGAGTCCCGGAAGCAGTTCACCACGTAGGTGGAGTCGCTCACCACCTGTATCGGCCCGCTGAGCGCCTCGAGCGCACGAAGCACCGCCGTCAGCTCCATCCGCTGGTTGGTCGTGGCGGGGGCGGCACCGCTCCTGTATAAGTCCTTGCCGGTTGCCCACGCCCAGCCGCCCGGGCCGGGGTTGCCGAGACAGGCTCCGTCGGTGTAGCAGACGATCTTCTCGGCGCTGGTACTCGACGGCATCGCTGCACGATAGCCACGGCCAGTCGGTGGGTCGCGAGCCGGTGAGGGCCTGCGAACGCGCGAGAATCGGGAACGTGATCTTTGACGGCTTTTCGCACCAGGTTCCCGATATCGACCCCGGGGAGACGACCGAGTGGCTCGACTCGTTCGACGCGGTGGTGGAGCAGCATGGGAAGGACCGTGCTCGTTTCTTGCTGATGAAGCTGCTGGAGCGGGCCCGCGCCTCACAAGTCGGGTTCCCCGCAACTGTCTCGACTCCCTACGTGAACACCATCCCGGCCGACCAGGAGCCCTGGTTCCCGGGCGACGAGTACCTGGAGCGCCGAATCCGCGCCTACATCCGCTGGAACGCCGCCGTCATGGTCACGCGGGCGAACACCAAGGAAGCCGGCATCGGTGGCCACTTGTCGACATACGCCGCTTCGGCGTCGCTCTACGAGGTCGGCTTCAACCACTTCTTCCGCGGCAAGGAGAACGGCCTGGCCGGCGACCAGGTCTTCGTGCAGGGCCACGCATCGCCCGGCATCTACGCCAGAGCCTTCGTGGAGGGGAGGCTGGACGAGAGGCAGCTCGACAACTTCCGTTTCGAGACGGGCGGCGATGGGCTGTCGAGCTACCCGCACCCCCGGCTCATGCCCGACTTCTGGGAGTTCCCGACGGTCTCGATGGGCCTCGGAGCGATCTCGGCCGTCTACCAGGCCCGCTTCAATCGCTACCTGATGCACCGGCAGCTGGCCGACACTTCGGAGTCCCGGGTATGGGCATTCGTGGGCGACGGCGAGATGGACGAGCCGGAGAGTCACGCCGGCCTTCGCCTGGCAGCCCGCGAGAAGCTCGACAACCTCGTATTCGTCGTCAACTGCAACCTCCAGCGCCTCGACGGCCCCGTGCGGGGCAACGGCAAGATCATCCAGGAGCTGGAGGCTCTCTACCGCGGGTGTGGCTGGAACGTGATCAAGGTGATCTGGGGCCGCCGCTGGGACGAGTTGCTGGCAAGGGATTCCGACGGCGTTCTCGTCAACAAGATGAACACGACGCTCGACGGCGACTTCCAGCGCTACTCGACCGAGGCGGGCGCCTACATCCGCCAGCACTTCTTCGGGCCTGACCCGCGCCTGCGCCAGATGGTCGAGCATCTCTCCGACATCGAGCTGCAGCAACTGCCTCGCGGCGGGCACGACTACCGCAAGCTCTACGCCGCCTACAAGATGGCGACCGAGCAGACGGGCGCTCCCACCGTCATCCTCGCCAAGACGATCAAGGGTTGGACGCTCGGTCCCGAGATCGAAGCGCGCAATGCGACCCACCAGATCAAGAAGATGAGCCGTGAGCAGTTGCGTGTGCTCCGCGACCGCCTCTACCTCGCCGACGAGATCCCCGACGAAGCCCTCGACAGCGAGCACCCCCCCTACTACCGGCCACCGGCTGGCTCACCCGAGCGCGAGTACCTGGAGGCCAGGCTGCGCGCCGTCGGCGGCTCGCTCCCCAAGAGGGTCGTTCGTGACGCCGCCAAGCGCGGCTACGGCGAGATCGGTGCCACCGTCTGGGAGGAGTTCCTCAGCGGGTCGAGGGGCCAAGCCGTCTCGACCACGATGGCATTCGCCCGGCTGCTGCGCAACCTCCTGAGGGACCCGGCAATTGGCCGCAAGGTGGTCCCGATCATCCCCGACGAGGGCCGCACCTTCGGCTTGGACGCGCTGTTCTCCGAGGTCAAGATCTACGCCTCGGAGGGCCAGCACTACACGTCAGTGGACGCCGGTCTGCTGCTCACATACGCCGAAGACAAGGGCGGGCAGATACTGCAGGAAGGCATCACCGAAGCCGGAGGGATGGCCAGCTTCCAGGCTGCCGGGACCTCTTACGCGACCTGGGCGGTACCCATGCTGCCCATGTACCTGTTCTATTCGATGTTCGGATTCCAGCGCGTGGGCGACAGCATATGGCAGGCGACAGACGCCAGGAGCCGGGGCTTCCTCCTCGGGTGCACCGCCGGCCGCACGACGCTGAACGGCGAGGGCCTCCAGCACGAAGACGGGCAGTCGTTGCTGCTCGCCTCGACCTTCCCCGCCGTCAGGGCCTACGACCCGGCGTTCGCCTACGAGATGGCCATCGTCATCCGCCAGGGCATCGAGGTTATGTCCGGCCAGGAGGCAGAGGACGTCGTCTACTACCTCACGCTCTACAACGAGAACTACCCGATGCCTGCCCTCCCCGAGGACCCTGCCGAGCGCTCGAGAGTCGTCGAGGGCGTCCTTCGCGGCTGCTACCGATACCTGCCGGCCCCGGCTGCACGAGATGCCGCCACGGAGCTGACACCGGCCACAATCCTGTTCTCGGGCTCGATCTGGGCCGCCGCCGTGGCGGCGCGCGACATGCTCGCCGACGACTGGGGTGTGGGCGCCGAGTGCTGGTCGGTCACGAGCTACAAGCAGTTACGGGACGAGGCCCTCGAGATGGAGAGGTGGAACAGGCTCCACCCTGGGGCGGCGACCAGGCAGGCCTTCGTCACCCGGGTGCTCGGCGAGACCAGCGGCCCGATCGTGGCCGTCACAGATTTCGTGAAAGCCGTGCCCGAGCAGGTGGCTCGCTTCGTGGCGGCGCCATTCGTGCCGCTCGGCACCGACGGCTATGGCCGCTCCGACACCCGTACGGCCCTCCGACGGCACTTCGAGATAGACGCCGCCCACATCGTGGTGGCGGTCCTCGCTTCGCTGGCGACTGCCGGCGAGGGCAAGGAGAGCGACGTGGCGGCGGCCATCGAGCGGTACGGGATCGACCCTGAGGCCATCGACCCCTACCGCGCCTGAGAGCACCGGGCTCCCGCCTCAGCCGGTACTAGGACCACCGTGACGCAGACTGAGGCCACCGCGCCCGCGCCCGCGGGCACGGTCCGTCAGGGCCGCGGCCTGGCCTACGTCGCCGCCGCCGGCGTGCTCATCCGGATCGTGCTCGCCCCGTTCACGAGCTGGGAGAAGGACACCGCCGTCTGGCTCGCCGCCGGTGTATCGGGGGCGCGTGGGCTGGGTCTGTACGACAGGCCCTCGTTCTCGTATCCTCCCGGCTGGGGAGTCCTTTTGCAGGCGATCGGCGTCTTGCTGGAGCACGCCGGCGTCGGCGTCGCCAGCCTGGGCGAGCGATCGAACGCCTTGTCTCCTCTCGCCTCGCTCAATCACTTCTCGTCCTATGTGACGTCCCCACTGTTCGACCTCGCCTTCAAAGCGGTTCTGAGCGCATTCGACCTCGGCACGGCCCTGTTGGCGTTTGCTCTAGTCCTCCAGCTGACGGGCAGCGCCCGGCGGGCGCGGTGGGCATTCGCGCTCGTGTTCCTCAACCCGCTGCTGATCTTGTCGAGCGTCGTGCTCGGCGAGTTCGACTCGGTAGTGGCGTTCTCGATCCTGCTGGCCGTCTACTGCGTCGTCAACCACCGACCGGCTCTGGCGGGGGCCGCAGTCAGCCTCGGCACGATCGTCAAGGTCGTGCCGGTCGCGGTCCTGCCCCTCATCCTCACCGCCCTGATCCTGACAGCTCGTGCCGACGCCGCCCAAGGCAACACGCACACCGCAGGCGGAGGCGAGGTGCCTTATGACGAGGCGGACAGAGGCGGGCCGCTCTATGGCAGGCGGCCCAGCCGGGCGCGGCGGAGGGGCGCCTGGCGGGACACGGGAGCGTTTCTGGCTGGCGGCATAGTGCTGGCAGTCGTGCTCGTGCTGCCTGTCGCCCTGTCACACGGGCTGTCGCAGATGCTGAGCGGCACGAGCGCCCGGGAGAGCGAGACGGCGGGAAACGGCGGGCTCGGGCTCTACGGGTTGGACGTGTTCAAGTCCCTGTCGTCGCTATCTCACTGGGCCTCCATCCACGCGGCTGTTGCCCACGACGCCAACGACGCCGTGGCAGGAGCTGTCGTCCTGCTCGGCATCGTCGTGCTCATCCGTCGCGGACCGCGCCCGCTCAACCTGGTTGCCGTGGTGTCGGCGGAGATTGCCGCCATCCTCGTGACGGCGCCACAGACCCAGCCGCAGTACGAGCTGTGGATGCTTCCCCTGCTGGCCGTGCTGGCGGCCTCTGCCAGGGTTCGGCGGATCGAGCTGGCAGTCATCTCGACGCTACCGATCATCATCTTCGTGTTCGTCTTCGGACCTGTCGCCTTCGTCGTGCCGCTGGCGGCCTACACGCACCTGTTGTCGCTCCCGGATGCCGCCTCGAGCATGGCGACCTGGACGACGAACCACGGGCCTGGCATCTGGGCGACGCGGGCGATCGAGATACCGGCGACGATCGTGACTCCACTCGTGATCCTCGCCGAGATCTCTGTCGCCGTGCGCGGGCTGGCGACTCCTCCGCCACCTCCGCTCGCCGCCGACGGTGGCCAAGAGCCCGCCCTGTCGTCGCACGTAACCCCAGCGCCGCCGTCGACGAGCCCCGTGCCGCCGTCGGCAAGGCGGCTGGCGGGCGGGGCCCTCCCCTACGGCACTGCACTGATCTGCCTCGTCCTGGCTGCCGCCCTGCTCGTCTCGGCAACCGTGCGAGGTGGCGACCCTTCCGGATCGGTGGCCCTCACGTCCTCATCTCTGAGGGGCAGGACGTTGGACGTGACCGTCGATCTACAGGGCGGTCAGGCTCAGCGATCCCTCAGGCTCTCGGCGTTCCAGCTTCGCCCGGGCGCCACTGCCAGCCTGCGCCGCGTCTATGTGTACTACGACCCCGCCTACGGGGAAGTCGAAGGCTCGGCTGCCATCATGAGCACGCTCAAGCACCATCTTGCCACCGAGCTCAGCCTCCACAATTCGAAGCTCGAGGTGCGGCAGATCGACGCCCGGCGACTCCGGTCGCTCCTGCTCGACAGTACCGGCGCCGCCGGATCCGCACTGGTTGACATCTCGGGCGTGCTCCCGGCGTCCTCCTACTCGGCCACGACCAACCTCGTCCGGCCGTGGCTGGAGGCAGGCGGCGTGCTCGTCTGGGGCGGAGGTACCGCCGGCGCTTGGAGCGCCCTGGCCCCGTCGGAGCCGGGGCACACGGGTGGGCTCACCCGGATGCTTCACAACTGCCTGATCCGATGTGTTGTCGCAGTACCAGCCACGCAGTGCCCGAGCGCCGGCGCGCCCGAGTCGTGCTCGTCGCGATGCGTCAAAGTAGCAGCAGGCGCCCCGGTGTGCCCGGCCGCCGGCACCTCCCCGATCGGCCTGTTCGCGGATCGCGAGACCGCCTTCGCCTCTGCCCTGCAGCTCTCGTTCCGGTCGGTGACGACGCCCGCTGCGCTCCTCGGACCCGCACTCGGCGGGCAGGACATCGGCTGGGCCGACTCCGCAGCGGCCTCTATCTCCGCCATTCCTGTCGGGCACGGCACACTGGTCATATTCGGTGGCCCGGTCCTCGAGGTGACAGACGTGACAGACGACATCGTCTCGATCCTCCTGTCCCGCACTTACGCAGCCGCCGGTCCTCCTGTAGCGACAACGATTACCGAACACGAGATCGCCACGACCGGCCATGCCATCAAGTGGTCGCCGGAGTTGGCGGGACCGGCGGGTGGAAGGTCGGCGGCCGAGGTCTTCGCGACGGATCCTGACCTCTTCGGGACGGTGACCGGCTCGTGGCGTGTTGACAACAGTGGTGGGTAACGCCGCTTGGACGACGCCAAGTCTCGGCCGGGGGTTCGTGTCCCTCACCCGGTGCCACTGCAGCGCATCGGGCGCGGCGACCGCAACGCCTCCCCTCCCCACTACGGTGTGTCCGGCCTTACCAGCCAACAGCCCGGCCAGCCACCCGGCAGCCGGCCAGCCCACAGCCGACGAGCGCCCAACCAGCAGGCGGAGGTTCCTTACTTGATGCAGTGTGCCAACAGCGACAGGGCGGAATGTCCTGGCGCCGGGCTGGTCACGGACACCGCCGATCTAGGCTTGCCGCCCTCCAAGGCGCTGGTTGTCACCGGGGCGCCAAACTGGAAGCCGCAGGACCGCTTCCTCGCAGCTGAGGTCGTGCGACCTGTCGTCGTCGTCTCGGCTGCCGGCGTACGGCCAGTGGCGTTCTTCGACAGGTTCCGCGACCGGGGAGTCTCCGCCGTCCAGCCCGGCCCGGCCGGGGAGTCCGTCATCTTCGCTCTACCCGATGCCATCTCGCGCGTCTCCCTCGACACTGGCGAGGCAAAGGTGCTCGATGTGCCCGACCTGGACGACATCCACGAGGTCACCCTGGTCGCGGACGCCATCTTGATCGCCAACACCGGCAAGGACGAGGTCGTGGAGCTCGACTCGGCGACCGGCGACGTGCGGATGCGTCACAGCCTGGCAAGATTCCGCTCCGGCAGCGCCAGGCCGCTTCCCGGACGGGACGAGACCTTTCACCTCAACCAGGCCTTCACCGGCGAGCAAGGGCAGTTGATGGTGTTGGTGCATCACGCCGTTGGCTTCCGGCTCTTGGCTCATGCACAGCGCCACCTCGTGCGCCACGGCAGCGGCGGCGTCCTCGACCTGCAGTCGGGTCATTCGTTCGACCTGCGGCTGTTCGCCCCCCACAACGTGAGGCGCACGAACACCGGGTGGCTCGTCAACAACAGCGGCCGTCACGAAGTGCTCCTGCTGACTCCGGGATGGGAGCCTGCGGGCGTGCTGCCCATCCTTGGATTCGGGAGAGGTGCTTGCCTCACGCCAGACGGCAGCGTCGTGTTCGCAGGGATCAGCGCTACTCGCAAGCGTTATGCCACCCCGGGCGACCGCGCCGAGACGGGGATCCAAGCCGTGCCACTGGACGGCTCGCCCGGCGCCTTCCTGCCTCTGCAGATGATGGAGCAGGTCAACAACGTCGAGATGTGGGACCTCGAGCTGGCCGACCGCCTCCTAGGGCTGCCTGCTGGCTGACTGGCCGCTGACGGGCGGCACTCAGGTGCTCGAGCGGGCCTCGGCGTGGCGCAGGATCTCGACAGCTGCTTCGTTGAGGACGGCCCCACCGTCCGCCGTACGGCTGGGTGAGCCCGGCGTCACGCTCGTAATTGCGCGCTTGGCACTTTGGATCGGATCCCAGCCCACCTCGGGAACGTGGCGCCGAACTCGAAACGTCACCGTCGTCGCCCGGATATACATCTCCGCCAGCACCGCGAAGGGAAGGATCTTGAGGATGGCCGGGTCGCGGCGAAGCGCGTCGACGACCCCCGTGGCCACCGCGCCGCTCCTCATCGTGGACGGGGTGTACCCGTCCCACTTCTGCTGGATGATGTGGCCGCTGTGTATGCGGCGGCGATGCCGGACGTAGTCGTGCAAGGTCGTCGGTCCGTGGTTGAGGATTGCTGCGTCCCCCACGTAACGAAGCTCGTAACCGCCGTCGAGGAGCAATGCCTCGATGGCAACCTCGTCGGCCGTCCCGATCACGGTCAGCCTCCGGAAGATCCGGCGAAACAAGACAGCTTCGCCAAGCTTGGGGTTGTGCCTCGACACGGCGTCGTGAAGCTGCCATTCGAGGTGCACGAGCCGGTTGCAGAGACCCTTGTGCTCGTTCTGGGGCTCCGGGCGACCGCCCGCCATGCCCACAGCATCGTCCCGGAACGCCTCCGCCATCAGCGACAGGGCGCCCGGAGCCAGCACGACATCGGCATTGACCAGACCGGCAAGAGGAAGCTGGCAGCGCTCGAGGTAGAGGTTGATGGCATTGACCTTCCCGGTCCGCGACGGTTCGATGACCAGAGAGACCCGGTCGTCGGAGCGGGCGAACGACCTCACTATCTCGACGGTGCGGTCGGTGCTCCCACTCACCACCACGATCACCTTGGCGAGGCGGTGGCCACTCTCCGACTCGTTGAGGAGAGCCTCCAGGCACTGTGAGATCGTCAGCTCCTCGTTGCACGCCATGACACCGACGGCCAGGTAGGGCAACAAGCTCGGTACTCCGGCGGGGACCGCCTGGACGACGGCTACGGGCTCTCCGCAAACGGCCAGAGGTGCGGGTAGCTCCGCTAGGCCGGCGTCGGCTGCAGGCTGCAGCAGGTGTAGCGCGACTCCGGCCAACCCGCCTACGGCCAGGGCGACTGCGGGCATGAGGGCAAGCAGGTTCTCACCGTGGAAGCCGCTGGCACCGATCACCAGCTCGGTGGCGACGGCCGCAACGGCTCCGAGGGCCGTGGCTGCCGGGCGCGCAGCCCGGGCCTGGCTCGTCCAGACCACGTAGCTGGCAACGGCACAAGTCGCCGCCGACACTCCCAGCTCGAAGAACAGCTGGTGACCGGGCGGGAAGGTGACACCCATCAATTCGTTGAAGACGAACGGCCCGAGGAGGCCAAGACAGACCGCCCCGAACAGGCCGAATCCGAGCGTCAGGAGGAAGCCCACCCGAGCCACCCGCCCGCTTCGGGACCGGAGAATGGTAGGGAAGTAGGCAGTCGTGATCGGTGCAGCCAGGTAGAACAGGCTGCTGCCGGCGAGGTGCCCGACGATGAAGCGCCCGGCCAGGACAGACGAGACGTAGTGGCGGGCGAACCATATCGGCAACAGCCACACCGACCAGAGGCAAGCTCCCAGAGCGGCCAGGCGCGATGCCTCGGCACGCACAGCTCCTCTCGGCTCGTGGCGGTACGCAACCTCAGGACTGGGCGCTCTTCGGGTGACGACGACGATCGAGTTGATCCCCGCCGCCAGAACACCGGCCAGTGACGACGTGACAAGCGCGACTGCGGTGGGGTCGTGGCGCCAGCCGATCGCGACAGCCATCGCCAACCTGGCAATGGCAGCCACCGCAGTGGTGGCAGCGAGGGCGGCGAAGCGGCGCTGGGCCATGAGAAGGCCGATAGGGAGCGCCCCGACGATGGTTACGGCGAAGTAGGCGAGAGTGGCGTCGATAGCAGCCGTAGAGGCTGCGTGCAGGTAGTGCGAGACAGGGTTCACCACAAACCAGAGAGCTCCGACAACCAGCAGTATCGGCAGGCAAGACCACAACGACCTGCCGAGGAGCCGGCGCGGGTCACGACCGGGCACCATGGCGTGGCGGGCGACGGCGTACTGGAGCCCGGCTCCGATGGAGGCAGCGAGGAAACCGAGCGACAGCAGCGTGGCGATGAGCCCGTAAACGCTGACGTTGGTCTGGCGCGCCGCCAGGACGTGAAAGGCGACGTTGCCCACAAGGTTGAACAGGGCGGCGAAGCCCAGCATGATCGCCGCGTTACGAGTACGCGAGTCGACCCGCTGCCCCTTCGTATCGCTCACTTCGCCGTGTCCTCCCGCCCTCGCCCGTACCGGTGCCGAACCGGCTCAAAGGTAGCAGCCGACGACCAAGATGGCCCCGACCAGGGCGGCAGCTCCTGACGGGACGTCACCTGCGCCCTCCTGCGACGTCGAAAGGCGGCATCGACACGGCCTTGCCGAGGAGCGGGGACGGCCGCACGAGCGTCCAGACGTACCATCCCGGCCGCGCGGCCGTACCGCTCGCCGAATAGTGCAGGGCGTACTTCTTGCTACCGGCTATGTCGCTGGCAAGCGACGCCAGCAACGCCGAGTGCCCCGGATCGGCCGGCAGCGCGATCGCCTGGAAGTAGCCGGCACCGATGGCCTCTCGATAAGCAAGCAGGCCATGCACGGGCGAAGTCGCTCCAGCCGGCGCGTAGCTGAACAACGAGTTGGTGGAAAGGAACTGCTTGGGCGAGGCGACCGACTCCAGGTAGTACTCGGGAACCACCGGTTCCGACAGCAGGTAGTGGTTGTCACCCGGCCGGACGACCTTGGAGAGCGTGGAGACGAGAGCCTGCTCGCTCGTCCAGGTGAAGTTGCTGCCGAACGTCGCTCCGGCGAACGAGAGCACAGCCAATATGCCGGCCACCACGGGGATCACGGCGCGGGACTTCCACCAGGCAAAGAAGCGCCGGATCGCCTCGCCGCCGAGGCAGGAGGCGAATACCAGGCTGCAGGCGTCGAGATCGAGCAACGTCGGGCCGCCGTGCAGGAGCTCGGCGTAGACGGGACCGAGCACGCCGCCGGCCAAGAGCACCCCAGCGACGAGCAGTGTCCGCCGCCGCCGCCGCCCGCGGCAGAAGCCGAGCGACACCATCGCCACGAGCGAGAGCACGAGGGCCGGCCCGATGTACCAGAGCGTCCCACCAAGCGTCGCGCCGATCGGTTGGCTGAGTCCCCGTGGTCCCCACCCGGCTACCGAGAGAGTCACCTTCGGGCCAAGCAAGGGCAGGACGACGATGAAGAGAACCGCCACCGTGGCGATCCCGGCAGCGAATGAACCGAGGCGAAGGAAAGGACCTGCTGTCGTCCCGGCACCATCGTCGGCCCATGTGATCGCAGCTGGCCGCGCCGCAGAGGCGACCACGAGGAGGACCGCCACCACGGGAACGAACAGCAGCCCGAGTGGCCCGGTGGCCGCACATAGGGCGGCGGTTGCACCAGAGAGGGCGGGCGCGAGCAGCGAGCGGGAGTCGGTCGTGGTGACTGCTGTGACAGCAAAGCGCGCCGAGAGGCAGAGCAGGAATACCGACATGGCGTCGTACTGCGCCAGGTCCCCCAGCACAAGGGTCGGGGAAGCTGCCACGAACAGGCAGGCGGCGCACACTCCGGCGAGATCCCCGAAGAGCCGTCTGGTGAGCCCGCACACGAGCACCGTGGAGGACATCATCAACACCAAGCTGAGCAATCGAGCGCCGGTAAGGCCGCCGAGAGAGCTCGCCATGGCCGCCCATACCGGGTACACGTAAGTGCTGGCCGCGATCGCCGACATGTGGCCGGCGGCACCGAAGTGGTCGGTCGCCGACCCGGTCAGGCGCTGAAGGTCGAGGTTCGCCCTGTAGAGGGCGAGCGCCTCGGTGCGGGAGGCAAAGGGCCTGTTCTTCAGGGACAGGAGTCCCTGTACCAGCAGGACAAGGGTGAGCGGTGCCGCCGTGCGTAGGCGCGTCGCCGGGCGAGCCTGCACGGGACTGCGCCGCGCGCCGACTGCTTCCTCGACGCTGCCGGCGGTCGACACGCGATCGACAAGCAGGGTCACGCCAACAGCTCCTGGCGTTGGAAGGTGCGCACGAGGCGGCACGAGTTGGAGAGGTAGAAGACACCCATGACAGAGATCACGACGAAGCTAACCCAATCGAGGGTGACCATGCGGAAGATCGCCAAGCCTGCCCAGCACGCAGCGGTGGCGCCGTTCCAGCTGAGGGCGAGCCACTTGAACTGCCTGAAGCGAGAGCTCGCAGCCACTGACGCCGTCCTGGAGCCGGTGGCGTCCCAGGGGATGACTTTGTCGTGGAGGAAGTCGACGATGGCGAAGATGTAGCACCATTCGCACACGATCCGGATGGACCATGCTTCCGTGCCGTAGCGGCACCGGTGCCACAGCGGGTACGCGACGAGAAGAACCAGCAGCGCCGGGAGGAATACGACGTAGTTGCGCACCTGGAAGCGCTGCGGCTCGAAGACGAGAAGCGAGATCATGAGCGCGGGGATCATGAAGGTGTAAAGAGCGGTCTGCACGTAGTAGTTAAAGCCGGCCACATAACAGAGCCGGGTCTTGAGAGACAGGTCCGCCTGCCAGAAGCTCTCCTCGCCGAGGAGGCGCAGTGACCCCATGCACCAGCGGTACTGCTGCTTGAAATACGACGAGATGTTGTCCGGGCAGAGCCCTGTGGCAAGGTTGAGCGGGAGGTAGAGCAGGCCCCAGCCCAACTGCTGGAGATCGAAGCCCGTCCTCATGTCCTCGCCCTGGGGAATGAGAGTCATGCCTCCGTTCTCGTCGAGAGCAGCCCGCCGGTACACGGCGTTGGTCCCGCAGCAGATGGCGGCGCCCCTTTGCTGCCTCGACCACTGGCAGGCGCGGTAGAAGTACTCCTGGGCCTGGGCGGCTCCGCGCTCGATCCAGTTTTGCAGTTTGCTGACGCGGAAGAATTGGGAGGTTTGCACGATTGCGAGACCTGGATCCCGCTGGAAGTAAGGAAGGATCTCGAACAGCATGTCCGGCCGCGGGCAAAAGTCGGCGTCGAAGAGCGCGACCAATTCACCTGCCGAATTCTCGTAGGCGAACTTCAAGTTGCCGGACTTCTTCATCCAACCCTTGTCCGGGCGCGAGAGATAGTGGAAGCCGAACTCCTGCGCCAGCCGCTCGACCTCGGGCAAGCCGCGGTCGTCGAGGCAGTACACGTTCAACGTACCTGGCCATTGCAGCCCAGCGACGTGGGCCCAGGTGTTGCGGAGGATCTCGAGTGACTCGCCGCAATTGGGCAGCCACACGTCGATGCTGGGACAGCGCCCGATGAGGTGCGAGTCGACGAAGCGGTCGTGGCGGTCGATGTCGAAGTCACGCGTGAAGTAGTTGGCAACCAGGGAGACGGCGAACGAGAGCATCGCGAAGCACCAATAGACGAGAAACACCTCCGCCCACCCGACGGACAACGCCAGCCTCACGAACCCGTAGGTGATGCCGGCGAAGGCGAAGAACACCAGCGAGCCGAGCACGCCGAGGTGCCTGCAGACATAGGTGACGCGCTCGCTGTCGGACGGCGGAGTCGGCAGGACCGCTACGGCGCCTGGCGGACCGACCTGCTCCCGTGGCAGAACCCCGCCGTCCGCGTCCCCTGGCACAGCCCCCGAGTCTTGCACAAAGAGCTGACCCCTCCGGGTTCCGAACAGGTCGTCACGGACGACGGGGCGCGACCCAGGAGCCGGTCAAGGTGCCGTAGCGGTCGGGATCGACCGCGAACAGCTCGACACCCTTGGAAGCAGCCGTCATAGTGCCAAGATCCGGAGACCAGACGACTTGGTTGCCCTTCGCCGAGATCTTGGCGGCAGGTACGGTCGTTGTGACAGGGCGCCCGCTGACTTCGAACGCTCTCGACACCATGATCAGCGATATATCTTGGCTGAGCTCGCTGACCTCGGATATGAAACCGTCAAACATCACGACGGCGCCCGAACCGACCGGGACGGTCGTGACAGACGACTCTCCATCGTTCACCATGCCGATCGCCCTTCCCCCCAGCCTTGCGGCAGCCGAGTAGGGAACTCTCACCATCGCGAGGCTGAAGTTGATGCCGAGGGCGCTCGCCATGGCTGTCGGAGTGAGCGCGGTGGCGTGAACGACGGTCAACGGCTCTATGAGGCGCGACCCCTCTGCTGAGGCCACGATCCGCCGCCAACCCCGCCACCCGGTCCGATTGGAGCTTGGGTGGGAGCCGCCGGTCGAGTCGCTCCAGAATCCGAGTGGCGCGCCGCCCCAGATAAGGACGCCACCAGCTTCGAGCCAGGGAGTGACGCTGTCGGTCGTCTCGCTGAAAGACGAGGACGGGAGGAAGCCTGCGACGTCCACGATGGCCACGCCGGTTGCGTCCTTGGTGTCCGCGAAAACGTCGTAGAGCCGGGCAGCGCTCACGACCGAGACAGTTGCGGCGTCGGAGCGGAGCTTCAGCTCGTCACGGATATGAGTGGCGATCGTCGCTACGACCGCAGGCTGGGAAGAGTGGACCGGGTAGCCGTCAGCGTCGAACACATCCACCCGGTGGATGGTTGTCTCCTCCCGGATAGGAAAGGCTACGAGCCTGAGCGACCGCTCGCCCTTGCCGAGCCTGGCCGCCAGGTGGGCGTCAACGGTACTCCCGCTGACCGACAAGGTGGCCAGCTGGAGCCGGCCTGAGGGCCGGGCGCCGCCCACCAGGCCGACCACGGCGAGCGACACGACGAGAGACACGACGACGAGGATCGAGCTCATCGGAATGGCCAGCCGCGCCGGCCGCAAATGTGCTCGGCTGCGGACGGCGTCCTTCTCGGGCCCTGTGCCTGCCTGGTGCTCCACCTCGCCGGCAGCGGGGTCGGAGGCGACCACGGAGGACCGGCGCGCCGACCTGCGGCCCGGCCAGTGGAGGCGCCAGATCGACCCTGCAGGGCGGAACGAGCGGAGGATGATCCAGAACTCGGCCACCACGATGGCGGCCGCAGCCAGGGCCGGGCCCTGGCTCTGAATACTCACCGACCAGAGCCCTCCGAGTGTCGAGCCATCCCACTGCATGACGCTTGTCGTGATGCTCCGCAGCGAGAGGAGCGACGTGAAGCTCGCAAGCGGGACGAGGAAGAAGAGCAGACCGTGGCTGGCGAGAAGCACCACAATCGGCGTCACGGTGCAGACCCACAGCTCTGCCCTGCACGCGCCGTATGCGCATCGCAGCGCCACCAGGAACGGCAGTATCCAAAGAATGTAGAGAGGCTGGACAAGCGACTGCGACAAGTAGGTGACAGCCAAGACGCACGCCACTCCGACAACGAGGAAGTAGGGCGACGCACGCGACTTGAGCACGCGCCACGCCCCCCACAGCACCGAGAGGGCTATGAGCAGCTCGCTCAGTTGACGCACCAGGGGGGCGTGGGCCATCGCGTACGTGTCCAGAGGGCTGAGGCCGCGGAAGACGCCAAGCCCATAGACGTCCAGCCCGGCGGTCTTAAGGGCGACGCTCTCGCGTGCGAACGTCGAGTGGAAGGCGGTGCCAAGCGAATGCGAGGCGGCCTCGGGCACGACGGTGACCGCCACAGCAACCACGAATCCCCCGGAAAAGCGCAACAAGCCCGGCAGTCGCTGCCGCATCCATGCCAGGAGCCCGTCATCTCGGCGCCGGAGGTCCGGCTGGCCGTCGGGGAGGTCGGGGGGGTCGGGGAGGTCCGGGGGTGCGGCGCGCGCCAAGGGCCGCACCAGGATGGCTACCAGCAGCAGCGGGATGACGAAGGCGGGCACGAGCTTGGTGAGCACGCCTACCGCCATGGCGGCCCCGGCCAGCCAATCCCGTTCCGTGATCACTGCGTAGACCGCCAGAAGCATCGTGAAGGCGATGACTATGTTGAAGCCCATCAGCACCGCGCTACCGAAGATGACGCACGGGTTGAGGAAGAAGACGACGAATGCCCGCCTCGCCTTCTTCTCGTCTCCGGTGACGTGGTACGTCAGGGCGAACAGCACGAGCGCCGTTGCCACGTCGAACAGGTAGAGGATCGACTTCACGACGATGTCGTAGACGGGCGACGAGACGTAGGGGACCATCACGTTGCCGGCCTCGAGTGGCGCCAGGCTGGGCTCGTAGCGGGCGAAGCTGGAGGCCGGCACCCCGACGTGAGGCAGCACGAGACCAACGAGCTGCAGGATGTGCCCCCACAAGGGCGGGTAGGAGAAGCCTGGCGTGCTGTAGACGCTCAAGTGGTGTGCCCCGGCGAAGGTCGCCAGCAACCACGTCCCTACATCGCGCTCCGAGCTCGTGAACGGCGCCAGGCCGAAACGGATGACCAGCCCGAGGAGCAGCGGCCCTAGAAGAAGAGAGCTGGCCCGATGGGCAGCGGCTCTCCGCCGCGCCGGTCGCTTCACCTCGGCAGGAGAGTCAGCTTCCGTCGCTTGCCCGGGGTATGGCTTAGAAGTGGACCAGCTCAGGTCGGACCACCGCCCGCACGGCCTCGTCGAGGTCTGCCCGCGGGACATCGCCCAGTAAGGGCAAGGCGGCGAGAGCGCCCGTGTCGTTCAGGAACTCCGGGAAGCGGATGAGGCTGAATGCAACCCCATGGTCGAGACAGGTCGTCAGGCAGAGGCCGACACCGAAGATCAACGAGTTCTTGGCGTCGCAGTCCGACGAGAACCCCACCAGCCTCTTGTCCCGGCGGCTGGCGAGGGCCGCGTCGAGCTTGCGCGTGGTCACGACGACGTGGGAGATGTCCGCGCCGGCTTCGAGCCAGACGGGGAGAGTGTAGATATAGCGGGGATCCTTGCTGATCTGGCGCTCGCCAGCGAGCTGGCGCACCGTCGCGGCGTGCTTCTCCACGGTTGCGTCGAACCTATCCCACGCCACCAAGCCAAGTTTGCCGGCCCGCAGGCCCGGCAGGGTGTTAAGGCGGTGGTGAAGCTGGTAACGCTTCGAGATCTTCGAGAGCGCCGAGCCTTGCGGTAGCGTGAACGAGGTCGGGCCTCGTGCCTTTCCCGTCATCGTGATGCCGAGATCACTGCCTATCGCCTTGTTGACCGCGACTATGTCGCGCGCCTCGTAACCGGCGTCGAGCTCTTGGGACCACTGCCCGCCTGCGTCGAAGCCAAGCTCGGCGTAGAGCGCGGCGAGAACGCTCGTGCCGCTACGGCCTGGCCCGGTGATAGAGATCACTAAGTGAAGTCCCTTTGATCGAGGACGTTGAAAGAGCACCGGCACCCCCACGCAGGGTGTCCGCTGGTGGACCGCAGACACTATATAAGGCGCCGTCGCCGCGGCGGCGGTCAGCCCAGTGAGGCGAGGGCCTTGCGAAGGCTCACGGGCGAGAAGAAGGCCTCGGTCCGTATGCCCAGCTCACGGCGTGCCAGGTAGGCGAGGTAGACGTTCTGGGCGATGCTGCCACCCGAGGACACGGCCGCCACGCCGAAGATGCCGAAGAGGTGAGCGGCGGCGACCATGAGCGCCACTTGCACAGCGCTCACGGTTCCCATCGCCCAGGCAGCCACGCGTGCCCGGCCGCCCATGACCAGTGACAGGCCGTTCGGGCCGGTCGATGTAGTGGCCATCGGGCCGAGCGCAAGCACCGCCGTCAGCGGTGCCACCCTGGCGTAGTCCGGGGGGAAGGCAGTGTGGACGAAGAGGGGGGCGCCCACCAGCACGAGAAGGTACGACACGACCGCAATGGCGGTCGCAGCCGTGACGACGAGCCGGACGCGCTCTTCGACTCGGGGCTGCCGTTCGGTCCCGAGACTCTGTGCGAGCGTCGGGGAGAGGGCGAGGTTGACAACAGAGAGCGGCAGCAACAAGAGCAAGGAGATCCGGGAGGCGTTCACGTAGATGGCCGAGCTGAGGTGGGACAGCGTAGAGCCAACGACGACTGTGTCGCCTTGGCTGATCACCGACGTGCATACCCCCGTCACGTAGATAGCAAAGGTGCCGCGCAATATGAGCCCGACGGCCAGGCTGCCGCTGCTCCGCACCGAGTGCTGTATCCAGGCCAGCCGCCCGGCGGCAAGGACCAACCACCCGACCGCGGTGAAGCACGATACGGCGAGCAACGAGTCGAGGCTCGCCTCGCGGCCGACGCCGAGGCCGACGATTGCGCATGCCAGCACCAAGAAACGCCCAGAGTCCCCGAACACCGTCGCCGACACCGTCCGGCCGTGGCCGCGGAGGGACTCGGAGAACACCAGGCGCACCGCTTCGGCGACCAGCCAGAGAACTATGTAGGCGCCTTGGCGGTAAGTCACCCCCTGGTGCATGATCGTGTTGAAGCCGAACATGGTGCCACCGGCAAGCCCCAGCGCTATCACTACGGCCGAGGTCACTCCAAGGATAAGTGACGAGCTGCGCACCACAGTGGAGCTGGAAGGGCCGGTGTTCGCCTTGCGGGCGATCAAGCGGACCGCGTTCTGGTCAAGACCCAGGCGCAGCAGGACGCATCCGACGGTCATGACCGCGAACGCTGTCAGGTACTGCCCTGCTTCTGTCTGGTCGAGCACGTGGGCCGCCGTAATAGAGATGGCGAGTCGTGACAGGGTGCTCACGAGCATCCCGACTCCGACGATCACCAGCGTACGGGTGCCTTGGGCGACGAGCATCGGGCGCAACAGCGCGGCCAGCGCAGAGCGGAGACCGCGTCGACTACCTTTAGCTCCTCCCGCCGGCGACCCGACAGCCCTCTCGGATGGTCTCAATGCCGGGTTCTCCCTACGCGGTCAGGAAATGGCGGAGCGGGACGGTCGCCGACAGTCAGGCGGGTTGACTTGGTGGTCCGGAGAGTAACCGGCAGTGACACCGGCCGGACATCGGCCCCTGTTACCGTTTGATTCATGCATGCGGCGGGAAAGACCTCTCTTATGACGCGCCTCCTGGCTACCCTCAGCGCCCACAAGGCGCGTTCGATCTCCGTTGCCGCTGTCATCTTGGCCATTCTGGCGCTTGTCGGCGCGCTTCTCATTCCTGGAAGTTCCAAGGCTGGTTCCGGTGATCACCCCGCCACGGTCGGCAGTTCGGGCTCGACCTCGCCGCCGACCTCCGGCAACTGTTGCGCCACCTCGACATCGCCAGCCCGCAAGAAGGGCACCACCAGCACCTCGAGCACTACCTCGACCACAAGGGGCTCGAGTGCGGCCGGGTGCTCGCAAGGGACAGGCTCGCACGCCGTGCAGCTCGGGATCGACCTGTGGTGGGACAAGCGGAACCAGAAGGCCAGCTTCCGCTGGGAGGAGCACCAAGCCGGCGTCATCATCGACTACATAGCCTCTGACCTTCACGCCAACGCCGTGAGCATCGGGTTCCCGATCTACACCTCCTCCAAGACGTCCACCTCGGTCTTCACCACTGACCAGACACCGAGTACGAGCGAGCTCGAGATGCTGGTGAACAAAGCCAAGAGCGCCGGCTTGCATGTGAACCTCCGTCCGCTCCTGGAGGTCGGCACCTCGTCCTACGTGTGGCGGGGCACCATCCACCCGTCGAACCTCCCGGCCTTCTTCCTCAGTTACTTCAACGCGCTGCGACCGTTCCTCCAGATGGCGCAGAACGACGGCGTACCGACCTTCGACTATGCCAGCGAGTTCATCTCGCTCACCGAGTCGTCGTCATACGCAAAGGACTGGGCAACTCTTATCTCGGACATGAGCGGCGTCTACCATGGCCAGCTCATCTACGCCGAGTCGACGGCTCAGTACAACGGCCAGCCTGACGTGGTGCCCGATCTCACCGAGTACGGCGTCCACAGCGACGCCTACTTCGGTGACCCCTCCGGCACGCCGTCCACCAGCGAGCAGACGCTGTACGACGCCTGGGCGCCTCACTTCTGTGCCAGGAGCGCCTCCGAGCTGAGCGGAACGGTGCTGCAAGAGGTGGGCACAGACGCCCAGCCCGTCGGGTACAAGTCTCCCTCGACAGTCGCCGGTCCGCCGACCGACCTCCAATACCTCAACATGCAGAAGGTCTGGTTCTCGATGGTGTGCGAGATCGTTCACCACTTCGACCTCGCCGGGGTCTACTTCTGGAACGTTGCCTTCACGCTCGACCCGAACACGGGCGGGAACTCCACGGGACTAGGCCCGACGGTGTGGACCGACAGGCCGGGGGCGACAGCCATCGCGTCGTGCTTCGCCGGCTTCAGCCACTAGACGGGCGTTCCGACCGGGGAAACTATGCTCCCCGCCATCGAATACTCACCTAAGAGCTACTGGGACGGCGTCGGCCGGCGCCTCGGGGAGCGAAGCGACAATCGCCTCCTGGCCGGCGAGGAGAGTCCGTTCTACGCCGTAAAGCGGGCGATGTTTCTCGAGAGGCTCCTGCTGCCTGCGCTGGAGGCCGCCGACAACCTCGTGCTCGAGGTGGGTTGCGGCCCCGGGGGCAATATCGAGTGGCTGGAAAAGCGCGGGGTTCAGATGCTGGGCGTCGACCTGTCGTCGGCCATGCTGCAGTCGGCCCGCCGGCACGACGTCGACAGGCTGGCTCAGGCCAATGCCACCGCCCTGCCCATGGCGTCCGGGTCTGTGGACTCCGTCATCACCGTCACGGTCCTGCAGCACAACGACGACGACTCAGCTGCTCAGATCGCCGGGGAGCTCGGCCGCGTTGCCAGGAAGCGGGTCCACCTGTTCGAGGACACGGGCGTGGTCGCCCTCCACGACCGGTCGTCGCACTGGCTTCGCAAGCCCGAGTGGTATGTGGCCGAGATGACCCGGGCCGGTTACCGCCTCGAAGCCAGGCGCCGGCTGCCGCTGGCCGTCTCTGAACTGCTCGCCAACGGGCTGCGCGCCGCGGCCCGGCGCCGGCAGCCCGAGGGTGCCCCAATCCCGGAGTCCCAGGTGAGACTGGAGACCAAGCTGCTGGGCGTGACGACGCGTCTCGACGGCATCCTTCCGCCGGCAATCGGCATAACCCGGCTCTCCTTCACACGCTTTTAGCTCGCGCCGGCCGCCGCCCTTGGCCACCGGCCGGCGCTCGGCATTGCGAGGGCGCTCAGACGAGGTCGAAGCGATCGAGGTTCATGACCTTGTCCCAGGCGGCCACGAAGTCGTGCACGAACTTCTCCTTCGCGTCGTCGCACGCGTATACCTCCGCGATGGGGCGGAGCTCGGAGTTCGACCCGAAGACGATGTCGACAGCGGTGCCCGTCAGCTTCAGCTGGCCGGTGGCACGATCACGGCCTTCGTAGAGGTTCGCCGTCGACTCCGATGTCTTCCAGGCCGTGCCCATATCGAGCAAGCCCACGAAGAAGTCGTTGGTCAGCGTCTCGGGCCGGTCGGTGAACACGCCGTGAGCGGACTGGTCGAAGTTGGCGTTGAGAGCACGCATGCCGCCGACGAGAACAGTCATCTCCTGGGCTGTCAGCGTCAACATGTCGGCCCGGTCCACCAGCAGCTGCTCCGCCGGCCGCTTCTCGCCGGCGGCGAGGTAGTTGCGGAACCCGTCTGCGATCGGTTCGAGCACGGCAAACGACTCCACGTCGGTCTGCTCCTGGGAGGCGTCGGTGCGCCCTCCGGCGAAGGGGACAGTCACGTCGTACCCGGCGTCCTTTGCAGCCTGCTCGACGGCGGCGCAGCCACCTAGGACGATCAGGTCAGCAAGCGAGACCCTGGTCGCGCCCGACTGGGAGCTGTTGAAGTCCTGCTGGATCCCCTCGAGGGCCTGCAGTGCCTTGGCCAGTTCGGAGGGGTCGTTGGCTTCCCAGTTCTTCTGTGGCTCAAGGCGAATCCGTGCCCCGTTCGCCCCCCCACGCTTGTCGGTACCGCGGAAGCTGGCTGCCGACGCCCAGGCAGTGGACACGAGCCGGGACACCGAGAGACCCGATGCGAGGACCTTGGCCTTGAGGTCGGCGATGTCCGCCTCCCCGATCAGGTCATGATCGACCGCAGGGACGGCGTCCTGCCACTCCTGTGCCGCCGGCACCCACGGGCCGAGGAAGCGCGACACCGGTCCCATGTCGCGGTGAAGGAGCTTGTACCAGGCCTTGGCGAAGGCTTCGGCACACTGGTCCGGGTTCTCGTGGAAGCGTCTCGCGATGGGCTCGTAGATCGGATCCATCCGCAGCGCAAGGTCCGTCGTCAGCATCATGGGGGCGTGCCTCTTCGACGGGTCATGGGCGTCGGGCACCGTGTCGCGGGCCGATGGGTCGGTGGGCGTCCACTGCTTGGCACCGGCTGGGCTCGTCGTCAGCTCCCAGTCGTACTTGAACAAGTTGTCGAGGTAGCCGTTGTCCCACTTCGTCGGCTCGTTGGTCCATGCGCCCTCCAGCCCGCTGGTGAGCGTGTCGCCGCCCTTGCCGCTGCCGAAAGTGCTCCGCCAACCCAGTCCCTGCTCCTCGAGCGGGCAGGCTTCGGGTTCAAGACCTGCGTACTCAGCAGGGATTGCGCCATGGCACTTGCCGAAGGTATGGCCGCCGACGATGAGGGCAAGCGTCTCGGTGTCATCCATCGCCATCCGGGCAAAGGTCTCTCGGATGTCCCTGGCAGCAGCCAGCGGATCAGGGTTGCCGTTCGGACCCTCGGGGTTGACGTAGATGAGGCCCATCTGCACGGCGGCGAACGGATTGGCTAGGTCCCTGTCGCCGCTGTAGCGCTCGTCCCCCAGCCACGTGTCCTCGGGGCCCCAGAACGTCCCGTCCGGCTCCCAGAGATCCTGTCTCCCGAAGCCGAAGCCGAAGGTCTTGAACCCCATCGACTCCAGGGCACAATTGCCCGTGAAGATCATCAGGTCGGCCCAGGAAAGCTTGCGGCCGTACTTCTGCTTGACAGGCCACAGCAGCCGGCGCGCCTTGTCGAGGTTCCCGTTGTCGGGCCAGCTGTCGAGGGGGGCAAAGCGCTGAGCGCCGCCACCCCCACCACCTCGCCCGTCGGCGATGCGGTACGTGCCTGCGGCGTGCCAGGCCATCCGGATGAAGAGCGGCCCGTAGTGGCCGTAGTCTGCCGGCCACCAGCTCTGCGACGTGGTCATCACCTCGAAGATGTCTTCTCTCAGGGCGTCGAGGTCAAGGGTCTTGAGCTCTTCTGCGTAGTCGAAGCCCTTGCCAAGCGGACTGTCGCCGGACGAGTGCCGACGGAGCGGCCGTAGGTTCAGCTGGTTCGGCCACCAGTCCTGGTTCGTCCTGGGGAGACTCCGGCTCGGAGCCGAGGGGGCTACCGGGTTCTCGCTTGCGCTAACGCTTTCAGACACGTCCGACCTTCTCTTCTCTCGTTGTTTCGTTGTGTGGCTCGTCGATCTTGACCTTGTTCGCTCGCTCCAGGCTATGTCGCTCCAGCGGTAGCCCTCCCCGGCCGTGTCAGGCTGTCGGGTGAGCCCGGACCAGCGGCAACACACTCGGGACATCGGCCCCAGTAGGTGACCTCGGCTTCGTCGATCTCGTAGCCCGAGTCGTCCGAGGCAGTGAGGCAAGGGGCGGCACCGACCGCACAGTCGACGTCGACCATCCTGTTGCAGGTTTGGCAGATGAGGTGGTGGTGGTTGTCGTCGACCCGGTTCTCGTAGCGGGCCGGCGACCCGGCGGGCTCGATGCGCCGCAGGAGGCGTTTGTCGCTCAGGGCCGCCAGGGCGGCGTACACGGCCTGCCGTGAGATGGCACCGATCTCGACCCGCACGACGTTGTACAAGTCGTCAGCCGTACTGTGCGGTCGAGCCGCGGCCGCCCGCAAGACGGCCAGGCGCTGGGCCGTGACCTGCAGGCCGTGCTGGCGGAGCAAGGCAGCACTGTCGAGCGGCGTCTCCCCGGCCATCGGATCACCCTACCGCCACGACTACTGGACTCAGTCCAGATCCGGTTACATGCAAATTCAAGGTGAGATCGTGATCCGCCTGCCGCTCGAGACCGGGATGTGCACGACGAAGGTGCGGCGCAGGGTGGTGTCTACCGACGGCGGCGGCGCGGTTCCCGGAGGACCGAAGTAGTCGAGCTCGCTGATGCAGAGGCGGAGCGCTCGTGTCGTCACGGGAAGCTTGATACCGCCGCTGGCGCTTGTGCTGTCGCTGTCCCAGCCAGTGAAGGACGTGTCGGTGAACTTCGGGGTGAGGGCGACGGTGTAGCCCGAGAGCGTCGTCCAGCCGAAGTCTCCGCTAAAGCCGTCGCCGGCGGTGTACTCCTGCACTTCGACAACCATTGTGGACGTCGACCTCGTGCCTCCCCCGTCGGAATTTGGGTGGGTGGCTGTGGGGTTGTCCTTGTCCGTGAGGTCCGAGGTGCTGGGGACCGAGTGGGTCGCGACGGACCGCCACCCGTGGTACCCGGCGCCGAGCACCTCCACGGCCAGTGTCCTGTTCGGTCCCTCTTGCACGAGGACGTAGCGGTCCGTCACCGGCTGCGCGTACGTGAGCAGGGTCAGCGGAGAGGTCCAGTTGTACTCCAGACCGGTCGAGTAGGGCTGGAACCGGACGAGAGCCAACTGCAGGAAGTACCCCGGCGGGAGCGGCGAGTGGAGGTGCGACGTGTCGAGATGGACATCGACGAACCACAGATTGCTGATCGGGTCGAACTGGGGCTGGTAGCCGTAGATCTCATAGGCCGTTGCTCCGGTGGTGGCGTCGAGCGTCAACCCCGGCGGCAGGCTGCCGCTGGACTACGTCGCTCGCACCGTCGTTGGCGATGAAGACGTCACCCTCATCGTCCACCGCCGCGCCGAGGGGGTTGTCGAGACCTGAGGCGACTACCGTTGTTGTGCCTGCCGGCGTCAGCTCGAGCAAGGTGTCGCCCCTGTTGTTGGGCACGAACACGTCGCCCTGTGAGTCGACCCCGACACCAGGTGCGCCATTTAGACCTAGGTTGAGCTGGACCTGGGTGCCCCCGTTGGGGGGCACTTCGTGGACGTCGTCCGACTGGTCAGCGACCAGGAGCGTGCCCGGAGTGAGGCCCTGGTTGACAGTGATTGTCGTGGACGGCGTCAAAGCGCTGGTGGCCACGTTCTCCGCGGCCACGGTGAACGTGAATGTGCCGGTCCCTGCCGGAAAGCCGTAGAGCTCGCCTGTGGTGGCGTCGAGCGTGAGCCCCGACGGCGCGCTGCCACTCACGACTTGGAACGTGGGGGCCGGCTCGCCCGACTCGCTCGTGGCGGCATATGTATAGCCGTAGGAAGCCGACGTTGCCGTGGCCGCCGGTGGCGTGTCGGCCGTGAACGCCGGGGGTGGCGCGTACACGGCCAGTCCTGCTGGATCCTTTAGCCCGTCTATCGACACCTTCGTCTGCGCCCCGCCGGCCGGCTCTTCGTAGACGGCGCCGGTGCCGGCACTGCCGTCGCCGTAGTCCGAGACGAAGAGATCCCCGTCGCCATCCACGGCCAGGCCGTCTGGCGCGTCGAAACCGGAAGCGACCGTGGTCTCGGCTCCGTCGGCGGTTATCTCCACCACGTCTCCCGCCCCGAGCTCGGTGACGAAGGCGTCGCCGGCCGCGTCGACGGCGAGGCCGTCCGGCTCGGAAAGGCCGCCGTAGTCGATGTTCTCGGAGCCGTCGGCCGGGATCTCTATGACGTCGTCGCCACCGAAATTGGCGATGAAGACGTCGCCCGCCGCGTCCACGGCGACCGAGGTCGGGTCGTCCAGATCGCTGGCGAGGGTCGCTTGAGCGCGCGTGGTGGCGTTGACCTCGACCACTCGATCATTGCCGGTGTCTGCGATGTACACGTTGCCGTCGCTGTCGACGGCGACACCGGCCGGGTGGACCAAGCCCTTGCCCACGGTTGTTTGGGAGCCGCCGCCGGCAGGGAGCTCGACCACCCGGCTGTTCGACGTGTCGGCTATGTAAACATCGCCGGCTGGGTTCACCGCTACGTCGCTCGGTTCGTCGAGGGCAGTCCCGATCGTGGTAGCGGTGCCGCCGGCGCCTGGGGCCATCTCCAGTACCTGGTTGTCGAGGGTGTCGGCTACCAAGAGAGTGCCTACCGCCAGAGCAGGGCCGGCTGCGGCTGCGGGTTGCTCGGTCGATACGAGCAGCAAGGGGCCGAGCGTGAGAGTGGCTACGGCGAGCATCAAGCTAAGCTTGCGGTTCCGAGCTACGCGCACCCGTCGAACGATGTCCGCCCTGCCGCCCCTTGTCCTGCGCATTGCGCTCCCTCATGTGCCCGGGACTCCCGCCGTCCCGGGTAGTTGGACCCAGTCACAGTGTGGCACATGAGCGCAAGTAGTGCTGGCCCCCTGCAGCGAATCACGACCTGTCCGGCATGGCGGTGGCCAACGGGCCAACCCTCGTCGTCCTCTCTGCCGGGCTACTAGCCTCATAGGTGTGGCGAAGACACCGAAGCTCTACCTGAGCGGCGACCCGGCCGCCGACAAGCTGCTGGCCAAGGACCCGTTCGCACTCTTGATCGGCCTGGTTCTCGACCAGCAGATCCCGCTTGAGTGGGCGTTCTTCGGCCCGCTCAACCTCACTCGGAGACTCGGTGAGGTGAGCGTCACCGCCTGCGCCGAGATGGACGAGGACGAGCTGGTCGCTGCGTTCTGCGCCAAGCCCGCCCTTCATCGTTACCCCGCCGCCATGGCCCGGCGGGTCCACGCTCTGGCGCAGCACATAGTGGCGGAGTATGGCGGCGATGCCGCCAGGATCTGGACTACGTCCTCGTCCGGTGCGGAACTGCTTCGCCGCGTCAAGCAGCTCCCGGGATTCGGAGAGCAGAAAGCAAGAATCTTCGTGGCCCTGCTGGGCAAGCAGTTCGGCGTCAGGCCGGACGGCTGGGACAAGGTGGCAGCGCCGTTCGCCGAGCCAGGTACGCACCTGTCCATCGCGGACATAGACAGTCCGGACTCGCTGTCACTCGTGCGCGAGCACAAGCGCTCCATGAAAGCCGCCAAGAAGGCTGCGGCCGGGAAGCCCGCCGGGCAGGCCGCCAAGGAGGCTGCCGCCGGGAAGGCGTCCGTTACGAAGGCCGCCGCCGTGGAGATGGCCGCCAAGAAGAGGGCCGCCGGCAAGGCGTCCGTTACCAAGGCCGCCGCGGGGAGCCCGGTGGCGAGGAGACCGGCACCTGCCGACAGAAGCGCTCCTGCCAGGCAGGCAACGCCGAAGAAGGCAACCGCCGGCCAGCCTGGCCGCTAGTGGGCCTGCGCTCGGCAGCCGCCCAACTTTTGGCCAACCGCCGCCTCTATCTGTGCACCGGCTACCGGGATGATCTGGTTGACTTCCTGCGGGACTGCATCGAGGGCGGGGTCGACGTCGTACAGCTGCGGGACAAGAACCTCGACGACGACGCCATCTTGCGCTACGCGCCGCCGGCCCAGAAGGTGTGCGCTGCCTACGGCGTGCCATTCCTCCTCAACGACAGGCCAGACATGGCGGCCGAGCTTGGAGCTGACGGCGTCCACGTCGGTCAGGACGACATGCCGGCACCCCAAGCCCGGCTGATCATGGGCGACGCTGCCATAGTCGGCTTGTCCACCCACGCCCCCGACCAACTGGCTCGGGCTCTCCGAGAGCCTGTCGACTACATCTCCGCCGGCCCCGTCGTAGCCACGCCGACCAAGCCGGGGCGCCCTCCGACGGGGATCGGCTACGTCACCGAGGCGGCGCGCCAGTGCTCAGCCCACAGCCCCGCAATGCCCTTCTTCGTCACGGGAGACGCCCGCCCCGACACCGTCGGGCCGCTGGCGGCGGCCGGAGCCAGGCGGTTCGTGGCCGTCAGGTGGCTGACTCAGGCATCCGACCCTCGAACGGCAGCCAGCAGGTTGGCCGAGGCGATCGACCAGGCTGTCCAAGCGATCCTGCCGGCTGACCCTGCTGTCCCCGGGACGACCCTGCCGGGCTGACCCTGCTGTCCCGCGGCTGGCCACGCCTCACTGGACTGGCTGCCGGCAACCGGACGCGCCACGGGCGGCCCCGGGAAGGGCCGCCCGTGAACATAGGTTTGTGCTGAAAGGCTTGGCTTTCCGCTACGGCGTCGGCTGGGACCATTTTCCGACTGGGTCGACCAAGGGTGTCTGACTGGATTTGACCAGGTGGTCCAGCAAAGCCGCCTAGCGGCCAGCCACCTCCAGGGTCCCAAAGCTTTGACTACTCATGTGATTGGACCACCTCCTTTCTCTGGTGATCACACACTATCCATTCGCGCAACCCGCGTGGTGGACACCTTGCCTAGGGTGTCACGATGCCATCCAAGAAGTCCGCCCGGGCGCAACTGGTCATCTTCGACTGCGACGGCGTCCTGGTCGACACCGAGCGGCTGGCCGTGCCGATCGACGTGCAGATCCTCCGGGAGATGGGATGGGAGATAAGCCCGGAGGAGGTGGTGGAGCGCTTCCTCGGGCGTTCGGAGGCTGACTGCAACCGCGAGATCGAAGAGCACCTCGGCCGCCCGTTGCCGCCCGAGAGCTCCTTCGAGTTCGACAGGCGCTACCGCGAAGCCTTCGAGCATGGCCTCGAGCCGGTTGCCGGGGTGGCTCCGGCCATCGACGCCATCATCTGCACCGGTCTCGCGACGTGCGTTGCCTCGAGCGGCAGCCACGAGAAGATGCGGTGGACGTTGGGGCTGACGGGGCTGTGGGAGCGTTTCGAAGGGAGGATCTTCAGCGTCGAAGAAGTCGAGCGGGGCAAGCCGGCACCAGACCTCTTCCTGCACGCAGCCCGGTCGATGGGCTTCCAGCCGGCAGATTGCGCGGTCGTGGAAGACAGCCCTTTCGGCGTGCAAGCAGCGCTGGCTGCGGGCATGGCCGCCCTGGCTTACGCAGGAGGTCTCACGCCCCGGCACCGGCTCAGCATCGACGGGGCCGTCCTCTTCGAGGACATGGCGGCCCTGCCGGGATTGCTCGGTCTGTGAGGCTCAGATGCCTATTCGCTGAGCCAGCAGCTCGCGATGGTACGAGGGATCGCCGAGGATCAGCTCGGAAGACTTGGCCCGCTTGAAGTAGAGGTGGGCGTCGTGTTCCCACGTGAAGCCGATGCCGCCGTGGATCTGGATGTTCTCCGCGGCGGCATGAAAGTAGGCCTCCGAACAGTAGGCCTTGGCCATACAGGCCGAGACCGGCATCTCGTCGCTGTCCTCGGCGGCAGCCCAGCCGGCGTAGTAGGCGGCCGACTTGGCTGACTCGACTTCGAGCAGCATGTCGGCGCACTTGTGCTTGATCGCCTGGAAGCTACCGATCGGGCGGCCGAACTGGATCCGGTTCTTGGCGTACTCCACGCTCATGTCCAGCACCCGCTGGGCGCCGCCGACCTGCTCGGCCGCCAAAGCAATGGCAGCCAGGTCGAGCGTCTTGGCGAGCCCAGGCCCGGCCCCGCCGTCCTCGCCGATCAAGCGCCCGGAGACACGCTCGAACGTGAGCTTTGCCTGCTTGCGCGTCTGGTCCATGGTGGCAAGAGGCGTGCGCGTCAGACCGGCAGCGTCGCCTGCGACGCCGAACAGAGAGAACCCCGCAGCGGTCCGGGCGGCCACGATGACCAGGTTCGCCGTGTGCCCGTCGACGACATAGGACTTGACGCCGTCGAGCACCCATCCGTCACCGGACGGGCTGGCAGCCAGCGTGACACCGTCCAGGTCCCAGCGGCCCGACTCCTCGGTGTAGGCAAGCGTGGCGACAGTCTCGCCGCTCGCGATACCTGGCAGGTAGTCCTTCTGGGCACTTTCGCACCGGCTCGTCATGATGGCGTTGGCGGCTAGCGCAACCGTGGAGAAGTAGGGGGCGCAGATGAGGTTCCGCCCCATCTCCTCCAGCACGACGACCAGCTCGACGTAGCCGAAGCCGGCACCCCCGTACTCCTCGGGGATCGTCATGGCCTGCAGGCCGAGCTGGTTCGCCATCTGCGACCAGACGGCCGGGTCGTAGCCGTCGGTCGTCTCCATGAGGCGCCGGACTTCGGTGACCGGTGACTTGTCGTCGAGGAACCTGCGGACGGACTTGCGCAGCTCTTCTTGCTCCTCGGAGAAACCGAAGTTCACATCTGCCTCCCAAAGCGGCGGAACCTTCCGGGCGAACCTTAGTCTGGGGTGCGCACACTGCGACATTCCGGCTACAACATGATCGAGCCGGGCCGGACGGAGGCAACATGCACTACGAAGACAGCCAGGTCGAGATTCACAAGGTCAGCGTCGGCCCGATGGACAACAACGTCTACGTCGTACGCTGCCGGGAGACGGGCGACTCGGTACTGGTGGACGCCGCCAACGAGCACGAGCGGCTGCTGGAGCTATGCCAGACGCTCGGCGTCCGCCAGGTGCTCGAGACGCACGGCCACTGGGACCACATCCAGGCGGTCCCCCAGCTGAGGGATGCCGGCTACAAGGTGTCGGTCACCAGCCAGGATGCATCCATGCTGCCGTCCTACGACCTCATCCTCGAAGACGACACGGTGCTTCAGGTCGGCCGCCTGCGGTTACGGACGGTGCATACGCCGGGGCATACGCCGGGATCGATGTGTTTCTTGATAGAAGGGTCTCCCGTCGTGCTCTCAGGCGACACGCTGTTTCCCGGCGGGGCTGGCAACACGACATTCGAGGGCGGCAATTTCACCCAGATCATCGGGTCCATAGAGTCGCGGCTGTTCTCCAAGCTGGGGCCGGACACCATCGTCATGCCTGGCCACGGCGCCGACACGACGATCGGGGCCGAGAGCCCACACCTGGACGAGTGGGTCGCCCGCGGCTGGTGACAAACCGCCGGTGCCCCGAGGGGTATCCCGGCTGATTTCTCCTATCGGCGTAGTGCAAATAGCCACTAAACTGGAGCCGTGCCCGAGACACGTCCTGTCCTCCAGATCGAAAACCTCCATGTCGAGGCCGGTGGCAAGGAGATATTGACAGGCGTCGACCTCGTCGTCGGAGCCGGCCAGCTGCACGCGGTCATGGGGCCGAACGGCTCGGGCAAGTCGACACTGGCCAACACGCTGGCCGGCAACCCCGGTTATCTCGTCACGAAGGGACGCATCCTCTACCAGGGAGAAGACGTCACGGCCTGGCCGGTGGACGTGCGCGCAAAGGCAGGCATCTTCATGGCGTTCCAGTACCCCGAGGAGATCTCAGGGGTGCGGATGAGCCAGTTCCTCCGCCAGGCCATTTCCGCCCGCAAGGGCACCGAGGTCTCGGCAATCGAGACGCGGGTCCTGCTCATGGAATGGATGAAGCGCCTCGAGATGGACGAGAGCTTCGCCCAGCGTTACCTCAACGAAGGCTTCTCAGGCGGCGAGAAGAAGCGCAACGAGATCCTCCAGATGGCCCTCCTCGAACCGGACCTGGCGATCCTCGACGAGACAGACTCCGGCCTTGACATCGACGCCCTCCGCGTCGTCTCGCGCGGCATAGAGAAGGTCCGCCAGGTCCAGCCCGACCTCGGCGTCGTGCTCGTCACCCACTACAGGCGGATTCTCGACGAGCTGCGACCCAACGTCGTGCACGTTTTCGCCGGCGGCCGCATCGCCGGTTCCGGCGGCCCTGAGCTGGCCGAACGCCTCGACAGAGAAGGCTACGAAGGATGGCAATGACATGACCGTGACAGCCACCGCTCAGAAGGGGAGCCTCGACGCCGCCGCCCTACGCGCCGACTTCCCGCTACTCCGTTACCAGCAGGCCGAGCACGCCAGCCAGCACTTCGCCTACCTGGACTCGGCGTCCTCCTCGCAAAGGCCGAAGGCCGTCCTGGACGCCATGGACACCTATTACTCGACGACCCATGCCAACGTCCATCGTGGCGTCTACGCCATCGCCGAGGAGGCGACTCGGCAGTACGAAGAGGCCAGGCAGAGGGTCGGGCAGTTCATCGGTGCCCCACACCCGAGATCCGAGATCGTCTTCGCCAAGAACGCCACAGAGGCCCTGAACCTGGTGGCCAACGCCTTCCGGCGCAGACTGCTGCCCGACGGCAAGGCCATCGTCGTCACCTCCATGGAGCACCACGCCAACCTCGTGCCGTGGCTGATGGTTGCCGAGGAACGCGGTGCCGAGTTGCGCCACATCCCGGTCGGGGACGACTACCTGCTCGACCTCGACAAGATCGACCAGCTCGTCGACGGTGCCGGCGTGGTGGCCGTCTCGGCCATGTCCAACGTCCTCGGGACCGTCAATGACCTCGCTCCCGTCGTCGAGGCCGCACATGGCGCCGGGGCGCTCGTGGTCTGCGACGCTTCGCAGCTCGCCCCTCACCGCCGCATCGACGTCAAGTCGATGGGCGTCGACTTCTTGGCCTTCACCGGCCATAAGATGCTCGGCCCGACCGGCATCGGCGTCCTGTGGGCAAGCAGGGACATGCTGGAGGAGATGCCGCCGTTCCTGGGCGGCGGCGAGATGATCCGGGACGTCCGCCTGGACGGCTTCACCACCAACGACGTCCCGTGGAAATTCGAGGCCGGCACGCAGCCCATAGCCGAGGCGATCGGCCTCAGGGCCGCCATCGACTACCTGGAGTCCGTCGGGCTCGACCGGATAGCCGAGCACGAGAGAGATCTGACCTCCACTGCTCTCGAGCTCCTCAAGGCCGACCATGGCGGCGACCTCAGGATCTTCGGTCCGCAAATGGACTGGCAACACCGGGGCGGCGTGGTCTCGATCGCCTACAGGGACATCCACCCTCACGACTTGGCCCAAGTCCTCGACGCCGAGGGTGTGTGCGTGCGCGCCGGCCACCACTGTGCCAAGCCCCTGATGCGCCACTTGGGCGTCTCGGCGACCGCCCGCGCCTCGCTATACCTGTACAACGACATCGACGACTTGAAGGCACTGTCCGCAGGCCTCCACAAGGCAAAGGAGATGTTCGGCTGATGTCGGGTCTCGAAGACCTCTACAGGGAGATCATCCTCGACCACTACCGCTCCCCCCGCAACCGCGGCGAGCTGGCTGTCCCCCCGGCTCACAGGGTCGAGGGGTTCAACCCGCTCTGCGGCGACGAGATCGTCGTCTACCTGCAGGTTGAAGGGGACGCGGTGCAAGATGTTCGGATCGGCGGCCAGGGCTGCTCGATCTCGCAGTCGTCGGCCTCGATGATGTCAGCCGCCGTCAAGGGCAAGTCCGTGGCGGATGCCCGGCGCATCATCGCCTCGTTCAAGTCGATGATGTCGATTCACACCCAGGCGATCGGCGGTGAGCCCGACGACGACGACCCGGACACGGTCGACGGGGCTCAGGCGCTGTCGGCCGACGACCTCGGCGAGCTTGCCGCCCTGCAGGGCGTGGTCAAGTTCCCGGTCAGGATCAAGTGCGCCACGTTGTCGTGGAACACGCTCGCCCAGGGGCTCGACGAGGTGGCGGCGGGCGTCAGCGCCGGCGGCTGATACCCGGCTCTGCGCCAAGGGCGTGCTCGGCAACGAGGGCCGCCAGGCGATCCGGCTGCTCCAACGGGATCATGTGGCTGGCGTCGTCCCATGCCTCAAGGCGTGCACCGGGAACGAGGCGGGAGTACTCCTCGGCCACGGCGTTCGGTACGAGGCCGTCGAGCCTGCCGCACAGCACAAGGGTTGGTGCCTTGACGCGGCCGAGCCGCCGGGGCAGCTTCGGGTTGTGGAAGTAAGGGTTCCAGCCGAGCTTGGCTGCCGCAGCCATCGACTCGAAGAAGGGGCGGATGACGTCAAACGGCACGGCGGAGGAGTCGGCGATCGAGACGGATGCCAGGTGGTTCATCATCGCTGCCACGGGGTGCGACTGGTCGGCGAAGGTCATCTCGGCAAGTTCGTTGAACCTGCGCCCGAAGAGCTCGGCCATCGGGTGGCCCGGCACGTAGATGCCGACTGCGCTGACGAGGGTGACCGAAGCCAGGCTGGTCGGGGCGCGCCAAGCGATCTCGGCCGCCACCCAGCCGCCGAGAGACAACCCGACGACATGAGGCGTGCGCGCCCCGGTGAGGCCCAACCGCTCGAACACGTCGATGCAGTGATAGGCGGCGTCCTCGATATCGTCGATCTGGTCCAGGCCCTCCGAGCCTGCGAATCCCGGGAGCATCGGCGCAAACACCTCGAAACGGTCGCCAACCGCTTCCAGGAACGGCGCCGCCGAGGTGTCGCCTGCCTCGCCGCCCGACGAGTGGAGGTAGACGAGCGGTGGGCCACCGGCGGCGCCGCCACGAGTGAGCGAGACCTTGCCGACGGCGGTGGCCAAGTGCTCGGTCACGAGTGAGGCCGGGCTCATGCCCCGCTCCCTTGGCCGGCTGCCATGGCAACTTCGGCGGCGACGGGCAGGGGCTTGCGCTCGGAGCCGGGGAATCGCTCCCGCAGCCCGGGCATGACCTCGGCGGCGAACAGGTCGAGGCTGCGGCGAGTGTCGTCGGCGGGCAGCGTGCCGAGCTGGAACAGTCCGAGCAGGTTGCCGACTCCGAGGCGCTCGACGTTCTCGGACAGCTTGTCCAGCACCGTGGCCGGCGAGCCGACGATGGCATACTGTCCCTCGACGACTTGGTCCCACGTCTTCAAGAACTCGGCGAAGGTGGCACCGCCCCGCATGATGCCCTTCAGGGAGCGCACCGACGTGTACCCCGGCGGTGAGATCGTGATTCCGGGCAGGAGGCGCCGCACGAAGTACCAGAAGTGCTCCTCGTAGCGACGCCTGGCTTCCTCGTCGGTCTCACCCACGAAGATGGGCACGAGCCAGCCCATCTGCAACGGGTCGGCTTCGTATCCCTCTTTCTCGCACGCCTGTCTCATAAGGCCGAACATGCGCTCGAAGACCGAGATGTGGAAATACGGGATGCCCATATAGGCGTAGCGCTTGCGGGCGACGAACTCCACTGTCTCGACTGACCCTGCGCCAGGGATCCAGATCTCGGGGTGAGGCTTCTGGACAGGCTGGGGCCATGAGTTGACGTAGCGGATCTTGTAGTGCTTGCCGACGAATTCGAACGGCCCGGGCTCGGTCCAGGCCTTGATGATGAGGTCGTGGGCTTCGCTGAAGCGGCTCCGCGCCTCGGCTGGGTTGATCGAGAACGAGTAGTACTCCGGCCCGCCGCCGACGACCATGCCGGCGATGAGCCGGCCACCCGATATGCAGTCGATCATGGCGAACTCTTCGGCCACCCGAGTCGGAGGGTCGTAGAGGGGCAAGGCGTTGCCCACCACGGCGATCTTCACCCGCTTGGTCTGGCGAGCCAGGATCGAGGCCATCAAATTGGGCGAGGGCATGAGGCCGTAGGCGTTCTGGTGGTGCTCGTTGACGCAGACCCCGTCGAAGCCCAGCTCCTCTGCGTGGATCAGCTCGTCCAGGTAGCGGTTGTAGATCTCGGTGCCCAGGCGGGGGTCGAACAGGTCGTTCGGGCACGTGATCCAAGCCGGTCCGTCATAATCGGGCGGCAGGCCGGGATAGGGCATCAGATGAAAGCTGAACAATCTCATCGCACAGACCTCCCGGCTTGCTGGCGTCTTTCTGTGTCTTGGAGGCGCCTTGGGGCGCCTTGAGGGCGCCTTCCGCCAGGCTAGGTCAATGCCTCAACCTGTGACAGCCAAACCAGCAAGATCGGCCCTTAACCTGAGCACCCGGCCCGGCACATCCAGGTCCTGCAGCGCCCTCTCGCCGGCGGCGGCCACCACCGGCACCGCCTCGGAGGCGGTGCAGATCGCCAGGATCGTCGACCCGGCGCCGGACCAGCAGGCGATCGCCGCCCCAGCCTCGAGGAGCGATTCCATCAAGTCAGTGGACTCGGGCCAGAGCGGGGTCCGGTACGGCTGGTGGAGCCGGTCTTCACCGGCGGCGGCTATGAGACCGCGCCCATCGCCCAACCCGGCGAGCAACAAGCCCAAGCGCCCGAGGTTGTGAACGGCGTCGGCGAGGCTCACCGTGGCAGGCAGGACGGAGCGCGCGGTCCTGGTGAGCAGCTGGCGATCTGGCACGACGGCGACGAAAGCCAGGGCGGGGTCGAGTGGGAGGCGTCTCGCCGTGGCGACTCCTCCGACCATGGAAGCCGCCACGAGGCCACCGAGCACCGAGGCGGCGGCGTTCTCGGCATGGCCGTCGATGACCGCCGCCGTGGCGAGGGGGTCGTGCGCTCCGGCGGCGGCCGCCGTCGCGGCCGCCAGCGCCGCCGACGACCCGAGGCCGCGGCCGACAGGAATCTCGGACCAGATCCGTATCGCGACGCTGTCATGGCCAAGCACTGCCCGGCACACGGTTGCCGCAAGATGCGAGTGGTCGAGCGGGAGGTCCGACCCCTCACCCGAAGCTGCGATCGTCAGAGTCGCTGCCGGCTCGACATCGACCTCGACGTAGAGATCGAGGGCCAAGCCGAGGACGTCGTAGCCCGGCCCGATGTTGGACGTCGAGCCAGGCGCTCGGGCCTTCACAAGGACGGTGCCCCGCTAGGCGCCACTGTCAGTGCGACAGGGCATTGGGCGGTGGCACCCAACCGCTCGGCACAGGCGCGATGGGACCAGCCAGCTCGGCGGGCTCAGAGGCCAGCACCCCGAGCGGCGACTCGATCTCGACCGAGGCCACCGGCGTCCCCGCCTTCCACCCCTTGTGGCCAGCCTGCAGACCGGCCTCGACGACGACCGGCGACACGATGAAGCCGGGCCAGCCGACGACCGTCATCGCATCCGAGTCGAGCCGGAGGCCGACTTTGGACTTGACCCAGGCCGCCGAGGCAGTACCGACGTCGGCGGAGGCGGCGACGACGGCCTTGGCCGTGAGCTCCCCCGTGACGGCCTCGAGCAGGTTCTCGTCCTCCTGGGCTGCCCCCGACAGGCCTGTCAGTTGGCCCGTGACAACGCTCACGACCAGCACTCTGTGCGAGCCGACCCGGCGCCAGGCGGCTGTGGCCAGGCAGGACTGCGCGGCATCGGTGAACCCGGATTTCACGCCGATGATGCCGTCGACGCCGATCGCCGGGTTGTACTCGTTCCAGATCTCGCCTGTCACGGGAAGGACGATCTGCTGCTCGTCGGTGATCGAGCGCAGCTCGGGGTTCTGCATCGCAAGGCTCACGAGCTTGGCGATGTCGCCGGCGGTGCTACGTGAGCCCGGGTTGACGCCGCTGGCGTCCGCGTAATGGGTGCACCCGAGACCGAGCGTCTTGGCCGTGGCATTCATCTTGGCAACGAAGGCCTGGATGCTGCCGGCATCCCAGACGGCCAGGTAGTCGGCGATGTTGTCAGCCGAAGGGATAACGAGAGCCTGCAGCAGTTGGCGCTCGTCCAAGCGCTCGCCGGCCACCACCTCGATGTTGGAGTCGTCTGCCTCTGACGCCGCGATCCAGCTGGCGTGGTCGGAAGCGGTCATCGTGAAGATCGGTCCGCCGGCATCGCCGGTCAGCGGATGATCTTTCAGGATGATGTACGCGGTCATGATCTTGGTGAGGCTGGCGATGGGCACGCACCGCTGCTTGGGCGTCGTCCCGACGATGCCGAGCCCGGCTACCTCTACTGTGGCCTGCCCTTTGCGTGGCATTGGCAGCGTGGTCGCCCTGCCGGGAAAGGTGAACGATGCCGGGAGAGAGGAATGCACGGTCGGCAGGTAAGACGCCGGCGCGTGGTTGGTCGGGCTGGCGTTGGCGGCGGGGTCCTGCGGAGAGGAGCTCGGGCCGAGCGTGAGCAGGTACACCACCAGCACGATGGCAGCTCCGATCGCCACCGCCAGGTGCATCAGGCCGCGCCTTCGCGCCTTGGCAACAGCTGTGGGCCGGCGGGCAGACATCCCGTGCGCCGGCCGGTGCTTGCGGCCCGGGGTACCGGGGGCTGGGGGCGGCGAGTAGTCAGAAGTCATATTGGCAACCCGTGCTCGGGTATGTGCTCAACTGTCGAGCTGGTCGAGCTCCTCGACCGTCATGAGGACGGCCCTTGCCTTCGAGCCCTCGGAAGGACCTACCACTCCCCGACGCTCCAGCAGATCCATCAGCCGGCCCGCACGTGCGAAGCCCACGCGAAGCTTCCGCTGCAGCATAGACGTCGATCCTAGCTGGGAGCGTACGACGAGCTCGGTGGCAGCCGCCAGCAACTCGTCGTCGTCGTCGGCAACGCCTCCTGCGGCCCCGGCGGGGTCGGACGCGGCTCCCTCGACACCGTCCACGTACCGCGGTCCGCTCTGGCGCCGCCAGTGGCCGACGACAGCTCGAACTTCGTCTTCTCCGACCCAGGGGCCCTGCAGGCGGCGGGGCACGCTCGACGAGGCCGTCAGCAGCAAGAGGTCGCCACGCCCGATTAGGCGCTCCGCACCAGGCTGGTCGAGGATCACTCGGCTGTCGGCCAGCGATGACACCGAGAACGCCAGCCTGCTCGGGATGTTCGCCTTGATCACGCCGGTGATGACGTCGACCGAAGGCCGCTGTGTGGCAATGACCAGGTGGATGCCAACCGCCCTGGCCATCTGGGCGATCCGGCAGATCGACTCCTCGACGTCGCGGGCTGCGACCATCATGAGGTCGTTCAGCTCGTCGACGACGATGAGGATGTAGGGAAGGCGGCCAGGTGCCGCGTCGGAAGGTCCGTCTGCCTCGACGTCCCGGGCCGCCCCGGTCGCCTCGGTCGCCTCGTCCTGGTCGCCGGAGTGCGCCGTGTCGCGACCGCCCTCTTCCTCCCCATCGACGTCGGAGTCGCCCGCTCGAGCGGAGTCGCGGCCACTGCGGGCAGCTGGTGGCTCGAGGTGGGTGTCGAAGTCTCCCCGGTCAACGGCGGCGTTATACCCGGTGATGTCGCGCATGCCGGCTTCGGCAAGCAGGTCGTAGCGGCGTTCCATCTCGGCGATCGCCCAGTTAAGGGCGTTGGCCGCTCGTTTCGGGTTGACGACGACCTGGGTCAAGAGGTGGGGCAGCCCGTTGTACTGACCAAGCTCCACCCGCTTGGGGTCGACCAGGATCATCCTCACGTCGTCCGGCGTCGCCCGCATCAGGATCGAGGCGACGAGCGAGTTGATGCAAGACGACTTCCCGGCACCCGTGGCACCCGCTATCAGCAGGTGGGGCATGTCGGCGAGGTTGACCATCACCGGTCGTCCGGCGATGTCCCGGCCGAGGGCGACCTCCAGAGGATGGAGCGCCCGGCGCGCCTCGGTCGTGGTCAGCACGTCGCCGACGGTCACGAGCTGGCGATTCTGGTTCGGCACCTCGACCCCGATGGCCGATCGACCAGGTATCGGGGCGAGGATCCTCACATCTGGCGAAGCCATCGCGTAGGCGATGTCACGTGCCAGGTTCGTCACCCGGGCGACCTTCACGCCGGCGCCGAGCTCCAATTCGAAACGTGTCACCGTCGGCCCCACGGTGAACCCGACCAAGTGCGTCTCGACTCCGTGAGCAGCCAGGGCACGCTCGAGTACCCTGCCCCGCTCCTCTATCTCCCTGCGATCGTGAGACTGGTCCTGGCTGCGTTTGAGGAGCTTCATCGGCGGCAGCCTCCAGGCCGCCCCGTGCACGGGAACCGGCAGGCTCAGCTGCTCAGCCTTGCCCGAGTAAGACGGGTCGAGCATGCCGCCTGCCTTGACAGGCGCACGCCCTGGCGCCTCGGAGTCGACAAGGGCGGCGCTCTCCGGTGTGGCGGCCGCCAAAGCAGCCAGCGGTACCTCGACTCGCTCGCCTACGTCCGGAGCAGGCGGCTCGCCGCCGAAGTCGTACAGCTCGCCGGCCGTGCGCTGCTCACCCGGGGCAGCACGCCGGTTGGCCGAGCCGGGATCCTGCCGGCGGGGGGCGCTCGACACTGCAGCCTCAGCCGCAGCCGCTGCCAGGGCCTGGCTGCGGAAGGCGCTGAAACGGGAGACCAGCAACCGCAAGGCGCCGGCGATGGCGCGGACGACGGCGCGGACGACGGCTGTGACGCGGCCGCCGAGCATCCAGCAGATCGCTGCGAAAGCAAGGGCCGCAACGACCAGGCCCGATCCGGCGACACCTATCCCCCTGGCCATGCCGCCCGCTATCCAAGCGCCGACGACTCCACCGGCACCGCCCAGCCTGGCCCAGGAGACGCCGGCTGGGGGGTTGCCGCCCGACAGGTCGGCAAGACCCGCCGAGCTGAGGAGCAACAGCAGTATCGACCCGAGTGCTCCGGCCAGCCCGGAAGCTGCCCGCTCGGCGATCAGGACGACACCAGCGGTCACCAGCGCGATTGGGACGACATCCTCGCCCCACCCGAACAACTTCGCCCCGTCGTGGGTGGTGACGGCTCCTACAGGGCCGAGCACGCCGAAGTAGACAGCAAGGCCGAGCAGGATGCCCACCAGGGCAAGCAGGACGCCCCAGGCGTCGTCGCCCTGGGCGCCGAGAAACGCGACGAGCCGGTCGAACTGGGCCGAGAGGATCGGCTCCTGCCTCGCTCTGGCGGCCTGGCCGGACCTCGGTCGGCGCACCGGGCGCGGTTTGCCCTTGGCCGGCGCCGCCTGCCGCCCGCTGGCTCGCTTGCCACTGCCGGCGCTTGGTCCCTTGCGAGGGGGTGGGCGACGGGAGGTGGCTTGTTTCGTGACTGCCACAGTAAGCACAACGCTAACACCAGCCCCGTTAGGTGACTGGGACACCACCTCTAGAGGCGAGGACTTGGCGTGCCAGGGCGTTAGGCCTCGACCACCACGACCACGATCATCGGCCGGCGCCGGGTGCGCTCGCTGACGAGGCGGCCGACGGCACGGCGCACCACTCGACGGATGCTGTCGGAGTCGCGCTTTCCCTCGCCGACCGCGATCTCCACTGCCTTGACTACGGCCGCACCGGCTTCCTCGGCCAGGTCCTCGTGACCGGGCTCCGACAAGAAACCCCTGCTCACCATCTCCGGCCCCCCCACCATCTCCCCAGTCTTGCGATCGATGGTGACTACGGTGACCAGCACACCCTCCTCGGCCAGCATCCGCCTGTCGCGGAGCACGCCTGTCTCGACGTCCCCGACGAGCCCGTCGACGTACACGTAGCTGGCAGACACCTCGCCGTCGAAGTCGATCCCCTCGTCGGTGAGGGCGATGACGTCGCCGTCCTCGCACACGAGCACCTCGCTGGCGGGCACGCCCATCGAGATGGCGATCCTCGAATGAGAGAGCAGGTGGCGGTACTCGCCGTGGACGGGGACGAACGACTGAGGCCGCGCCACGGACAAAAGAGTGGAGAGCTCGCCCTGGCGGGCATGGCCGCTCTCGTGGACGTGTGCCGTGCCGGCGTGGACGACCTCTGCCCCCTTGCGTGCCAACCCGTCCATCACCTTGGCCACGGCCCACTCGTTGCCGGGAATGGCGTGGGAGCTGAGCACTACGACGTCGTCCTCGCCGACAGACAGCCAGCGGCTCTCGCCTGTCGACATGAGGGACAAGGCGGACATCGGTTCGCCCTGCGAGCCTGTCGAGATCACGCACACCCGCTCGGGACCGAGATCGTCCACCTTCTCGATGTCGACGAAGGCTCCGTCGGGGATGTGGAGGAGGCCGAGCTCACGGGCCACGGCGACGTTCTTCAGCATCGAGCGCCCGAGCAGGGCTATGTGGCGCCCCGATGCCACTGCTGCGTCTGCCACTTGCTGTATCCGGTGGATGTGGCTGGCGAAGCAGGCCACGATGACCCTCGACTTGCGGTACTTGGTGAAGATAACCCGCAGCGTCTCGCCGACGCTGGACTCGCTTCCCGTGTAGCCGGGCTCCTCGGCGTTGGTCGAGTCGGCCAAGAGGAGCCGTACTCCCTCGGTGGAGGAGATCTGGCCGATCCGTGCCAGATCCGTCCGGCGGCCGTCGACGGGGTTGAGGTCGAGCTTGAAATCGCCGCTGTGGAGCACGACACCTTGCGCAGTGTGGAACGCCACGGCGAAGCCGAAGGGGACCGAGTGCGTGACCGGTATGAACTCGACTTCGAAGGGGCCGACAGCACGTCGCTCCCCGTCGGCAACGGCGACGAGCTTGGCCGACGAAGCCGCCCGTGCCTCTTCGAGCTTGTTGCGCACGAGGCCCAGAGTGAACGGTGCCGAATAGATGGGTACCTCGCCCTGGGTCTCGCGCAACAGGTAGGCGAGGGCGCCGATGTGGTCTTCGTGGCCGTGTGTGAGCACGACACCGTCGATGTCGCCGGCCCGGGCATGCAACCACCCGAAGTCGGGCAGCACCAGGTCGACGCCTGGCATCTCCGGGTTCGGGAACATGACGCCGCAGTCGATCAGCACGAGGCGGCCGGCCTGCTCGACCACGGCGCAGTTGCGCCCTATCTCGCCGAGGCCCCCGAGGAAATAGACCTTGACTCGTTCAGCCACGAGTACCGCCGTGCCTGGCGGCGCGCCACTGCTCGAGGTCGGCGAGGATGGCCTCGGCTCGCTCCTCCAACCAATGTGGTGCCGGTCCGTGTGGCAGGCGGCATTCGCCAGTGTGTATCCCCATTGCCCGCATCATGGCCTTGGCGGGCATCGGGTTGGGTGCTTCGTCGCTCGATTGGTAGGCGACGGCTTCGAGAAGCTCGGCGTTGAGCGTGCGGGCGGTCTCGACATCGCCCTGCAGGAAAGCTTCGATCATTTCCCCGATCTCCTGTCCCACCCAATGCGTGGCCACACCTATTGCCCCGACGGCGCCGACCGCCAGCAGGGGCAGCGTCAGCAGGTCCTCGCCGCTGTAGCACTCGAAGCCGGCCGGGGCCTCGGCCAGCAACCTGGCAGTGCCTGCGACGTCGCCGGCTGCGTCCTTCACGGCGACGATGTTCGGCACCTCGTGGGCAAGGCGGACCATGGTGTCGTTTGCGATCTTGCGACCCGTGCGAATCGGGATGTCATAGAGGATGACCGGAAGTCTCGTGACCTCGGCCACGGCCGTGAAGTGCCGTGCCAGGCCGACTTGCGAGGGCCTGTTGTAATACGGCGTCACTGCCAGGATGGCGTCAACGCCAGCAGCCTCGGCCGCCCGTGTCAGCTCGACTGAGTGGGCGGTGTCGTTGGACGTCGAGCCGGCGATGACGGGCACTGTGCTCGTCTCGACGACGGCATGCCACAACTCGCGGCGCTCGTCGTCTGAAAGGACCGGCCCCTCTCCAGTCGTGCCGGAGACGACCAGGCCGTCACTGCCGTTGGCCTGTAGGTGCCTTACGAGGTCCTGCGCCCCGTCGAGGTCCAGCTTCCCGCTCTCGTCGAAGGGCGTCACCATGGCGGTGAGGACCGCCCCGAAGCGGCCCGGCTGTCGTGTGGGCATCAAGGCCCGAAGCTACCAGGCACGCGCTGTCTCTCGGCGGCGAGCCGATCGGCGCTTATGGACCTGAGCACCGTGCTAGGCGGCGAAAATGTCCGCGGGTTCGGCCGGGAGGGCTCTGGGTCGCCTAGCCGGGACCCAGCCGTGACTCAGGCCGGGACCCGGCCGGGGCCAAAGAGGCACTTGTGGACCTGAGCACCGTGCTAGGCGGCGAAAAAGTCCGCGGGTTCGGCCCGGGGGGCTCTGGGTTTAGGAGGCAGCAGCCGCCGTACCGGTGACTTCGCCCTCGGCGAGCTGGAAGGCGGCGTACTCCTCCTCGGTGTCCGCCAGGTTCTCGAACTCGATAGCACCAAGCTCGGTGAACTTCTGCCGCAGCCAGCCGTCGCCGGCGTCGAGCAAACCGAGCTTCTTCAGGTTCGGGACGATCTTGGAGAACAGCATGACCTGGAACATCTTGCGGTCGGGTGCCCCGATCACGAGCGGGAGCACTTCCTTGGGGGACACTCCCATGCGATCCCAGACTTCCTGCTGCAAGAAACGATCGCGCATCCGCACAGCCGCCTCGAACGCGAACTCCTGCCGCTCGCGGATCTCGGAGTTGTCGAGCTCGGAGTAGAAGTCCTGCAGTGAGAGCACACCGAAGGCGACATGGCGTGCCTCGTCCGACATGATGTACCGGAGCATCTGCTTGAGCAGCGGCTCGCTCGTCGTGGCGTGCATGAAGCCGAAAGCGGCGAGGGCCAGGCCTTCCACCATGATCTGCATGCCGAGGAATGTCATGTCCCATCGGCTGTCGGCGATGATGTCGTCGAGCAGCAGGCGCAGGTGGGCGTTGATCGGGTAGTGGCCAGACAGCTTCGTGTCGAGGTATTTGGCGAAGACCTCGACGTGGCGGGCCTCGTCCATCACCTGGGTGGCGCCGTAGTACTTGGCGTCGATCCACGGCACCGACTCGACGACTTTTGCCGTGCACACCAAGGCGCCCTGCTCGCCGTGCATGAACTGTGAGAGCGTCCAGTTCTGGCCTTCTATCGCCAGCTGGTCCCACTCCTTCTCTGTCCACTTCTCGAACGAGGTGCCCGAGACGTCCACGTAGGTGTTGAGCGGTGGCATGAGCATCCGTTGCTCGGCTACGAGCTTCTCCTGGTCGACGTCGATGCTCCAGTCGAGGTCTGTCTCGGCGTTCCACATCGAGTTCTTCGCCTTCTCGTACAGGCGGTTGAGCTTTGGCCGGCAGCCCTTGTCGTAGTTCCAGGTGAAGATCGTGTCGTAGTGCGAGCGGACGGTGTGCAGGACCTCGTCGATTTCCTGGTTGGAGACCATGAGGATCGACTCGATGTCGTCGACTTCCTCCCTGCCGATGATCTGGTCGACTGTCGATGTCATGGTGTCTCTGGTCTCCCTACGGTTAAGTCCGCTTGGCGGTGACTGGTGGATGTGAGCGAGGCGATGCCGGGCATGACGAACTGGCGCACGAGCCAGCGAGCCTGGTCCTCGGCGATCATGCCAGGGTGGATGGCGAACGGTGATGCCCCGGACCCGAGGGCGGTGTTGGAGCGCGGCTCCGCCCAGGCGTTCTCAAGGGTGTCCGGCGAACATACGACGTGCGAAAGCACCAGGCGGGCGACCCATTCGGCGACCCGCCGGGCGTCCTCGGTCTCGAGCACGTCGGACAGGTACGGCGCGAAGAACGACGAGGCGACGGCGAGAAGGTCGTCCAAGCCGGCGAATGAGGTGTGAGGAAGCAGCACCTCGGGCTCGTTCGCCATCACGTAGACGAGGGCCTCGTGAGTCGCTATCTGCTCGGCGGAGGTGACCATGGCGACGAAGATGCGCTCAGACACTTCGTCGACGGATGCGAGGCGGTCCGCCATCAAGGCGAAGTAGCTCTCCACCTCCCGGTCGACCATCGACTTCACGACCTCGTCGCGACCGCCCGGAAACAGTCTGTATATCGTCGCACGGCTCAGTCGGGCCTCTCGAGCGATGTCGTCGAGCCTGGTCTTGGCGACTCCGAACCGGCCCACGCAGCGCAGCGCTGCGTCGAGAACCTTGGACCTGGAGTCCGCCGCGCGCGGCGAGGGGGGAAGGCCGTGCGCGGCGACCCCAGGTTCGTAGGCAAGCTCGCCCGCGACCGTCATTTCGTCTGACAACGACGGATGCCGATCAGCAAGGGCTATGCCCACAGTTGAGACAATACGCTACTTTTCGTCTCACCGTCAAGCACGGGCTACTAACGGTAGGCAGAGCCGCCGTCCAGGAGAATCACGAGCCGCTCGCCAGGACGCCGGCGAGGATCTCGCTGCGCACCAAGCCGCTCACCTGCTCCCGATCGTCGAGGTCCCACCGGCCCGGCGAAGCTATGAAGGAGAGCGTCATCCGAGCGCAGTAGTCCGCTGCCGCGTCCAGGGACAGCCCGTCCTGGAACCTCCCTCCCTGTAGCTGGTACTCGCCCAGCCGGGTGATGAAGAAAGACTTCACGAGGCTCATGATGCGGGGGGTGTCGACGCCCAGCTGCGGGGCGAGAAGCTCGGGTTCGTTGCCGAGGATCCGCTGCAGCACCTCGTGGGTCTCTATCGAGTGGTGGGCGAACACGATCCCGTTCACGAGCAGACTCTCGAGATCGGGCGCATCGGCAACGGCTTCGGCCAGCCTCCCGAAGAAACGCATCGTCTCCCACGTAATCACCTCTCCCACCAACTCCTCCCGACCCCCCGGGAAATATCGGTAGAGGGTCGCCCTCGACACCCCGGCGGCCCGTGCCGCCGCCTCCAGCGACGTCTCGGCGATCCCGTCCCGGGCTATGCACTCGTAAGTGGCTTCGAGGATGCGCTCGCGGACGTCAGTCGGCGGAAGTCTTGACACTGAGGAAGAGAGTAGAGCGCGAACGCTGCACCCCGGCGCCGGAAGGTCACTCGGCAGCGGAAGGTCAAGGCGTGTGGCTGCCAAAAGTGGCCTCCGCTCGGTTGTGCGGTTGCGCCCGCAGGCGACAGATGATCTTACTGGTTAGTAAGATCCGCTGATGACCGGTAACTCCGCCGAGGCGCCTCACCGAACAGCATCGACCGCCCGCACGCCCTTGACAAGGGGCCTACGCTCGCGGAGCCGCCGCTCGTCCAAAGTCTGGGTCGGTGGCTCCCTGCTGCTGGCGGCGGCCACGATGGTGGCAACCGTGTCGGGTGCCGCCTCAGCCGCCTCTGCTCACCATGCGTCCAGCGGCGTCGCCGACCACGCCGCCACCAATTCCATCAACCCATACGGTCCGGACGGAATGAACGTCGACGCCGCCCAGGCGACAGTCGCCGCCGGGACACGCGCCGCCGGCTTCACACCACATGTCGTGGTTGCATACATCGAGGGCGGCATCAACTGGTTCGACTCCGGCGCCGAGGACCTCGCCGACTCCGTCTACGTCAACTGGCACGACACCCCGGTGCCTTGCGACGGAGCGACAGTGGCGACGGCCACCATGACTCTCAACGGCAAGACGGTTCCATGCGCCACCGCTTACTCGAGCCACGAGAGCGATTACGACACGAACGGAGACGGCGAGATCACCGTCCAAGACTGGGCGCAGGATCCCCGCGTCAACCAGGATGCCGACGGCGCCGGCTATCTCAACCCAGAGGACCTGATCGCGGCCTTCTCCGGACCTGGCTACGCCCCGACCTCCCCCTCACCGGCGGGCTACAGCGACGCCATCAGCGGCTGGGACTTCTACGACAACCAGAACGACCCGGCAACGACAGACGCCTCCTACGACCACTCTGACGGCCAGATGAACGTCATCCACACCATCTGCCCGACGTGCCTCATCATGCCGGTCAAGGCCGGCGACGAGGCGATCGACTCCACCGAGGACCTCGCCAAAGCCTGGCTGTTCGCGGCTCAAGCCGGCGCTCAGGTGATCGTCTCGGTCACCGCGGACCTCGGCTACTCGACGTTCGCCAGGCAAGTGCTCGCCTACCTCGACCAAAAAGGCGTGATCGTCGTCGAAGCGAGCAACGACTTCGACTCGACCGACCACCAGGGCGGCATGTACTGGGGCAACGTGATCCCGGGCAACGGGCTCATCGCCAACACCGCTGGCGTACCGAGCGGATCGACGCTCTCGTCGATGGCCGGGCCGTTCTGGACCCGCTCGGACTACACGTCTTGGGGCGTGCACGCCATGTTCTCGGTCGCCACGAACGGCGGCACGACTTCGGAGTCGACGCCGACCACGGGCGCCGTGCTGGCACTCGTGCTGTCCGAAGGCGAGGAGGCGGCTGCCACCCACACCATCGCCGGACCTCTCTCCGGCCCGCAGGCTGTGCAGATACTGCAGCAAGCCTCGACCGAGCCGACAGCGCCGGCGGGCTCGAGCCTCACCTGGCCGTCCGGCCCGGGCACATGGAACGAGCAGTACGGCTACGGGATGCCTGACGTGGAAACCGCTGTCACCGCCGTGGCGGACGATGAAGTGCCTGCCGCGCCCGAGATCGATTCCCCGGACTGGTACACGATCGCCGACCCCACTACGCAGAAGTCCGTCACCGTGACGGGCACCGTGAGTGCCTACCCCGACCAGAGCTACACCTGGGACCTCCAGTACAACACCGGCGCAGATCCGCAGACCTGGCACAACATCTCCTCCGGTATCGCCTCGGGCGACTTCTCCGGCACGTTCGGCACGCTCGACCTCTCGGCGATACCGGCGTCGTTCTACAAAGCTCCCTTCAGCTTGTCGACCACCAAGGAGTTGGAGACGAGCGACGAGTACGACGTGACGTTTCGGGTGGTGACTGCCGTCCGGGGCCACTGGAACCTGGTCGGCATCGCCCGCCGTGTCATCGACGTCTTCCACGACCCGACAGCGCTGAGCGGCTTTCCCCTCGACATCGGTTCGAGCGGCGAGAGCCAACCGGCACTGGTTGACCTGCAGGGCACCGGCAACCTCGACATCGTCTTCGGTACCTCGGACGGCACGATCGACGCCATCGACCCGAAGACCGGGCAAGAGCTGCCTGGCTGGCCGGCCCACACCGACGCCGTCACCGACGCCGACCTGCCCGCCGGAGTGTCGGCGGGCTACCAACCGATCGTCTCCGACTTAGCCGTCGGTGACCTGTTCCATACCGGCCAGCTCTCGGTCGTGGCAACCAGCCAGGACGGCTACGTCTACGTCTTCAATTCCCATGGGCAGCTCATGAAGGGTTGGCCGATATTGATGGACGCCGGCGTGGCGCCTCCTCCCATACCCAGGCCGTCGCTACCCCACCAGCGGAACCCTCAAGAAGGCGACACCGCCCCTCCGGTACTCGTCGCGCTGAAGGCCGGCTCGCAGGCTCTCGACATCGTGCAGGCAGGCTGGGACGGCGAGATCCACGCCTGGAACGGCTACGGGAAGACCCTGGCCGGCTGGCCCGTGCGGGTGACGCTCACCGCGGCCGAGGAGGATCTCCCCTCCGGCTACACGCTCGAGGACGACCAGAAGCTCGACACGCCGCCCGTGGTCGCCGACTTCTCTCACACCGGGCCGCCCGATCTCGTCATCCGGAGCCAGTACACCGAGATCGGCTCGTCGGTCGGAGGGTTACAGGTCCTCCCCTACTTCTTCGTCTTCGCCTATACCGCGGCCGGAAAGCTCGTGAAGGGCTGGCCGGTACGCATGCAGGGCACCATCGAGGACTACGGCAGCGCGCAGGAGTTCCTCACCGAGGGCACCGACTCGCCCTCGGCGGCTGACGTGCTCGGCGCCGCCGGCGACAACCTCGACCAAGTCGCCGTGGGCGGCGTCTGGTCTCCCGACAGCCTGCTCAGCGCCAGCGGCAGAGTGCTCGGCAGCTACGGGTCGAAGGGCGCCGTGCTGAAGGCTTTGCTCAACATCGTCAGCAATCCCCAACTGGCAATCTCCGGGTCCTTGCCCGGCCCCACTCCGACGCCCTTCAGCGGCAGCGGCGCCTTCGGCGTCCTCGGCAGCCAGCTCGTCTACGCCGAGCCGACAATGGGCGCTGAGAGCCTGGCTGCGTCGCTCCTGTACCCAGGATCGGGCAACGCCATCCAGCAACTCGACTCCGTCTGGCCGGCCTTGGCCGGCAACGGCACCACAGCGACCTCCGAACTGCCGGGCTTTCCCACCGACGAGCAGGGAGACGACTTCCTCGGCCAGCCGCTCATCGCCCCTGTCGGCAACTCCTCGGGCAACGACCTCGTCACCGGTGGCGACTCCTCGGCGGTCAATGGGCAGCTCGCAGACGGCGCCGAGGCGCCAGGCTTCCCGAAGTTCACGGGCGGCTGGAGCATGTACGCGCCGAGTGCCGGCGACCTGTTCGGCAATGGGAAGGACGACCTCGTCACCGTCACCCGCGAGGGATACCTGTTCGCTTGGTCGACAAAGGCGCCTGCTCCGACGACCGGCAGCTGGTGGCGCGCTTTCCATGACGAGTACAACTCCGGCAACGAGGCAACTGACTCCCGGCCGCCGGGAGTGGTGAGGAAGGCAAGTTTGTCGGGTGCCGGTCTTCGTTTCGAGGCGCCAGGGGCGAACTGGTACGACGGCCAGTCCACGTCCTACCAGCTGATCTACGTCAGCTCGACCGGCCAGGACAGTGCCGTCAAGCAGGTAGCGGATTCGACGGGCGCCGGCCACATGGTGACGCTGGCCGTGCCGGCCGGGACGAGGGCCGTCTACATCCGGTCCGTGAACTCGAGCGGGCTGCTCTCGGCGGCAGAGAAGGTCACCTCAGCCGGGCAGGCCACTGTCGCCTGGCCCTGAGCGGGCCGGCCGGGGGCGGAGGGCCAGCGGCCCAGGCGGGCGGCCGCCTGCCGCCAGGCGGCGGGAAGTCGAGGAGCTGAACTACCGCCTACCGATTGAAACTCTCCTCGGGCTCGCCGACTGACCTGGGCCGGCCGGCCGGGCGGGGCGGGCGGGAAGTCGAGGAGCTGAACTACCGCCTACCGATTGAAACTCTCCTCGGGCTCGCCGACTGACCTGGGCCGGCTGGCCAACCGCCCGGCTAGAGGAGCGGCTCGAGGCCGACAGTGAGCCCGTCGTGGCCGGCAACGCCCCGCACGGCCAGCAGCACACCAGCCATGAACGAGACTCGGTCTGTCGAGTCGTGACGGATCGTCAGCGTCTCGCCAGCCGAGCCCAGCAACACTTCCTGGTGAGCCACGAGGCCGGGGAGCCGAACCGAGTGGACGTGCACACCGGCCGTCGTCGCCCCGCCACGGGCGCCGCGCAGGGCTTCGATCTCGGTGGGATCGGGCGCCAGCTCACCGGAGCCCTGCGCAACCCGAGCCGCCGCCATCGCCCGGGCAGTCGCCAGAGCCGTGCCGGACGGAGCATCCCGCTTGCCGCTGTGGTGCAGTTCGATGATCTCGGCGCCCTCGAAATACGGCGCACACATGGCCGCGCAACGCATCATCATGACGGCACCAATCGAGAAGTTGGGCGCAACCACGGCGTTGGCCAGAAGACCAGGAGCAAAGAGCTGGCGCAGCTCGGCGATATCAGTCTCGTTGAAGCCTGTCGTCCCGACGACGACGTGAACTCCGTGTGCGGCGCACCACCGGAGATTCTCGCGGGCGGCGCCTGCCACGGTGAAGTCGACGGCGACCTCGACCCCGGCCAGTGCCATGACGCCCGGTTCGGCCGTCACGAAAACTCCGGCACCGACCCCCGCGCCGGCTCCAGCCGCGGCGACGACTTCTGACAGCTCGGCACCGGCATGGGATGGGTCGACGGCGGCCACAAGCTCGAGGTCGTGCGCAGCCCAGATGGCAGCGCAGGTTGTCGCCCCCATGCGACCGCCGGCGCCGAACACGCCTACGCGGATCATGGCCGCTCAGGCGAAGTCGGACTCGTCGAACGGCCCGACTACCGCAAGGGTCCTTGGCGCGCTCAACACCCGGCCGGCTACCTCGGTCACGTCCTCCATGGTCACGCTCGCAACCTTGGAAAGCAACTCGTCCACCGTGAGCACCTCGCCGTATAACAGGAGGCTGGCGCCGATGCGCGACATACGAGCGCCCGAGTCCTCCAGCGAGAGCAGCAACTCGGCACGTAGGTGTCCTTTGGCCACTTCGAGCTCGCGTTCGGTGATGCCCGCACTCTCTACATCGGCAAGCTCGGTGCGGATGATACCGAGCACCTCCTCGGCGTTCTCGGGACCCGTCCCGACCGACACTGCCCAGGCGCCGGCGTCCTCGTAGGCGATCCTGTCCGAACCGATCGAGTAGCAGAGGCCCCGTGACTCCCGCACCTCCTGGAACAGGCGGCTCGAGAGTCCACCGCCGAGTGCGTGGTTGACGACCGCCAGCTTGAACCTGTCGGGCGACTTGCGGGCGGGCGCCCGGAGGCCGAGCACGAGGTGTGCCTGCTCGGTGTCCCGCCGCTCGACGGCCAGCGGTTGCGGGTTGGCACCCGGCGCACGGCGCACGGGAGGAGCACCGCCCTCCCGCCCGGCGAAGCGGCGCTCTATCTCAACGGCCACCGCTTCGTGATCGACGTCGCCGGCGGCGGCTACGACCATGTTGCCAGGCAGGTAATGCTGGTCGAAGAAGGCCCGGATCTCGGCGACGCTCACCCTCTTGATCACCTCAGGGAGGCCGAGCACCTCGCGGCCGAGTGGGTGGCCCGGAAACATGGCTTCGCTGAAATGCTCCTGCACGACGTCCGATGGCTCGTCGAGGTGCATGAGTACCTCTTCCAGTATCACCTGGCGCTCGGCGTCGACCTCGTCCGGCCGGAGTGCCGGCTCCCGCAAGATGTCGCACAGGATGTCGAGGCTGAGGTCGAGGTGCTCGGAGAGCGCCCGCACGTAGAAGGTCGTGTACTCCTTGGTCGTGTAGGCGTTCATATCGCCCCCAACGGCGTCGACCGCCTCGGCTATGTCTCGTGCCGTCCTCGTCGCAGTCCCCTTGAACAGGAGGTGCTCGAGAAAGTGAGAGATGCCCGACTGGGCATCGCTCTCGTCGCGCGAACCCGTTCCGACCCACACTCCGATCGAAGCCGACGACACGTCCGGCATCGACTCAGTGACCAGGCGTATCCCCCCCGAGAGGAGCGAAGTCCTTATCAACGTCAGCGGGGACGACGACGCGGACCGCCCCCGTCACGGCGCCCGCCGTCACGGCGACCACCGTCACGGCGCCCGCCGCCACGGCTCTCACCACGGCTCTCGGCCGCCTGCTCGCCGGGACCGAGCTCACCGAAGGTCGCCTCGAGCTCGGCATCGAATGATGCTTCGAAGGAGGCCCGAGCTACGCCCGAGGTGCCCTCGCCGGCACCCGAGCCGGCATGCGACCCACCATTACCGGGCACAGACTCGCCGGAGCCGGAAGCACCATCTCCGCCTGCCGGTGCCGCCGATGCGAGAGAGAGCGACACCTTGCCCTGCGGGTCGATGTCGTCCACGCGGACTTCGATCTCCTGGCCGAGCTCGACGACGTCCTCGACTCGCTCGACTCGCCTGCCCTGGCCGAGCCGTGAGATATGGACAAGCCCGTCACGACCCGGGAGGATGTTGACGAAGGCACCGAACTTGGTGATGTTGACGACCTTGCCCGAGTACACGGCTCCGACTTCGGCGCTCGGTGGGTCGAGGATCAGCTCGATACGGCGGCGGGCCTCGTCGACGACAGTGCGCTCCTTGGCTCCGATGGTCACGACTCCAACCGAGCCGTCGTCGTCGATGTTGATGTCGGCACCGGTCTCGGCTTGCAGAGCATTGATGACTTTGCCCTTGGGCCCGATGACCTCGCCGATCTTCTCGACAGGAATCTCGAACGTGACGATCTTGGGAGCGTGAGCCTGCACGTCGTCGCGGGGCTCGGAGATGGCACCTGCCATGACGGCGAGGATCTTGAGGCGAGCCTCATGTGCCTGCTGCAGCGCCTGTGCGAGGACCTCGGCGGGCAGACCGGCGATCTTGGTGTCCAGCTGCAGTGCAGTGACGACGTCGGCGGTGCCGGCAACCTTGAAGTCCATGTCTCCGAAGGCGTCCTCGGCCCCGAGGATGTCGGTGAGCGTGGTGTACACGCCCTCGGCGTAGACCAGGCCCATGGCGATGCCGCCGACGGGGGCCTTGATTGGCACGCCGGCGTCCATCAGCGACAGCGACGAGCCACACACCGAGGCCATCGACGTAGAACCGTTCGACGACAAGACGTCGGACACGAGCCGCAGTACGTAGGGGAACTCCGACTGCGGCGGCACGACAGGCAGCAGGGCCCGCTCGGCGAGCATGCCGTGGCCGATCTCGCGGCGCTTGGGGCCGCGCATGAATCCCGTCTCTCCCGTCGAGTAGGGCGGGAAGTTGTAGTGGTGCATGTACCGCTTGGAGTCGTCGGCCCCGATGGTGTCGAGCATCTGGTTCATCCGCGGCATTCCGAGCGTGGTGACGTTGAGAACCTGGGTGTCGCCACGCTGGAAGAGGGCAGAGCCGTGCGCCGTCGGGAGGATCCCCACCTCGGCCGAAAGGGGCCGGATGTCGCTGGTGCCGCGGCCGTCGATGCGGATGCCCTCGGCCACGATCCGCTTCCGCACGATCTTCTTGGTGTAAGAGCGGACGGCGGCCTTGATCTCGCGCTCGCGCCCCTCGAACTCGGTGCTCAGCTCTGCCACGATGCCGTCGGTGGCACTGTCGAGAGCGGCGTTGCGCTCCGCCTTGGAGGTGATGGCGTTGGCCGTCGCCAGGCGCTCGGAGCCGGTCGCGACCACACGATCGTAGACGTCGTCGGAGTAGTCGACGAAGAGGTCGAAGGGGATCGTTTCTTTCTTGCCGGCCTTGGCAGCAAGCTCGCGCTGGAGCTCGATGGACTCCCGGATCCAGGTCTTGGCGGCCTGCAGACCCTCGGCGATGACCTCCTCGGTCACCTTCGGGGCTCCCTGCTCGAAGAACTCGAAAGCCTGTTCGGTTCCACCGGCCTCGACCATCATGATGGCGACGTCTGCGTCAGCCTCGTCTCCGAGCGCCCGGCCGGCGACTACCAGCTCGAAGGTCGACTCGTCGCCCTCCTGGTAGCTGGCGTGAGGAATCCAGGTTCCCTCGGTCGAGTACGCCAGCCGCACGGCGCCGATGGGGCCGTCGAACGGGATGCCCGAGATCATGAGGGCGGCCGAGGCTCCATTGATCGCCAGCACGTCGTGCGGGTTGACGAGGTCGGCTCCAATAATCGTCCCCACGACGTGGACCTCGTTGCGAAATCCCTCAGGAAACGATGGCCTGAGCGGCCTGTCGATCAACCGGCACGTGAGGATCGCCTGGTCCGAGGCCTTGCCCTCGCGGCGGAAAAACGAGCCGGGGATCTTGCCCGCCGCGTACATCCGCTCCTCGATGTCCACGGTGAGCGGGAAGAAGTCCGTACCTTCACGGACCTTGCGGGCCGCGGTCGCCGTCACGAGGACGATCGTGTCGCCGAGTCTGGCGACAACAGCCCCGTCGGCCTGGCCGGCAAGCTTGCCGGTCTCGAAGGACAGCGTGCGGTCGGTCCCGCTGACGGGACCGGAGACAGTGATGGCGTCCGCCATGACACTCCTATGTGTAGAGGCGACGGACCGGCCAGTTCCCAGTCGTCGTGCACCGGGCGGTCTGCCCGGTACGCGGCGACTGGCAGCTGACGGCTGCCGGCGCCGTGATGTGGATTACTGACCCGGCGCTAGCGCCGGATACCGAGCCTGGCTATGAGCGCTCGGTAGCGGTCGACGTCATTCGCTTTCACGTAGTCCAGTAGGCGGCGGCGGCGACCGATGATCTTCATGAGGCCGCGCCGGGTGTGGTGATCGCCACGGTGGACCTTCAAGTGCTCGGTGAGGTGGTTGATGCGCTCCGTGAGGATCGCAACCTGGACCTCGGGCGAGCCGGTGTCGGTCTCGTGGAGCCGGTGCTCGGCGATCGTCGCCGTCTTGTCGGGCATGCGTGCAGAACAAGCTTTCTTCTGGTTCCGGACGGCCGCGCCGACCCGGAGGGAAAGTAACGGAAACCGCAGGCGATGGTGCAAGCAGAGGCCCCGAGAGGACCGCGACGGCGCACAAACGCCAAGCCGACATACGTCGACAGCGAGCATGCTAGCAGGAAGTACGCCGCTCGGCTCCCTGTAGGGCGGAACCATGGTGCCGCGGTCCGACCTGGGGACCCGGCGGCCGAGCACCTAACCGACACGACCCGCCATGGCAACAGCCCGCTGGTCAGACGTCCGCCGGGTCGACCTCGACGCGCACGCCGGCTCCAGCCCACCCGGCCGGCTGCTGGGCGACTATCCCAGCCAGGCCGTCCGCCAGCTGAGCAGCGCTAGCAGCCCGGAGGAGGAAGCCGCCCCGCTTGCCCGGCGCTGCCTCGATGCCCGCCGGCAGAGCGTCGACGAGGGACTGCGCCCCCTCTCCCTCAACGACCGCAAGGGAGCTGAACGGCGGGAGGGACAGCATGCTCCGGCGGCGTGCCTCCTCCCCCGAGGCGAGACCGGGATCTCCCTGCTCGGCAGCCCGGATCACAGGATGGTCCGGGGCGCTCGTCCTGACTACCACCCTGCCGGGCCGAGCCCGGCCACCGACCAAACGAGCGCCCCTGGCCAGGAGGACGAGGGCCCTCTCCGAGGCGCGGAACCTGGCGGCCATCAACTCGATGTCGAAGTCGAGGAAGCCGACCATGGCCGCCGATCGCACCCTGTGCAGCACGGCCTCGGTGCCCACGAGAACGGGGGTATCCGGGAGCGACGCCGTTGCCGCGTCGACGTCGCCCACGTCGACGCCGAGGACGGCCGCGACCTCCTCGACCGCCCGGTTGGCGCCGGGCCGGAGGATGCTGAGCCGGGCGGACCCGCACTCGTTGCAGAGCGCTTGCCCAGTCCACCCACAGCGTGGGCAGGCGAGGGTGCCAACCTCGCCCCGCCGGGCTCGTTCGGGTTGGACGAGGGCCGACGCGCAGCGTTCGCAGCGTTGGATCGATCGGCATGCAGCGCAGGCAAGCAAGCGCGCCCGCCCTTTGCGATTCAGCACGAGCACCACTGGCCGGCCGCGACCGTCGGCGACCGCTTGCCGGACAAGAGCTAGCAAGGCGGGCGGGTAGCCGGCGTCTCGGGGATCCTCCTGACGGACGTCGAGAGTCACCAATCGCGGCCAGCCTGCGCGCTCTTGAACCGGCACGAGCGTCACGATCGCTCGCCCGGAGGTGAGCTCCACTCCAGGGCATGACGAGACGAAACACGCCGGTGCGCCCTCTCGCCGGGCGCGCTCCGCGGCGATCACCCGGGCGTCGAAGGCTGGGACCCGCGCGCTCTTGTAGGACTCCGAGTGGGCGTCGAGGACGACGATGGCCGAACAGCCACCCGGCGCCAGGACGGCGTTTCGGGTGCCTACGACGACGCTCGGCGCGCCGGATCCGCCGCCGGCGGCGAGCGCCCAATCCTCTGGCTGAAGCGCCGCCTTCAGACCGCGGCTGGCTAGGCGGTCCACCAGGGTCTCAGCATCGCTTCGGGACTCTGCCAGCACGAGTACTCGGTGCCCGTCTCGCTCCGCGCCCACACGCGAGATGACCTCGAGGACGACGTCGAGGCGGGGCAGCGAGGGAGGAAGGCGCAGTACGGCGTCGCCGGCGTCTAGGCAGGCCGAGACAGCAGCAGGCACCGAGTCGGCTCGTAGCTCGGATCCCGTTGGCTGCGCAGCGCGCCGGCCCTCGGTTGCCACGCCCGGCAACTTGTGATCCAGCGCCACGCCGGGCAACTTGTCCTCCACCGCCACGCCCGGTCTCGGGGAGATCGCCGGCCGCTGTGCCGGGCGGACCAGCACAGGCGGTGAGGCGGCAGCCAGAAGAGGTCTGAGGCGCCCGGCGAACCGCCAGGCTGCCCACTGGCAGAGCTCGACGATCGGAGGCGCCGGGCCGGCGGAGACCAGCGCCAGTATCGGGACGGGCCGGACCCCCTCGGGAGCTGCCGTCCCGGCGGCAACGACCCAACCCCTTAGGCGCCTCCCGTGAAGCGGCACCCGGACTATCGACCCTACCGGGACTGGCCCCAACGAAGCCGGGACCGTGTAGTGGAAGCTCCGATCGATCCCGCTCGAGTCCGGCAGCACCTCGACGGTGCGAGCCGCCCCCGCCTCCGGTCCGCCGGGTGCCACCCCGGCGCCAGTCGGCACGCCGGCTGCCCGCTGTCTCGTGCGGTGGTTAGAGGCCGAGCGAGGCGCGCATCTCGGCGACCTTGGGCAGTGCCTCCCAGGGCAGGTCGGCGTCCGATCGCCCGAAGTGCCCGTAGGCGGCCGTGCGCTTGTATATCGGCCGGCGCAGGTCGAGGTCGCGGATGATGGCAGCCGGGCGCAGGTCGAACAACTCGTCGATGGTCGCTTCGATCTTGCCCGGGTCGACGGACTCTGTCCCGAACGTCTCGACCATGACAGAGAGCGGCCGGGCCACACCGATGGCGTAGGCGACCTGGATCTCGCAACGGCGGGCGGCGCCGGCGGCCACCACGTGCTTGGCGACCCACCTGGCGGCGTAGGCACCGGAGCGGTCGACCTTGGACGGGTCCTTGCCCGAGAAGGCACCGCCGCCGTGGCGCGCAGCCCCTCCGTAGGTGTCGACGATGATCTTGCGGCCCGTGAGACCGGTGTCGGCCGTCGGCCCTCCTATCTCGAAACGCCCCGTCGGGTTCGCCAGCAACCTGAAGTCGCCGCAGTCGATGTCCTCGGGCAACAAAGGCGCGATCACGTGCTTGCTCAAGTCGCCGGCAAGGCAGTCCTCTATCGGGATGCCCTTCAGGTGCTGGGTCGAGATCAGCACGGTCTCGAGCTTGACCGGGCGCCAGTCCTCGTAGCGAACCGAGACCTGGGTCTTGCCGTCCGGGCCTAGGTAAGGGATCGTCGCGTCCTTGCGCACCGCCGCCAGGCGCTGAGCCAGGCGGTGGGCGAGCCAGATCGGCAGCGGCATGAGGTCAGGCGTCTCGTCGCAGGCGAACCCGAACATCATTCCCTGGTCGCCGGCACCCTGGGCGCTGAGGACGTCCTCGCCTGCGGTGCCCGCCCGCACCTCTTGTGCGGTGTTCACGCCGACGGCGATGTCCGGCGACTGCTCGTCGATCGAGACCACGACCCCGCAGGTGTTTCCGTCGAAACAAACCTCGTCCCTGTCGTACCCGATGCCCCGAATGGTCTCGCGGGCCAGGCGCGCCACGTCCACGTACTCCCTGGTCGTGATCTCGCCGGCGACGACGACCAAGCCGGTGGTGAGCAGCGTCTCGCAAGCGACGCGCCCGGCCGGGTCCTTGTCCAGGATGGCGTCGAGGACGGCGTCGGATATCTGGTCCGCCACCTTGTCCGGGTGACCTTCGGTCACGGATTCGGAGGTGAAGAGAAAGCTGTTCAACGAACTACTCCTTGGTCAATCCTGGATCTTCGGTCATATGGGCTACGGCGGCGTCGAGGACGGCGTCCGCGACGGCGCGCTTTGGCTGCAGCGGCACCTCTGTCCACCCCGTGGCGGACACTATGACAACTGCGTTGGTGTCGTGCGAGAACCCAACCCCGCTCGCGCTCACGTCGTTGCCGACGAACAGGTCGGCGCCCTTGGAGGTGAGCTTCTCGGTGGCGCGTTCGAGGAGCGACTCGGTCTCGGCGGCGAAGCCGACCAATACCTGGGACGCCTTCCGCGCCCGCCCCAGGGCGGCCAGGATGTCCTCGGTCGGCTCGAGCACCACCGAGGGGATGCCGGCGGACTTGCGCAGCTTGGAAGACGCCGGGCTGGCCGGGCGGAAGTCGGCAACAGCGGCCGCCATGACCACCAGGTCCTGGCCGGCGGCGCGGGACAAGACGGCCTCTGCCATCTCGGCGGCAGTATCGACCTCGACGGTGGCAACCGACGCCGAGATCGGGCGCTGCACCGTTGTCACGAGGGTTACCTCGGCGCCCCGTGCCAGCGCGGCCTCGGCCAGTGCATAGCCCTGCTTGCCCGAGGAGCGGTTGGCGATGAAACGCACCGGGTCGATCGGCTCGCGGGTACCGCCCGCCGTCACGAGCACTCGGCGCCCGGCGAGATCCTGGTCCTTCGGCGCCGCCGGCGCCATGGAGGCGACACGTACGACCTCGGCAACTATCTCCGCCGGCTCGGCCAGGCGCCCCTTTCCGGAGTCCCCCCCGGCCAGGCGCCCCTCGGCGGGCTCGACGATGTGGACGCCACGGCGCCGCAGCACGGCCACGTTGTCCCGCACGGCCGGGTGCTCCCACATCTCGGTGTGCATGGCGGGGCACACCACGACAGGCGCCTTCGTGGCAAGCAGCGTCGCAGACAGGAGGTCGGACGAGATGCCCGCCGCATAGGAGCCGATCACACGCGCCGTGGCCGGCGCCACCACGACGACGTCGGCCCGCTGGCCGAGGCGGGTGTGGGGTATCGGGTCATCGTCGTCGAACAGGGATGTCTTCGGACGCTCCGAAGCCAGGGCGGCGAACGTCGCCTCGCCCACGAAGCGAAGGGCCCCGGCGGTGAGAACAGGCGTCACGTGGGCACCGAGATCGACGAGCCGGCGGCAAACTTCGACTGCTTTGTAAGCGGCGATGCCGCCGCTCACGCCGAGAACGATCTGAGCCCCGGCCAGCACCTGATCCTGCCGTGAGGACAGGCCCTGTGGCGAAGCGTCAGCTGGCTTTGTCGTCACCGTCGCCGGAGGCAGCCTCATCGGGCTCGGCTGCAGCGTCGCCTTCAGAAACCTCGACCGCAGCTGCACTGCCGACCGGAACGGCCTTTACCTTGCCGGCGGCGATCTCCTCGATGGCGATCGACAGCGGCTTGCGCGCCACCGAGGTGACCTGCGGCGGCACGATGGCGCCGAGGCCCTCTCCGAGCTGGCTGAAGTAGGAGTTGACCTGCCGGCCCCGCTTGGCGGCCAGAGTCACGAGAGTGAACTTGGAGTCGACTTTGTCCAGCAATGACTCAATCGGCGGGTCGATCATTGTGCTGCGCGGCTCAGCCATCAAGCTCCTTCAGGGCTTCGGCAAATCGGGACTGCGTGGCGGTGACCACGCCTAAGGGCGCGGTGCTTCCCCGCTACGGGCGTCCCCAATGATAGCCAGCAACTCGTCAACGGTCGTATCGAGGTCCGAATTGACCACGACGCGGGACGCGATCTGCCGCCCTTCGACCTCTTCCCGCCGCCCGAGCGCGACTCGTCGCTGCACGTGCGCCTCCGCGTCGCCGCGCCCTCGTAACCGTTTGACCTGCACCTCGACGGAGGGCGCCGTGATCAGGACGAGCAGTGCATCCGGCGTCGACGCCATGATCTGCCTCGCCCCTTGCACGTCGATCTCGAGCACCACGTCCCGACCAGCAGGCTGGTCGGGCAGCGGCGTGCCGTAGAGCTCGCCGAGGATGCTCGCCCACTCCAAGAAGCCGCCGGCCGCAACTTTGGCTTCGAAAGCTTCCTTGTCGACGAACCAGTACGCCTCGGTGGGCTCGCCGGGGCGGCGGGCGCGCGTGGTCCAAGACCGGCTCAGCCAGAGGCTCTCGTCCCTGGCCAGCATGCGCGAAATGAGAGTTCCCTTGCCGACCCCGCCGGCACCGAAGATGACGATGATCAAGGCGCTACGGCCTTGTGTTGCCGTCCCTGACGGGCTTGCTACCCGGCTCAGGACTTCTCGGCGGCCTCGAGCAAGGACTCACGCTGCTTGGCACCAAGGCCCTGCAGGCGGCGAGTGTCGCTGATCCCGATGGCTTCCATCATGCGGCGGGCCTTGACCTTGCCGGTTCCCGGCAGGGCTTCGAGAGCTGCAAGCACCTTCATCTTGCCGACGGTCTCGTCGGAGTCTGCTTTGGCGAGCAGTTCCTTGAGGCTGACGCGGCCGCTCTTAAGGTGATCCTTGAGCTCGGCCCGCGCACGCCTGACGGCTGCGGCTTTCTCGAGTGCAGCCTGGCGCTGCTCCGGGCTGAGGCTGGGAGGTTGAGGCATGAGCGGCAACGATAGCGCGGCAAGCGGGGCCTGACCAGGTGAGCGGCGCCAGCCGCCATGTGACGCTGTGGAGTAGGATGTGGTTTACATGCTGGGCGACACGGTGCCCGGCACTTAGCCGGCTCTGGATGTAGTCGATCAACTAAGGGGTGGTCTCGTGGCAAACGTCCTCGAAGTCGAGGATCTACGTACGGAATTCCACTTGAGGACTGCCAACGTCGGCGCGGTCGACGGCGTCACCCTCACGGTGGCCGAAGGCGAGTGCATCGGTATCGTCGGCGAGTCTGGCTGCGGCAAGAGCACGCTCGGCCTTTCGGTCATGCGCCTTCTCCCCAATGTCGGGCACATAGCCCGCGGCTCGATCCGCGTCGACGGCAAGAACGTCGTCCCGATGTCCAACAAGGACATGCAAGCGATCCGCGGCAACGACATCGCCATGATCTTCCAGGATCCGATGACGTCGCTGAACCCCACCATGACCGTCAGCCAGCAGATCGTCGAAGGCGTTCGCCTGCACCGCAACGTGACCAAGGTCGAGGCACAAGAGCGTGCACTCGAAGTGCTCACGCTCGTCGGCATGCCGCGCCCGGCTGAGCGCATGAACTACTACCCACACCAGCTGTCCGGGGGCCTCCGCCAGCGAGTGATGATCGCCTTGGCACTGTCGTGCGAGCCCAAGCTCCTCATTGCCGACGAGCCGACGACAGCGCTCGACGTGACGATCCAGGCACAGATCCTCAACCTGCTCGACGACCTCCGACGGCGACTCAACATGGCCATCGTGCTCATCACCCACGACATGGGAGTGATCGCGGGTCGCACCGACAGGGTCGTGGTCATGTACGCGGGGCGGATCGTCGAAGAGGCTGAGACGACCGAGCTGTTCCACGCGATGCAGCACCCTTACTCGTCGGCGCTTCTCCACTCCATCCCCCAACTGGAGCAGGACAGCACGCAGAAGCTCTACAGCATCCCAGGGTTGCCGCCGGACTTGTCCCAGGAACTGCACAACTGCCGCTTCAATCCTCGGTGCGCGTTCGCCACCGAGCACTGCCGCCAGGACGACCCAGAGCTGAGGGCGACCGTTGACAGCCCCAAGCACCGCTTTGCCTGCTTTAACCCGATCGGCTCGACCGAAGCCGGGCGACCTGTGCTTACGATCTCGCCGGAGGAGCGCCAGGCCGCGCTGGATCGGGCCGAGATGCGAGTTGCCGAGCTAGTCGACAGACGTCCTCTCCTGCAGCTGGAAAACCTGGTCAAGGAGTTTGGCGTCACCGCTGGCGCCGTCGTCCAGCGCAAGGTTGGCAGCATCAAAGCTGTGTCGGACGTCACATTCAGCGTCCGGGAGGGCGAGACCTTCGGTCTGGTGGGCGAGTCCGGATGCGGCAAGACCACGATCGGCAGACTCATCGTCGGCTTGGAGAAGCCGAACTCTGGGGCGATCCGTTTCGAGGGGAAGGACACCACCTCGATGCGCGGCCTCGAGCTTCGCCGCCAACGACGCGACATGCAGTTGATGTTCCAGGACCCCTACGCCTCGCTCGACCCGAGGATGCGGGTCGGCTCGATCCTTCGCGAACCGCTCGTCGTACAGGGCATAGGCAACGGAGCCGAGCAGCGCAGGCGGGTATTCGAGTTGCTCGACGAAGTCGGTTTGTCCCGCAAAGCCTACGAGCTCTACCCGCACGAGTTCTCCGGCGGACAGCGTCAGCGCATCGGCTTCGCCCGGGCCCTTACCCTCAACCCGAAGCTGATCGTCTGCGACGAACCTGTGTCTGCACTCGACGTGTCGATCCAGGCGCAGGTCCTCAACCTCATGAAGGGGTTGCAGGACAGGCACGGGCTCTCCTACATCGTCATCTCGCACGACTTGGCGGTCGTCAAGTACCTCTCTGACCGCATTGGCGTCATGTACCTGGGCAAGCTCGTCGAAGTGGCGGCCGCCCAGGCGATTTACGAGAAGCCGGTTCACCCGTACACGAAGGGGCTCATCGACACGATCCCGGTGGCAGAGCCCTCGATCGCCCGCGCCAAGCGTGGCCAGGTCATCACCGGCGAGTTGCCGTCGGCCATGACGCCACCGAGCGGCTGCCGCTTCCGCACGCGCTGCCCGTACGCGCAGGACGTCTGCGCCGCTGAAGAACCCCCGTTGCGTCTCTTCGGGGAAGGCCACCTGGCTGCGTGCCACTTCCCCCTCCAGGCCCCTGTCGACAACCCGGACCAGCTGGCCGCCACGTTCGTCTGAGCGCCCCCGCCGTTGGTGGTGGGCGCGCAACGCACCGGGTCTGGTCTGGCCCTAGCCCCTAGCGCCGCCCCTAGCGCCTAGCTCCGAGCGCGCCCCCTAGCTAGCGCCTAGCTCCGAGCCCGCCCGAACGCCTAGCTCCGAGCGCGCCCCTAGCGCCTAGCGGCCTAGGAGTCCTACAGTTCCTGCCCTGCCAGCAGGGCTTCCCAGGTCTGCTTAGGCTCCCTCACTGGCTCGCCTGGCCGGCGACTTGTGGACAGTTGCCACCGGTGGGGCCGGACGAGATGCCCGCGAGCTCGGTCGGCCGGCGACTTGTGGACAGTTGCCACCGGTGGGGCCGGACGAGATGCCCGCGAGCTCGGCTGGCCCGGCGACTTGTGGACAGTTGCCACCGGTGGGGCCGGACGAGATGCCCGCGAGCGCGCCGGGGCCGGCGACTTGTGGACAGTTGCCACCGGTGGGGCCGGACGAGATGCCCGCGAGCTCGGCTGGCCTGCCGGGCGATGGAGACGCCGACCGCCAGCCAGCGCTACGCCTAAGGGCCCCCCCGCCCAACAAGGCAGGAGGCCCTTTGACCTAGATCAGCGAGGCGACGACCCTAGCGTTGCTGCAGCCTTACCTCGAGGGCGTCACGGAGGGCGTCGCCAATGAGGTTGAAGGCGACAACTATCACGACGATGCCGAGTCCTGCAGGCACGATGAGCCACCACGCACCGGTCTGGACGTACTGCACACCCAGGGAGAGCATCTGTCCCCAGTCCGTCTGCGGTGCACGAATCCCCAGACCGAGGAAGCTCAGCCCAGCCAGCGCCAGGATCGCATCGGCCACCTGGAAGGTGGCGTTGACCACGATCGTCCCGATGGCGTTGGGAATGATGTGCCTGTAAACGATCCGGCGCCCGCTGCCACCCATGACACGCACAGCCTGGACGTACTCACGCGTTCGCAGGGTCAGCGTCTCGCCTCGAACCAGTCGGGCGGGGTAGAGCCATGCCAGCGCTGCGATTACGAGGATCAGGAAGTCCTTGCTCGGCGTGAAGAGCACAGACACCACGATGAGGAGCAACAGACCAGGGATCGAGAGCACTGCGTCAACGAAACGCATGAGGACGGCGTCGAGTATCCCACCGAAGAAGCCCGACACGGCGCCGTAGACGACACCGATCATCGTGGCGACGATGGCAGCAGCCAAGCCGACTTCGAGGGAGGACTGGCCGGCGACCATCAGCCTCCCCAGCACGTCGTAGCCGTTGTTGTCCGTGCCGAGAGGACAGGAAGGACCGGGGAACGGCTTGCCTGTACCGCACTGACCCGGGCCGGCGATCCCGCGGAGGATGACCGAGACCTGCTGAGAGTGGTAGAAGAACGGCCCGAGGAAGCAGAAGCCGAAGACGACCACGATGATGAGCAGGCCCACGACTGCGAGCTTGTTCTCGATGAAGACCCGGCCGATAAGGCGCCAAACACTGCCTGTGCTGCTCGCTTCACCACCTTCGGGCTCGTTGCCGAGCGGCGCGCCCGGAGCGACGCCCGTCAGCGCCGCGAGCGGTTCCCCGAGGGCCAGGGCCCTCGAAGTTCCGAAAGATGCCGAACCTAGTTGATCATCAGCGATGGGCATAACGAATCCTCGGATCTACGATGACGTACAGGATGTCGGCCAAGAGTGAGCCGATCACTGTCAGCACGGTCGCAACGATGGTCGTCCCGACGACGAGTGGTACGTCGAAGCCGGTGGCAGCGTTGACCGTGAGCAATCCCATTCCCGGGTAGTTGAACGTGTCCTCGACGAGCACGGCGCCGGCCGCGATGGCTGGGATGGCCAGGCCGAGGAGGGTGATGATCGGGATCAGGGCGTTGCGGAAGGCGTGCCGGAAGAGCACCCGACCCTCGCTCGCCCCTTTTGCCCGTGCGGTGCGGACGTAGTCCTCGGTGAGGGCGTCCATCATCGATGACCTCATGTAGCGGCTGAAGGCGGCGATGGTTCCTGCCGCCAGCGTGAGCACCGGCAGCGATATCTGCTTCCAGTCAGTGGCGATGCTCGCCACTGACTCGCTCGGCTGGATGTTCGGGTCGAAGATGTGCCAGTGGATGGCAAACCCCATGATGAACAGCGTGCCCAAGAGGTAACTAGGCACGGCGTAGAAGATGAACGAGAGCGACGTCAGCGTGTAGTCCGAGGCTTTGTTGCGCCGGACGACCTGGAAGACGCCGAGAGGTAGGGCGACGATCATCGCCAAGACCGTCGACTCGCCCACCAACAGGAGCGAGCGAGGCATCGCCGTCTTGATCAGCTGCCAGACCGGTTGGTTCTGCTGGGCCGAGATGCCGAAGTTGCCATGGACGTACCGGACGATGGCACGGGCTATCTGGTCGAAGATGTTCTGGTTAAGGCCGTACTGCTGAATCGTGAGCTGTATCTGCGCAGGCTTAGCTCGGGCCGAACCGAGGATGGCTCTCGCGAGCACCTCGGGCCCGATGAATGAGAAGAGCACATAAACAAAGACGACCACTCCAATGCACACGATTACTGCTTGGAACACTCGCCGGATGATGAACCCGATCGTGGCTACGACCTCCCCAGGACGCCCTCGACATCTTGCCGCGGGCCTAACACGAGATGAGGACGAGGACTCCCCAGGTCTCTTCTCGCCTCAGTGTAGACCAGCCGACGCCCAGCAACCAGGGCGACGGCCTTGACTGCTCCGAACGCCCTGGTCCAGGAGGCTCATGCCTCCCGGACCAGCCGGCGTCCGAGCCTTTGCCTGGGCGCAGCCCAGGCTCAGGCGACTAGCTGTTGGTGAAGTACCAATACTCGGGATCGAGGTTCGCCAGGGCGTTGATCGGCGTCACTCCACCGAGGTCCTTGGCGATCTCCGTCTCTCCCACACCATCCGGCTGCCAAATGACCGGCAACTGGTCGGCGAGGTAGTTCTCCCAAGTCGTGAAGATCGACTTGCTGGTACTGGTGTTCGTCTGGATGATGTAGCTGTTGTTCTTGGGGTCGTTGTAGTTACCCGAGTTCGACCCCGCACCGGTGGCGAAGATCTCCTCACCGGTTGGGAGGTAGTCAGGTGCGAACAACCATCCGCCGCCCCAGTTCGCCATGTCCCAGTTCTGGCAGGACGCAGTGATCTTTGGCAAGCAGGCAGCAGCGATCCCGAGGACGTCGTCGAAGGTGGTCTGCTTGGTCGTGACCTTGATTCCGGCCTTCGCCCACTCGGACACCTCGTAGTTGACTTCGCTCTCGAGCGTCGGGTCACCGCCGACGTAGACCTCCGAGAAGGTCAACGGCGTGCCCGCGGGGATTCCGGCACCGCAATCGCCAGAGGCCGTACCGGCCTTGGCACAGGTAGAGGTACCACCCGGGACGACGTTCCAGCCGTTCTTCTTCAGGTTGTTCACAGCGTTGGTCTCGCTGAACGGGTAAGGACCACCCGTTTCAAGCTCGGCACCCGCTGCAAAATTGTTCGTCGGGTAGACCGGAACCGGCCCGTACGTCGGAACGCCGTAGCCCTTGAAGTAGTCCGAGATGATTCCTGTCTGGTTCACCATCTCCTGCAGGGTCTGACGGAAGTACAGCTGCTTGAAGACGGATCCGGCGTGACCGTCGGCACCCTTGGTCGAGTCGAAGTTCTCCGGGAAGTAGTTGATCGACCAGGTCGGGTTGATGACCAGGTTGTACGACGACGTCAGCTGGCTGGCGTTGGCACCTGGACTCAGCGGGTTGGTCGACGTCTTCTGCGGTGTGTTCGACGACGGCAGGTATCCGACCTGCGGCGCCTGGCTGCCACCAGCAGCTAAGGCGTTGAACTCAGCAGCGGACGTCGTGTAGGGAAGCTCGACGAACTTGCTGATGTACGGCTTCTGCGGCCCGTTGTACAGGGTGTTCGGTGTGAACGTGGCTTCGCCGCTGCTGCCGTTGAACCCAGAGAGGATCCACGGGCCGTCAGTGCCGCTTTGCCACAGCGGGTTGGTGCCGTAAGTGTCGATGTCACCAGACATCTGGGCGTGAGTCGCAGTGCCGCCGTTGTCGGTGTCGAACTTCCAGACTGCGGCGCAGTCCTTCAGGATCGACGTCTCGGTGCCAGTCATCTGCTTGCCGTTGAGCACCGTGCCGCAGCCGCCACTGCCAGGTGTCGCCGTCAGTGACGTGACGTCCCAGGCTTCGGCCATCGGGGTGATCTGCGACAGCTCGTTGTACAGGTACCAGCTCTGGTTGTACGTGCCGTTGAGTGTGATCGTCAGCGACGTCGCAGTCGGGCTGGCCGCTTCATAGCTCTTGATGTTGCCGGGGAACTGCTTGGGACCCTCGGCGTACCCTGCCCAGTTGGCGGCACCCTCGACCTTCATCATGTTGAGCCAGAAGATGACGGCTTGGGCGTCCACGACCTGGCCGCTACGGAACTTCCACCCCTTGAGGGAGATCGTCACCTCGGAGCTGGAGCTGTTCCACACAGGCGCGTTGGCCGTCGAGAGAGCGAAGTCCACGTCGGGAGCTGCGCTGGTCGGCGACCCGAACCAGTAGAGCGGCCTGTACATGAGCTCCTGGAACTGGGTGAGGTTGGTGACCGAGAAGTACGAAAGGCTGGCGAACGGGAAGATCCAGTTCGGCTTGGCCTGAGCACCCTGCGCCCAGTAGACCGTGCCACCCCTGGTGATATGCGACGGAGCTGTCGTGGCGGTGGTGTTCCCACCACTCTTTCCTTTCGACGCTGGGGTACTGCCACAGGCGGCGAGCACGAGTGCACCCGCGGCCAGCCCTACCCCTATACGCCAGACGGTCTTTAACTTTGGTTTGGCTTGCATATGGTTCATCGTCCTCCTGAGTTCAACGACGCTGTCGGCACCGGCACGCTCAGTCCCCCTATTGGTTGGGAAACCACAGCACCGCGCATTGTAGCACATCTGTAATGTTACGTACAGAGAGCTGCAACCTGCGCTCGTGGCGGGAAGCCAAGACGGGACCGGCCCCCCAACCGGCGCCGGGGAGCCTGCCACAGCGCCCGGCCGCGAGCAAGGGCTTCAGCTAATAGCGAGGCTGACCTGCTCTTTTACCTCAGCAGCGGCCGCTTCCGGGTCGGGCGCAGCGGTAACCGTGCGACCTATGACCAGCAGCTTGGCGCCCGCCGCGACCGCTGCGCCCGCCGTCGCAACCCTGGCTTGGTCGTCGCAAGCGGCTCCTGCCAGCCTGATACCCGGCACCACCGGAATCAAGGCGGGGACACTGCTCGTCACGGTGGCCAGATCCGAGGCGGCGCACACCACACCGGTGCAGCCGGCCCGCTCGGCCAGGACGGATCTCTCCGCCACCTTGGCCGGCGGAGCGTCGCGCTCGCTCGTAAGGACAGTGACGGCCAGCACTCCACCGGGCCCGCCGCCGAAGCCTTCAACCGCAGCGCGTAGCATCGCCTCGCCGCCTACGGCGTGGACAGTCAGGTAGGTAGCACCGAGAGACCGGGCACGGGCGGCTGCCCGCTCGACAGTGTTGGCGATGTCGTGCAGCTTCAAGTCCAAGAAGACGGAGAACCCTTCATTCACAAGGGACTCCACGGCCTCAGGACCGGCGGCCGTGAAGAGCTCGAGCCCGACCTTGGCGACGCCGAACCAGGGCTGCAGCCGGCGAGCTAGTTGCAGGGCAGCTGACAACTCTTCGACGTCGAGAGCAAGGGCGAGCCGCTCCCTGACATCGGGACCCGGTTGTCGCGTTGACTGTTGCTGGCTGTCGAGTGACATCATTCTCCTCACCTTGGCTGTACGGATGTTTCCTGGTGTCGATCACGATGGGCCGCTCCGATGACGTCGTGGAGTGAGGCGCCCTCCGCCGCCAGCAGCGCAGCCAGCTCCGCGAGTACCCTCTCGGGCGCCCGCGGGTCGGCCAGCGTGGCCGTCCCGACCTGGATGGCACTGGCACCGGCGGCCAGCATCCGCAAGGCCCCCAGTCCGTCAGAGATTCCACCCACGCCCACGATCGGAGTGTCCGGATAGGCGGCACTGCAGTCGAAGACGGCCCGCAGCGCCACCGAGTGGAGCGCAGCGCCTGACAGCCCGCCGCCGCCGGCTCCGAGCACGGGACGATGCGTAACATCGTCTATGGCTAGGCCGACAAGCGTGTTGACCAGGGTAAGTGCCTCCGCGCCGGCCTCCACGGCGGCACCGGCCACCTGCCGGATCTCGTGGGTGTTGGGCGATAGCTTGGCCCAGAGTGGTCGCCCGCAAGCGGCCGCCGCGCTGACCGCCGCGGCAGTGGCTTCCGGGGAATGGGCGAACATACGGCTGCGGTCCTCTAGGTTCGGGCAGGAGACGTTCACCTCGACGGCAACCACCCCATCCGCGGCGGCTGGCGGGCCAATGAGCTCGCCGAGAAGCAAGGCCGCTTCTGCATAGTCGTCGACCCGCCCTCCCCAGATGCTGACGACCACCCTGGCTCCAGCTCGTACCAGGGCGGGGAGGTCGTCCTCGACCCAGGCCTTGATCCCGGGTCCCTGCAACCCGACGCCGTTCAGCATCCCCCCCGGGACAGCGCAAACTCGCGGGGCGGGATTGCCGGCCCATGGCAGCGTCGAGAGGGACTTCACGACTACGGCTCCAAGCTCCGACAGGTCGAAGAACGACTGCAGCTCAGCGCCATGCCCCGATGTACCGGCGGCGGTCATCACCGGATTCGGCAGCTCGACCGTGCCGACCCGCGTCCGCAGGTCCGTCACGGTGGCGGCTCGACAATGGCTGGGCCTTCGCCCGGCGGCGCAGGTGTGGGTGGGCCTGACGGCGGCGGCGCCGGTGTGGGTGTGGGCGGGGGTGGGCCCGACGGCGGCGACGGCTGGCCGGGCGAGGCAACCCCGACCAGTTTGGCGGCATCTGCATGGTGCTCCTGCAGCGAGCGCACCTGCAGGGAGTGGAAGGCCCAGTCGCCGATACCGGCAGCTGCAGCCCGCGCAGCGGCCAGGGTCGTGACGCACGGGATGCCGTTGGCCGACGCAGCCTGGCGGATGTAGGCACCGTCGGCGCGGGGACCGCGGCCCCGCGGCGTGTTCACGACAAGCTGGATCAGCCCTCGCTCGATCAGGTCGACCGCATCGGGCATTCCATCGCTTGCCTGGCTACCGGGCCACATCGGGCCGGCGCCTGTCACCGGGCCGGTGCCTGTCGCCGGGCCTGCGTCCCCCGAGGGCTCTCCGCCCAGCTTGGATACGTCGACAGCCACTTCGATGCCGTTCGCCCGCAGGTGGGCGCCCGTGCCTGACGTAGCAGCAATGTTGAAGCCCAGCTCGACGAACGACCTGGCGACGTTCTCGCCGGCCTGCTTGTCCCGGTCGGCCAGCGACATGAACACGAGGCCGTCGGCGGGCAGCCTGTTGCCGGCGGCGATCTGGCTCTTGGCGAAAGCCAACCCGAAGGTGCGGTCCACTCCCATCACCTCGCCCGTCGAGCGCATCTCGGGCCCGAGAAGAGAGTCCACGTCGGGAAAGCGGTCGAAGGGGAAGACCGCCTCCTTCACCGACACGTATGCGGGCACGAGCCTGCCGGCACCAACGGGCCGGGAGGGCGGCAGCAGTCCCTCGGCAGACAGCTCCGCGAGGGTTGACCCAAGGAGCACGCGGGCCGCCACTTTGGCGACTTCGACGCCTGTTGCCTTGGCCACGAACGGCAGCGTGCGGGAGGCCCGCGGGTTCGCCTCGATCACGAATACCTGGCCCTGCTTGACGGCGTACTGAACGTTGATCGGGCCGACTACGCCGAGGGCGTGGGCGATGTCGGTGGTGTGACGCTCGATCGTTTCGATCGTCAGCTCAGGCAGCGTCGGCGGCGGGATGACGCAGGCCGAGTCCCCCGAGTGCACACCGGCTTCCTCGACGTGCTCGATCACAGCGGCCACGAGCACGTCGCCGGTGCAGTCCCGAATGGCGTCGACGTCGACTTCTATGGCGTCTTCGAGGAACCTGTCGACGAGTATCGGTCGCTCGCTCGCCAGGGCACCTTCGGGCCCGAGGGCGAGCGAGGTGAAGGCCGACTCGAGCCCGGCGTCGTCGTAGACGATCTCCATGGCGCGCCCGCCCAGCACGTAGCTGGGGCGCACGAGAGCTGGATAGCCGATGCGGCTGACGATCGCCAGCGCCTCTCCGAGTGTGCGAGCGGTGCCGCCCGCCGGTTGGGGTATCTCCAACCGTGCGCAAAGCGCCGACCACCGCTCGCGGTCCTCGGCTTCGTCGATGGACGCCGGCCTCGTGCCGACGATGAGTCGGTCGGGAAGGCGGCCGGCCAGCTTCAAGGGCGTCTGGCCACCGAGGGCGACGATCACGCCCCGCACCCCGCCGGCTCCCGCAGCTTCTTCGGCCTCCACGATGTCGAGCACGGACTCCTCGGTGAGCGGCTCGAAGTAGAGGCGGTCGGAGGTGTCGTAGTCGGTGGAGACTGTTTCGGGGTTGCAATTGACCATGACAGTCTCGTATCCGGCGGCCCGCAGCGACATGGACGCATGCACGCAGCAGTAGTCGAACTCGATGCCCTGCCCGATGCGGTTCGGCCCCGACCCGAGGATGACGACGCGGGGTCGCGACGCCGGACGGACCTCGTCCTCGTCCTCGTAGGTGGCGTAGTGGTACGGCGTGTCGGCACCGAACTCGGCGGCGCAGGTGTCGACGGTCTTGAAGGTGGGGCGGACCCCAGCCGCCAGGCGGGCACGACGGGCGTCGGCCTCCGAGACCCCGAAGAGATAGGCAACCTGGGCATCGGCGAATCCAAGCCGCTTGGCGCGCCGCCACTGCTGACGGGAGACCGCCTCCAGGCCAGCCATCGACGACAGATGCTCCCGGCAAGTGACGATGGCCGCCAGCCTGTCGAGAAACCACGGATCGATCCCCGTCGCCTCCGCCAGTTCCTCCACGGTCACACCGCGCCTCAGCGCTGCCTCCAGCTGGAAGGGCCGGTCCGGCGTAGGCACGCCAGAGGCCTCCACGAGCTCCGGCGTCGAGAGAGCGTCGAGCTTGGCCTCGGCGGGGTCGCAGTTGAGACCTGCCCTCCCGAGCTCCAAGCCACGCAGCGCCTTTTGCAACGACTCTTCGAACGTACGGCCGATGGCCATCACCTCGCCCACGGACTGCATGCGGGTGCCGAGCCGGTCGGGGGCACCTGGCAGCTTCTCGAACGCCCAGCGTGGGATCTTCGTGACCACGTAGTCGATGGCGGGCTCGAAGCTCGCCGGCGTCGCCCGCGTGATGTCGTTGGCGATCTCGTCGAGCGTGTACCCGACAGCCAGGCGTGCGGCGATCTTGGCGATGGGGAAGCCTGTCGCCTTGGAGGCCAGGGCCGACGAGCGCGACACCCGCGGGTTCATCTCGATCACCCGCATATCACCGCTCGCCGGGTTGACGGCGAACTGGATGTTGGAGCCGCCTGTCTCGACCCCGACGCGGCGGATGCAGGCGAAGGCGGCATCGCGCATCACCTGGTACTCGACGTCGGAGAGCGTCTGAGCCGGGGCGACGGTCACCGAGTCGCCCGTGTGCACGCCCATCGGGTCGAAGTTCTCGATCGAGCAGACGACGACGCAGTTGTCGACTCGGTCGCGCATGACCTCCAGCTCGAACTCCTTCCAGCCGGCGATGGAGCGCTCGATGAGGATCTCCGAGACGGGACTCGCCACGAGCCCGGCGCGGGCCAGGTGGGCGAGCTCAGCGGCGTCCTTGGCGATGCCCGTGCCGGCGCCGCCCAGGATGAAAGACGGCCGAACGATGATCGGGTAGCCGACTTCCTCGGCGACGGCGAGTGCCAGCTCGAGGCCGGCTGCGATGTCGGGGCGGTCGACTCCGTCCAGACCCGAGCGGACGGGCGCCCGCACGAAGCTGGACTCGGGCACCTCTAGGCCGATTTCCATCATGGCCTGCTTGAACTTGTCCCGGTTCTCGGCCGTGTGGATCGCCTCGGCCTTGGCCCCGATCAGCTCGACGCCGTAGTGCTCGAGCACGCCGCGCTCCGACAGCACCATGGCAAGGTTGAGCGCGGTCTGGCCCCCCATCGTAGGAAGGAGCGCGTCGGGGCGCTCGCGGGCGATGATCGCCGCCAGCACGTCCGGGTCGAGCGGTTCTATATATGTCCGGTCGGCGAGGTTCGGGTCGGTCATGATCGTCGCCGGGTTCGAGTTGGCGAGGATCACCCGGTACCCCTCGTCCCTCAGCACCCTGCAGGCCTGCGAGCCCGAGTAGTATAATTCGCACGCCTGCCCGATGACGATCGGTCCCGAGCCGACCACGAGGATGGAGGAGATGTCCGTGCGCTTGCCCATCAGCGGTTCTTCTCCATGAGGTCCTTGAACTGGGCGAACAAGTAGCGGGCGTCGTGCGGGCCGGGCCCGGCTTCGGGGTGGTATTGCACGCTGAAAGCCCTATGGGTGGTTCCGAGGCCCTCGATGACGCCGTCGTTGAGGTTCACGTGGGTGACCCGGGCGTCGGCCACGCTGCCGTCCATCACGGCGTAGCCGTGGTTCTGGCTGGTGATCTCGACGGTCCCGGTGGCGAGCCTCTTCACGGGGTGGTTGCCGCCATGGTGGCCGAAAGCCAGCTTGTAGGTTCTGCCGCCCATACACGTCGCCATCAACTGGTGCCCCAGGCAGATCCCGAAGATCGGAACTTCACCGAGCAGCTTGCCGATCTCGGCGACGAGGTGGCCGAGTGCCGCCGGGTCGCCCGGTCCGTTGGACAGAAACACGCCGTCGGGCCGCCTTGCCAGCACATCACCGGCAGGTGTCGTCGCAGGCACCACCTCCACCCGGGCGACACGAGCAAGGTTGTTGAGGATCGTGGTCTTGATCCCGTAGTCGTAGGCGACGACCGACAACGGCGAGCCGGTGGAGGACTCCATCGTGTACGGCTCAGCCGTCGAGACTTCAGCCACAAGGTCGACGCCGAAGGTTCCGGGCTCGCTCCGTGCGGCCGCCAGCAGATCTGCTTCTGATGCCGTCCCCAAAGCGCACGGCATGGCGCCGGCGCGGCGGATGTGACGGGTGAGCCGGCGTGTGTCGACACCGGTGACTCCGGAGACGCCGTGCCGTACCAGGAAGGACTCGAGGCTCTCTGCAGAGCGCCAGCTGCTCGGCCTGTCGATCAGATCCCTCACCACCACGCCCCGGCAGAACGGCCGTCCCGCCTGCTCGTCGAGCGGGGATACCCCGTAGCTGCCGATGTGCGGGTACGTGAAGGCGATCACTTGCCCGGCGTAAGAGGGGTCGGTGAGAACCTCCTGGTAGCCCGACAAGCAGGTGTTGAAGACCAGTTCACCGGTTGCGATCGGCGCATTGGCGCCAATCGCCTCGCCCTCGAAGACGGTCCCGTCTGACAGCACCAGCAGAGCCGGCAGCCTCGCTGAGCTGCCGGCTGCGGAGCTGCCGGCAGCAGGGCCGCCGGCTGCACTTGAGGCCGTCACCGCTGCACCTCCCCGCCGATGACGACCGCCTCACCTTCGTAGACCGTGTGACGGACCCTCCCCCTCAGCGTCATCCCCGCAAAGGGGGTATTGCGGCTGCGCGATGCCATCTTGAGCGGGTCGACCTCCCAGGTGGCAGCCGTGTCGAAGACACATAGGTTGGCGCACGCGCCTGGCTCGACGGGCCCTCCCTGCCGCCCACCGGAGCGGCGATCGAGGCGTGCGACACGGGCAGGACGCCATGAGCAGGCTGCCCACAGCTCCCGAAGTGGCCACGGCTCGCCGGCGGCGCCGGCGTCGGCGGCACACAAGTACGTGTGCAGGACCGCCAGCGACGTCTCGAGCCCTGTCATGCCCGGAGGGGCGCTGTCGATCGGCTCCTCCTTGGACTCCGCCGAATGCGGGGCATGGTCTGTCGCCACGGCGTCGATCACTCCGTCGAACAGCCCCCGCCGCAGCGCCGCGACGTCCGCTTGGGTGCGCAGCGGCGGGTTGACCTTGTACCTGGCGTCGAAGCTCGCCATCGCCTCGTCGGTCAGCACGAGGTGATGAGGGGTCACCTCGGCGGTGATCGGCAGTCCGTCCGCCTTCGCCTGCCGCACCAGCTCTGCCGAGCCTGCCGTCGAGAGGTGGAGGAAGTGCATAGGCGACCCTGTCTCCCGCACGAGGGCGATGTCCCGCGCCAGCATCACCTCCTCCGCCGCCGCCAGCTGCCCGGGTATGCCCAAGCGGCTCGACCAGGCGCCCTCGTGCATGTGACCGCCTCCTGCCAGCTCTTCGTCTTCGCAGTGCTGGGCCAGGACCACGCCGAGGTCGCCTGCGTACTCAAGGGCCCGGCGCATGAGGCCGGCATCCTGCACGCCGCGGCCGTCGTCGGTGAAGATGTGCACGCCGAGCGCCGCCAGCTCGCCGATGGGAGCCAGCAGCTTGCCTTCCCGCCCAACGGTGATTGCTGCCGCCACGGCGACCTCTGCGAGCCCCGAGCGCCCGAGGGAAAGCACGTCGCGTGCGACCGAAGGGTTGTCCACCGTTGGCGAGGTGTTCGGCATCGCCACGACTGCCGTGTACCCGCCGGCGGCGGCTGCCCGCGTCCCTGACTGGACCGTCTCGGCGACCTCCCCGCCCGGCTCTCGCAAGTGGGCGTGCAGGTCGACGAGCCCCGGCCCGACGACACAGCCGCTGGCATCGAGCTCTATGGACCCGGGCGGGACCTGGCCCTCCAGGTCGAGGCCGACGGCTGCCACCTCGGTCCCACGCACCAACACGTCGGCGCGACGCTCGCCTTGCTCGTCGAGCACGCTGCCGCCGCGCAGCCAGATGTCAGCCATCTCCGCCGGCACCTCCTGCGGGCGCCCCTGCCTCGCCCTCGCCGGACGGGTGCAGGGGGCCGCCGGCACCCAGGAGGTGGAAGAGGATGGCCATACGGATGAGGACGCCGTTTCTTACTTGTTTGGTGACGAGCGCCGACGGCAGCTCGGCCGCTTCGTGGGCTATCTCCACACCACGGTTCATGGGTCCGGGATGCATGACGAGCGTGTCCGGCGACAGGCGCGCCGCCCGCTCCCGAGTCAGCCCGAAACGCAAGTGGTACTCGTCCAAGCTCGGTAGCAGCGCTGCGTCCGTCCTTTCCTTCTGAATCCGCAGCATGTACACGACATCCAGCCCTCCCAGCGTCCCGTCGAAGTCGGCCGTCGCCTTGACGGGCCAACCTTCGAGCGACGGCGGCAGCAGGGTTCGCGGGCCGACCAGCACCACCTCGGCCCCAAGAGCCGTCATGGCCAGCACGTCCGAGCGGGCGACCCGGCTGTGCCGGACGTCTCCGACGATTCCCACCCGCAGCCCCCGCAAGTCGTCCGGCGGCTCGCCGCCGCGCCCGGCCAGCGCCTCTCGGATGGTGTAGCAGTCGAGGAGCGCCTGCGTGGGATGCTCGTGCTGGCCGTCGCCGCCGTTCACGACCGAGGCCGAGGTCCAGCGCTTGACCATCTCAGGGACGCCGGCAGACCGGTGCCGGACGACGAGTGCGTCGATGCCCATGGCGTCCACCGTCTCGATCGTGTCGCGCAAGGACTCGCCTTTGTCGAGCGAGGAGGTCGCTGGCGTGAAGGTCATGACGTCAGCCGAGAGCCGCTTGGCGGCGGTCTCGAACGACAGGCGTGTCCGTGTCGAGCTCTCGAAGAACATCGTCGCCACGGTCTTGCCGCGCAGCGCCGGCACCTTGTTGATCGGGCGGCCGGCCACCTCCTTGAAAGCGTCGGCGAGACGGAAGATGCCGAGCATCTCGTCCCTGTCCAGGTCGGCGACCGAGACGAGATGCCGACGCTCCGTGCCGGTGCTCACTTCCGGCCCTTGTAGTCAGGGCGGCTCTTGTTGTCCGGCTCGAGGTCGCCGATCTCCACGCCGCCGGCGGTGACGTCGACGACTTCGACCCACCGGGTGGGAAGGTTCTTGCCGACGTAGTCGGGCCGGATCGGTACCTGGCGATGGCCCCTGTCGATCATCACGGCCAGCTGGATCGCCCGCGCCCTGCCGTAGTCGCCGAGGGCATCCAGCGCCGCTCGAACCGTGCGGCCCGTGAACAGGACGTCGTCCACGAGCACGACGGTCATCTGCGTGAGGTCGACCGGGATTGCCGTGACTTCCTCAGGCAGCACCGGTCGCAGGCCGATGTCGTCGCGGTAGAAGGCGACGTCGAGGGTGCCGTACGGCACGTCGACGCCTTCGATGTCCTTCAGTATCGACACGAGCCGCTCGGCCAGCGGGACGCCGCCCGTCTGCAGGCCGACGACCACCACGTCGTCGAGGCCGTGGTTGCGCTCGATGACCTCATGGGCGATGCGCCGGAGCGCTCTCGACACCTCGTCGGCGTCCATCACCTTGGCTCGGGCAACAAAAACGCGCCCTGGTGGGCGCGCCAACCTTCGTTCTCGTTCGGCCACTCGGGCTGCCTCTCGTCCGTTCGGGCCTCACGGGACCCGCTTCACGTCCGAGAGACCATCATAGCCGCCGCTACGGAGTCCGTGCCGGCACCTATCAGGCGAGCTGGAGCTCTTCGGTGCCGTAGGTGACGCCGATCGGCTCGATCACGACTTGGCGGGTGCCAGGCTCGACGGTGCCGGCAACCAGAGCCGGGTAGCCGGCGCCGGCCGCAGCAGCGGCTGCCGCCGGCCCTTGCCCTTCGGCTACGAACACAGCAAAGCCGACGCCCATGTTCAAGGTCCCGTAGCTCTCCCGAGCGTCCAGCCCTGCTCGAGAAGCCAGGAACGCCAGCACGGCGGGGACTTCAGGCAGGTTAGTGACACGATATGTCAACTGGCGCTGTGCCCGCATGACTTTGCGTAGCCCGTGACCGCTGATGTTGGTCGCGTAGTGGACGGGGATCTCGGCTCCGAACAGGGCCTCGACGAGGCCCGGGTACAGCGTCGTCGGGTCGAGCACGGCGTCGCCGAAAGGGCGCCCGTCCGGCAGCTCGGTGGCCCAGCCGCCGGGGCACCGGTCGGCCGACTTGGCCAACCAGCGGGCGAGGGAAGCACCGTTGGCATGCAGGCCGCTCGAGCCGACGAACACGATCTCGTCACCGGGGAGCAGGGCCTGGCTGAGCCATGGGGAGCGGCCGGCAGGCAGGCGACCGAGCGCCGACCCCGCAAGGTCGATCTGCTCGGCGTCGACCAGGCCGGGCAACGTCGGCGACTCTCCCCCGACCCAGGCGGCTCCGACCGACGAGCAGGCTCGCTCCCAACCGGCCACGAGGGAGCGATGCCTTGACCCTGCGTACCAATCGGCGGACCCGGTCGCGAAGTACGCATTGAGGGTCAGCGGCAGCGCACCGACGCAGCAAAGGTCGTTGACGACGGCGGCGACGGCGTCGACTCCGACAGCCTCCCAGCGATCAAGCCCGAGAGCACCTTCGACCTCACGGGCGATCATCGACTTGGTCCCGAGGCATTCGAGCACTACGGCCAGCGTCAGGTCGCCGATCTGAACGATCGTGGCAGGCTCTCCGAGCGAGGCCCGCGCCACGTCTGCGCCGAGCCGGGCAGGGTTGGCGAGAGTTGCAGCAGCCAGGTCGACCGCCGCCCGTTTGGCGGCATCGAGGATGTCGTAGTCGACACCCGCCGCTTCGTAAGCTGCTGGGTTCACCCTGCGAACTCGGCGGGGCGTGCACAGGCCGCGATCGCCGCCAGAACGCCGTTCACGAACCGGCCCGAATCCTCTGTCGAATACTCCTTGGCCAGCTCGACGGCCTCGTCGATGACGACAGCGAAGGGGACGTCCGGCTCGGCGAGCAACTCGTAGGTGGCGATCCGCAGGATGCACCTGTCGACGGCCGGCATCCGGTCGAGCGCCCAGCCTGACGAATGGGCGGACACCAAGGCATCGATCTCGCCGATCCTCTTCCCCAAGCCGACCGCGAGCCGCTCGCCGTACTCCTCGGGAGCCACGGGGAGCTCGGCGACCAGGTCCACGAGACTTATCTGCTTGGCCTCGGCCTCATAGCCCAGCTCCAGTGCACGCTCGCGCGAGCGCCTCCGCTCGCCGCTGCGCTCAGGCGCGGGTGATGTACTCACCGCTCCTGGTGTCCACCTTGATGCGATCTCCGGAGTTGACGAAGAGCGGTACCTGCACGACACGTCCCGTCTCCAGCGTCGCCGGCTTGCGAGCGCCTGAGACGCGGTCTCCTTGGATGCCCGGCTCCGTCTCTGTGATCGTGAGCTCCACGGCAGCCGGCAGGTCGACGTCGAATATCTCGTCCAGGTACATCTGCAGGACAGCGGAGTCCCCCTCCTTCAGGTACGACGCGGCGTCTCCGAGCGAGGACTCCTCGACATAGATCTGGTCGTAAGTCGTGTTGTCCATGAAGACGTACTGGTCGCCGTCGTTGTACAGGTACTGCATCTCCCGCTTGTCGATGACGGCCTGCTCGACTTTCTCGTCCCCTCGAAACGTCCGCTCTATCACCGCCTTCGTCCTCAAGTTCCGGAGCTTCGTGCGCACGAAGGCACCGCCCTTGCCGGGCTTCACGTGCTGGAACTCGACAACCGAGAACAACCCCTCCGGAAGGTCAAGCGCGATTCCGTTGCGGAGGTCGTTGGTGGATAGAGCCATCAGAGATTCGTGTCCTTCGTCGACTTGGTGAGCGCCCGGGCGCCGGTGGCCGTGATCACCAGCGAGTCCTCGATGCGGACTCCGCCCACGCCCGGGAGATAGGCGCCAGGCTCAACGGTCACGATCGCTCCTTCTTCCAAGATATCAGTCGATCCGGCAGCTATCGCCGGGCCCTCGTGGATGTCCAGCCCTACCCCATGGCCGGTGCCATGCATGAACAGGGCGCCGTAGCCGGCCTGCTCGAGCGAGTCCCTGCAAGCGGCGTCGACCTCGGCCCCCGTCACGCCAGGCTTCAGGGCCCGGACACCTGCCCGTTGGGACACCAGCACGGCGTCGAGGATGTCGGCCAGCTCTGCCGAGGCGACCGGGCCGACGGAGAACGTCCGGGTCATGTCGGAGTGGTATCCGTCAACGAGCGCTCCGAAGTCCACGACCACGATGTCGCCTGGCTCGACGCGCCTGTCCGACGGGCGGGCGTGAGGCAAGGCGGCGTTGGGGCCGCTGGCGACAATGGTCTCGAAGCTCACGCCGTCGGCACCACGCCTGCGCATCTCGAAGTCCAGCTCCAACGCGAACCCGGCCTCGGTGATGTCCGTCTTGAGGCGCTCTTTCAGCTGAGCCAGCGCGACGTCGGCGATGTCGGCGGCCAGCTCGACTCGGGCGAGCTCGCCGGCGTCCTTGACGCGGCGCAACGCCTCGACCAGCCCGCGCGTCGGGACGAGCCCGCCGCTGCTGCCTGAGCCTTCTCCGATGCACCGGAAGGCAGACTGCATGGTCTCGCGCAGCGACAGCGTCACGTGCCCGGCCTCGCAGCCCAGCCGGGCAGCGCCCTTGGTGGCTCTGTCAAGTGCCTCGAACTGCTCGGACGGCCGGCCGATGGCAATGCCCACGTCGACGCCGGCGTCCGCAAGTTGCTGAGCGGCCTGCTCGGTGTAGCGCCCGTCAGTCGTGAGGAGTGCCTCGGCAGCCGTCACCAGCAGCATTCCGGCCGAGCCGGTGAACCCCGTCAGGTAGCGCACGTTCCGCAGGTTCGTGACAAGTAGCGAATCGCAACCTGCGGCGGCTAGCCGGGCGCGCAGGCGATCAAGGCGTCCCCCGACATCCATGGGTGCTAGGGAGGAACGATCGTGGCCGCTCGGCATAGGTCAAGACTCTAGGCGGCAGGTGCCTCTCTGGTGGCGGGGGCGGCTCGTCGGGCGACGGCGCTCGTCGCCGGCGGGGGTGGCGGGTGCTCGGGCGGCGGGCGGCGGCCACTCGCGGGCATTTCGTCGGGCCCGACCGGACCGCAGTGACCACAAGTCGGCGGGGGCCGGCACTCGACGGGCTCGGGCTCTAGGTCAGGGGCCTGCCAGGAGCTTGGCGGCTGCCTCCACTGCGATCTCGTAGGACCAAGTTCCGAATCCCGCCACGGTGCCGCTCGCCACGGGGGCCAGCACCGAGGTACGCCGCCAGGGCTCGCGGGCGTCGGGTCTCGACACGTGGAGCTCGACCACGACGCCGTCGAAGGTTGCCAGGGCGTCGTGCAGCGACCAGCCATAGTGCGAGAGGGCGCCAGCGTTCACCAGGATGGCAGCGACGCGGTGGCGGGCCGCGTGAACTGCGGCAACGAGCCCGGCCTCGCCGTCGGACTGGACGTGCTCGAGCCCGTAGCCGAGGCGCCAAGCAGCCGTGCGGGCTAGTTCGACACGGTCCTCCAAAGTGTCCGATCCGTACACCTCGGGTTGGCGCTGGCCGAACAGCTGCAAGTTGGGGCCCGACAGCAAGAGCATCAGCGGTGGGCTCGGCTCGGTCGGCTCGGCCGGGGTCGGCCCGGTCACGGCAGGAGCTCGGCCAGCGCCCGCAGCACGACCGCAGGGTCGACACCGTGGACCGGCTCGACGCCCTGAGGGCCGTCGAGGACGAACGTGAGGTCACCGTGAGCCTTCTTGTCCCGGCGCATCAGCTCCAGGAGTTGACTGACGTCGGCACCGGCAGGAAGCAGCATCGGCAGGTCGGCCGAAGCCAGGACTTCTTCGTGATGGGCAACCCGCGCGTCGTCGATGCGTCCGAGAGATCTGGCCAGGCGGGCGGCGAAGTTGAGACCGATGGCCACCGCCTCGCCGTGCCTGAGAGCCGGCCTCGCCGCGCGGGCCGCTGCCTCCGCATCGTCGCCGGCCGTCGCCTCGGTCGACTCGCCGGCCAACCCCGCGGCTTCGAGAGCATGAGCCAGCGTGTGGCCGTAGTTGAGGATCATGCGACGCCCGTCCTCGCGCTCGTCGCCTGCTACCACGCGGGCTTTGCACTCGACGCAGCGCGCCACCTGCTCTGGCAAGCTCATGCCGGCGAGGCCCTCAACACCGAGAAACGCGTACTTCACCAGCTCCCCCCGCCCTGACCGCCACTCGGCAGCAGGCAGGCTCGCCAGCACGTCGGTGTCGCAGATGACGCCAACGGGCTGCCAGAAGGATCCGACGAGGTTCTTACCCCCTGCCAGATTGACTCCGGTCTTTCCACCGATGGCGGCGTCTATCTGGGCTAGGAGCGTCGTGGCGACATGGAGGACGCCTGTGCCTCGGTGCCAGCAGGACGCCGCGAAGCCGGCCACGTCGGTCACCATGCCACCGCCGACTGCCACGACCAAGTCGTTTCTCGTCAGGCCGGCATGGGCGAAGGACCGGCAGATGGACTCGACGGTCGCCAGCGACTTCGCCTTCTCACCAGCCGGGACGCGCACGACACTTGTCGGCAGCCCGGTCTCGACAGGAACATCGAGACCCTCCTGGGTGATGACGACCGCCATTTGGGCCGCGGAAGGGACCATGCCCGTCAGTGCCGCCCGCGCCCCCGGGCCGACGACGACGTCGTAGGACCGCGCGCCCAACGGGACGGCGACGGTCGTTAGGACACCCACGCTCATGACACCTCAGCTGCCAGCACTGGGTGGGCTGCCAGCAGTGAGCGGGCCAGGCGCGCGGCCCGCTCGGATACGACGTCGGGGGTCACCCAGTCGACATCCACTACCGCATCGGCCATAGCCCGGTACACCGGTCTCCTTGTCGCGTCGAGTCGCTCAAGGGCGCTGGCTGGATCTCTCTCGAGCAGCGGTCGGTGACCGATGGCCGTCCCGCCGGGCGCCACTCGTCTCGCCAGCACCCTCGGGTCGGCCCGCAACCAGATGACGTAGCCACTCTGACGCATCCGCCTTCGTGAGTCGGGGTCGAGAACCGCCCCGCCGGCGACGGCTATGACCCCGGCGGCGTGCGATGTAAGCGCTCGCGCCAGAGCCTCCCTCTCCTCGGCGCGGAAGGCAGGCTCGCCGCGATCGGCGAAGATCTGCGAGACGGTCCGTCCCGTCTTGGCGGCGATGTCAGCATCACTGTCGTGAAACACGCGAGAGAGGCGGCGGGCCAGGAGCCGACCCGAGGTCGTCTTGCCCGAGCCCATCATGCCCACGAGCATTACGTGCTCACGCACGGGCAGCCGACGGCGTGCCGCCGAGATTGTGCAGGTACGCCCGGAAGTTGCGCTCGAACTCGGCGACAGAATCCCCACCGAACTTGCGGAGGGACTCGTTGGCGAGTGTCAGCGCCACCATCGTCTCGGCAACGACACCCATGGCTGGCACGGCGGTGACGTCGGTCCGCTCCTTGAAGGACACGGTGGCCTGTTTCGTCTCCACGTCGACTGTGGCCAGCACAGGCCTGTTGAGAGTCGCCAACGGCTTCATCGAGGCACGCAGCCAGAGCAACGACCCGGTGGAGATGCCGCCTTCGACGCCGCCCGCCCGGTCGGTGCGGCGGAAGTACGAAGCGTCCTCTGGGCTCCAGTAGATGGCATCGTGCGCGTCAGACCCGCGCAGCCGGGAGACGGCCGCGCCGTCGCCTATCTCGACCGCCTTGACGGCCTGGATCGACATCACCGACTGCGCCAGGAGCCCGTCGAGCTTGCGGTCCCAATGGACGTGGCTGCCGAGGCCGACGGGCACTCCATAGGCAAGGACCTCGACGCTGCCGCCTAGCGAGTCGCCCGCCTTGGCCGCAGCTCTGACCTGGGCAATCATGTCCTGCTCGGAGGCCGGGTGGGCACAGCGGACGGGCGACTCGTCGATACGATCCAGGTCGGTCGGTAACGGTCTTGCCTGCCCGGCCGGGACGGCCGCGCTCCCGAGAGCCACGACGTGAGAGAGGATCTGCACGTCGACAGTCGCCAACAGGGACTTGGCGATGCAGCCGGCCGCCACGCGAGCCGCCGTCTCACGGGCCGAGGCACGCTCAAGAACATCGCGAGCGTCCGAGAAGCCGTACTTCTGCATGCCCGAGAGATCTGCATGCCCCGGCCGGGGCGCCGTCAGCGGTCTGGCTGGCGTGCCCGGCTCAGGTGACATCTCCGTGGACCACTTCGGCCATTCGGTGTTGGCGATCTCGATCGCCACAGGCGACCCGAGCGTGCGCCCATGCCGGACACCGCCGAGCAGTGTGACTTCGTCCCGCTCGACACGCATCCTCGGCCCTCGCCCGTACCCCAGCCTCCGGCGGGCGAGCTCCTCGCAGACCTCGCCAACTGTGAGGGGCAAACCGGCAGGCACGCCCTCGACGACGACGACGAGCGCCTTGCCGTGTGACTCTCCAGCGGTGAGGAACCGCAACATCCCGCAAAACTAGCCGGGCCGCAGGTCGGCGGGCAGCAGACCGGGCCGGGCCTTACTTCTTGGCGGGCTCGTAGTAAGGGTTGTCGCCTGAAGCGTGATCGGTCACGTCCACGATCTCGACGACCTCGGGCACGGCGTCCTTGATCGCCACGGCGATGCCCTGGCTGAGGGTCACCTTCGCCAGGCCACAGCCCTGGCATCCGCCGGACATGCGAACGTAGGCGGTGCCGTCCTCGAAGGCCACGAGGTCGGCCCATCCACCGTGCATGGCGATCTGCGGGTTCACTTCGTTCTCGAGTACTTCCACGATCTTGCGGGCGACCGGCGTCGACAGGTCGGGCTCGGGATAGTTCGCGGCCGAGCGTCGGGGCGGGGCGGGGGCGTTGGGGTTGAGCATCACCAGGCCCTCCTCGCCGCTGTTGTTCCCGACGTCGAGAGTGGCACCGGCAATCTTCTCGACGCTGCTGGCGGCTACGACCACTTTGAGGTCCCCAAGGTCGGAGACGGCGTCGGCCGAGCCGGCGTCGGCCGACGGCTGGAACCACATGTCGTAGGTGTAGGAGCCGTTGGCATCGCCGTTCACCTCGAGCCACAGGGCGAGGTTGCCGGCGTCGTCTTCTCCAGACCGGATGTCGAGCACCATCTTCTGCGCTCGATCGGTGACCCTCAAGATCTCGTCGACAGCCATACTCAGAGGGTAGACCTGTTCGTAAGCCGACCATGCCAACCGTCCTCCTGATCCTGCCGACCAGCACCTACCGTGCCGAGGAGTACCTGTCTGCCGCCGAGCGGCTCGGGGTCACGGTCGTCATCGCCTCAGAGAGGAGGCAGGCGATGGCCGGCGTGATGGGAGAGGCGTTCTTGGAGGTGCCGCTCGCCGATCCGCGGCAGGCCGCCGAGCTCCTCGTCGACCACGGCCGTCGCGTCACGTTCGACGCCGTGGTGGCCGTCGACGACCAGGGCCTGCTCGCAGCGGCACTCGCCTGCGAGACCCTCGGCCTGCGCCACAGCCCGGCGGCAGCGGTCGCGCTGACCCGGGACAAGGCGGCCATGCGGGCCGCCTTCGCAGGCGCGGCAGTCCCCCAGCCCGACTACGAGGTGGTGCCCGCTCAGCAGGTAGCTCGGGCATCCGAGCGGCTCGGCATGCCCGTTGTGGTCAAACCGGCTTCGCTGTCGGCCAGCCGGGGCGTCATCCGCGCGGATACCTCGGCCGAGGCGGGTGCTGCAGCAGACCGGATCGTGCGCATGCTCGCCGCCGGCGAAGGCGTCCCGGCCGCCCTCGTCGTGGAGCGGTTCGTGCCCGGTCCAGAAGTTGCGGTCGAAGGAATGTGCCGAGACGGGCAGGCGGCCGTCCTGGCCGTGTTCGACAAGCCGGATCCGCTCGACGGGCCGTACTTCGAAGAGACCTTCTACGTCTCGCCTTCTCGCCTGCCACCGAGCCTGCTCGCCGCCATAGAAACAGCAGCCCTGTCCGCAGTCCACGCCCTCGGCCTCACCGACGGCCCCTTCCATGCCGAGCTGCGCGTCGGCGACAGCACCGCCACCGTGAAGGTGCTGGAAGTCGCAGCCCGCACTATCGGTGGCCGCTGCTCGACGGCCATGCGCCTCGCAAATGGCTGGGGGCTCGAAGAGCTCGTGATCTCCAACGCCTTGGGTTCACCACAGGCATGGCCGCCGCCGGTGCTGGCGGGTCCCTGCGGGATCCTCATGATCCCGATACCTCGCTCTGGCACCCTGCGCTCGGTGAACGGCATAGACGAGGCGAGGCTCCTGCCGGGGATCACAGGTGCCGAGATGAGCATCGCTGTCGGGCGGCCCGTGTTGGCCCTGCCTGAGGGGTCGAGATACCTGGGCTTCGTCTTTGCTGCGGCTGACAGTGCCGAGGCTGTGGAAGCATCGCTCCGGCGAGCCGAAGGGCTTCTCGTCGTGGACATCGATGATCCAGGCGTGGTGGCATCCGATACGGTGACTTGATGCGGGTTCTCCTCCTGTCGACCTACGAGCTCGGCCACCAGCCGCTCGGGATCGCAGGGCCTGCAGCCATCCTTGCCGGCGCAGGGCACGAGACGCGAGGGGTCGACCTCGCCCAGACCGACCTGCCGGCTGAAGACGCTGGATGGGCCCAGGCAGCGGCGATCTCGGTCCCGATGCACACTGCCGCCCGCTTGGCGTTGGAAGTCGTAGCCCGGCTGCGGCGCGTGCGCAACGACCTGCCCTTGGCCTTCCACGGCCTCTACGCCCCGACAGTTGCCTTGAGCGGCCTGGTCGGACCAGGCGACCTGCTCGTGGCAGGCGACCCTTCCGACGCATTGCTCGAGTGGCTGGCGGGTCTGGCGAGCCCGCCGGCGTCGGCGAGACGAACCGGACCTGGAGAGAGGGTTGCCGGATCTGATGGGCCGGTTGCCGGAGGCAGGGGGCGGTTTCCCGGTGGTGACACGCCGCCCTCCTCTGTCCGGATCGATCTCGGCCCCGCGCACCCCGCAGCGGCAGCTCCGCCCCTCAGGCAGAACCTGCCCCCGCTCGAGGTGTACGCGCAACTGGCCCGCGGCTCGGCACGCACCGCGGCGGCAAGCGTCGCGGCATCGCATGGCTGCAACCACAAGTGCCGCCACTGCCCCGTGGCTCCGGTATATGGCGGGCGGTCGCGCCCGGTCGCCATCGAGACGGTGATGGCCGACGTCGACCAGGTCGTGGAGATGGGTGCCGGCCATGTCTCCTTCGCCGATCCGGACTTCCTCAACCGTCCGCAGCACGCTGTCGAGGTCGCCAGGCGGTTGCACGAGCGGCACCCGGCCGTGAGCTACGACGCCACTGTCAAGATCGAGCACATCCTGCGCCACGCCACGATCTGGCCCGAGTTGTCGGCGGCTGGCCTGGCGTTCGTCACCTCGGCCTTCGAATCGACGGACGACCATGTCCTCCAGCTACTCGAGAAGGGTCACTCGGCCGCTGACGAAGGCGTCGCAGTAGGCATCGTCCGCCGCGCCGGCATCGACATCAGACCTTCGTGGCTCCCGTTCACGCCATGGACGACATCCGAGTCACTATCGGGCCTCCTCGACTTCGCCGCTCGTGCGGACCTGGCCTGGAGCACGGACGCGGTCCAGTACTCGATCCGGCTGCTGCTGCCAGCCGGCTCCTTGCTGCTCGACCACCCGGATCCGGTGCTCGAGGCAGCGATAGGCAGAGCCGCCCAGGAGCCGCCCGCTCTGAGCACCGCCTGGTGCTCCGCTCGCCGGGAGCTGGACGAGCTTCAAGTCGCCTTCGCCGCCAGGGCCGAGATGGGTACGGCCAGAGGAGAGGCACCGGACGAGACCTTCGCGGCGATCTGGCGGCTCGGGCTGGAAGGCGGCCTTGCCTTGGCCCTCGATCCGCCACTGCCGTCGGCAGCCGCAGCGACGGCCGCCGGGATCGCCGGGCCTGATCGCCCCAGGTTGACAGAGGGTTGGTTCTGCTGCGCCGAGCCGACAGCTGCCCAGATGACGCGAATCGCCTCGCCAGCGTGAGCAGGCGCGCTCCCTCTGCCGGCGCCACAGCCTCTGCCGGCGCCACAGCCGAAGCCGAAGCCCCGGCGAGTGCCCACGAGTGGGTGAGCTTCGAAGCCGTGGGGGAGGAGCGGACGTGGCTGGTGGATGTGACGTTTCTTGCTAGTTCTTGGCACTGCATCTACGGGCAGGGCTGCCAGGGAGTGCTCACGGGTCCGGCTCCTGAGCTCGAGCAAGGCTGTTGTTCCTACGGCGCCCACTTCACCGGGTCCGAGGACGCCGAGCGCGTCGAGGCCGCAGCCAGGACGTTGACCGGCGAGCAGTGGCAATGGCGCGACGTCGCGCTCAGGCGAGGCGGGCCGCTCAAGCGAACCTCGCAGGGCGAAGCCACCACGCGGCTGGTTGGGGACGCCTGCATTTTCCTGAACCGTCCCGGCTGGCCGGGCGGCGCCGGGTGCGCCCTGCATCGCGCCGCCCTGGACAGAGGCGTGCCGGCACTCCGTCTCAAGCCCGACGTCTGCTGGCAGCTTCCCCTGCGCATCGAGCACAGCAATGGTCCAGACGGCTATCTGACCTCGACGATCACAGAGTGGAACCGCCACCATTGGGGCAAAGGCGGAGCGGAGTTCGCTTGGTGTTGCACCGAGACCGAAGAGGCCTTCGGCGGCGCCGAACCCGTCTATCGCTCCCTGCGGCAGGAGCTGGTGGCTGTCGCCGGCCAGGAGGTCTATGACCTCATTGCCTGCTACCTGGACTCGCGCCCGCCGAGCGTCTTGCTGCCCCACCCGGCCGTCCGTCGCCGGCCCGGGCCCGCCCAGGCGCATTCGGCTCCGATGAACGTCAGTAGTTAGGGCTCTCTTCTCCCTCTTCCTCTTCGAGCTCGTCTGACTCGTAGAGGCACCAGTCGGCATGAGGGTCCGGAGGTGTGTGGCCGCACTCGGGACACGGCTCAGGCTTGACCTCGAAGGCGCGCTTCATGCTCCGCGCCTCCTCGAACCTCCGGTGTCGTCCCTTCTTCACGGTCTGCTCCAAGATGCCCCGGACATCGCCCCACCTCTTAGGTCAGCGCGACCAGCCGCGCGGACGTCCTCAATGCCGCGTATCGCTGTTAGTACCCGCCTGCCGCAGGTCTGAGCATAGCCCTTATGAGCAGGGTGTGGCCCTAGGGTGGGACCGATGCCTGACATCTTCGACTTCCAAGCCATGATCTCGAGGTTCCAAGAGCGGGCCGAAGCCGTCCGCCGCCGCGGCTTGCCGCCGGTCGAGGGCGCCGAGCGCAAGCGAATTCTCGACCAGATGAAGCTGGACTTCCAGGACTTCGCCATGCTCGGGGACGCCACGGGCGAACTGGAGGACGGCGTCCTCACGCTCCGCATCGACTTGCGGCCGCAAGAACAGCGATGACGCAACCGGGCTGGCCTTGGTGGAAAGAAGCCGTCTTCTACCAGATCTACCCCCGCTCCTTCTGCCTGGCCGACCCGGGCGGACGCGCCTCGCGCCTGGCGGGCGTCTCTCAAGACAAGGTGCGCGACGGCGCCGGCGACCTGGAGGGAATACGCCGTCACCTCGACCACCTCGTTTGGCTCGGAGTCGACGCCATCTGGCTATCCCCCTTCTACAAGTCCCCGATGAAGGACTTCGGATACGACGTCTCGGACTACGAGGACGTCGACCCGGTCTTCGGGTCCCTCACCGGCTTCGACCGGCTGCTAGCCGAGGCACACGAGCGCGGCCTCAAGATGATCGTCGACTTCGTGCCCAACCACACGAGCGACCAGCACCCCTGGTTCGTGGATGCGCGGTCTTCCCGCGAGTCCCCGTACAGGGACTTCTACGTCTGGCGGGACCCCGACCCGGCTGACCCCGCCAAGCCGCCGAACAACTGGAAGCGCTCGTTCGGCGAGGGGCCTACCTGGACCTTCGACGAGGGCACGGGCCAGTGGTACCTGCACCTGTTCCTTCCCGAGCAACCTGACCTCGACTGGTCGAACCCAGCCGTCGTCGAGGCCATGGAAAGCGTCATGGCCTTCTGGCTCGAGCGCGGTGTCGACGGCTTCCGTATCGACGTCGTGCACGCCCTCGGGAAGGACCCAGCTCTCCCCGACGCGCCGGCAGAGCAGGCCGGCATCGCTTGGTCAGCCCTCAACGACGACGAGAGGACCCATCCGATCTTGCGCCGCCTGCGCAGCTTCGTGGATTCCTGGGAGGGAGAGAGGGTCACTGTGGGGGAGGTGTTTCTATTGCGGGCGTCGCAGGTGGCCAAGTACTACGGCGACGGTGACGAGCTTCATCTGGCTTTCAACTTCACCCCGATGTTCTGCGACTTCGACGCCGGTTGCTTCGGACGGCGCGTCGCCGAGGTGGAGCGCCTGCTCTCCCCCATCGGCGCTTGGCCGACTTGGGTGCTCTCGAGCCACGACAGGCCGCGGTGCCGGACTCGATACGGGGGATCAGAGCGCCGCGCCCGGGTAGCGGCAGTGCTGGTGACGATGATGAGAGGGACCGCATTCCTCTACGCGGGCGAGGAGCTCGGCCTCGAAGATGCCGACGTGCCGCCGGCTTCGGTGGTCGACCCGGGGGGCCGCGACGGCTGCCGGGCACCGATCCCCTGGGACGCCTCGGCCAACCACGGCTGGGAGCTCAGGGTCGAGCCGTGGCTGCCCTTCCCACCGGCTGCCGACACTCGCAACGCCGAGTCGCTCCGAGCTGACGAGTCGTCGATCCTTCACCTCTACCGGCGGCTGCTCGACCTCCGCCGCCAAGTCGCCAGCCTGCGCAGGGGCGACGCCGAGCTGTGTGAGACCCCGGCTGATCTCCTTGCCGTTCGCCGCCACCTAGATGGCGAGCAGCGCTTCGTCCTCGTCAACTTCGGCGACGGCGAGCTGGCCTGGTCGCCCCCCGGTGACTGGACCGTGGAGCTGACCAGCGGTGGCGAGGGTGCCCTGTCACGGCCCGGTTCCGTCTATGGCGGGCGGCTCGGCCCCGAAGAGGCGGTTGTACTGACCTGAGCGTCGCCTGGGTCGTCGTCTGGCCGACGCCGGGAAGCGGATCATCCGTCGCGTGATGGGCTACGGGGCGATCGGCCTGCCGGACCGCTCCTCGAGGATCAGGTTGCCTCGTCCGTCGAAAGCGAGAGCCACTCGACCAGCAGCGAGCTGTGCCAGCGGCGCCCCGATCAACTCGTGGCGCCACCCGCCGGCCAGCCGTCCCGTGGGTCGATTTTGGAAGTAGCCGAGCAGGTCGGCTCGCGTCGCCAGTGTGGCTGCGTCGATCTCGAGCTCGCCCGCCCTCTGGCTCACATAGGCGCTGGCCAGCGCCACCATCGGTCGGTTGAGGCGCTCCAGCCCAAGCGATGGAGGCAGCAGGATCGAAGCCGCCTTGAGATCCTTGCCTGCGGCAACAGCCTGCATCAAGTCGTCGGCGACGTCACCGTTGAGGTGCCGAGAGTCGACTCCGCGGGTTCTCTTCAGGTCATCGCGACTCTTGGGCGGTCGTTGCGCCAGCCCCACGACCGCGAGGTCCGAAAGAACGAAACGCACAGGCACGTCCAACCGCTGTGCCCGCCTCTCCCGCCAGGCGCAGATCTCCTGGGCAACGCCTCGGCTGGCGCCCCGCAGCTGCCGCGAGTGGGGCAGTCGCCACCAAGCCTGGCCAGGGGTGGTGGACGAGCGGTCCTTGTCCAGCACCACGGCGCACTCCTGGGCGGCCCAGGCGGCGCGGCCCAGCCGTTCGAGACGCTCGGAGATGACCCGGCGCAACTCGAGCAGGTGGGCGACATCGCCAGCCGCGTAGGCCAGCTGGCTTGGGCCAAGAGGCCGGGCAAGCCAGTCGGCAAGCTGCTCGCCCTTGTGCAATTGCACGCCGAGCACCGCGTCGAGCAGGTTCACCAGAGAGGGCGACGAGTACCCCAGGAAGCCAGCTGCCACCTGGGTGTCGAACATCGTGCGTGGACACTCGCCGCAGGCCTGCAGGAGCACCTCGAGGTCCTGGTCAGCGGCATGTAGCACGACAACGGTATCGCTTCGGAGAACCTTGGCCAGTCCCGATACGTCGACCGCTAGGGGGTCGACGAGAGCCAGGCCGTCCGGCCAGGCGACCTGGACGAGAGCAAGGCGCGGGTAATACGTCCGCTCGCGATGGAACTCGGTGTCGAGGGCAAACGCCTCCACTCCGTCGAGGGCCGCAAGCAAGTCCTCAAAGCCTGCGTCGCTGTCGATCAGGTCCCCGCGCGCCATCAGCCGCCGTAGCTCATTCGGGTGTCTTCCATGCGTAGCACCGCGCCATTCTCTGCGTCTTCCAGCGCGCCGGCGTCGACGACTTCGCCGACGAAAAGCGTGTGGCTGCCGGCACTGACCTGCTGGCGGACCTCGCAGTCGAGCCACGCCAGGGCGATCTCAGGAATCGGTGCGCCGGTGAGAGCCTCCCGGTAGGGCATGCCGGAGAGCGTCTTGGCCACAGGATCGTCGACGGCAGGCTTGACGAAGCGCCGCACCTCGGCACGGTCTTGCCGGCGGAGCAAGCTCAGCGAGTAGCACCCACCGTCTGCCACCAACGCATGCGACACCGCAGAGGACTCGATGCTTACCGCAAGGTGCTTGGGTCGAACCGAGACCTGCATCGCCCAGTTGAGGGTCATGAGGTTGCGCTTGCCGCCGGCTGCGCTGCCGAGCAGGTAAAGACCCATCGGCATGCGCCAAAGGACGCGCCTGCGCAAGCGGTCATAACCGTCCGGGTCGGCCGCTGGGGGAAAGGGCCCGACGGGCACCGTTGCTGGCATCGACGCTCACGGTAGTTGCTTGTTGGCCCACTTGATCCCTAGCGAGGCGAGCAAGTGCTGGCTGTGCTGCAGATCGCCCATTCCTTTTGCTATCTGCGCCAGGGACTTGGTGGCCACAGCGGAGTGGACGTTCTTGGTGGCACTGCAGTCCTGCGCGGCCTGGCCGATGAGGGTGTAGGCGTCGTTGAGATAGTTAGTCAGCTGCTGGTCCGGCGCCGGCAGTTGCTCGTAGGCGGTACCGACGTCCGAGGCCATGCCGCCACAGTCGGTGAGGAACTGCAGCCCGGTGCCGATGGAGGCCGACTTCCGGACGAGGACGACATCAGAGACGATCTGGTTGTTGTTGGTTACAAAGGAAGCTTGCTTGGCCCACTCCTGAACTTTCTGAGACTGCGTGCCGGAGTACTCGGTGCACGCCGCCAGCAGCACGGGCGCCGCGAGGGCGAGAGCGAGCGCGAGGGCCAGCGCCATCCGAGAAGCCGGTGCCCGGCGAGTCCGGTTCACTCGAAGCTCAACACCTGAAAGTCGCGAGATCCGCGGCGCAACAGCACTACCCGGTCGTGGAGCAGGTCGTCGCGGGTGACGACGGCCGGATCGGACTGCCGTCGCTCGTTGTTCACATAGACGCCGCCTTGCGATATCGCAGAGCGGGCGGCCGACTTCGACTTGACGAGCCCGGTCGAGGCGAGCACGTCGACCAGGTCGAGCCCGCCGTCAAGACAAGAGCGCGGGTAGCTGACCGAAGGCGCGTCCCTCACCACGTCGGACAAGAGGCTCCCGTCGAGCCCGGCTATGTCCTTTGTGTACAGGACCGCCGAGGCATGCTCAGCACGCGCTGTCTCGCCAGGACCGTGCACGTAGGTGCAGACGGCGGCGGCCAGCGCACGCTGCGCGGCGCGGCGCTCGGGGTGCTCTTTCAAGAGCAAGTCCAGCTCGGACATCTCCTCGTGGCGGAGAAACGTGAACTTCCGCAACATGTCGGGCGCGTCGCCGTCGGGGGCCCTTAAGTACCACTGGTAAAGGGCGAAGGGCGATGTCATGTCCCTGTCGAGCCAGACGGCGCCATCTTCTGACTTGCCGTACTTCTTGCCGTCGCTGCGGACAAGCAGCGGCCAGGTGAAGGCGTGCGCCTCTTCGTGGCGCACCCTGCGGACGAGGTCGAGCCCCATGGTGATGTTGCCCCACTGATCGCTGCCCCCGGCCTGCAACCGGCAACCGAAGTGCTCGTAAAGGTGCAAGAAGTCCGTGGCTTGCAGGAGCATGTAGCTGAACTCGGTGAACGAGATGCCTTGCTCGGGACGCTCCAGGCGTGCCCTGACGGACTCCTTGGCCATCATCTGGTTGACCGAGAAGTGCTTTCCGACATCCCGGAGGAAATCGACCAGGCGGTGGTTCACGAGCCAGTCGGCGTTGTCCACCAGGACCGCCTTCGACTCCCCGCGGTCGGGGGAGAAGTCGAGCAGGCCCTCGAGCTGGCGACGGATGCCCGCCATGTTCTCGGCGTGCTCTTGCTTGGACAGCAGTGGCCGCTCGCTGTCCTTGCCCCCGGGGTCGCCGATCAGGCCTGTGCCACCGCCTGCCAGCATGATGGGCCGGTGGCCGGCGACCTGCAAGCGCCGCATCGTGATTATGCCGATGAGGTTGCCTATGTGGAGGCTGCGCCCGCTCGGGTCGAACCCGACATACCCCGAGATGGGCTTGCCGTCGAGAGCCTCCCGCACGTGGGCGCTCTCCTGCTCGATCAGCCCACGGGCGGCCAGGTCATGCGACAGCGACGACATACCAAAAGCTACCTTGTCCTCATGACCCCGAATCTCGCCACCTCTGACTGGCCCGCACTCTCCTCGCGCTTGCAGGATGCCCTGCACCTGAGTGTGGCGCCTGTCTTCGTCGCCTTCGGCCACGAACGTCCTGACGACGTGCCCGCATTCGACGCGCCGATGAGCGCGCCGGCAGCCGACGGGCGTGCCGGCCGCGTGGCGGCTTCGTGCGTGTTCTGGGTCGAGGCCGCTCACAGCTCGCCGTACTCGACGATCGCCGAGGACCATGGCAACTGCAGCGTCGGACTGGTCACCCACGGATTCGCCTCTCTCGAACAAGTCGCGGGCAACGACGACGTGGCCGCGTTGCTCGGCTCGGGATGGGTCACCCCCGACATGGTTCCTTCGATCCCGGCGGTGTCGTCAAAGCCGGGGTGCATCACCTATGGCCGCCTCGACCAGGTACCGGAGGGAGTGGCCCCCGACGTGGTCATGCTACGGGTCAACGGGCGCCAGATGATGGTGCTTTCCGACTCGATCCCGGAGCTGTCGATCCAGGGCAAGCCGCAGTGCCACATAGTGGCGCTCGCCAAGGAGCGGGGCATGGCCGCTGCCAGCGTCGGCTGCGCCCTCAGCCGCGCCCGCACAGGCATGAGACCGGACGAGATGACCTGTGCTCTCCCGGCGCCTGGGCTCGTGGCAACCGTCGAGTCGATCGAGAAGACGGCCGCCACGGACTCGGTCGTCGCCAAGTATGCCGCCGAGGACGCCCGGCGGTTCGCCTAGCGGCCGCTGGCTGCTCACGCTGAATTGCCCGCCACCCGATCCTCGGGGGTCGAGGGGTCGGGATGGTCCCCAGGTGGCCCCAGGGGGTCGGGGTGCTCCCAGGTGGTCCCGGGGGTCGGGTGTTCCCGGCGCCGGGGGGTCCTGGATAGCCCCGGGGCAGGGGGGTTCCTGGGTGGCCCCGGGGCAGGGGGGTTCCTGGGTGGCCCCGGGGCAGGGGGGTTCCTGGGTGGCCCCGGGGCAGGGGTGCCGAGGTGGGG
>JBOGHW010000034.1:0-30325 GCA_050744865.1 Acidimicrobiales bacterium | reverse complement strand
CCTACAACCAGGACCTCCTCTCGCTCCCCGACATCGGCATAAGCCTCGACCTCTCGGTCGAGTACGACTCTGCGACAGCCTCGACCAACCCAGAGAGCCTCGGCTACGGCTGGTCGTTCTCCTACGGGATGCACGCCACCCAGCCTTCCAGCGGGCCCGACGAGTGATTGGAGCGTATATTGGTACGCATGAGGGCACGGTAGCTGCCTACATGCTTCAGAAGGGCGTGGACATCCTACAGCAGCTGGGCGTCGCAACGTGCGACTACGAGTCTTGCCCTTCATGATGATTTAGTAGGTTAACAGGAGAGATTGTAGATGCCTTCAAAGAGTGAAACTTCACACGAGAGCCGGCCAGAGCTAGACAGCGTAGCTCAACGTCCTTTCGACCTCGCCATCAGGTCGGACGACTCATCTCGCGACGCGAGAGCAGATGGTCGCGTATGCAAGCCGTCTCGTCGGCGGCTCCTCGTCGTCGTTGCTGTGCTCGTCGTGGCGCTCGGTCTATTCGCCGTACCTCTTGTGTCGCACCGCGTTGCCGACCGGCCCACCGCGACGTCAGCGCCGGGTGCGGCAACGTCGCCCGCGCCCTCCTGGACTCGTCAGTTGACCGGTGGGCGGCCAGGCGCCCTAGATGCGATGGCTGCCGCCTACGATCCGGCGAGCGCTCAGGTCATCGCGTTCGGCGGCGTAGGCTCATTTCCGGGGTTACGCGCTGCGGACGGCACTTGGGACTGGAACGGCAAATCGTGGGTCGAGATGCATCCTAAGAACCACCCAGCGGGACTGTACGCCGGGGCGATGGCATATGATCCCCAGAGTCGCGAGCTTGTTATGTTCGGCGGTGACAGCTTTAAGGGTAGCTGGACTCAGACATGGCTATGGAGCGGGTCCAACTGGACGCTCGCCAAGACCGGCGTGCATCCACCCGGCGTTGACTACGAGGCGATGGCTTATGACGCAGCAGTAGGGGGCATAGTGTTCTGCTGCTCTGCCGATGAAGTTGCTCATCATTTCCTTTGGAGTTGGAAAGACAACACTTGGTCACAGCTGAGCACGGGCACGACGGCGCCACCGAATGTATCGAGCCCCAGTATGACGTACGACCCTAGTGATTCAACATTGTTGCTGTTCGGCGGATATAGCAACAACGCGCCGACCTTGAAGTGCACTGGGTTGTGGATGATGAAGAATCAACACTGGTCGGCTTTATCGCTCAAGCCATCGCCATCGTTGCGGTTAGGTGCATCGTTCACTTAGGACCCATTGTTGAAGGCTGCAGTGTTATTCGGAGGAGGCGCGGCTTCGGGTCAGGCTCTGAACGACACGTGGGAGCTGACTGGCACATCCTGGAAAGAACTCCGCGTTGCAAAGATTCCGCAACCCAGAGTAGACGCCGTCCTGGCATACTCGCCGCAGGCCCACGGGTTGATTCTGTTTGGCGGTCTCACCGCGGCGCCACCCACGCCACTGTCGAACTCCTGGATATTGGCTTCCTCGCGTGTTTGATCATGGATCTTCGGTGCGGCAGCTCGTCCTTGGCTTGACGTCACATGTAGTCACTGAGATGCTTGATCAGGTGTTGGTGAAGGGTCGAGGAAGGGCCCCGCCCCTTTAGATGTTGCCAAATAGCGCCTGTCCGATCTTGGCGGCCGCATCGCGCTGCATAGTTGGAGTCACGTGGCTGTACAGGTTGGTGAAGAGCGTCGGGTCAGCGTGGCCCAATCGCTCAGCAGCCACTTTTGGCGGCACGCCCAGGGCGAGCATCAGCGTGGCGCTCGTGTGCCGCAATCCGTGGGCAGTGAGCCGGGGAAGGCCGAGTTCGGTCGTGTACCTGGCGAGCAGCCTTGAGAGGTACTGCGGGTGGTAAGGACCGCCAGGCGGTTTCGTGAACACGTAGTCGCTGTCCGTCCAGTCCGCCCGCGCCAGCTGCTCGCCAGCTTGTGTCTCTCGCTGGCGACGAAGTACCGAGACGAGGCCGTCATCGAGGTCGATGGTGCGGACGGCATCTCGGCTCTTGCCGTGAGAGGCAACGGTCTCGTGGCCAAGGGTGGAAACGAACTCGACAACACGCACCGACTGCCCTTCGAGATGGACGTTCGGCCACCGGAGCGCCACGAGCTCGCCTATGCGTAAACCGGATCCCAAGAGAAACGCCCACAGCGGCCAGGTCCTGTCCACTTCCATGAGCGTGAGAAACTCTCGGGCCTGCTCGGGGGTCCAGTGCCGAGGTATCGAACGGGAGGGCGTTGGCCTCGGTGTCCCCACCATCGGGTTGATCGAGATCAGACCGCTCGCTGTGGCCATCTTGAAGGCTCCGGACAAGGGAGCTCGAGCCAGACGGACGGTATTCGCCGCCAATGGTTTGGCCGCTTTCGTGCCGCCCTGCTTCGTCAGCTTGCGCTGCCAGGCGAGCACCACCTCGGGCGTGACGTCTCGAACGCGCTTGCTTCCGAGGTGGGGACGTACGTAGTCGTCGGCGGAGTGTCGGTAGTCGAATCGAGTCTTCTGGGACAGGCGGTTGTCCGCCTCAAGCCCGTCCAGGTAGAGGTCCAGAAGCTCGTTAAGGGTCAGTCCACCCGTCACTGGCTTGAGCTGACCTCTGTCTGCCTTCGCAAGGAGGTCCCTGCGCGCCCGCCCGCCCTCCGCTGCAGTCGCAAAGCCGCGCTTGGTGATCTGAGAGCGTCGTCCCGTCAACGGATCCCGGCCAACCGTCACCTTGATGTACCAGCCACCCCGGCCGTCGGGGTACACACCTTCTGGTCTCGCTGGCACTGAGAACTCCTCTGAGAGTTTTGGTTCTCACGAGGTTCTCACAGAGGGCGCTGGACTGATGCAAGCATTGCCCTTACCACCGCTCTGACCTGGACTTATCTTGCGCGCTCGGAGGGACTCGAACCCCCAACCTTCTGATCCGTAGTCAGATGCTCTATCCAATTGAGCTACGAGCGCTGGGCTGTCGTGGAGCCGCCTCCTGCGGGCGGCGCTAGGACCGGAAGATCGTACCCGAGGCTGCGGTCGCCCTCGACCGCGTACCTCGACCCAGGCGCGCGACCGGGTACCTCGACGGTGGCCCTCAACCGGTTTCCCCGACGGTGGCGGTCGAGGGACCTCGAGCCGTGGTCTTTGGTCCTGCTCAGGTACGCTCTAGCGGATTTAGGCAACTGTTGTTCGTGCTGATTCGGGGGAGGTGCCTGCACCATCAACTGCTCCAGTTGTGGGTTATCGGCACCGCCAGATGCCGGCTTCTGCCGGAACTGCGGAGCAATACTTCGCGGCTCGGGCGCCACCGCGACCTTGATCCCCTCGGCGCCACACCTGGGCGGGGCACCGCCTGGCGCCGGACCGGAGCCTTCTGCTCCCCCGTTAGCCGAGGCAGGGTATTTTGGTCCTCCCGGCGCTGCTCTAGCACCTCATTGGGAGGACGCTGTCGCGCTACCGTCTCGTTCTGCAGCGCTGGGGAGCGTTGGTATCCGCAGGTCCGGGAAGCACTCGGTGGAGAACGATCGCCGCGCCCGGCGGCACATGCTCTGGTTCGACTACGCCGTCATGAGTTGCGCCGTCGTGGTGCTGCTGACGCTCTTCATGCCGTGGTATGCCGAGCACGTCCACGGCGCGACTGTGACGAGGCGGTTACTGTCCGGCGACGCCGGCATTCAGCGGCCGCTCGTGCCGGTCGTCGCCGGCATCTTGATCCTCGAGGGAGTGGCGAACCTTTGGGTGCTCGGTCTGGCGGGCCGTGAGTGGAGGTACCACCGCGGGGTTGCGTTTCTGTTGTGCGTGCTGAACCTGATACTCGTCGGCTCGTCGGCGGCATCCTCGCCGTTCACCTCCGAGAACCTGAGCAACCTGGGCATCGGGTTGAACCCAGGCCTTGGCGCATGGCTGGCAATCGCCGGCGCCGCTACTGGCATCGCCGCGGCTGTCGGTCGCGGGTTCTGCGGACGTCCAGCTTTGACGCGCTGACCGAGGGCACGCAGACCGGTGCCGTCGGCGGTTGAGTCGCCAGCCGAGCACGTGAACGATCCGGCAGCAGCGCCCAGGATGCGGACTGAGCGAGCGGAGAGGGAGGGATTTGAACCCTCGGACCCGTTACCAGGTCAACTCATTAGCAGTGAGTCCGATTCGGCCGCTCTCGCACCTCTCCTCGCCCACCACTGTAGTCGACGGGTCGACGGGCATGAGAAGGTGGGACGTCGAGATAAATAGCTGGTGGATGAGGTCTTTCATCAGCGGGTCCGGGCGGGTCTGATGAACCTCGGCCGAGTCGTTGGGGCTGCGGACAACTCTGTCGGAACGGGTCCGGCTAGAGGATCAATCCGGCCCGATTCAACCCTGATTCAACCTCACGGTGGTGCGCGCAACCCACGGGCGGTCCCTCGGGGGCTCTTGGTGGCTTCGCGACCGGCCGTGTGGTGGAGGTGTCGTGATGCCTCGTGAGTATCCCAGCCGTGGGTCCCCAAGGCGTACCAGGCGTGGGTCGCGAAGGGGTCGACGGTCGAGCGAGTGACCGATCGCTCCAGCGGAGAGGTGCGGCGGCGGAAGGCAGACTGCTGGGACGTGAAGGGCAAGGCCGACGGGGTCCAGTGGTTCAAGCGCTTAGGAAAGGCGGCCTAGCGCAGACGTGGAAGGAGCGGGGACGAGCGCGACTTCGCCAGCGACAGTCCGTGGCCCCTGGGCGGGCAGGTTGATCAAGGCTTTCGACGAACGTGCCGGAAGCTCCGAGCTGGAGTGGGGTCACCCCACTTCGGACTGCAGGGGCTTCTTGGGTTAGCCCGCCAAAGGCGATGAGAACCACCAGCGGTGGTTTTCGGGGTCTCGGGCCTCGTACTCGCGCAATCCGTACGGCTGGTCGGTCGGGGTACGGTCAATGTGGACGCCGGCGGCCTTGCTTCGGGCGTAGTGGGCATCGACGTCCTCGATGATCACCTCGAGGCCTCCGTGCGATTGCGTCGAGTCGCGTGGCGTCGCCATCTGGTGCTCCTCGGTCACGGCATGCAGCCAGACTGCGGCGTCGCCCATACGGACTCCTCCGTGGACGACGGTGCCATCCTCGCTGCGATGCAGACCACCCGAGGTGAAGCCGAAGGTCTTGACCAAGAAGTCATGGGCCGCAGCAATGTCCTCGTACACGAGGATGGGGATGATCGCCGTCTGGGTGATGGTGCCCTTTTCCGTCGCCATGCGGCCAACGTAGCTAGCCGGCTATCCCGTTGTCTTGGAGAAACCTGACTGCTGGCTCCTTGGTCGACTCGGCCATGAGGGTACCCGGAGCGCATCCGGCCAGGGCGACGAAGTCCCGGTTGAGGTGGGATTGGTCGTAGTACCCACACTCGATGGCCACGTCGGCCAGGGTACGACCAGCGTTCAGCCCTGCAAGCAGACCCACGGCACGCTGGAACCGCAGGATCCGTGCGTAGGCCTTTGGCGGTACTCCCAGCTGAGTTCGGAACCTCTCTGTGACGAAGCGCCGGCTTCTTCCCGTCTCGTCCATGAGCGGCTCGACGCGCGCCCGACCGCCGCACCGGAGCAGCTGGCGCCGAAGCCAGGCGACCTCGGGTGAGACCCCTCCCTCCTCGGGAAGCTCGAGCGCGCCAAAGGTCTCATCGAGCAAGGCAAAACGCTCCGCCCAAGTGGCGATGTTGCCCAGCCTGTCCACCAACCGCACCGCCCACCGGCCCAACGCTTCGTCGATGGGGACAACGGTGTTGTTAAGCTCGCCCACCTTTCCGAACAGCCCAAGCGCGGCGGCAGGCGTCAGTTCGACCTGCACTCCGTGCTGGTGGCCGCCGAGTTCGGTGAGGGTGGCCTTGGCCTGGTTGCCGACGGCGAACGCCCCGAGTGAGCGGACTGAGTCGTTCGCGTCGTGGACATCGACGGGGTCACCGAAGGCCAGGACGAGAGAGATCCCGCACCGGGCTATCTCTCGGCGGACCATGTGGATCGCGGGCCACTCCTCGTAGCCGACATAGCCGCGCACCGCCTTGCCGACCAGGCCCTCGGCGGAGCGCACCGCCGTCTCGTGGACAGAGCGGTCGGTCTTCCAGTGCGTGAGGATGACATCGGTCGTCACCCACGCATTGTGCCCGCCGGATCGCCGCCATGGAAACGACGGTCCTTGCCTCAAGGTGGCGCGGGGAAGGGTAGACGCGGGCGCAGAATGACTGCTCAATGCGGGCGCCAAGGTGGTTCCCGGAAACTCGATGCACCTCGAAACCGACACTCCGGCGCCGGAGTGCCGCTGCCGAAGCAATCATCGGGCCAGCAAGCTAGCGACTGCACCGCGATCGTCGGTGTCCAACTCGACCCCCTTGGTTCGCGCCCGTTCTCCAGCCACGATCTGGACGCCTTGAGCGCGTCATGCTCGCGTAGAATTGATCGACGATGCTCGAAAGAGTGCGACGATCGGGGGATGATCGCTGCATTTTCAATCAGCCCCCTGGGAGCCGGTGACTCGGTCGGACAGGCTGTGGCGGAGTGCGTCGCCATAGTCAGGGAGAGCGGGCTGCCCAACGAGACCAATGCCATGTTCACCAACATCGAAGGCGAATGGGACGAGGTGATGGCCGTCATCAAGCGTTGCTTGGACCATCTCTCTGCCGCAGCCCCAAGAGTGAGCCTCGTTGTCAAGATCGACTACAGGCCCGGTGTCAGCGGGGCCCTCGTGTCCAAGGTGGAATCGATCGAGCGCAGGCTGAGGGGCTAACACCGACGACCTGGACGAGCCGTTGAAAGATCCGCAAACAGCTCGTCAAGCACTGAGAATGCCGCTCTCGCCGACCCGAGCCGGCGCCGAACGGGCGGTAGGTAGTGGTCTTGGGGTCCAACCACTTCGACGGCGACGCCTTCCTGCCAGCTCGACAAGCTGGCGACGAGTCTGAAGCCGGTCCTGGGTGCAGCGTGGATGATCTCAACGTGGAATCATCGGTAGTCATGAACGCAGGAGAGGCAACTCCGGCCCCCGGCGAGCTTTACAAGTCCTTTGTCGAACTGTCGCCGCTCGGCTACCTGGCAATGCGGCCGGACGGGACCGTCGTTTACGCCAGCACAGGACTCGGCTCGATTCTTGGCCGTGAGCCGACGGACCTAATAGGCGGGAACGTAGTCAACTGGCTCCACCCCGACGAGGTCGAAAGGGCGCTGCTCCAACTCGCCGCCGGCGCCAGAGATGGGGTCGCGCGTGGGATCACGCGCTTCCGGGTTCGCCATGCCGACGGTGGCTGGGTGCCGACGGAGATCTGGGCGACGCGCTTGAGCGACGATCCCGAGCTGTACGGGATATGTGCTCGGGATGGGCGTAACCAGGTGTTTCTCGAGGAAATCATGGCGATGCTCCTCCAGGGCGCTCCCCGGACGGACGCCCTCATACCGGTCCTTCACACCATCGGGTGGGAGAGTGCCGGCTCGCAGGTGGCGATCGACTGGGCGGACTCGATAGGTAGGCACCACGTCAGCACCGGCAACCTCGCCGACGCCCTCACCGGCGCATCCTTGTCAACTGAGGTTGGTGACGGAGGTCCCTGGGCACCGGCCCGGGCGACGCTTGAGGCGGTGCGAGGGAGCCTGGCCGACCTGGACCAGACCAGACGAGACCTTGCCGAGAAGGCGGGCCTCGAGTCGTTCTGGATCGAGCCGGTGCTCTGGTCGGAGAGACACGACGCTGCGACTGTGACCGTGTGGACGAAGGCCGGCCTGCCTCCGGACGTCCACTCCTACGGCATGGCAGTCGCCCGCAGCCTCGTCGAGCTCATACTCCGCTGGACCGAGCAGGTGCATGAGTTGGATACCCAGGCAAAGCGCGATCCGCTGACGGGCCTATACAACCGGCGGGCATTTTTCGCGGAGCTGGAGCAGTGCACCACCGGCGGAGCGGTCCTGTATTGCGATCTTGACAAGTTCAAGCCCGTGAACGACATGTTTGGGCACGCTGCCGGCGACCATCTCCTCGAGCTTGTCGCCATGCGCCTGAGGGCTTGCCTCCGCGAGGGCGACATCCTTGCGCGGCTCGGCGGCGACGAGTTCGCAGTCCTCGCGCCAGGCGCTTCGCCTGAGGAAGGCAATGCTATAGGCGAGCGCATCCGGGCGGCTCTGGGAGACTCGTTCGCCTTGGACGACGCTGTCGTGTCGGTGGGGATCAGCATCGGTGTGGCCCACAACCCATTCTTGCTGAACGGCCGCGTCCTCGAAGAAGCTGACTTCAAACTCGGCGCCGAGAAGGCAGTCCGCCAGCGTTAGGCCACTACGGGGGCCCCGCAGTCGAGAGGGGGCGAGCAGCTCGCCGAGCACTGAGCTTCCGTTTCTCGGATACCTCCCTATACTGCGCGGGTGAGCCGGTCATTGTTCGCCAACCCTGTAACACGTTGGCTGAGCATCGGGATAGTGGTGGTGATCGTCGTCGTGGCGGCGACCCTGGCTTTCGTCGCCGACCGTGGTTCCCCGTCTGCCGGCCCATCCAACAAGGGCTCCGGAGCGACGACCTCATCGACGACCTTGCCGACCACAGGTTGGGAAGGAACCAGCGGGCCGTGCAAGGTGCAGTTGCCGGAACCGAAGGACGTCGCGTCCTACGGCTCGTTTCATACCTGTCCGCCGAAGCACATACTGCTCATCGGAGACTCCGTCGCCCTCACGATGGGCATCGAGATGGTCCTTGACGAGGAGAGGTACGGCGTTCTCCTCGACAACCGGACCACTCTCGGGTGCGGCTTCGTGACAGGCGACGAGGTGAACCTGACGGGGAGCTTTACTCCGATGAGCCGCCAGTGCACCTCTGAGGGTGCCACGTGGTCTGCTGCTGCCAAGAACTTCAAACCCCAGGCCGTCGTGGTCGAGATGGGTTGGCGGGACTCGATGGAGCACAAGGTCAACGGGGCGACGGTGGATCTCTCGAGCACTTCATATCGGAATCTGGTGCTGAGCAAGATGGAGGCACTCGTAACGGCGCTCCGATCGGTGACGTCGGCACCGGTGTACTTCCTGACCGTCCCCTGGATGCAGCCACCGAAGTGGGCGAACGGGCAGGCGAACCCCGCTGCCTCGACGGCGTCGCACGCTGAGATCAACTCGCTGCTCGCCGAGGCCGTCGCCAAGAGCAAGGACGCCCACCTGATCAATGTGTCGCCATACATCACGCCGACTGGGCACTTCGATCTCGACGTGCACGGCTCACCGTGCAGGCAAGCGACCGGCGTGAACATGTACACGCAGCGCACCGGGAGCGCTGCGTACGTCTCCACGGCCTGCGGGCTGGCGCTCCAGGAGGGAGTCCTGTCCACCATCCGCAAGGGCATCTCGGCCAAGTCGTAGCTCTTCTTCACCAACCGCCCTCTGCTCCCGGTGGCCTCCACTCAGCCTCCCTGCAAGCTCCGCTTCGGGCGAGCCGGTCCCGACGATCGCACCTCCCTGGCGGCGACCCGGGACGTGAGTGGGCGTACTGTCGGTGTCCTGAAGTCGCACCGAGCGACATGGCGACACGGAGGCACACGTGGAAGGAAGTTACATCTCGATCATGTCCGTGCCGGTCTCGGACCCCGACGTGGCCAAGACGTGGTACGAGGACATGCTGGGAATGGAGACAGTCCGCGACGACAGGGACGTCCGGCTTCGTTGGGTGACACTCAAGCCGCCTGCCGGGACGGCCGCCATCACGCTCGTCACGTGGTTCGAGTCGATGCCAATGGGCTCGCTGCGCGGCACGGTCCTGACCGTCCCCGACCTCGACGCCGCCGCGGCGGAGTTGAGGCAGAAGGGTGCTCTGGACGACATTGACGAGATCCAAGAGGCACCATGGGGAAGGTACGTGACGGTGGAGGATCCCGATGGCAACGGCTGGGTCATCCAGCAGGACGCTGCCGATGGGCACACCCCGCTAAATGGACGCCTGCGCCCGGATGGCTGACATGAGGGCGATGGTGATCGAGTTCATCGGCCTCATCTTCGGGTAGCAGAGGGCTATTCGCCTAGTCCCGATCGTTTCGCGGGGTGCTACCCACGCCAGGGACGGGTCTATCGCCCGCCTCGCTGCCAATCGCCCGATGCAGGCGTGCCCGAGGCCGGCGGCCACCAACCGCTGCAGTGCAAGGCTGTCGTCGCTCCGGTAGACGATTCGCGGGGCGATGCCGCCGCGTGCCCATGCTTCTTCCAAGTCGACTTGCGTTTGCCACCTGCGACTCCAGGCGACCACGTCCTGCCCGTCGAGCACTGCGAAGCTGGGCTGCTCGATGTCGGCCAGCCCGCTATCGCGCCGCGTAAGGATGACCCACGGGTCGTCGACGATCGGGATCGCCTCCACTCGGTCGTCGGGAATGGGGTTGTTAGCAAAGCCGAGCTCGAGCCGTCCTCGCCCGATGGCACTCGCCACGGCTTCGAAGCCTTCTTGCTCTACCAGCACGACTTCTGCCTCCCGATGCTCCTCGCGAAAGAGGCGGAGAGCGGCGGGCATGACCTCGGCTGCTGTTGTCTGAGAAACGCCAATTCTCACGCGAGTCTTCTCGCCGGCCTCTTGTGAGACGACCACCATGGCCTCCACCTCGGCCAGCACCCTTCGCGCGCTTCTTGTGACGGCCTCCCCGGCTGCTGTGAGCCGGACCTGCCCGCGCCCGCCGGGACGAGTGAACAGTGTGCGCTCCAGTGCCGTCTCGATCGTTGCAACTTGGTGGGAGAGCGCTGACTGCGTGTACCCGAGATCTTCTGCCGCCCTACGAAACGACCCAAGTTCCGCAACCGCCAGTACCGCCCTGAGGCCCCGAAGTCCAACACCATCTGGAATCGAATAGATCGATCGTACCTGTGCCATTCCTTCAGTTTAGGTGCGCAACTGGCATATTAAGATGACATTACGTAAACGACCCGACTATCAGTCGAGAGAGAGCTTCATGGCAACGGCAACAGTGATCAGCAGAGCGCGAGGCAACGGGTTGACGCCACGGGTGGCCGCTGGTCAAGAGCCGTCACCTCGGCGCCTTCGCCTCCTCTTGTATTCACTGCTGCTGGGCAGTTCGGCGTTCCAGACGGCGATCGTCCCGCTCCTGCCTGACTACGCCCACCGCTTCGGCCTCTCGAGCTTCAACCAGGGGATGCTTCTCAGCGCGACGGCATTCTCCACGCTGGCGGTCTCGGTGCCAGCGGGGAACCTCGCCGACCGCTTCGGAGCCAAACGACTGACACTGGCTTCGGCGTACTTGATGGCACTGGGCGTGGGCATGGAAGCTCTCACGCCCTCGTTCTCCGGGCTCCTGCTTGCGCGGCTGGTGTTCGGCCTGGGTTACGGGGTTGTCTGGGCCGCCGGGCTTGCCTGGCTCGGCAGCACATCTCCCGATGGATCTCGGCTCGGAGGCACGGTGGCCGCCTCGGGAGTGGGCGGAATCCTCGGACCTGTGCTGGCGGGCACCCTCGGCCAGTCATTCGGTTTGGGCATGCCTTTCTGGATCGGGGCGTCGGCGTTCGTCGCCTTTGGCGTGATGCTCGGAACGATCGGCGCTCCTGCACGAGCTATCCGGTTCGCAGGCGGCGACGACGGTCGTGGCCGCCTGGGGGAGATGATTCACAACAAGTCAATCGTCGTGGCCACGGCGGCCATCGTGGCTGCCGGCATCGCGTGGAGTGTCGCCTACCTGCTCGTCCCCGAGCAGCTGCAGTCTGCGGGGATCAGCTCGGGGACGATCGGCGTCTTCATCTCTGCGGCCGCGGTCGTGTACGTGATCGGGAGCACGACAATGACCTCCTTCGGTCCCCGTGTCATCAGAGCGAAGGTGATCCTGGCCGCAGTTCTGGCGCTCGGGCTTATTTTCGCCCTCGGCCTGCTCGGCGCCACGCCGGTGGCGCTGGTGTCGCTGCTGTGCGGCAGCGCAGTCGCCCGTGCGGTGCTGTGGACTGTGGCTTACCCTCTTGCAGCACGCGGAGCCGAGGAGCGAGGACTCGGTCTCGGCGTGGTGATGGGGACCCTGCAGGCGGTATGGGCAGGCACCGCAGTGGTGAGCCCGTTGCTGGCCGGTGCTGCCGCCAGTTCAGCCGGCCCAGGAGCCGCCTACCTCCTCGCGATGCTGGCAATGCTCGGCCTCGTCGCGGTGACGGTCTGCCTCATACGCCGCCGCCAACTCTCGCTGCGAGCGCGCCTGGTGCTCGAGAGAGTCGGCGTAGCCGTCTGAGCACGACTACCTTCAGGATCGTGACGCCATGCGTGTGACGGTCCTCGGTGCCGGCTCCTTCGGAACGACAATCGCTTCGCTGGTCGCTCCACGGCATGCCACGACCCTGTGGGCGCGCGACCCGGCGCTGGCCGCCGAAATTCACGAGGAGAAGACGAACTCGCGGTACCTGGCGGGATACTCCTTGTCCAAGTCGCTGACGGCTACTTCCGATCTGCAAGAAGCAGTCAGCGAGGGGGATGTGCTGATAGTAGGCGTCCCGTCGCACGGGTTTCGGGACGTGCTTTCACAGGCCGTCCCGTACCTAAGGCCCTGGGTGCCGGTTGTCAGCCTGACCAAGGGCTTCGAGGCCGGAAGCCTGAAACGCATGACAGAGGTGATCTCGGAGCTCTTGCCCGGTCATCCGGCCGCCGCCGTGAGCGGACCGAATCTTGCCAGAGAGATCATCGCCGGCAAGGCCGCTGCCGCCGTCATCGCCACCGAGGACCCGGCAGTAGCCGCGGCACTGCAGAGAGTGCTCCGCCGCGGCGCCTTCCGGGTCTATACGAACCATGACGTGATTGGCTGCGAGGTAGCCGGGGCGCTGAAGAACGTCGTCGCCATCGCGGCGGGCATGGCTGAGGGCGTTGCCGCCGGCGACAACACACGGGCAGCCGTGATATCGCGCGGCTTGGCGGAGCTCACGCGGCTAGGCGTCGCCCTGGGGGGCGAACCGCAGACATTCGCCGGACTTGCCGGAGTCGGCGATCTCGTCGCCACCTGCATGAGCCCGCAGAGCCGCAATCGCTACGTAGGTGAGCAGCTAGGACTCGGGCGGAACCTCAGCGACATCCTGGGCGAGATGAACATGGTGGCCGAGGGTGTGAAGACGGCTCACATCGCTGTCGCGCTGGCGGCTCGGCACGGAGTCGACATGCCGATCTGCCGCGTCATCCGGCAAGTGCTCGACGGTGAGATAAGCGCGACGGACGCATATCGCGGGTTGCAGCCAGCAGGGCACGAGGCAGACCCAGGCTGAGCTAAGAACCCGGGTCCTGCTGCTCAGGTTCGTCCCATCCGGTATCGGCTTGCCCACCGTCGACCCGCGGCGCGGACCTCGGAGTGGGTTGCGGCGACCAGTCGCTCGGTCGCGGAGGAGCGCCGGGCGGGGCGATGCCAGGCGGACCCATGCCTGGCCGAGGCGCGCCAGTTGGGGCCATACCGGGCCGAGGCGCGCCGGGCGGGGCCATACCGGGCGGGGCCATACCGGGCGGGGGCATGCCAGGCGGCGGCCAGTTCTGTGACGCCGGCCACGGAGGCGGCGATCGGTAGCCGATGCCGGGGGCGGTGAAGTTCATCCGGCGCTTGGCTTGCGAGCGCCGGACCATCCGGATGGCGAGCGACACCAAGCCCGCCAGTCCGAGCACCAGCCCGACGAGCAGAGTGGTCAGCCATGCCGGATTCCAACGGATCACCGTCTGTAGGTCCGGCGCGACCGCGGCGTATCGAGTGGCGCTACGCACGTCGATGGAGTAAATGCCGGGCTCCGACACCTTGAACATGACCGAAGCCCGGTAGGTCACACTCCCGACTGAGAAACTCTGCGCAGAGGTGACTTTGCTCAGAGTCATCGCGGCACCGCTCGGATCTCGGACCGTGACGTTGCGCTCGTCGAGCGACTTAGGGTTGCCTTCGGTCAGCACGTCGTACGAACCCGCTCGTAACGACACGTGGTGAGTGCCTGGGGTGCTGAACGTCGCAGCGGTCGTCTCGGTGCCCATAGCCTTGGCGGCGAAGACCGTCGCAGAGCCGAAGGTGAGCACAACGCCCGCCAACAGCAGCGTCAGCGACACCCACAGTGGCTGGCCTGGCCTCTTCTGGGATCTAGCAGCGACGGTCACAATCTCACCCCACCTTCTCCCCGGGCAGTGCCGCCCGCAAGCCTAATCAAGGCCCGGTGACCGCTTCCCGACTGTCCAGCCGTCATGCGTAATACGACTGTAAAGCCGTCTCGACATGCCTCGGGCCTCCTCGGTCACCCAGTCCCATCCTCAGTGGCAGCCTTGAGCAGGGAGTTGTTACCGCGTGGACAGTTGTCCGGGAACACAGCTTGACACCGCGAGCCCGCGCCGCTCACAATCGCGCGACCTCGGGGGGAGGCTTCACGCGCAGACCGTGCTTGGACGCGTCATGAGGGTTTCCTCCGCGGTGGCAGTTGCCGACAACGGCGTCACGAATAGGGGGAAACAGCATGAAGAGTAAGGTCCGGACGCGCCAGCGCAGCGATCGTGCGAAGCACGGAGCGCTGATAGGCGCCTTAGCCGCTTCTGCGGCCATTATGGGAGCGACGGGTCTTGCGATCGCTCCGGCGAGCGCTTCGACACGACCTCTCGCTCCAGCACGGGTCGGGTCCGAGGCTCTGGCACCTTCCGGGGCGCGTGCACTTGGCGCGCTGGCCCCGTCGACTCACCTGTCGATGGACGTCGTGTTGCAACCGCGCAACTCGGCCGCACTCGCGAACTACGCGGCTGAGGTGTCCACGCCAGGCTCCGCCATCTACCGGCAGTACTTGCCGGCTGGCGCGTTCCCGGCCAGGTTCGGCCCGAGCGCCTCGGCCATCGCCAGCGTGAGGTCTACTCTTGCCGCCGAAGGGCTGAGGGTTGGTGCGCTCAGCAGCAATCACCTGAGCATCACTGTCAGCGGCACGGCCGCTCAGTTCGAGCAGGCATGGTCAATCGGCTTCACCCGCTACGACATCGCCGGTCGGACTGCGTTCGGCAACACACGGGGGCCGCTGCTGCCAGGCGCTGTCGCCCACATCGTCCAGGGTGTCGTCGGCCTGCAGACCATCGTGGTGCCGCATCACGAGGCGCTCTTGAAGTCGCCGCTGCGCACTAGCCCGAGCACGACGCCGCACGTCAGCACGGGCGGTCCGCAGCCCTGCTCGGCTGCTTCGAGTGCCGGGAGCTCGGAAGACTCCTACACCGCCGACCAGATCGCTTCGGCCTACAAGTTTTCGAGCCTTTACGGAGCCTCGGACTTCGGTGCCGGCCAGACCGTAGGCCTCTTCGAGCTGGAGCCGAACAAGACGTCGGACATCTCGGCCTATCAGTCCTGCTACGGCACCAGCGCCACCGTCAACTACATCAAGGAAGACGGCGGAGCAGGTAGCGGAGCCGGCGCCGGCGAAGCAGCACTCGACATCGAGGACGTCATCGGGCTGGCTCCCGACGCCACCATCGACGTCTACCAGGCTCCTAATTCCAACACCGGTCTCTACGACAACTACAGCGCCATGGTGTCCTCTGACACCGCCAAGGAGATGTCCACCTCGTGGGGGGAGTGTGAGTCGGAGTCAGGTACGACCATAACGAGCGAGGAGAACACTCTCTTCGAGCAGGCGGCAACGCAGGGCCAGTCGATTTACGCAGCAGCTGGCGACTCGGGCGCCGAAGACTGTGGCACAAGTGCACTCGCAGTTGACGACCCGGCCAGCCAGCCGTACGTCACCGGCGTCGGTGGCACCGAGATGACAGCCATCGGTCCCCCTCCCACCCAGAAGGTGTGGAACGAGAAGGCCAACGGCTCGGGTGCAGGTGGTGGCGGCATCTCGACTCTCTGGAAGATGCCCAGCTACCAGACCGGCGCGCCGTCTTCGCTGAACGTCATCAACTCGGCTTCTTCCGGCACTCCGTGTGGTGTAGCCAGCGGCTCGTACTGTCGCGAAGTCCCAGACGTGTCAGCTGACGCCGACCCATACTCCGGTTACGTCATCTACTACGACGGGTCGTGGACGGGCATCGGTGGGACAAGTGCGGCGGCTCCCCTCTGGGCAGCCTTCACCGCGCTCACCAACGCCAGTTCGAGCTGCAAGGGAACTGGCATCGGCTTCGCCAACCCTGACTTGTACGACGCCGCAGCTACGGCATATTCGTCGGACTTCTCCGACATCACGTCCGGCAACAACGACTACACAGGCTCCAAGGGCTTCAGTGCCGGCACGGGCTACGACATGGCCTCCGGCCTCGGCACTCCGATCGGCAGCACCCTACCCGCCACGCTTTGCGGCGGTGGCAGTACCGGCAACACCGTGACAGTGACCAACCCTGGCACGCAGACGACCACCGTCGGCTCTGCGGTCAGCTTGCAGATCGCTGCCACCGACTCCGGCGGTGCCTCGCTCACCTTCACGGCAAGCGGTCTGCCGGCAGGCTTGTCAATCAGCTCCTCCGGCCTCATCAGCGGCTCGCCGACGACAGCCGGCTCGTCCTCGGTGACAGTGACGGCCAAGGACTCGACTGGAGCGAGCGGTTCGACTTCTTTCACCTGGACCGTCAACTCCAAGGGGACCAACACTGTCACGGTCACGAACCCCCACCAGCAGAGGGACAAGGTTGGCAAGAAGGTCAGCTTGCAGATTGCTGCCACCGACTCCGGCGGCTTGGCGCTCACCTTCACTGCTACTGGTCTGCCGCCGGGCCTCACGATCAGCTCCTCCGGGCTCATCACGGGGGCGCCAACGACACACATCGCGGGCGGCTACAAAGTCACAGTGACGGCGACGGACAGCACTGGAGCATCCGGCAGCGCTTCCTTCGCCTGGAAGGTGCCTAAGGCCTGACGTTGCTCTGAGTAGTGTCGACGGGCCGGGCGTGCGATGTGCATGCCCGGCCCGTTGTCATTCGTGCTCGCCGAGGAGGTCCTGAACTTGGTGGTAGGTCGGACGGTCGGGGTCGACGGGCACGGCCCCGTGCCTGGCCTCGTTCGCCATCTCGATGACGGTCTGCAGAGTTGACCGCACCAGCAGTGAGCCGGTACTCACACGTCCCGCCCCCAAGGCAGCGAGCTCGCTGAACGTGTCCCTCCCTGGTAGGTAGAGCACGTTCAGTGGTGCGTCGACTCCATGGCTGACCTCGGTCACTTGGGCGCCGGCGACGCCCGGCACATAGAAGCCGTCGGCGCCGGCGGCAACGTAGGCGCGACCTCTCCCGAGCGCTTCGGAGATGGGCCGAGATGTGCTGTCACTACCAAGCCAAAATACGTCAGTGCGAGCGTTGACGAACAGATCGGGGACCCGCGACTTGACGGCGGCGATCTTGGCGCAGTGGTGCGCTATGGACGACAGGGTGCCGTCCGGTCGCCCGTCCTCCAGGTTGATGCCGACGGCCCCTACGGCGAACAGTTGCTCGGCGACGTCTGCCACCTGTTCGGGGTCGTCGCTGAAGCCCGACTCCACATCGACCGTCAGCAGCACGGGCAGCCTTGCCAGGCGGGTGGCCACGGCGACAGTCTCTGCCCGCGTCCGGCCGGCCGCGTCTGGCTTCCCGGCGGCGGCCGCGACTCCCAGGCTCGTGGTGCCGATGGCCTCGTAACCTGCCTGCGCGAGAACGGCACCCGACGCGAAATCCCAAGCATTCGGGAGGAACAACGGCTCTCCCGCCCGATGCAAACTGGCGAACGCTTCACTCGGCTGGCTCATCTCACCAGTACCTCCAGTCGCAGTGGCAACTTCAGCCCGGGCGGCGCCTGGTACTCGACTGCTTGCTCGGGGATCAGCTTGCAGAGCTCACACACGGAGTCGACGACTGCAGCGGCGAGCATGAGCGCTTGTGACCGCGCCGGGCATGGCCGGTACCCGTAGCCGAACGTCATGCTCGGTGGCGCCTCCCGGCCGGGTGCGAACCGTTCAGGCTCGTCGAAGACGTCCGGGTCGCGGTTGGCCGCCTCCACCATGCAGACAACAGGCTCGCCGGCGGCTACCGGCACGCCGTCGACCTCGGTCGCATCCAGCGCGATGCGTCGGGTCACCAGCAAGGAAGGGCTGTGCCGCAGGACCTCCTCGAGCAAGGTCTCGGTCGGGACTCCGGCGGCGCTCGCCGGCTGCTCGGCCAGTATGTGAAGTGCCGTGCCGATCAGACCTGCCGTGGCGTCGCAGGCCTGAATCATGAGCGCTATGCGGGCGACGATTACTTCTGGTTCAAGGGGCGAGAACATCTCGACCAGCTGTGCCGTGGCAGTATCGCCTCGCTGTTGTTGCTCGCGGCCCGCTCCCGGGAAGTACGCCGCAGCCGCGACAATGACTGCGTCAGCGACTTCTGCGGCATTTGCGGAGCCGAGGAGCTCTGCCATCGACGCCACGGGAACATGGCGCGCCAGGCCGGCCATCACGTCCACCCGCGTCCCCGCTCCACCAGAAGCAACAATTGTCTCCCGCGAGCGCCGCCGGGCGATGTGGTAGAGGTCAGCGGGGTCGAGATGCGCAAGCTCCTGGACTGCTAGCCCGCGGCGATGTTGATGGGCTGCACCATTGGTGAAACGTGATACCGATGCCCGCAGCCAGGCGATGCTTCCGGCCGGTCCGCCTTCTGTCACGGCCGGTACGCCGAGGCGCTTGTCGGCGAGCACCTCCCGTACGTCGGCATATCGCGAAGCGACCCACTCGAGCCGCGGCCCCGACTGCGAGAAAGGAGGAAGGGCTGGAACCCGGCGTGTCACCGGATCAAAGACGTTGGGAGGCATGGGGAGACGATAAGGCGGGGATGTTTCGGTGGGGACCGAACTTGCCGGTGGACGTTCTTCGCTCTGCGCGGACCGGCCAGCTTTAGCTCAGTCTCGGTACCACGGAGGCCAGGAGCTGGCTGTCGATGACAGCTCTCAGCTCGACACCGACGGCCGCCAGGTTTGCGACTCCCTCGCTGCCCCTGTCGATTGCACAGACAGCTACGCCCACTGACGCCCCCACAGTGCGGAGCTCCCCGCATGCCAGGACAAGAGCACCGGCAGTGGTGACGGCATCTTCGATGAGCACCGTCCGCAGGCCGGAGACGGCAGGACCCTCGACGGTCTTGCGGGTCCCGTGTTCTTTGGCCTTCTTGCGCACGTAGACGGTCGGCAGGCCAGTCAGCTGCGACATCACGGCAGCTATCGGTATGCCTCCCATCTCCACTCCTGCCAGCACGTCACAATCCGGCAGCAGAGCAGCCATCTGCTCTGCCACTTCCCGCATGAGCCCTGGATCGCCCTCGAAGAGGTACTTGTCGAAGTACTCGTGGCTCACCTGGCCAGACCGCAACTGGAACTCGCCCTCGAGATGGCATCGCTCGTACACCCGCCGCGCCAGGTCAGTGTTCATCTCGCCAGTCTGCCTGAGTCTCATGACCGGCCAGGCAGTGGCGAGCTGGATTGTCCAGCCCTGAGCAGCAGACCGTTACGGTGAGACGGTTCGAGGCTGCGCTCGCACCCAGCCAGCAGCCCGCGCCATCCGAGTCAAGGGCTGGTCGAGTCCACCCTGCAGAGCCTCGCCGGCGCGACACCGCCGGTGCTGCGGCAATCCGAATAGCGCACTGGCAGACCGGCCTGCCGGAGAGCTTCTCTCGCCTCGGCGGGGTCTTGGAACACCACCCACCAGTGCTTGCCGCTGCCTCGGATGGAGGCTCTCACGTCCGTCCACCAAAGAGAGCTCATCACGCTGTCGAGGGTGCTTTGGCCGCGCACCACCTGCGTGCTGGACGGCATGTACGGGACGAAGTACCCGAGCGGCTCCACGCCGGCTATCACAACGCCGGCGTGGGCTAGCGGCTTGAAGGTCGCAGCCTCGACGCCGAAATAGGAAGGACCGAATCCGACGTCTCCGAGCACAGGCGTCGCGACTGCAAATACCGAGCCTACGGCCAGCCCAACGGTAGTAGCACCGAGTAGTGCCCAACGAGGCACCCGCAGCGGAGCAAGCAGCACCAGCAGAATCGCCACGGCGCCCATCTCGAGCGGTGCCAAGTATCGGTAGCCGCCGAAGACAACGTCCCACACCACGAAACCAGCGACCACCGCAGTCTCGAGATACAGAGCCTCTGGCCGCTTCCTTCGCATGATGTCGTACACCAAGAGCGCCAAGACGATGACGAGCATGGACCACAGGATCGGCGAGCGGACTCCAGAAGGGAACAACCCGTTGGGTGTAGTACTACCGCCAAAGAGAAGGCGAGCAAAGTGCTGCCACGCGCCGGCAGCACTGTGGGCGGCCCGCATCGGATCCCTGTAGTTGCCCGGTGCGAGGTACGGGGAGTGAAAGACTCCGTTCCAGTAGGGAAACACCGGGTCCCTGTACCGGCGCCACAGCAGCAACCCGATCGGGAGATAGAGCGCCGTCGCTGTCACGGCAGCCGTGACGGTTGGCGTGACAGCAAGCGCCAGGCATCGCCTCGCCGACCATCCGGCGACCCGCCGGGCTACGAGGATCCCTACCCATAGACCCAGCAGTACCCCGAGGGCGAGGGAGCCGAGCGTGAACTTCATCTCGGCGGCAGCACCGAGCAGCACTCCTGCAAGGGCGAGGTCGCGCAGCTGCCTCCAGACGGACGGCGCCGGTACAGACTTGGCCGGTGCCAAGACACGGAAGCAGAGTGCCGCTCCACCGAAGAGCAAAGGGCTGAGCAGCACGTCGCTCGATGACTGACCCAGCTCGATCGTGTATAGCGGCGCCAAGAAGGCAGCTAGTCCCGCCAGGTAGCCGGCGGTCATGGCAAATCGAAGGGTCGCCGTTCTTGCGAGAGCGAAGAAGACAAGGAGGCTGAGCAGTGCTGGGCTCACCGACTGCATGACGGCGACCGCGGCGGCAACCTTGCCGGAGGTGTGGGTATCCAGCAGGTAGTAGATGGCATTTACCTGCGGATCGAGATAAGTCTGAAGTTGACCGGGCAGCGCCGCGCCGCCGCCGTTCCCGAATCCGTGCAGGGCCGCGTAACCCGAGTAGAACTCGTAGTTCTGTAGGTCGAAGCTCATCGGTTCCCCGTAGTGCCAGACGACCGCGACGGACGCTATCGCGAAGAAGAGAAAGGACGACCCGAACAGTGCACCGGCGAACCGGCGCGGGTTGCCTGCGGCAACGTCAACGGCGCCCTCTTCTTGCATCGGCCAACTCTGGCACAGGCGTTCATGTGACAATGGGACGTGCACGTGCCCGTTGTCGTAGGCCAGTTGCCAGTCGGCTGGAGCCCGCAAGAGAACGCCGCAGAATCGCTTCCTTCCTAAAGGGCGAGACGCGCAGCGGCGACGTGGTCGTGTTGCCGGAGGGTGCGCTGTCCGGATACGACGACGAGCTGTCGGGTCTGGACAGCTTGGACAGCGACGAGCTTGCCGGGGCCTTAGCGGTAGTGGCGGCAGCTGTTGTCCGAGCGGAGGTCCACTTGTTCTGTGGCAGCCTGCAACTCGTAGACGGCTATTGGCGCAACGCTGCCCTCTACTTCTCGCCTACGGGTGGGCGGTGGACTTACTACAAGGTCAACCTCGCCACGAACGAGCGAGGGCGCCTCGCCGCGGGGGACTCGCTGCCCGTGCTGTCGGTGCCGTTGGCCTCAGCCTCGGTGGGCGTCGGCGTGCAGATGTGCCGCGAGATTCGCTACCCCGAACAGTGGCAGGTCCTCGCGCGGGCCGGTGCCCAGCTGATTACCTACCTGACGTACGCAGCCAATCCGAGAGAGCCGCCCGGGGTGTGGCGTAGCCACCTGATCAGCCGCGCAGCCGAGACGCAGCGGTTCGTCGTCGCTGCCAATGTCGCCCACCCGCATCAGCATTGCCCGAGCATGATCATCTCGCCGCGTGGCCAAGTTCTGGTTGAAGCCTCGGCGCGAGATGCCTCATCGCTTCGAGCCGAGCTCGATCTCGACGACGTGGCGGACTGGTACCTCGGTCAGCAACGTGCCGACGTGGTGTCTCTTCAATACCTAGACGAAAACAGACCCGGCGCCAGAGACGGCGCCAGACCAGCGGCGCGTAGTAGACGCCGTTCCATGCGGCTCAGCAGATTGTACGGCCCTTCGGCTGCGGCTTATGGCTCCAGGTGACGGGCGAAGAACTCGAGGGTTCGGGGCCAGGCCTCGGATGCGGCCGCCTCGTCGTACATGGACGGCGTGTCCCAGTTGCTGAAGGCGTGACCGGCGTCGTAGCGGTAGAACTCCACCCCTGGTCCCACGACTGCCCGTTCCACCTCATCGACCTTCTCACCAGGGATGAAAGGGTCCCTGGTTCCATAGTGGAACAGGATCGGAGCCGCGATGCGGTCAACCTGTCCCAGCATGTCGTTGATGGCGGAGCCGTAGTAGCAGACGGTGGCGTCGGGCCCTCGGTCATTGACTCGGCTCATGGTGGCCGCTGCGAAGGCCAGAGCCCCTCCCAGGCAGAAGCCGATGACACCGACTCGGCCGGTGCATTCGCCCATGCCGAGTAGGTGGGCATGGGCGGCCTGGATGTCGTTCACCGCTCCGGCCAAGTCGAACTGCTGCATCACGGCGAAGGCGTCTGCCATTCCCGACTCGTCGTTGCGCTCGAAGCGCCGCTCGATGCGCCAGAACATGTCAGGTACCAGGACCACGTAACCGGCATCGGCCAGGCGGACGGCCAGGGCGCGCATGTTGTCGTTGACGCCGAATATCTCCTGGAACAGCACGATGCCCGGTCCGCGACCGCTCTCGGGGACGGCGCAGAACGCCTCGAAGTGGTCGTTGCCGACCGAGACCGGCTCATATCTGGTGGTAGTGGGCACGCCTCGAAAGATACCCGGGACAGCCAGGCAGCGGCCAGGTCAAACCGGAAGGTCACTCGACCGGGGCGCTCTTTCGGCCGACCAGTGAATACAACGATCGTGCACCCTTATGCAATGGTCGTTCGGCCGATGTCCGACGATCCCGTCGAGGAGTTGAACGGCAAGTACCGCGGGCGGGGGCCCGACGAGTGACCTTGCCCGCCGACAATCACGGCGGGACGACGGGGCTCGGGACCGTCACTGTTGATTCTCGACGCCTATGCCGTCGTCGCCCCCTGCGAGGCGAGCCGGCCGCTGCCGAGGTAAGCCCCTTGCTCCAGGCGGGCGACGCGTCCTTGACAGCTGTGGGGCTGGGCGAGGTCATCGACCACCTCGTGCGCCTCGTCGGCGCCGATGAGGAAGCTGCTGTTCGCGACGTGGCGCAGCTCGGCCTGCTCGACGCCATGGCTGTCGACTCGAGGATCTGCGCGGCTGCTGGACGGCTCCGGGCTCGCCACTACCACCGAATCCGTTGTTCGGTGAGCATGGCCGACTGCATCGCTGCCGAGACGGCCCGCCACACGAAAGACGCCCTGGTGAGGTCCGATCCTCACCTGCTCGATGTGAGCCACGCAGAGGGCATCGGCCTAGTCGGCCTGCCGGGCTCGGATGGCTCAAGGTGGCTCGGCCGACCTGATGTCGCATTCAGACTCATCTGCGACCGCTGACAGATTGCCCTCTCCAGTCGCTAGCTCTATCCGACCGCAATGGGCAGGGTCAGTCTCGCCACCGCTGCGCCCTTTGAGGTCACCGGTCGGCGAGAGACCTCATCCGCCGGGGCTCGTGAGACGTACGAGCAGTACCTCGAGCGTACGGCTGTCGCTTGGGATCTTCGCCCGCTGCATGTGGTCCAGCCGCCAGGCAGCGAAAGTGGCCAAGATGACCCGATCATCGATGTCGTTGCGGATGCCTGCAGCGCGTAGCGACGCTCGGAGCAGCAACTTGCCGCCGGGGCGAAGGACTCGACTCAGTTCGTCCGCGTACCCGACGCGATCTTCCGGCGCCAGATAGTGGAAGCAGCCCCGATCGAGAGCAGCCTCGAAGCTCGACGACCGCAACGGTAAGCACAGCAGGTCAGCTCGCAGGTAGCTCGGGCCGGGGTTGACCTGCGCGGCACAAGCAAGGGCGACTGGAGACAGATCCACCCCAACGGCGGACCAGCCGATCCGGTGGAGATGGGCTCCTTCAGTGCCCAGTCCGCAGCCGACGTCGAGCCCATGACCAGACGCAGGAAGCCAACCGTCTGCAAGTGCGTGGAGTAGCTCGGGAGACGGGTCTGAGAGATGCCACCATCGGTACGTGCCGTCCGCATAGTGGTCAGTCTCGAGGGCCTTGTCCGTCACCCCACCATCTTTGTGCTTGGAGGCACAGTCGGCGCTCGGCTGGGTAGCGCCGGTGGGCGGCAGTACAGAACGCCGAGCATGTGCTCACCGCACGATCGACCAGCCGCATTCAATTGCACACAGATCGTGCTGCTATGTAGCACCGCCTGAGCCTCCGCGAAAACGGCGTCCGGCGGGTTCGCCATGTCCGGCGACTGGGACTGGCGGAGGAGGGTGCCACAACGAAGTAGCCGCTGCAGTCACCATCAACCCCGAAACGGTGCTCAAGTCACACAAGGCGCTGGCGAGCCCGGCCTGGTTGCCGCTCGACCAGGTCCCGGCGCACCTCGGTGCCGAGTCATCGGTCCTCTCCGTCTCATCGGCGTTCGGCGTTCGACGTTACCAAGGCCTCGCCGATCTTCCTGAGCTCGCTGCGAAGCTCCGCAGGCGACTCGACCCGGATGTCGGCTCCGAACGGTGCCAGGTTCACGGCTGCTGCGTCGACGTGGGGGAACCAGGCCCGCAGGCGCCGCCACCCGGCTTGCTCCGGTTCGTCCTCGGTCGTCGTCACCCAGCCGCCCAGCACCGTGGTGAGACGCAACACGGCCGCTTCGCGGACCTCGAGCCGGACTTCGACGCTGCTCATGCTGGCTGCGAACTCACTCTGGACCTTCTCCCACTCGCCAGCCAGATCGAATCCCTCGGGGATCTCGCATGGCTCCTTCGAGAGCGTCGCGTCGGTGATGCGCCCAACTCGAAACGTGCGCCGCCCGTTGGCGGTCCCCGCCAGCAGATACAAGATTCCAGCCTTGGCTACCAACCCGTAGGGGCTTACGCGACGCCACTGCGGTTCAGCGCCCGGCTTGACGTAGTCGATGTCCACCTGGACACGAGAGACCAGTGCCTCTTGCAGCAGAGCCACCACCGACACATCCTCGGCACCACGACCACCGCAGCGCGTGGGGTCGACGTGAGCCGAACGTTCGGCGGCGGTGGCCTGATGGCGCAGTGGCTCTGGCAAGGCGGCCAGCACCTTGCGGAGCGCCGAGCGCACGCTGGGTGCGGCGACAGAGCCGGCACCCGTCCCGGCCATCATGAACAGGGCCCGAGCCTCCTCGGCGGTGAAGCCGGACAGGTCGATGCGGTTACCGCCCAGGATGGCCCAACCCCCTCCGCGTCCCCGCTGTGAGTAGAGAGGCACCCCCGAAACGCACAGTGCGTCGAGGTCGCGGCGAATGGTGCGCTCAGAGGTTTCGAGCGTCTCCGCCAGCTGGGCAGCGGTCAGCTGGCCGTGGCTCTGGAGGAGAAGGACGATGGCCACCAGCCGGTCTGCCCGCACATCGACGATCTTAGGTAAAGAAAGTGGCCGCTAGATGTCCTATTCAGTCTCGTAGCCTGATGTGTAGCGATCCAACCCAGAGGAGGCCAGCCATGCCCGATACCGATCCTGCCCTCGACAGCCAAACGGTTACCGGCCTGGCTGACGGTGAGTGGGCGCCGGCGTTCGAGAAGGCGGCTTCGGCGGCCGTCGATGCGTGGTCGAACCCGAGCGCCCTGGAAGGCGACATCGAACTGCCCTTCGGGACGTTCCCTGCTTCGGTGGTGGCGCAGATCTACATCCTCGAGCAAGCGACCCACGCATGGAACCTCGCCGTCGCCATCGGAGACCGTCGACTGCTCGACGCCGCTCTTGCCGAGCAACTGCTCCCCATAGCGCGAGTGCAGATCCTGCCCGAATACCGAGGCGAGGAGCCGATGCCCTTCGCCGCGGAAGTGGAGTCCGATGCCAGCGCGCCGCTCTACGACCGGCTGGCAGCGTTCATGGGCCGCCGGCCCCAGTGGACGGCAGTGGACTCGGGAGATGCCGAGCGGTCCGAACTGGTGAAGACCTTGGACAAGCACCGAGGGTTTCTTCGCCACACGCTGAGGGACCTCACCGACGAGCAAGCCCGACTCCGAACGACGGTGAGCGAGTTGTGCCTCGGGGGAATCGTGAAGCACGTGACCCGAATGGAGGAGCGCTGGATTGCCTTCATCGAGCAGGGTCCATCGGTCATTGGCGGCATGGACGAGCGCTCCATGAAGGAGCATGCCGGAAGCTTCACGATGCTGCCGGGAGACACAGTGGATGACCTGTTGAGTCGCTACAAGCAGGTGGCCGATCGGACCGATGCTCTGATCAGGGGGCTCCCCTCCCTCAATGACAGCCAGCCGCTTCCCGAGGCCCCATGGTTCGAGAAAACGCGGTGGTCGGCTCGCCGGGTGATACTGCACATCCTGGCCGAGACTGCCCAACACGCTGGACACGCCGACATCATCAGAGAGGTCATCGACGGCGCGAAGACCATGGGTTGAGTGCACTTCCGGAGGGCTACAGATCACCTGTTCCCGAGTGGAGTCGTGAGCAAGCGGACGAGGTGGGAGCGCATACCGAACGACGGTTCACAAGCGGGCCTGAAGAGGGGCCTCGTTTCCGTCGAGAGGCCAGCGCGGTCTCGGTAGCGCACCGGGCTGTGGGCGACGATCATCTTCATCAGCCGGTGGAACACGAGCCCCCTCGAGGCCGAGCGCCTGCGGTTGAACCGAAACTCGAACTCGGCGAGATAGAGCGGCACGTGGTCCCAGGCGAACGAGCCCTGGTGCGTCGAGAGGAGCCATCGCTTGAGCAACGACGCCACCCGGTGCGCGGCCGGCAAGTAGACCGCGGCTGTCTCGCCGGGAGCTACGTGGGAGACGTGCTTGTAGAGGGCATCGGTCGCCGCCTTGTAGGGGCCCCAGCCGTCGGTCACGACCCGCGAACCCTCGGCGACGCGCTCGCGAAGGAACGCCCGCAGGCTCTTCGAGGAGGCGTCTTCGAGCACGCAGAGTCGAACGCGCCCGAAGCCGTTGCGATCCTCCGTGCGCTCGACGGTTATGCCCACCAGGACCTTCGCCCCGTGCTCACGCCCGCCGCGCTGTCCTTTCGTGTGGCCGCCCAAGAAGGTCTCGTCGACCTCCACCTCACCTGCGAGGAGCTCCTTCTCCCGGTCGTCCATGTCCGCGCGCAGCCGTGCGAGCATCGCCCACGCGGTCTGGTAGCTGACGATGCCGAGGCTGTGGGTGCCGAGAACTGCATCCGGTCCCGCTAACCAGGAACTTTCCCTCCGTGGCGATCAGGGCACAGGAGCCCAGGGCGCGGTCCCGCTCGAAAGTACGACAGCTGGTACGACCTGCCAGCTACTTCATGGTGAATAGTCCTACCGTTGGTAGGAATCGCGCACTGTCGTTTCGCAAAGTGCCTGGTGAACGCCGTGATCGAATAATCGGACCTTACAACCTCAATCGCTCAAAACATAGCGGCACGGACCTGTCCAGCCTTGCACAGGAGATCAATCCCCAGGTGCGGGGCTGGATCAACTATTACGGAGCCTTCTATCGCTCCGAGTTGTCCTTCCTGGCGACGCGCATCGATGAGCATCTCGTTCGGTGGGCGATGCAGAAGTTCAAGCGACTCCGACGACGGCCGGTGGCTGCATGGCGCTGGCTGGTTGCTGTTCGACAGCGCCAGCCTCGCCTTTTCGTTCACTGATATGCCGTCGTCTCCACCGACAGCCGACCTGTGGAGCCGGATGACGGGAGACCGTCACGTCCGGTTCTGCGAGAGCCGGGGGGTGCGATTCCTCCCGGCCACTCACCAGGAGCCGGTGCCGGTGCCGGTGCCGGTGACCAGCGGTTACGCCAGTCGATGAGCGGTGCGGTCAGGCAACGAAGGTGACGCAGCAGCGGCCTGGAGCGGGATCGAGCCTCACAGCTTCCGGTGACAGTCCCGCGCCCTCGACGAGTCCCTCCAGGAGATGAAGGTTCATGTCGCAGACGAGCTCTGGTTGCTCGGCGGCCAACGTGTGGAACGGGCAGTTGGCCATCATGACAGCGCTCTCCGTTTGTCGTGGTTCGTAGCCGAGCGTGCCGAGCGGCGAGCTCGTAGTGTCGCTCGGGCACGCTCACCGAGATCTCTCCCGGCAATCGGCTGTACCACTTGGCCGGCCGACCGGCGCCGCGACCGCTGCGGCCCGCCGGGCGATGTCGATCAACCCCCAGCAACCCGACGGCCACCAGTTTGTCGAGGTGGAAGGCGGCGAGGGTCCGCGTCATGTCGAGCGCGGCGGCCTCGGCTGCGGAGGCTTCACCGTCGATCTCTATGGTGATCAGGCGGCCCCCGGGACGGGTCACCCGTGCACACTCCCGCATCGCTGCCGCAGGCGCCCGCCAGTGCTTGTAGACGCATGACGAATACACCGTGTCGAAGGCGTCTGATGCGAAGGGAAGCGACTCGCCTCGGGCCCGGACAGCCGCAACCAGCCCGTCTGCACGGCGGTGCAGGCGGCGTACCTGCGGCCAAGAGGGGTCGATGCCGACGACCGAGCAGTCGCTGCAGAGAGCGACAGCTAGACGGCCCCCGCCGGCGCCGACGTCAAGAACCTTGCGACCCGTTACGTGCTGCCGCAGCGCTGGCAGGACGACGCGGCTGAGGGCAACAGCGATAGTCGCCTCGTAAAGTGCGGCCTCGGGAGAAGAGAAGGCCCGCCGGCACACTCCTTCCGATAGGCGCCCCAACACCGATCGGGGCAAGACGGCCGCAGAGGAGTCGGTTTCCACAATCTCATCATGTCTGCCGAGCACGGCCCCGCGCAGGAACGCCGAGCACGGCCCCACCCAGAGCCGCGCCGCTGAAACCACTGCGTCACGGTCGACCTGCAGTCCGCGTACTCCTTACGCTGTCGGAATGGGGATCGGTCTCCGGCCGCCATCGGTGGCGCAGCTCGACGAGCGCAGGACGAGTCTGGCGTACCAGGCCGTCACCTACGAGCAGGTCGGGGCGACTGGCTCAGCGACGCTGCCTTCCGGTTACCACCACGACCGACGCTCTGTAAGCGTTGGCACCGGAGACAGCGACTGGGCGCAGGCATGCCGGGGATTGATTGAGTGGAAAGCTCACGAGCGCGCCGGAGTGGCCATCGCTCCCGCTGGTGCCGCGCTCGTTCCCGGCACCGTCGTGACTGCCACGAAACGGATTGGTCTCCTGTGGGTCGTTGCACCGTGCAAGATCACTTCTGTCACGGCCACGGACGACAGGTTCGGTTTCGCTTACGGCACGCTGCCCGGTCATCCCGAGGAGGGCGAGGAGGCCTTCCACATCGTCCGAGGTGACAACGGCCGGGTGTCCTTCGAGATCGTGGCGTTCTCCCGGCCAGCTGTGCTGCTGGCTCGTCTGGGCGGTCCGATCACTCGTGGCATCCAGCAGCGTGCCATCGACCTCTACTTGGACGGCCTGCGCACGTTCGTCGCTGAGTCGGCGTAGATACTCGGTCGGCCGCATCGCCGATCAGCTGGTCGATCTGGTTGGTTCCCGCGGCCGCCCGGATGAGCGAGATCGGCGTGCTCGTCAGTAGTAGAAACCCTTTCCACAGTTTCGAGTGGCGCCGTGAATGGTTCCTCTTGGTTGTCCTTCAGCCAACCCAGTCGGGCATGGACGGAAGGCGAGTCTGCCCACGAAGAGAGACTGTGACTCACCGGCGAATCCCACGACGAGCAAGGATCATCGGGAGCTTCCGACGCGGCCGGTTCCGGCTATTGACTTGCTCCCCAATGGTGACTGCCGGGGCCATAGGAAGTGGGATGCTTGCAGTCAATGCGACGTTGGGAGCTGTGGGTGGGGGATCACTTCGACGCCCTTTTTCCGGCATCCAGTGAAAAGAGCCGCGTGATGGCCAGGGTCGACGGTGCGGTCAAGATCTGGGAGACCGTCCCATCCACCACCAATGAAGCGATGGCCGCCAAGTATGAGCACCTCGGATTTGGCCCTTACCAGCCGATGTTGCAGGGGCCGGAACTCCTTACCCCGAAGATGACGACGATGAGCTGCTCAGGGAGCATGAAGGCGAGGACTTCGACGCCCCTGGGCCGGCTGGTGCGCAGTCGCGCAGACGCGCATAAGAGCCCCTGGACAACCCGATCCAGATGAGGTGATACGGACTGGGAGGCTTGAGTCTGTCTGTCCATCCTGTGCGCAGACCCACGTGTGGCGATTCGGCCACTCGGCACCGAAGTGCCTTAACCCATCTGCTCCTCGGACCGCGACGCTCGCAGCATCCCGCCCAGTATCTCCGCCGCCTCGGCGTCCGAGCTCTCCAAGAAATGTTATGGCGGAGTCGGATATTGCAACTCCAGGAGTAGCTGTGGATGGGGGGTCCGGGGGGAAGGGTGGATAACTCACGGATCTGGGGACAACAGCTGACCGGACTGTTCGGCTCTTCGACTCCGGCG
>JBOGHW010000033.1:0-18688 GCA_050744865.1 Acidimicrobiales bacterium | reverse complement strand
GGGCGCGCCCTCTCGGTGCCGCCGCTGCGGTGGCTGGCCGCTGCCGTGTACCCGGTGGTGGCCAGGGTGCGCCACCGGCTGCCCGGTGGCACGCCGGCATGCAGGGTCCCGGTAGGCGGCGGCCCGGCGCCCGCCGGCCATCGACCGCCGACAGTCGAGCGGCTGCCGAGCGAACGGCCCCGGTAGCGCTCAGTAGCGGTAGGTGTCCGGCTTGTAGGGGCCGTCCACCGGCACGCCGATGTAGGCGGCCTGCTCGGGGCTGAGGGTGGAGAGGCGCACGCCGAGCGCGTCCAGGTGCAGGCGCGCCACCTTCTCGTCCAGGTGCTTGGGCAGGACGTAGACCTTGGTCTCGTACTGCTCGGCCTTGGTGAAGAGCTCGAGCTGGGCCATGGTCTGGTTGGTGAAGGAGTTCGACATCACGAAGCTCGGGTGGCCGGTGGCGTTGCCGAGGTTCAGCAGGCGACCCTCCGAGAGCACGATCACCGCGTGCCCGTCCGGGAACACCCACTTGTCGACCTGCGGCTTGATGTTGACGCGCTCGATCCCCGGGATGGCGGTCAGGCCGGCCATGTCGATCTCGTTGTCGAAGTGGCCGATGTTGCCCACGATGGCCTGGTGCTTCATGCGGGCCATGTGGCCGGCCGTGACCACGTCGCGGTTGCCGGTGGCGGTGATCACGATGTCCGCCGTGCCGATCACGTCGTTGAGCAGGGTCACCTGGAAGCCCTCCATCACCGCCTGGAGGGCGCAGATCGGGTCCACCTCGGTGACGACCACGCGGGCGCCCTGGGCGGCGAGCGACTGGGCGCAGCCCTTGCCCACGTCGCCGTAGCCGCAGACCACCGCCACCTTGCCGCCGATCAGGACGTCCGTGGCGCGGTTGATCCCGTCCACCAGCGAGTGCCGGCAGCCGTACTTGTTGTCGAACTTGGACTTGGTGACCGAGTCGTTGACGTTTATGGCCGGGAACAGCAACTCGCCGCGGGCGTGCATCTGGTGCAGGCGGTGGACTCCGGTCGTGGTCTCCTCCGTGACGCCCTTGATGCCGTTGGCAATCGACGTGTAGCGCGTTGCGTCCTCCGCCAGCGAGCGCTGGAGAACTGACAGCACGACTGCGAACTCTTCGCTGTCGGCAGTGGAGGGATCCGGCACCGAGCCGGCTTTCTCGAACTCGACACCCTTGTGGACCAACAGCGTGGCGTCCCCACCGTCATCGAGGATCATGTTCGGGCCGGCACCATCCGGCCAGGTCAGGATCTGCTCGGTGCACCACCAGTACTCGTCCAGGCTCTCGCCCTTCCAGGCAAAGACCGGAGAGCCCGCCGGCTTGTCCACGGTGCCGGTCCGGCCCACCACGACAGCGGCGGCGGCATGGTCCTGGGTGGAGAAGATGTTGCAGGACGCCCAGCGCACCTCGGCACCGAGGTCGACGAGCGTCTCGATCAGGACGGCCGTCTGGATGGTCATGTGGATGGAACCGGCTATGCGAGCACCCCGCAAGGGCTGAGCCTCGGCGAACTCGCGGCGAACCGACATCAGACCGGGCATCTCATGCTCGGCCAGCTCGATCTCCTTGCGACCGAATTCGGCTAGCGAAAGGTCGGCGACTTTGTGGTCGGTGGTCACTGGGTTGTCTCCGTTTCTCGTTCTTGTTCTCGTGTCGTGTTCACGCTCTACCTAGGACACCTTCTCGGTCCGGAGCTCTGGCCGGTCCTGACCAGCGCCTGCGATCCCGTCACGGAGCCCGGTGGCGTCACGGAGCTCGGTGGCACGGGTGGTCGCAGCCGTGGCCAGTAACAGGCGGGCGTGCTTCTCCTGCTCGTAGGCCAGCCACTCGGACGGGTCGACTTCCCCGGGTCGGGTCGCCTCGGCCGACAACCAGGAGTCGACCGCTGTCCTGAGCGTTCGGTCGTCACGCAGGCGCAGGGCGAAGCTCACGTCGGACAGCTCGATGTCGCCCTGCCCGACCAGCTCTCGCAGTGTCCGCAGGCGCTGCAGCTCGGCTGGTCCGTAAAGCCGGTAGCCCGCAGCCGACCGTGGAGGCACGACGAGGCCTGACTCCTCGACGTAGCGAAGCATGCGCGCCGACCAGCCTGTCGTATCCGCTGCTTCGTGGATCGTAAGGGACTCGGTCGCCACGGCGGCAACCTTAACACACTTATGTCAATGTATGTCAAGCCGGGGCTGCGCCGCAGGTGGGCCTTCTCACGCGCCGAATTCGGCCCCGGGACGTACGTCCGCCGGCCCACCTGCCTAAGCCACGACCGGGGCGCGCCTACTTTGCCCGCCGAGCGATCAGAGGGTTACTCGGTGTCCCTGCGCCGGAAGTTCTCGAAGTAGCGGCTAGGCGTCGGCCCGCGCTGTCCCTGGTACTTGGAGCCAGCCTCGACAGAGCCATAGGGGTGGTCCGCCTCGGTGGTCATCTTCAGGAAGCTGATCTGCCCGATCTTCATCTTGGGGTACAAGGTGATGGGGAGGTTGGCGACGTTCGAGAGCTCGAGCGTCAGGTGTCCGTCCCAGCCTGAGTCAACAAATCCAGCCGTTGAGTGAATGAGCAGGCCGAGCCGCCCGAGCGAGCTCTTGCCTTCCAGGCGGGCAACCAAATCGTTCGGGAGCGCCACTCGCTCCAGGGTCGACCCGAGCACGAATTCCCCCGGGTGCAGGATGAAGACGTCGTCCTCGGCGATCTGCACCAGCTCGGTGAGCTCCTCCTGCTGCTCCTTGACATCGATGAGGCCCATCGTGTGGTTGCGGAACACCCTGAAGTACCGGTCGATATGCAAGTCCACGGACGAGGGCTGGACTGAGGAGTCGTCGAAGGGCTCGATCACTATGCGCCGAGCGGCAACTTCCTGGCGGATCGAACGGTCGGAGAGAATCACGGCCACGCAGGCTACAGCTGGGAAATGGCCCGCGTCCCTTCCGGCGAATAGATTCTCGGTATCAAGGTCGGGTCGGCGGAGCAGTGCAGCCTCGCCGCCCGGCGTGGCCGGACGTCCGACCGCACCATGCAGCCCGAGGAGTAGCCGAGGAGGGCACTTGCTCACGAGGTACCCGATCGCCCTGGCCGCGACCGCCATCGCCCTAGCCGTCGCCGGCAGGCGCCTCTACATCCTGTTCCGGCTCGTCACCGCAGGGACACCGGCCCCTGACCGCCTGGCTCATTGGGGGAGACGGGCGGGAGTGGAGCTGAAGGAGGTCGGTGGCCAGAAGCGGCTCCTCAAGTGGACCGTGCCAGGCCTGGCGCACGCCTTCACGTTTTGGGGCTTCACGATCCTGATCCTCACGATCATCGAGGCCTACGGCGACCTGTTCTCGGCGACGTTCCACATCCCCGGTATCGGGACGAACGCCTTCGTCGGGTTCATCGAGGACTTCTTCATCGTCGCCGTGCTGGTCGCCCTCGTCGTCTTCAGCATCATCAGGCTGAGAAACGCGCCGGCGCGACTCGACCGACGGTCGCGCTTCTACGGGTCGCACAATGGCGCTGCCTGGGTGACCCTCGGGCTCATCGCCGGCGTGATGATCACGCTCCTGGTCTACCGCGGCGCCCAGGTGGCGGCGTCCTCGCACGGCGCGCACTACTTCCCTTACGACGATTGGGCATTCGCTTCTCATCTCGTCGGCAACGCTTTACGGCCTCTCGGCCTGGCGACCAACAAAGTCCTGGCGACTGTGTTCGTGGACTTGAACGTCGTCGTCATCGTCGGCTTCCTTGTCTTCGTCGTTCACTCCAAGCACCTTCACATCTTTATGGCGCCGCTCAACGTCGCTTTGTCCCGCCAGCCCCGTGCGCTCGGAGCTCTCGGCAACACGCCGGACATGGACATGGACAACATGGACGAGGACACGGTCTTCGGCGCCGGCAGGATCGAGCACTTCTCGTGGAAGCAGATGCTCGACTTCGTCACTTGCACCGAGTGCGGGCGCTGCCAGAGCCAGTGCCCGGCTTGGAACACGGGTAAGCCGCTGTCGCCCAAGCTCGTCATCATGGACCTGCGCGACGAACTAATGAAGGACTCGCACCGAGTCCTGGCCCTTAGCGGCGCCAAGACGTCAGGCAGCTCTGGTGAGAGCGGAACCGTCACGACCGAAGCGGCGCCGGCCGAAGGAAGGGCTCTGGTGCCCGATGTCATCGATCCGGACGTGCTTTGGTCGTGCACGACTTGTGGCGCCTGCGTCGAGCAATGCCCCGTCGACATCGAGCACGTCGACGCCATCATCGACATGCGGCGCTACGAGGTGCTGATCGAGTCACGCTTCCCGACCGAGGCCGGCCTCATGCTCCGCAACATCGAGAACCGCGGGGACCCGTGGGGGCTCGGCGCTTCCAAGCGGTTGGACTGGACCGAAGCGCTCGACTTCGAAGTGCCGGTGGTGAAAGGGACCGTGCCGGACGGTATCGAGTACCTCTTCTGGGTGGGATGCGCCGGCTCGCTCGACGAGCGGGCGAGGAAGACGACGCAGTCGATCGCCCGGCTCTTGCACCAGGCGGGCGTCACCTTTGCCGTGCTCGGCCCGAAAGAGTCCTGCACGGGGGATCCAGCGAGGCGGCTGGGCAACGAGTTCCTCTTCCAGATGCAAGCGCAGCAGAACATCGAGACGATGCAGTCTGCCAACGTCACCAAAGTCATCGCCTCCTGCCCGCATTGCTTCAACTCGATCGGCAAGGAATACCCCAAGCTCGGCAGCAGCTTCGAGGTCATCCATCACTCGCAGCTACTGGCTCGCCTCGTGCAGGAAGGAAAGCTGTCGCCCGGCAACTTCAACGCCAAAGTCACTTACCACGACCCTTGCTACCTCGGGCGCCACAGCCGGGTATACGGCGAGCCGCGAGCCGTCATCGAGGCCGTGCCCGGCGTCGAGTCCGTGGAGATGCATCGCTGCAAGGAGCGCGGCTTCTGCTGCGGCGCCGGCGGCGCCCGCATGTGGCTCGAGGAGAAGATCGGCAAACGGGTCAACCTCGAACGAATGGACGAAGCCCTCGGTACGGGTGCCGATGTCGTGTCGACGGCGTGCCCCTACTGCCTGATCATGCTCGACGATGCCGTCAAGGAGCGCCAAAAGGACGAGACGGTCTCGGTTCTCGACATCGCCCAGATCCTCGAACAGTCGATGCTGGTGACCCAGCCCGCCGAGCACGAGGTGGTGCCTCAGCCCGAGGCATCTGAGCCCGGGCCGTTGGAGCCTGGACCCGACTCCCAATGAGCGGTCCGGTTGCTACCGGCTTGGTGTAGTGCTAGTGGACCGAGGTGCGAAGTGCCTTGGCGTCGGCGTTGCGCAGGCGGGCGGCGGTGGCGACCAGCAGCTTGCGGGTGAGGTTCGGAGAGTCCTTGAGGAGCTTGTTGAAGTCCCGTTGCCCAATGGCGAGAAGCTGTAGATCCGTGGATGCCTTCACGGTGGCCGACCGCGGCAAACGGTCGAGAAGGGCAAGCTCACCGAAGTAACCGCCAGCGTCGAGTTCGGCGGTCTTGCGGCCGTTCTGTACAACGGTCGCCTTGCCGGCGACTATCACGTAGAACGTCTGGCCGACATCTCCTTCGTCACAAACCGTCGACCCAGCCTTGTAGGACACCCCTTGGGCGCTCTGCTGGATGGACTTCAGCTCGGCTCGAGAGCACTCGCTGAACAGCCACACACTTCCGAAATCGAATGACGGGGCACGCACCATGCCCGCAGCGTACAGCGCTCGCACGGAGCGGGCCGGCTTACACGGCGTCCCGGCCGCGCTCGCCGGTGCGAACTCTGACCACCTGCTCCAGCTCCATGACCCAGACCTTCCCGTCCCCGATCTTGCCTGCACGAGCGGCTTGGACGATCGCCTCCACTACATCGAAGACATCGCCGTCGTCGACGACGACCTCGATGCGTACCTTGGGAACAAGGTCGATCGTGTACTCGGCGCCACGGTAGACCTCGGTGTGTCCCTTCTGCCTTCCAAAGCCTTGCACCTCTGTCATCGTCAGGCCCCGCACGCCTCGCTCCTTCAGTACGTCCTTCTCGGCGTCGAGCTTGAGCGGCTTGATGACTGCCACGACGAGTCTCACGACCGGCTCCCTGCCGCCGACAAGTCTCCAACAGGTTCAAGGAGGCCAGGATCAGGCTCGTCCTCCTCGTCCGTGTGGCGACCGCATGCCAGCAGGTCGCTGCGTACTCCCAAGCGGTCGTCCGGGAACGCCTCTTCGCCATGAATGGCGAGGTCGCCGATCTCGAGGATGTCGTCGCTGTAACGGGTTCCTCGCAGGACGACCCCGATGATCTTCATGAGTAGGTAGGTCACAAGTGCCGACCAGAAGACCACCCAGATAGCTGCTCGAAACTGCTCCCATAGCTGGTGGGCAGAGCCGGTGTACATGAGTCCTCGCACCGAGAATGGTGTACAAGTGCCGTTGGCCGTGCCGAACCCTGCTGCACTCGTATTGACGACTTGGCCGGCAGCATTCAGCTGACCACATCCATACTCGAGCATGTTCGGGTCAGCGAAAATGCCGAAGAGCATACCACCGCAAAAGCCTGCAATCCCGTGGGTGTAGATCACTCCCAAAGCGTCGTCAACTTTGGAGAACGGCCGCACCTTTGACAGGAGGTTCCACGCCAGCCACACGACGATCGCACACAGCGCGCCCACATAAATGGCACCGCGCCCGTTCACCCAGCCCGCACACGGTGTGATACCCACCAGTCCGCAGATCATTCCGTTGATGCCTCCGAGGAAGGTCGGCTTCTTGGCTTTGGACAGCAAGGCGTCCATCGCCATCCACACGAGCACACCTGTCCCGGTGGCGAGGTTGGTGTTGACCACGGCCGCGGCGGCGCTTGCTCCGGCGTAGAACGGGTCGCCTCCGTTGAACCCGTTCCAACCCAGCCAGAGTATGCCGGCGCCGACGGCTGCCATCACGAGGTTGTTGGGCAGGGCGCGCTGCCTGTCCCTTGCCAGCCTCGGTCCAAGCACCCAGGCGGCGACGAAGCCCGACACCCCCGCTGACATGTGGATCACATACCCACCGGAGAAGTCGAGGGCACCCTCCTGTGCAAGGTAGCCGCCGCCCCACAGGAGGAAGGCGTCGACGCCGTAGACGAACGTCGACCACAGTGGAACGAGGAGGCACCAAGCACCGAACTTGATCCGGCCGAGCACGCTGCCCATGAACAGGAGCGGCGTGATGGCAGCGAACACGAACTGGAAGTAGGCCAGAGTCGTCGTCGGGAAGTGAAACGGGATGGAGGTGTTGGCGGCCGACACCGCCTGGCCTTCTTCGCCGACGCTGCTCGTGATGCCGCCTGGCTTGCCGAGGAAGTTGTCGAAGAAGTAGCTCAACCAGTTCCCATGGTGGCTCAGCTGGACCTGGGTACCGTTGACGATGCCGCCACCGAAGGAGTTGGGGCCAAAGCCGAGCTTGTACTCCCACAGCACCCATGCGACGAGCACAAGCGAGAAGCCGGCGAACATCATCGCCAGCACGTTGACAGCCCACTTCTTAGGCACTATGGACGCATAGAGCACAGCCAAGGCTGGGAGGCTCATCAGGCCGACGAAGGTGGCAGTCACGAGCTGCCAAGTATTGTCGGCTGGACTGATCCAACTCGGATATGGGACGGGTACTGTACCTAGCATGTGCACAGCGTGATGGCTCCTCTCCAGGGATGGATTGCATCGGCGCCACGCTGCGCTTGGGTATCCAGGTTGCAGGCGGGGGATTACCGGGTAGCCACGCGGGTGTTACCACTATGTGAACAGGTTGACTCGGCGTCACCGGTGGCCATGCGGAAGTCCCGCTGCAGCCGGTAGGACCTCACCAGGTACCAAGCGGCGGCCGGGATGAAGGGCACGCCGAAGCCCCAAAAGTGCAGATTGAACACCGCAAGGCCGTACAGCGCCATCGCCATGCCGAGGAAGAGGCGCTTGCGAAGTATCGCCGTGACGAGCATCAGGACCGAGAGCCCGAGCATCACGGCGCCTAGGTCGTAGTAGAGCGAGAGGCTCACGTGGTGGACGTTCGCCAGCCCGTTCTTGAGCAGTGCCGGCGGGTCGTCGTCCACGAGGGCAGTGGTGACCACCAGCCCGACGAGAGCCGCCACCGGAGCAGCCACCAGGCCGATGAGACGTTCCTTGTCGTCGGCGAAGTTGGCAAGATGCGAGAGCTCGTCGAAAGACAGCGGCTCGACTTCGTCGTCTCCCTCGGCGAGAAGCCGCTCGACCATGGTTGCCACGATAAGCAGTTTGTGTAGCGTGGCTGTGTTGTGAGGGAAAAGGCTGTGTGTCCTGTTTGTTAACGGCGTGTGTCGGGGCTGACCGGCGAGGTCAGCCAGCCTGGCTGGCCACCACCGCCGCCGCCGCCTCTGCTGCTTTTGGGTCACCTAGGTAACGAGCGCTTACGCACTGCAGCCGATCGTCGAGCTCGTACTTGCGCGGGAACCCCGTCGGGATGTCGAGGCCGACGATCTCGTCCTCCGGGATCGACTCGAGTTGCTTGACGAGCGCTCGAAGGCTGTTGCCGTGGGCAACGACGAACACCGTCTTGCCTGCCAACAGCTCGGGAGCGATTGCGTCCTCCCAATAGGGCACGAGCCGCTCGACGACGTCGGCCAAGCACTCGGTTGCAGGCAGGGCAGACCTCGGCACGTCCGCATAGCGGTCGTCGTTAGCAGGGTGGTTCGGGTCTTCGAGGCTGACCGGCGGCGGTGCGGTGGTATAGCTGCGGCGCCAGATTTTGACTTGGTCGAGGCCGTGAAGGTCGGCTGTTTCTTTCTTGTTCAACCCTTGCAGGGCGCCGTAGTGCCGCTCGTTGAGGCGCCAGTGCCGGCGAACAGGCAGGTAGCAACGCCCCATCTCGTCCAGTGCGAGGTTGGCGGTGCGAACCGCCCGTGTCAGCACCGACGTGTGAACCGAGTCCAGCTCTAGGCCGTCCTCGGCTGCCAGCAGCCGGCCGGCCGCCCTCGCCTCCGCTTCGCCGAGCTCGCTCAAGTCGACGTCGGTCCAGCCGGTGAAGCGGTTCTCGGCATTCCAGGCGCTCTGGCCGTGGCGGAGCAGGACGAGGGTGGGCACGACCCTCAGAATAGTTGCCCGACCCACGTTTGCCCAGGTGAGACGCGCCTGGACGCCGACGAGACCCTTCTCCGGTGGGGCACTGCTGCTGCGAAACGCCAAATTGTACCGAGACGCGTAGTGCGCGCCTCGGCTTAATTTCCCGTGTTTGGTGAGCTCGGCTCGTGCCAGGGAAGGGCAATACCTTGGTGCCGACAATCCAGCCAGTAAGTTCCTTGACACGGTGACACTCAAGTTTGCTACACTGACTGCACACGAAGACTCAGAGAGTGGAGGACCTCACATGTCGAAGGCCGTAGGAATCGACCTCGGGACGACGAACTCGGTGGTTGCTTTCCTAGAAGCCGGCGAGCCCACCGTCATCCCCAACGCCGAAGGCGGGCGGACGACGCCGTCGGTGGTTGCTTTCGCCAAGTCCGGCGAAGTGCTCGTCGGCGAAGTGGCCAAGCGCCAGGCGATCACGAACACCGACCGCACCATCCGATCGGTCAAGCGCCAGATGGGGACATCCTGGAAGATCGACATCGACGGGAAGGGCTACACGGCGCAGGAAATCTCTGCCCGCATCTTGCAGAAGCTGAAGCGGGACGCCGAAGGATTCTTGGGCGACACCGTCACCCAAGCGGTCATCACGGTGCCCGCCTACTTCGACGACGCCCAGCGCACTGCCACCAAGGAAGCTGGCCAGATCGCGGGTCTCGAAGTGCTCCGGATCATCAACGAGCCAACCGCCGCCGCCCTGGCTTACGGGCTCGACAAGGAGGGCTCGGCCGACCAGACGATCCTGGTGTTCGACCTCGGTGGCGGGACCTTCGACGTCTCGGTGCTCGAGATCGGCGAAGGCGTCTTCGAGGTGAAGTCGACCGCAGGCAACACCCATCTCGGTGGCGACGACTGGGACCAGCGAGTGATCGACTGGCTTGTCAAGTCGTTCAAGGACACCGAGGGAGTCGACCTCTCCGGCGACAAGATGGCCATGCAGCGCCTGAAGGAGGCCGCGGAGAAGGCAAAGATCGAGTTGTCGGCCGTCCAGGAGACGACGGTCAACCTGCCGTTCATCACGGCCACGAGCGAAGGCCCGAAGCACCTCGACCTGAAGCTCACACGGGCGAAGTTCCAGGAGCTGACCGACGACCTCGTCGAAGCCTGCCGCGGGCCATTCGACCAGGCGCTGTCAGACGCCAACCTCACAAAGGCCAACCTCGACCACGTGATCATGGTGGGCGGCGCCACCCGCATGCCCGCCGTGCAGGATCTGGTGCAGACGCTTACGGGCAAAGAGCCTCACAAGGGTGTCAACCCTGACGAGGTCGTCGCCATCGGTGCCTCGATCCAGGCAGGAGTGCTGAAGGGCGAGGTGAAGGATGTCCTGCTTCTGGACGTCACCCCGCTCAGCCTCGGCATCGAGACCAAGGGTGGCATCACGCACCGCCTCATCGAGCGCAACACGACGATCCCGACCCGCCGGTCCGAGATCTTCACGACCGCCGAGGACGGCCAGCCTTCGGTCGAGATCCACGTGCTGCAGGGCGAGCGCGACATGTCGATGTACAACAAGACCCTGGGCAAGTTTCAGCTGGTCGACCTCCCGCCGGCTCCGCGGGGAACGCCTCAGATCGAGGTGGCCTTCGACATCGACGCCAACGGGATCGTGCACGTCTCGGCCAAGGACCTTGCCACCGGCAAGGAACAGTCGATGACCATCACCGGCCAGTCTTCACTCCCCAAGGACCAGATATCCCAGATGGTGAAAGACGCCGAGCAGCACGCCGAGGACGACCGCAAGCGTCGTGCCGAGGCTGAAGCCCACAACAACGCCGACACGCTCATCTACCAGACCGAGAAGATCCTTCGCGAGTCGGGCGACAAGATCCAGCCCGCAGACAAGGAGAACGTCGAGAGTGCGCTGCAGCGACTGAAGGACGCACTGGCCGGTACGGACGTCGATGCCATCAACTCTGCCCTGGAGAACTTGAAGTCCAGCTCCCAGACCATGGGCCAGCACATGTACGAGGCCGCCGGCGCCAGCGCTTCATCCTCTCCGGGTGGTGCGCCAACCGGTGACGGCTCCTCAGGCAGCTCGGCTGCAGCCGACGACGAGGTCGTCGACGCCGAGATCGTCGACGAGGGCGCTGGCTCAGAGGGCGTATGACTGGCCAGGGCTCGTCCCCGGGCGATATGCCGCCCGGGGACACGGAGGCGAATCAAGACACCAATGCGGGCGATGAGCCGGTCGTGACCGGTAACCCCTCTCCCAAGGACAAGAGTGCGAAGAGTGGGGCGCCAGCAGGCGGCGAGGCCGTGAGTACCGGCCCTGGCAGGACCGAGCCTGGCAGGACCGAGCCTGTCAGGAAGGACCGGCGCGCCAAGTCTGGCGGCCCTCCAGGCGAGGGCGTCAAGGGGCCGGGCGTCAAGAAAGACAGGCGCGCCAAGACCGAGCCTGGGACTGGGGTACCCAACCCGAAGGCCGCCGGCACCCAGCCGACCAAGCCTGTAACCAAGGCCGCCGGTGGCGAGCCCAGCCGTGGCGAGCCCAGCCGTGGCGGGGTAGGTGGCGGCGTGGCGGGTGGCGGCGGGGCAGGTGGCGGCGGGAACGCAGCCGAGCCGACGGCGAACGAGGACCAGAGGGACATCTTCACGCTGGCGCTAGAGGATGCCCTCGGAGACTTCGATGCCATCAGGACCGACGAGCTCGCGCGGGTCGCCGCAGAGAGAGACGAGTACCTGGCGGCGCTGCAGCGGTTGAAGGCCGACTACGACAACAGCCGCAAGCGGGTCGAGCGCCAGCAGGCCGAGACTCGGGAACGCGCCAACCAGGGACTGCTCACGAAGCTGCTGCCGGTGCTGGACGCCCTCGACCTCGCGATCGCCCACGCGCTGGACGCCGGAAGCGAGGACGCTCAGTCCCTCGTGCAGATCGGCACGCTTCTCGGCGACACCCTGGCGCGGGAGGGACTGGAACGGATAGACGCGGTAGGCACTCGTTTCGACCCGACGGTCCACGACGCTGTCGCCCGCGAGCCGGGCACAGAGCAAGACGGCGAGAGCGCCGACAGCCAGACCGTGAGCATGGTCCTGCGCGCTGGCTACCAGCTGAAGGGGCGGGTAATTCGCCCGGCAATGGTGATGGTCCGCGGTTGACCAAGGCAACAGGAAGGCCGGCCTGAGCGCATGGCACCACAACGGGAATGGTTCGAGACCGATTATTACAAGACGCTCGGTGTCGGCAAGGACGCCAGCGACAAGGAGATAACCCGCGCCTACCGCAAGCTCGCCAAGCAGTACCACCCTGACGCCAACCCCGGCTCCGAAGAGCGGTTCAAGCAGATCGCCGCTGCCTACGACGTGTTGAACGACGCCGACAAGCGCAAGGAGTACGACGACGTCCGTCGCCTCGGCCCGCTGTCGGGTATCGGCGGCTTCGGTAGGGGCACGAGCGGGGGCACGGGAGGCTTCAACTTCCGCCTCGACGACTTGGGAGACATCTTCGGCGGCTTGTTCGGCAACCGCAACCGCCAACAGCAAAGCTCATCGCCCTGGACAAGCGCCAGGCGCGGCCAGGATGTCGAGGCGCAGCTCCACCTCCCGTTCGACCAGGCGATCCAGGGCGTCGTGACGTCGGTCAACGTCGAGACAGGTGCCGTCTGTCCGACGTGCGGAGGCTCCGGCTCCAGGCCGGGGAGCCAACCAGTGGTCTGCCAGCGCTGCGGCGGCACAGGCACCCTCAACGACAACCAGGGGATGTTCTCGCTGGCCTCTCCTTGCCCTGAGTGCCGCGGCCGCGGGCTCAAGGTCGTAGACCCATGCCCGACGTGCAACGGGACGGGCGCCGAGCGGGGCCAGCGGAGCGTGAAGCTGCGCGTGCCGCCCGGCGTCGCCGACGGCCAGCGCATCCGCGTCAAGGGTCGCGGGGAGCCCGGCGAGAACGGGGGGCCGCCCGGTGACCTCTACGTCGTGGTCGACGTCGGGGCCCACCCGCTGTTCGGCCGGTCGGGCAAGAACCTCACCCTGAAGGTGCCCGTTTCCTTCCCAGAGGCCGCGCTCGGCGCCGACGTCACCGTCCCGTCGCTCGCTGATCCCGTCACCTTGCGGATCCCGCCCGGCACCACCTCGGGCAAGAAGTTCCGGGTCAAGGGCCGCGGCATCAAGCCGGCGAGTGGGCCGGCGGGCGACTTGGTGGTCACAGTCGACGTGGCGGTCCCGACTGAGCTCTCAGCCGAGCAGAGGCGGGCCGTCGAGTCCTTGGCCAAGACGATGACCGCCTCGCCGAGAGAGCATCTCGGGGTCGACAAGTGAGCAACGGCCCGTCCACGCACGCCGTCTACGTGATCTCGGTGGCGGCCGAGCTCGCCGGCGTGCACCCGCAGACCCTGCGTATCTACGAGCGCAAAGGCCTACTCGCCCCGCAGCGCACCAGTGGCGGCAACCGCCGCTACAGCGAAGCTGACATCGCCCAGATGCGGCGGATCCAGCAACTGACCAATGCCGGCGTGAACCTCGAGGGGGTCCGCCACATCCTCACCCTCTTGACAGAGGTCGACAGGCTGCAGAGAGAGTTGGAGCGAGTCAAGGCCGAAGCACGCGAGACCATCCGCGACACGCACAACCAGTACCGCCGCGACCTCGTGCCGGTGAGGCGGCCATCCCCGCCCGCCAAGTGGCGCGGCTGAGACAACCCCTGACGAAGCCCTGACGGAGCCGGACGATGCCCCTTGACCCAAACCGCTGGACGCGCCGAACCCAAGAGGCCGCCCGCGAGGCCGTAGCGCTCGCGCGCCAGTACCACCACTCCGAAGTCGTGCCGGAACACTTCTTGATGGCGGCGCTCGGGCAGGACGGCGGCGTCGCCATCCCCGTCCTCGACCGGGCAGGCGCCTCGCCGCTCACAGTCAAGAACCACCTCGATGACGCACTGGGCAAGCTCGGCAAGGTGTACGGCGGCGGCGACCCGGCGTTCTCCCGCGACCTCTTGGAGGGGTTCGAGGCAGGCGAAGCCGCCCAGAAGGAGATGGGCGACGAGTACCTGTCCGTCGAGCATCTCCTCCTCTCGATGGCCGACAGCATGAACGTCTCGCGTGACGCCTTGCTGAAGGCTCTGCGCGACATCCGCGGCAGCCACCGCGTGACGTCCCAGGACCCTGAGGAGCAGTACCGGGCACTCGAGCGCTACTCGCGCGACCTGACCGACGCAGCCCGCCACTCCAAGCTGGACCCGGTCATCGGAAGAGACGAGGAGATCCGCCGTGTCATCCAGGTGCTCTCGAGGAGGACCAAGAACAACCCTGTGCTCATCGGGGAGCCTGGCGTCGGCAAGACGGCGATAGTGGAGGGCCTCGCCACCCGCATCGTGGAGGGAGACGTCCCCGAAGGACTGAAGAACCGCAAGGTGGTCGCCCTCGACCTGGCGTCCATGGTCGCCGGGGCCAAGTACAGGGGCGAGTTCGAAGAGCGCCTCAAGTCGGTGCTGAAAGAGATAGCCGACGCCGAAGGCCAAGTGATCACGTTCATCGACGAGCTCCACACCATCGTCGGGGCTGGCGCCGCCGAAGGCGCGATGGATGCCGGCAACATGATCAAGCCGATGCTCGCCCGTGGCGAGTTGCGGCTGATCGGTGCTACGACGCTCGACGAGTACCGCAAGCACATCGAGAAGGACGCTGCGCTCGAGCGGCGTTTCCAGCCCGTGATGGTCAACCCCCCGAACGTGACCGACACCGTGGCAATACTGCGCGGCCTGAAGGAGCGCTAGGAGGTGCACCATGGCGTCCGCATACAGGATGCGGCCCTCGTGGCGGCAGCTGTGTTGTCGGATCGCTACGTCACCGGCCGCTTCCTCCCGGACAAGGCCATCGACCTGATCGACGAGTCGGCCAGCCGGCTCCGCATCGAGATCGACTCGATGCCGACGGAGCTAGACGTCGTGTCGCGGCGGATCAGGCAACTCGAGATCGAGGAGATGGCGCTTTCCAAGGAGGAGGACGCCTCGTCCCGCGAAGGGTTGTCCCGCCTGCAGGCTGAGCTCGCCGACCTGCGCGAGCAACAGACCGCGATGACTGCTCACTGGCAGGGCGAGAAGGAGGCCATCGACACCATCAGGTCGCTGAAGAGCCAAGTCGAGGCGACCAAGGCAGAGGCCGATCGTTACGAGCGCGAGGGGGAACTGGCCCGTGCCTCGGAGATCCGCTACGGGAGCGTGCCCAATCTGGAGCGCGCCATAGAGGGGGCGACCGCCAAGCTGGCCGACCTGCAGACCGACGAGAAGATGCTGAAGGAAGAAGTCGACTCCGACGACGTCGCAGAAGTTGTCAGCCGCTGGACCGGAGTCCCCGTCACCCGGCTCGTCGAGGGCGAGATCGCCAAGCTCGTCCGTATGGAAGAGCACCTGCACGCTCGAGTCGTCGGGCAGGACGAGGCAGTGTCAGCCGTTGCCAATGCCATACGGCGCAGCCGGGCCGGACTGGGGGATCCGATGAGGCCGGTCGGGTCGTTTCTTTTCTTGGGGCCCACGGGTGTCGGCAAGACCGAGCTGGCACGTGCCCTGGCGGAGATCCTCTTCGACGACGAGCGTGCCGTCATCAGGATCGACATGGGCGAGTACCAGGAGCGTCACAATGTGTCACGACTGGTCGGAGCCCCTCCCGGCTACGTCGGTTACGAAGAGGGCGGGCAACTTACAGAAGCCGTCCGGCGGCGCCCGTATGCGGTAGTCCTTCTCGACGAGATCGAGAAGGCCCACCCCGACGTGTTCAACGTCTTGTTGCAGGTCCTCGACGACGGTCGCCTGACCGACGGCCAGGGGCGCACCGTCAACTTCACGAACACGGTCCTCATCATGACGTCGAACCTGCAGGGCGACCCACTCACGGTGTTCAAGCCCGAGTTTGTCAACCGCATAGACGAGATCGTGCGTTTCGTCTCGCTCACTCGCCAGGACCTGACCAAGATCGTCGACATGCAACTGGCCCTGCTCGCCAAGCGGCTCGACGACAGGCGCCTCACGCTCGATGTCTCCGAAGCCGCCAAGGTCAAGCTCGGCGACCTCGGCTACGACCCCGACTTCGGCGCCCGCCCGCTGCGGCGGGTGATCCAGCGGGAGCTCGGCGACAAGATGGCGCTCGCCGTCCTCGAAGGCAAGTTCTCCGAGGGCGACACGGTGCACGTCGGCATCGACGAGCACGACGGGTCCCTCATTCTCAGCTGACCCCGCTCGAAGCGGCGGCGCCTCAGCGGGCGGGAGAGCGCGCCTCCGCCCGCGCCAGGGCGCGCATGCGGGCTTGCTCGGACGGGCTCATGTTTTCATCACGGCACTTCCACTCGACGACGTCGCCCAGCTCGTCCCGCACTATGGCGAGGTCGAAGTGCCCGAGAAAGCTGCGTACCAGGGACGACCTGAACCTGCCGATCAACGACGCCTGCAGCCTGCTGCCGGGAATCGTCGCCGTTGCCATGAGTAGCCACGACACGGCGACGTCGGCGCCCGCACGCCCGCGGGCGGCGTTGGCCCAGTCGATCACGACAGGCCCATCAGTCCCCAGCATCACGTTGAGCGGGTGCAGGTCGAGATGGACGAGCGATTCGCCCTCGCCTCCGGGCGCGGGGCCTAGCCACTGCGGCGCACCGACGGCGTGCAGGCGGTCGTGCAACCCCGCCAGGGTCGCGGCGTGGCGCCCGAGCCTCCACGGACGAGAGCTCAGATCCGCCAGCATCGAAGGCCCCTCCGCGAGCTCCATCACGAGGTCCGTACCGTCGTCGGAGAGGTCGAACACCTGCGGTACCGGGTAGCCGGCGGCGCGCACGTGCTCCATCGTCTTGGCCTCGCGTTCCATGGAGCGGCGCTGCTTGGCCCGGCGGAGCACGCGCCCGGTCCCGAGATCGAAGATGTCCGAGTCCCGGCCAGAGGCCAAGAGCCGCCCAGGCGGATCCACGGACCACGACGGTAACGGCTTCTTCGCAACCAGCCCGCCACCCGGCGCTACCGTGGCCCGGTGGCTGGCGCGCGAACGATACTGGGCTGTGTCCTGGCGGCGCTGCTCCTCGCCGGCTGCAGCTCTCGGACAGACAGCAACGGGACCGGGCCGGGCGGCGGCACCTCGTCGTCCACCTCCCGAGCGGGAGCCGGTCCAACCGATACCACCTCGTCAGCACTCAGCTCGAGCGGGCCAACGACGACGGGACCCCTGGTTACGACCGTGCTGGGCGAGAGCACTTCGACGACGTCCACCACTGTCGCCACGCCTCTGCTGAACCTCGACGCTTGCACCGTCCAGACCGAGGCCGCCCTCGGCCTCGACATAGGGCTTGTCAACGGCGGCGCTGTCTCGGATCCAGTCGGCCAGACTGTCACCGCCGGCGACTACGCCGACTCGACTTGCCGCTTCCAGGTCGACGACGGCTCGGGCGTCGAAGGTTCTCTGGTGCTCACCGTCTACCTGTCTGCAAGTGTTCCATTCAGCAAGCTGTTGAGCGAGGCCGCTTCGGCTTACAGCTCGGCCGGTACCCAAGTCGCCGGCGCCGGCACCGAGGCGGTCCTCTACTACAAGCCGGCTTCGCCGCTCGACTCGGCCGAGTTGCTGGCAACCAACAGCCACCACGCCGTGGCGGTCCAGATCAGCGAGTCGTCCCTCGCCACGGCCGCCGCTGAGCTGGACACGATCACCATCGCGAAAGCCTTGCTTTCGGCCACTCAGTAAGCCCAGCCTCACCGCCAGAGCCACGCCCCCGACCGCAGCACCCAGGCGCGATAAACCACTGGCGCGGCGGCGGCGGGCAGGTTAGGGTCAGCGACGTTGCCACATCGAGGGTTGCGCCGGGTAGGTGAGTACCCGGACAGGGGAGTCATGAATAATTCAGAGCGCCGGTTCCGCAGAACCCTCCGCTGCAGCGCAGCAGTCATCCTCGGCATCGCCAGCGCCACCGTGGGCACCCTTGCCACGGCCGGTGCCGCCGGCGCGGCCTCAGTCAAACCGGCGCCAAGCCACGCCTCTGCCTCGGCGCCAAAAGCGACCAGTCACCTGGTCAAGGTCGCAGTCCACAAGCACTTGGCGGTGACGCCCCATCTTCCGGCGGGGTGCACGTCCTCCGGCACGACTGTCAGCTGCTCGTACGGTGAGACCGGCAGCTTCCAATACCTGACGCTGCCTAGAGGTCCGGGCGATTTCTCCGTCACTCTCGACGGGGCCGCCGGCGGCGGATCCCCCCACCCGGCCGGGGGCCAGGTGACAGGATATCTTCCTGCCAGCTACGGCGGGCAGGAGCTGTTGATCGCCGTCGGCCAGGAGGGCGGCGGCGATGGCACCCAGCAGGACGGGGGATGGCCGGACGGTGGCACCGCGGGCGGGGCCAGCAACTCCAATTGGGTCGGGTGCGGCGGCGGCGGGACGACTGCGCTGCTGCTGGCAAGCAACGACGGTTTCTTGGCCGCCGCCGGGGGCGGCGGCGGTTGCGGCGGCTACGGGAGCGGTGTCAACCCTGTCGAGGGTGGAGTCGGCGGCGGCGGCGGCGGCAACAACGGCAATGGTAGTTGCGCCGGCCAAGGCGGCGGCGGCGGCTCTCCGTCGGGTGTCGGCGGCGGTGGTGCGGCGGGTTCAGCCGTCTTGTGCGTCGAAGGCGGCGGTGGGGCCAGCGGGTCGGGCGACTCAGGCG
>JBOGHW010000032.1:0-78039 GCA_050744865.1 Acidimicrobiales bacterium | reverse complement strand
GTCCGGCGGCGTGGCCGTCGTGAAGGTCGGAGCGGCCACCGAGATCGAGCTCAAAGAGAAGAAGCACCGCATCGAGGATGCACTCTCGGCCACCCGCGCTGCGATCGAGGAAGGCGTCGTCGCCGGTGGCGGCACTGCGCTCATTCGCTCGCGTGCAGCCGTCGGCAAGGCTGCGGCCGGGCTTGACGGTGACGAGGCGACTGGTGCCCGGATCGTCTATCGGGCCCTCGAGGAACCCTTGAAGTGGATCGCCGTCAACGCCGGGCTCGAAGGTGCCGTGCAGGTGCGAGAAGTGGAGTCGCTCGACGGCTCGAGCGGCCTCAACGCCCTCACGGGCGAGACCGAGGACCTCGTCAAGGCGGGAGTCATCGACCCGGCCAAGGTGACACGCTCGGCCCTGCAGAACGCGGCTTCGATCGCAGCTCTGCTGCTCACGACCGAAGCTGTCGTGGCCGAGCGCCCGGAGCCGACCCCGGAGGCACCGGCGATGCCCGGTGGCGGAATGGGGATGATGTAGTCCAGCTGCCGCAAGCAGCTACGAGAGGAGCCAGGCCTTAGTGCCTGGCTCTTTTCGCGCTCGCCCGCCCGACACGCCCGCCCCCGTTCGCTCACGCCCGCCCACGCGGCCCGCCCCGCCCGCCCCGGTAGCCCCGTAGGCTTGACAGATGTTGGAAGACCTGGACGGCCAAACGCCGGGCCAAGAGCCGTGGAGAAGGCAGTTCCGGCAGTTCATCCCTCGGCCCGCTTCATCCACCATGGGCCGACCGGCGCCGTGGGCGGGCGTGGCGCCCGGCAGGCGTCGCGTCATCAGCTGCGAGACCGTGAAGGCAGACCTGACACCCAGGCTGGTGCCCGCCGAGTCCGAGCCGGACGATCGCCCGCACGCCGCAGTGTTGGTGCCGATCTTCGAACGTGACGGACAGGCCACCCTTGTCCTCATCCGGAGGGGGTTCATGCTCTCCAGCAGCCCTGGCGACCTCGCCTTCCCGGGTGGGCGCATCGAGGCGGGAGAGCGGGCAGTCGACGCCGCGGTGCGCGAGTCCGAAGAAGAAGTGGCGCTCCGCCCCGAGACGCTGACTCTGCTCGGGCGATTGAGTGGTGTCAGCCGTCCCCGGTTCCCGGGCTGGGTGGCTCCCTATGTGGCCCTCCTGGACTCCGAGCCCAGCCTGGTGCCGGCGCCGGTCGAGGTCGACGGAGTCCTCACGGTGTCGCTGGCGGACCTCGCAGCCGACGGCGCCTTCTGGCAAGAGGAGTGGGACGTCCCCGGCCAGGGTGAGCGCCTGCTGTCGTTCTTTGCCACTGCATCGCTTGGTCATGACGTGATCTGGGGATTGACTGCCAGGATCGTCACCGAGCTCTTGAGCGAGCTGCTGCTCGGCGCCTAGGGAGAGCTAGCTTTCGTCCGACGGTCGAGAGATCAGAGACCGCGAGCCGGCGAGGAGCGACCACCCATGGCTGAAGTGGAGATAGGTGCGGGAAAGCAAGCTCGCCGGGGTTACGGCCTGGAGGACGTGTCGGTAGTTCCCTCGCGCCGAACCCGCGATCCCGAGGACGTCGACCTCAGTTGGTCCGTCGAGGCTTACAAGTTCGGGGTGCCGCTCATAGCGGCCGCGTCGGACGCCGTAGTGAGCCCTGCCACGGCCGTCGAGATCGGCAAGCTGGGAGGACTGGCGGTGCTGAACCTCGAAGGTCTCTGGACGCGCTACGACGATCCCGGCGAAGTCCTTGCCCGTATCAGCAGGGCCAAGCCGGATCAAGCCACCCGATGCCTGCAGGATGCCTACGCCGAGCCGATCAAGGAGGCGCTCGTCTCCGAGCGGATCCGCGAGATGTCGGCCTCGGGCATTACGACATGCGCCTCACTTTCCCCGCAGCGGACACTGCGCTTCGCCAAGGCTGTGGTCGACGCCAACCTGGACATACTCGTGATCCAGGGAACAGTCGTGTCGGCCGAGCACGTGTCCAAGTCTTCGGAGCCACTCGACCTGAAGACCTTCATCCGCCGCTACGACATTCCTGTTGTCGTTGGTGGCTGCGCTTCGTACCAGGCTGCCCTCCACTTGATGCGGACCGGGGCGGTAGGCGTCCTCGTAGGGGTTGGCACCGGGCAGACGAGCACGAGCCGCCGAGTGCTCGGCCTCGGTGCCCCCCACGCCACGGCGCTGGCCGACGTCGCCGGCGCTCGTAGCCGCCACCTCGAGGAGACGGGAGTGTACGTGCACGTCATCGCCGACGGCGGCATGGCCACGGGCGGCGACGTGACCAAGGCGATCGCCTGCGGCGCCGATGCCGTGATGATCGGGTCGCCGTTGGCAGCGGCGTCCGGCTCGCCGGGCGGCGGACGCTATTGGGAGATGACCGCCGCCCACGAGCGCCTGCCTCGCGGCGAGCTCCTCGAGACCCCCGTGAGGGGCACACTGGAGGAGATCCTCGTCGGGCCGTCCCACGAGCCGAGCGGAGCGCTCAACCTGTTCGGGAGCCTGCGAGCTGCCATGGCCATGTGCGGATACGCCTCGGTGCGGGAATTCCACAAGGCTGAGGTCGTCGTGTCCGGCTAGGCGTCGGCCGCTGGCGGCTAGGCCTGCCGGCCCTGCCCGGCGTGCTGGGTGCAGCCTGCTAGCGTCATCTGATGATCGCCTACGACACTGTGCTCGTCGTCGATTTCGGAGCTCAGTACGCCCAGCTGATCGCCCGCCGTGTCCGCGAGGCCCACGTCTACTCCGAGATCGTGCCGGCCTCGATGCCAGCCGCCGAGATGCTCGCCCGGGACCCGAAGGGGATCATCCTGTCTGGTGGTCCCAAGTCGGTCTACGCGCAGCACGCTCCCGGCATCGACCCGGCCATCTACGACTCCGGCGTGCCGATCCTCGGTATCTGCTACGGCGCCCAGCTGGTCGTCCGCGACTTGGGCGGCGACGTGGCGAACACCGGCACGGGCGAGTACGGCCGTACTGCCCTGCACCCCGCCGGCGCCTCGGACCTGCTGGCCGGCTGGGGAGAGTCCAACGTCTGGATGAGCCACATGGACTCGATGGTGGCCGCGCCGAACGGCTTCGCCGTGACGGCCTCGACTGCGCAGACACCCGCCGCAGTTGTCGAGAACCCTGGTCGCCGAATCTACGCCGTCCAGTTCCACCCCGAGGTAGTGCACACGCCGCGCGGCCAAGAGCTGCTCCGCCGCTTTCTGGCCGATGTCTGTGACTGCTTGCCGACATGGACCCACGTGTCGGTGATCGAGAGTGCCGTCGAGGCTGTCCGAGCACAGGTAGGTGACCAAAAAGTGTTGTGTGCGCTCTCCGGCGGTGTCGACTCGGCCGTGGCCGCCGCCTTGGTCCACAAGGCCGTCGGGGACCAGCTGAGCTGTGTGTTCGTGGACAACGGCGTCATGCGAGCCGGTGAGGGCGAGCAGGTCGAGGCGACCTTCACTCGCCAGTTCAGGACCGATCTCGTGCATGTGAAGGCGGAGGATCGTTTCTTCGAGGCTTTGCGAGGGGTGACTGACCCGGAGGCCAAGCGCAAGGCGATCGGCGAGTTGTTCATTCGGGTGTTCGAAGAAGTGGCAGCCGAGCGCCAGGATGCCAAGTTCCTCGTGCAGGGGACCTTGTACCCCGACGTGATCGAGTCCGGGACATCCGATGCCGCCACCATCAAGTCACACCACAACGTCGGCGGCCTTCCCGAGGACATGGAGCTCGAGCTCGTCGAGCCCCTCAGGTTGCTGTTCAAGGACGAGGTCCGGGCTATCGGCGAAGAGCTCGGGCTGCCGCCGGAAATAGTCTGGCGGCAGCCGTTCCCAGGCCCGGGCCTGGCAGTACGCGTGGTCGGTGAGGTCACACGCGAGCGCGTCGGCATCCTCCGGCAGGCTGACGAGATCGTGCTCGAGGAGATCCGTGCCGCCGGGCTCGACAGGGATCTCTGGCAGTACTTCGCCGTGCTCCCTGCCATCAGGTCGGTCGGGGTGATGGGCGACGAGCGCACCTACGCCTACCCCATAGTCGTCCGAGCCGTCACGAGCGACGACGCCATGACCGCCGACTGGGCTCGGTTGCCGTACGAAGTCCTGGAACGGATCTCGAGCCGGGTCATCAACGAGGTGGCAGGCGTGAACAGGGTGGCCTATGACGTGACGTCCAAGCCCCCAGGCACCATCGAGTGGGAGTGACTTCCGACACATCTGACGATTGGGACCTCCTGGGCGACCACGCGACACTGCCGCCGTTGCCGGGCGACCGCCCAGAGGCACCCGGCCAAGCGGAGGCGATGGCGAGCCCCGACGACTTGCTGGCCGACCTGAACGACGCCCAGCGAGCCGCCGTCCAGCACGGCGACGGACCACTTGTCATCGTCGCCGGGGCAGGCTCAGGCAAGACAAGGGTGCTCACGAGGCGGATCGCCTGGCTGGTCGCCAACGGCGTTCCGCCCTGGGGGATCCTGGCCATAACGTTCACCAACAAGGCGGCAGGCGAGATGCGCAGCCGGGTGGTCGACCTCGTGGGCGACGACGCCTCGAAGATGTGGGTCTCCACGTTCCACTCGGCCTGCGTGCGCATCCTCAGGCGCAATGCCGAGCGCGTCGGATGGAAGTCGAACTTCACCATCTACGACGACAGCGACTCACGGCGGTTGCTCGAGCACATCCTGGAGGACCTCGGCATCGACCAGAAGCGCTTCCCGCCGCGCTCGATGGCGGCTGCCGTCAGCGCCGCCAAGTCGAACCTGGTCGATGCCGTCGCCTACGAGTCCAGGGCAGTCAGCTTGTACGAGCGGCGCCTTTCCCAGGTCTATGCCGAGTACGAGCGGCGCCTGCAAGCCGCCAACGCCATGGACTTCGACGATCTCCTCGGCCGCGTCGTCGTGCTCTTCCGCCAGCATGGGGATGTGCTGGAGTCGTACCAGCAGCGTTTCTGGCACATTCTCGTGGACGAGTACCAGGACACCAACCTGGCCCAGAACGAGATCGTCATGATGCTCGGGCGAGGGCGCCGCAACGTGTGCGTCGTCGGTGACACCGACCAGAGCATCTACAGGTTCCGCGGTGCCGAGATGCGTAACCTTCTCGACTTCGAGCGGGCGTACCCCGACGCCACGGTCGTGCTCCTCGAGCAGAACTACCGGTCCACCAAGACGATCCTCGACGCCGCCAATGCCGTCATCTCGAACAATTCGGCGCGGCACCACAAGTCGTTGTGGAGCGATCTCGGCATCGGCGAGAAAGTCCGCCGCTACAGGGCGAGCGACGAGCGGGACGAGGCCTCGTTCGTCGCTGCTGAGATCCGGTCTGTCAACTCGGGCGGCGTGCCGTTCCACGAGATGGCCGTCTTCTACCGCACCAACGCCCAGTCTCGGGCGCTCGAGTCGGGCCTCGTCGAGGCCGGCATCCCGTACAAAGTGATCGGTGGCCCCCGCTTCTACGACCGGCGGGAGATCCGGGACTCGCTTGCCTACCTGCGACTGATAGTCAACCCGGGTGACGAGGTGTCGCTGCGCCGGGTCATCAACGTGCCGCGTCGCGGCGTGGGTGACACGACCATGGCGCGTCTGGTCGCCTACGCCCGCGAGCGGCAGATCACGCTCATCGAAGCACTTGCCCAGGCTGAGAGCGCCGGGGTTACGGGGCGCGCACTGGCCGGCGTCGCCTCCTTCCTGCAGTTGATCGACGAGCTTGGTGCGGCGGAGCGGCGCAGTGAGGCGGCGACGGACCCGGCCGCTGAGGAGACCGGCCCGACGGCTTCTGACATGCTGGGCGAGGTTCTCGAGCGAACCGGCTACACCGACATGCTCGAGGCGGAGGCCAAGAGTGCCACCGCCAAGGCGATCGAGGCCGAGGGACGGCTCGAGAACCTCTCCGAGCTGTTCTCGGTGGCAGCCGGGCATGCCACCGTGGCGGACTTCTTGGAGTCTGTGTCCCTCGTCGCGGCGGCCGACGAGCAGGCGGAAGGCCCGCAGGTCTCGCTCATGACTCTGCATGCCGCCAAGGGCTTGGAGTTCCAGGTGGTGTGGCTGACCGGGTTGGAAGAGGGGCTGTTCCCTCTCAACCAGACGCTTGCGGAGCCCGAGGAGATGGAAGAGGAACGAAGGCTCTGCTACGTAGGCATCACGCGGGCGCGCCAGCAGCTCTACGTCTCCCACACCTGGAGGCGCCTGCTCTATGGGTCCTACCAGGACAGCATCCCCAGTCGCTTTTTGAAGGAGATACCCGAGAATCTGGTCGAGGACGTCGGCGGCGGAACGGTCATCGGCCGCGGCTTGGGAGCCAGCGCCGGCGCCTGGACGGGGGGTCGCCTCAGTACCGGCGGGCAGCGCTATCGGGACACCCAGCAGAGCGCCCGCCGTTCCCCCGGCCCGCCAGCGGGGTCACCGCGGCCGTTCAAAGGGCGGGAACGGGTGACAGCTCTTGCGACGGCGGGGGCACCTCCGGTCTCGAGCGGGGCAGAGTCGCTCGGCCTGCAAGCCGGAGACGAGGTCGTGCACGACAGGTTCGGGGCAGGGGTCGTGACGGCTGTGGAGGGGCGGGGGAGGGAAGCCCGCGCCAAGGTTCGCTTCCGCGAGGGCCGGGAGCGAAACTTCATCCTGGCGCTTACGCCCCTGCAGCGTCTCGGATCCGCCGAAGGCTCAGCCAGTACCGAGTGAGGTTGGGGTCCTGCTCAGATACACGTCGTAACCGTCCTCGGACGACACGGGGACGAACGTCTTGGCGAAATAGGCACGCAGGGCCGGCGACCAGGGGATGGTGGTGCCGCGGGGCGCTTCTACAAAGTATTGGGAGCCCCCGAAGAGCCGCTCCCAGGCATCGACGACCGTGGGGCTGCTTGCCGCTGTGCCTGAGCCGGCCGCTTGCACGATGCCGGCAGGGTCCGGGAAGTTAGGGCAACCGGACGGCAACTGCGCCATGCGGCCGGCCAGGACCAGCTCTTCGGGGTCGTTAGAAGTGACGCAGGCCCCGGCCGGGACAACCTTGCCGAGGAACTTGCTCATGTTGTTGCCGTGCTGCAAGAAGTACGAACGCTCGTAGGTCGCCTCCTTCGGCACGCAGATCGCCATGACGGCCAGCATCGCCCCTACGAGTATCAGCGTCAGGCCGCCGGCCACAGTTGACGTGGTGTCACCGGTCCCCACGCTGACAGTGGACAGGATCGAGATCAGCTTGCCGACGGTGTTGCCGAGGAGGATGGCCCCGAAGCCCGCCAGGAAGTACGTGTAGCCGGCCGGCAGGGTGCTCGGGAGGAAGGCGATGCCGGTCAACCCGAGAGCTGAGCCGAGGACGACCCAGTCCTGCGGCGTCGAGCCGGACGCCTTTGCCAGGGCGGCGATCACCACCAGGACCGCGATCACCACCGCAAGGAACCCCGGCAGGCTCCCGGCTGTCTTGAAGTCGAGAGCCGGCCCAATCCCCAGCACCTGTGCGAGCCGTGAGCCACCCGGGCTCGAGGCGGGGCCGCCTCCCGTATTGAGCTCAGCCCCGATCACGTCGCTGATGAAAGCGCTCGGGCTGGCCACGAAGAAGAAGATGCAGGGCACCACGAAGCCGAGCGCGAGCCCGCCGGCCAGCCGCGGCAGGGCGACGCGCCAGTTGACGGCCGCGCAGATAAGCAGCGCAGCCGCCGGGATGACGGCCCAGGGCTTGATGGCGATGGCGAACCCCATAAGAACGCCGGCTGTCCAAAGGCGGCCCCGTGTCACCATGAACCCCTGCGAGAAGGCCGTGTTGAACGACAGCAGGCAGAAGAAGATGAGATAGACCTCGAGCGTGTACGAGGCGGTGGCGAAGAAGGCATACGGGAAGAGCGCGAACAGCGTCCCGGCGACGAACGAGCTGGCCACGCCATGCTTGCGGGCGGTGATCCCGACGAGGAAGACGTTGAAGATCGCCACCAGGGCCGTGAAAATGCGGGCTGCCGCCATAGCCCCGGCGGAGTCGCCCCCGTGCGCTGCCCAGGCGAACGGCAGGAGGAGGATCGACATGCCGGGGGGCTGCGTGAGCGGGAACGACGTCGGGAACGTGTTGTACGGGAGCTGTCCGTTCGAGAGTTGGAGGGAGGAGGCAAAATTCGTGCCTGCCCAAGGAAACGTCACCCCTCCCAGAGCATCGTGCAGAGTCAGCTCATGGATGACGACGAAGATGGCGAGCACGGTCGGCACGAAGGACACGACGGCGCCGGCGGTCGGGCTCGCCCACCAGACACCTGTCTCGTTACGCTGCCGCACGAGGGGATCGTATCCGGCTCCGGCATGGCGGGCCGGGATGCCGGTATAGCATCGGCCGCTCATGGACCGCCGCTACCGAGTAGTCGTCGCAAAGCCCGGCCTCGACGGCCACGACCGTGGCGCCAAGGTCATAGCCAGAGCACTCCGGGACGCGGGATTCGAGGTCATCTACACGGGCCTTCATCAGACGCCCGAGCAGGTCGTCCAAGCCGTCGTCCAGGAAGATGCCGACGCCGTCGGGCTGTCGCTCCTGTCCGGGGCGCACCTGACCCTCGTCCCCAAGGTCGTCGACGGCTTGCGGTCCGAGGGTCTTGACGACGTTCTGGTGATATGCGGGGGCATTATCCCCGACAAGGACATCTCTGTGCTGAAGACGCTTGGCGTGACCCAGGTATTCACCCCGGGGCAGTCGCTGGAGGGCATCGCCCAGTGGCTGGAGTCGGCTCTCGACGAGCGCGAACGCGCCGGCGGCCGTGACGGCTGACCGCCCGGACTCGAGACTACGAGGAGGCTTGTCCTAGTGGACTTAGTCGAATATCAAGGTAAGCAGTACTTCTCCCGTTACGGCATCCCGATCTCGGCTGGGTACGTCGCCGACGACGTGCAGTCGGCTGTCGAAGCTGCCGAGCAGGTTGGATATCCGGTCGTGGTCAAAGCCCAGGTTCAAGTGGGCGGGCGGGGCAAGGCGGGCGGCGTGAAGCTGGCGGCCGACCGCGCCGAGACCGAGCTGCATGCCGGCAGCATCCTCGGCCTCGACATAAAGGGCCACGTCGTGCAACGCCTGTGGGTCGAGCACGCCACCGACATCGCCAAGGAGTACTACGCCAGCATCACGCTGGATCGTTCCGAGCGCCAGCACCTGGCGATGGTGTCAGCCCGTGGCGGCGTCGACATCGAGCAGGTCGTCGACGAGGATCCCGGTGCAATCGCTCGTCTCCACATCGACCCGCTCGACGGTCTCGGTCTCGAGCAGGCTCTCGAGCTCGTGACGGCTGCCGGCCTCGACCTGGAGGCGCGGGCCGAGGCGGCCGAGATACTCACCCAGCTCTACCAGTGCTACGTCGACGGTGACGCCGACCTGGTCGAGATCAACCCGCTCGTGCTGACGACCGAAGGGCACGTGCACGCTCTCGATGCCAAGGTGACGCTCGACGACGACGCCGCCTTCCGCCATCCCGACTGGGTCGACTTCGAAGCTGCCGGCGACACCGACAGCCGCGAGGCTCTCGCCAAACAGAAGGGTCTCAACTACATCGGCCTGGACGGGTCCGTCGGCATCATCGCGAACGGGGCCGGTTTGGCCATGTCCACCCTTGACGTCGTCAACCAGGTCGGCGGATCAGCCGCGAACTTCCTCGACATCGGCGGCGGGGCCAACGCCGACGTGATGGCCGACGCCCTCGAGGTCATCAACACAGATGACAAGGTGCGTGTCATCCTCGTCAACATCTTCGGTGGCATCGTCCGTTGCGACGAAGTCGCCCGCGGCGTCATCACCGCGCTCGGCAGGGTCGAGCTGGGGTCGCCGATCGTGATCCGGCTGGACGGGACCAACGCCGTCGAAGCTCGCCGGATACTGGAGGAGCACAGCTCGGACCGCATCATTCCCGAAACCACGATGATGGGCGCCGCCAGGCGCGCCGTCGAGATCGCAGGAGAAGCCTCGTGAGCATTTTCGTGGACGAGAAGACGCGTGTCGTGGTCCAGGGCCTTACCGGCAGCCAGGGGCGCTTCCACGGGCTTCGCAACAAGGCTTACGGCACCAACGTCGTGGCCGGCGTGACGCCTGGCAAGGGCGGTACCGACGTCGAGGGCATACCTGTGTTCGACTCGATGGCAGAGGCGGTGGCCGAGACTGGCGCCGACGCCTCGTTCGTGGCGGTGCCGCCACGCGCAGCCGCAGAAGCCGTCCTGCAAGCGGCCCGAGCCGGGATCGGCTTCGTGGTCTGCATTACCGAGCACATCCCGGCCAAGGACGAAGCCGTCGTAGGAGCCCGGCTGCGCCGTGACTTCCCCGGGACCCGGCTGCTCGGACCGAACTGCCCTGGCGTCATCTCCCCCGGCAAGTGCAACATCGGCATCACCTCGGGCGACATAGCCCTGCCGGGCGGGCCGGTGGGCATCGTCAGCCGCTCCGGCACGCTGACCTACCAGGCGCTGCATGAGCTCTCGCAGCAGGGTGTCGGGCAAACGACTTGCGTGGGCATCGGGGGCGATCCGGTGCCCGGCACGTCGTTCGTGGACGTCCTGGCGGCCTTCCAGGCAGATCCCGACACTCGGGCTGTCATGATGATCGGCGAGATAGGCGGCGACGGGGAGGAGAGGGCGGCCGACTACATTCGCGACTGCATGACCAAGCCCGTCGTTGCTTACGTGGCAGGCGTCACCGCCCCGGAGGGACGGAAGATGGGTCATGCCGGCGCCATAGTGTCCGGCTCAAAGGGCACCGCCAAGGCCAAGATGGAGGCCCTCGCGGCGGCTGGCGTTACCGTGGCCAGGAACCCGACCGAGGCAGGCGACCTCATGGTCGCTGTCGTCGGTGACCTCGGTGCCGTCTAGCAAGGGCGATCGGCCGAGGTCCCTCTGACGGGCGGGCCGGCCGGGCCGGTTGTGGACTTCGGGGACGTCGAGCGGGCGCGCCCCATCGTGGAAGAGGTTGCGAACCGGACACCGGTGTTCGGTTCGCGGGTGCTGTCAGAGCAGCTCGGAGCGCCGGTCCTCTACAAGGCCGAGAACCTGCAGCGGACGGGGTCGTTCAAGGTCCGTGGGGTCTCGAACAAGCTCGCCTCGCTCGGCGATGTGGCCGCCGCGGGCATTGTCGTCGCCAGTGCCGGGAACCACGCTCAGGCGGCGGCTTATGTCGCCGCCAGGCGCGGCTTTCCCTGCGAGGTCTTCATGCCGGCCGAGGCGTCGGTGGCCAAGTCCGAGGCGACGCTCGCCTACGGAGCGACGGTCCACCTGGGCGGCGGCACACTCGGCGACTGCATCGAGCTCGCCAAGGCCCGCGCCCTCGAACGAGGAACAGTCCTCGTCCACCCTTACGACGACCCGGCGGTCATCGCCGGCCAGGGCACTTTGGGTATCGAGCTGGTCGAGGACGTACCCGATCTCGCACTGGTCGTCGTGCCGCTCGGCGGGGGAGGCTTGGCCGGCGGCACCGCGCTGGCGCTGAAGGCGCTGCGTCCAGCGGTTCGGGTCGTGGCTGTGCAGGCTGCCAACGTGGCACCCTGGCCGGCGTCGTTGGCCGCCGGCGTTCCGGTCGAAGTCGAACGGCGGGCCACCTTGGCCGACGGGATCGCCGTCAACCGCCCGGGAGACCTCACGCTCCCGCTCATCGCCACCTACGTCGATCAAGTCGTGACAGTCGACGAGGACGAGATCGCAAACGCGATGGTGCTGTTGATGGAGCGAGCCAAGCTCGTCGTCGAGGGAGCCGGTGCCGTGGGTGTGGCTGCGCTCATGAACGGGAGCGTCGAAGCGCCGGCACCGGGTTCCGGGACGACGGTCGTGGTGCTCTCGGGCGGCAACGTGGACACGGGCGTGCTGGGACCGGCCATCCGCCGCCAGGAGACCCGCGCCGGCCGCCGGCTCGTGCTCTTCGCCCGCATCTCGGACAGGCCGGGCAACCTTGCCAGGCTGCTCAGCCAAGTTGCCTCGAGCGGGGCCAACATCGTGGACGTTGTGCACTTGCGGGAGGGTTTCGACTTGCACATCAGGGAGACCGCCGTCCATCTGGTGCTGGAGACGCGCAATCCGGCGCACGCCGCCGCCGTCATCGAGCAAGCCAAGCAGGCGGGCTACGACGTGCACGCCGTCGGCCATGCCTACGCTGCCGGGAGTGAAGATGGCTGAGCAGCTTCCGGGGGGAGACCGGGCGGATGCGCAAGATGGCGGCGAGGGTTCCACCGAGCCGATAGAGGACCCGTCACGAGTGCTGGTTGCGCCGCTCAAGCTGATCGATCCGGAGGTCGCAGACCTGATCGAGGCCGAGTTGGAGCGCCAGCGGACCACGCTCGACCTCGTGGCGTCCGAGAACGTACCGCCCCGGGCCGTGCTGGAAGCTCAGGGCTCGATCCTCACTGCCAAGTACGCCGACGGCTACCCGGGTGCCCGCCAGTACGACACGTGCGAGGTGATCGACGCCATCGAGAGCTTGGCGATCGAGCGGGCGAAGGCGCTCTTCTGTGCCGATCACGCCAACGTGCAGCCGTATTCGGGTTCGAGCGCCAACCAGTCCGTCTTGCGTGCGCTCTGCCAGCCAGGAGACGTTGTGCTCGGGTTCGACTTCAACCAGGGCGGGCACCCGACCCACTACAGCCCCGACACCTTCGCCGGCCGCTATTACACGACGTTCTCGTATGGCGTGCGCCGATCGGACCGCCTTGTCGACATGGAGCAGGTCGCCAGCCTCGCCCGGCTACACATGCCGAAGGTGATCTTCGCCGGCTGGTCCTGCTACCCGAGGTTCCTCGACTTCAGGGCATTCCGTGAGATATGCGACGAGGTCGGCGCCTACCTGGTGGTCGACATGGCGCACTTCGCCGGTTTGGTCGCAGCCGGCCTGCACCCGGATCCTGTGACCTATGCGGACGCATGCACCATGACGGTCCACAAGACGCTCGGGGGAGCGCGGGGCGGGACGATCCTGTGTTCGGCGGAACTGGCCGAACGCGTGGACGCCGCTGTCTTCCCGGGCGAGCAGGGCTGCCCACTGCCACACGTCATCGCAGCCAAGGCCGTGACCTTTGCCGTCGCCGGCACGGACGCCTACAGGGAGCGAATGGAACGCACCGTCGCAGGCGCCGCCGCCATGGCGGCGGCATTGGCCGCCGACCCTGCACGCGTGGGGGCCGAGGTCGTAACGGGCGGCACCGACGTCCACCAACTCCTGGTCGACCTTGGCCCATCGGGCCGCGAGGCCGGAGCAGAGATGGCACGTCTCAATTCACTCAGGATCTCGGCCAACTGCATTCCCCTTGCCTATGACAGCCAGCAGGCGCCCCTCGTCTCAGGGATCAGGATCGGCAGCGCGGCCCTGGCGTCGAGAGGCTTTGGCACGGCCGAGTTTGTCGAGGTCGGCTCCATCCTGGCCGATGCACTGGCAACGAGCGGCTCGCATGACGGCGCCTTAGCGGGCCGCGTCCGGTCGCTCACCGACGCCTTCCCCATCTATCCTCACCTCGGCTGAGAGACGCTCAAAAGCCGTGGTGGATGACAAGGATCAGCACCACGGCTCCGCCTACGACGACGAGCAGAACCAAGAAGAACAACACAGTGGCGAGCTTGGACCGAGGCTGGCCTGAGCGCCGCCGTTGTTGCCGTTGCCGGGTAGGCAGCACTGCATAGGTGTCGCTGTCCCACGCCGGGACAGGTGGCACGGCCGACACCGGCCCGCCTATCGCCGCCCTGGAGCGGATGAGGGAGTCCGAGTCCGGGCCGAACGACTGCAGCGCGTAGGGGTCGCTGCCGCCCTTGCGCCAGTCGTCGTCGAAAGACGCCGTCGGTCGCCCGGCGCCAATAGCGCCGGGTCCGGAGCCGGATGCCCGAACAGGACGTGGCCCCTTGGGGCTGTCGCGCGTCAGGATCGCGAGGGGGTTGTCAGGCGGGATTGCGAACTCAGGAGCCGGGGTGACAGGCCGCAGCGCGGCGGCCCGGTAGGCAGGGTCGGCATGTTGCTCAGGTGGGTACCAGTTGCCGTCGGAGGCCAACCACCATCCCTTGAGGGGTGGGTTCTCGAGCGAGGCCTGTGGAGCGGGCGTGCGCTGTGTCACGGGGCGAGCCGGGTGGGCGCTTTGTGGTTCCTTGGTGGTGGCATCGGGCGCGCCGGCCGGATACGTTCTCGCGTCGGGATGCAACTCGGGTGGGTACCAGTTCCCATCCGACGCCATCCACCAGCCCGTGCCCAGTGGACTGTCGCTCAGCCGTCCTCCCCCGCTGCGTCGTGCATAGAGTGCATTTCGGTCCGAGACACCCCTTTCGCATTCCCGAACAGGCTCCTGACCCTAACTCGCCTGAAGCGTGCCTGCCTACTTCTCGCTACAGAAAGTGGTCGTATGCGTACTCTGAGCGGTTCCAGTACGGGAGGTCGAGATTCGGCCGGGCTCGCCAACCGCTGGTACGGTGCACGCTCGTGTGCATCGCAGTGCTCGCCTCCGGCAAGGGAACGATCCTGCGGGCCCTGGCCGAGGCAGGACTGGACATAGCCGTCGTGGTTGTGGACAGGCCGTGCGACGCCGAGGCGATCGCGGTCGAGGCGGGTATCCCGCTCGAGCGGGTGATGCGGTCGGGCTTCGGTGCCGGATTCGACAGGGATGGCTTCACCGTCGAGGTGGTGGCGGCCCTGCAGCGGTACGACTTCCGTCTCGTCGCCATGGCTGGTTACGGCACGGTCCTCGGAGCCGCCATACACGAGGCCTACCCGGAGCGGATCCTCAACACGCACCCGGCGCTCCTGCCGGCCTTCAAAGGTTGGCATGCGGTGGAGGAGGCTCTGGCGGCCGGGGTGGACGAGACGGGCTGTACCGTTCACGTAGCCACGCTGGAAACCGACGTGGGGCCGATCTTGGCCCAGGAGGTGGTCAAGGTCCTGCCCGGCGACACCGTTGGCACGCTATCGGAGCGCATCAAACAGGTCGAGCGCCGGCTTTACCCGGCCACGATCTCGTCGGTGCTCCGGCACGGCGGGAGTCTTGAATCCTGGAAAGGACGGGCATGAGAGCGCTGCTCAGTGTATACGACAAGGTCGGCCTCGAAGCCTTTGCAAAGGGTCTTGCGAGCCTGGACATCGAGCTCGTGGCCAGCGGCGGCACAGCTCGTGCCCTGTCGGAGGCGGGCGTGGCTCACCTCACCGTCGAGGCCGTGACCCAGGCCGGCGAGATGCTGGGCGGGCGAGTGAAGACCCTTCACCCAGCCGTGCACGGCGGGATCCTCGCCGACCTCGACCAGCCCTCGCACCTGGCCGAGCTCGAAGCAGCCGGGATCACCCCGATCTCGCTCGTGGCGTGCAACCTCTACCCCTTCCAGGCCGAGCCCTCCGTGGAGACGATCGACATCGGCGGCCCGACGATGGTGCGCTCGGCGGCCAAGAACTATGCCCACGTCACCGTCGTCGTCGACCCGGCTGACTACGGGTCGATCCTCGACGAGCTGCGCAACGAGGGCGAGATCACAGCAACGACCCGGCTGGCTTTGGCACGCAAGGCCTTCGCCCACGTGGCGGCATACGACGCGGCGATCGTGAACTGGTTCGACTCGCCGGCCGTAGCCGGCCGCCCCGGGCAGGGCGCCCTGCCAGCCACGCTGCACATCTCGATCGAGCGCGTCCAGGACCTCCGCTATGGGGAGAATCCCCACCAAGTCGGTGCCCGTTACAGGGACAGCAGTGACCTTGGCCGGGCCGGTGTGTGGGACTCGGCCTTGCAGCACGGCGGGCGCGAGCTGTCGTACCTCAACCTGTTCGACGCCGACGCTGCCTGGCGGCTGGTACACGAAGTGGCAGCATTGCCGCCAAGAGGCGAGCGGGCTGCTGCCGCGGTCATCGTCAAGCACGCCAACCCTTGTGGCGTCGCCATCGCGGGCTCACTCGCCGACGCCTACGCCAAGGCCTTCGCGGGCGACCCGCTCTCTGCATTCGGCGGCATCGTGGCCCTGTCACAAGGCGTCGACGAAGAGCTGGCCGAGCAGATAGTCGCCAATCCGCTGGCCGACGTGCTGGTGGCGCCGGGGTACACCGAGGTAGCCGTCGACCTCCTCGTATCGAAACGCAAGAACATGCGCGTCCTCACCCTCGCACCCCCCGGTGCTGCCGGCCTGGCTCTCAGGCAGATCGACGGAGGCTGGCTCGTGCAGGAGGCAGACCAAGTCAACCTTCGGCTTGACGACTGGCGATGCGTAACCGAGCGGGAGCCGTCCGCCGAGCAGTGGCGCGATGCGCAGCTCGCCTGGCTCGTCTGCGCCCGGACGTCGTCGAACGCCATCGTCCTGGCCCGCGACGGCCAAGTCGTCGGCATCGGCTGTGGGCAGCAGAGCCGCGTGGACGCAGCCAGGCTCGCCGCCGGCAAAGCCGGCGACAGGGCGCGTGGAGGAGCCGGCGCCAGCGATGCCTTCTTCCCCTTCCGCGACGGCCTCGACGCTGTCGCCGACGCCGGCGCGAGCGTCGTGGTCCAGCCCGGCGGTTCGCTCAGGGATGACGAGATCGTGGCGGCCGCCGACGAGCGGGGTCTCGCCATGGTGATGACCGGAGAGCGCCATTTCCGGCACTGAGGTGCCGGCCACCGTGTCGAGCGCAAAGGCGTGCAACCTGACTGCGGCCTGCGGCACCGAGGAGGGTTGCCGATGACGGCGTCGTTGCTCGACGGCGAGGCGCTGGCCGCCCGGATCAAGGCCGGCCTGCGGGCGGAGATCTCCGCCTTGAAGGCTCGAGGAGTGACGCCCGGCCTCGGGACCATCCTCGTCGGTGACGACGCCCCGAGCGCCCGCTACGTGGAGATGAAGCACGAGGACTGTGCAGCCATGGGAATAGCCTCCGCCCAGGTGCACTTGCCGGCGACGGCGAGCCAGGCCGAGGTGCTCGAGGCCGTGAGGCGGTTCAACGGGGACGAAGGGGTGTCTGCGTTTCTTGTCCAGGTGCCGCTGCCGGCTCACATCGACGCAGCCGAAGTCCTGCTGGCCGTCGATCCCCGCAAGGACGTCGACGGCTTGCACCCGGTGAATCTCGGCTTGCTGGTGCAGGGAACGCCTCGTGCCCTGCCGTGCACTCCGCAGGGGATCGTCGAGCTGCTGGCCGACAACGACGTGCCGGTGGAAGGCCGCCACGTCGTGATAATCGGCCGCGGGCTCACCATCGGGCGGCCGCTCGCAGTGCTTCTCAGCTTGAAGCGCGCCGGTTGCAACGCTGCTGTGACGGTCCTCCACAGCGGCGTCGGAGACCTGGGGTCCTACGTCGCAACTGCCGACGTCGTGGTGGCGGCCGCCGGGCGGGCCGGGCTCGTGACGCCCGAGATGGTCAAACCCGGCGCCGCCGTCGTCGGGGCGGGGACGACGTTCGTCGGCAGGCGTGTGCTGTCCGACGTCGACGAGGGAGTTGCCGAGGTCGCCGGTTGGATGACTCCGCGCCTCGGTGGCGTCGGCCCGATGACGCGGGCGATGCTCCTCCGCAATGCCGTCCAAGCAGCCGGTCGCGCCGCGCAGGCGTGACCTGGTGGAGGTCGGCGGCGGAGTTCGGGCGCCTCAGGAGAACAGGGTCAGGTCCGGCATCTTGCCGTCGGCGATCCGCTGGCCGCGGCGACGGGCTGCCTCGCGCACTTGGTCGTGTGGGAACACGTAGAAGGTGTCCTCCTTCACGGCCTTCACTACCAAGCCCGCGACGTGAGAAGGCTCGGCGCCCGTAGCCACCAAGGCGCCGACGGCACTGCGCATGGCGCCGACCTGCTCGTCGCTCACGAGGCGGGCCACCTCGGCCGGGGCGTTGCGGTCCGACTCGTGGATACGGGTCTTCACCCACATGGGGCAGAGCACCGAGACGCCGACGCCCGAACCCGCCAGCTCGAGGGCAAGAGTCTCGGACAGCGCCACGACGGCGTGCTTGGTCGCCGAGTAGGGACCAAGCCAGGGCGTCGACACGATCCCGGCGGCCGACGCGGTGTTGACGATGTGGCCTGCACCCTGCTCTCGCAGGAGGGGTGCAAACGACCTGATGCCGTGCACCACCCCCCAGAAGTTGACTCCGAAAACCCACTTCCAGGACTCGAGCGGCACGTCCCAGAGGGGGCCGCCGACTGCCACGCCGGCGTTGTTGCAGATCACGTGTGCACCCCCGAAGGCCGCCAGTGCAGCCTGGCGAAGGGCGTCTACCTGGGCGGAGTCGGAGACGTCTGTCGGTACCGAGACCGCCTGGCCACCGCCGGCGGTGATCTCGCCCAGCACAGAAGCAAGGCCCGGCTCGTCGACGTCGGCCAGCACCACCTTCATCCCCTCTGCGGCGAAGGCGTGCGCCATGGCCAGCCCTATCCCGCTGGCTGCTCCGGTAACGATGGCGACACGACCTTCGAGCTGTTCCATACAGGTAAGTCTCTCCCAACCGGGACGCTCGGCGCCACGACGGCACCGCGCCGTCTCGCCTCAGCCCGCCGTCTCACCTCAGCCCGCCGTCTCGTCTCCGCCCGCCGTCTCGACCTAGTGTGCGGAGATGCCCGAGAAGATCACCATGTCGCCCGACGGCGTTCTCAACGTCCCGACAGAGCCCATCATCCCGTTCATCGAGGGGGACGGGACAGGTGTCGACATCTGGCCGGCCGCCCGGCTGGTGCTCGACGCCGCTGCCGCCAAGCACGGCCGCTCTGTGTCCTGGAAAGAGGTCCTCGCGGGCCAGAAGGCGTTCGACGAGACGGGCGAGTGGCTGCCCGAGGACACGGTCGAGGCCTTCCGGGAGCACCTGATCGGAATCAAGGGGCCGCTCACGACCCCGGTCGGCGGCGGCATCCGCTCGCTCAACGTCGCGCTCCGGCAGATCCTCGACCTCTACGTGTGCCTCCGGCCGGTGCGCTGGTTCCAGGGCGTGCCCTCGCCTGTCCGCCACCCGGAGAACGTCGACATGGTGATCTTCCGGGAGAACACCGAGGACGTCTATGCCGGCCTCGAGCTTCAAGAGGGCAGCTCAGAGGTCCAAGAGCTCATCTCCTTCCTCGAGAAGACTTACGGTTGGTCGATCCGGGCCGACTCCGGCATCGGTATCAAGCCGGTGTCCGAGACAGGGTCGAAGCGCCTCGTCAGAGCGGCCGTCAACTACGCCGTCCACCGCAACCGCAAGAGCGTCACGCTCGTGCACAAGGGGAATATCCAGAAGTTCACCGAGGGAGCGTTTCGCAGCTGGGGCTACGACGTCGTGCGCGACGAGTTCGCCGAGGTGGCCGTCGGGTGGGACGATTGTGGCGGCGACCCGGGCGACAGGATCCTGGTGAAGGACGCCATCGCCGACATCACGCTGCAGCAGGTGCTGACCCGGCCCGACGAGTTCGACGTGATCGCCACGACCAACTTGAACGGCGACTACCTGTCGGACGCCCTGGCGGCCCAAGTCGGCGGCATCGGCATCGCGCCGGGCGGCAATATCAATTACGTGAGCGGGCACGGCGTGTTCGAGGCGACGCACGGCACAGCGCCCAAGTACGCGGGCCAGGACAAGGTCAACCCGGGCTCGTTGCTGTTGTCGGGTGTGATGATGTACGAGCACCTGGGCTGGCAGGACGCGGCCGACGACATCGTGGGCGCCCTCGAGAAGACGATCGCGGACAGTATCGTCACCTACGACTTCGCCAGGTTGATGGACGGCGCCACCGAGGTGCGATGCAGCGAGTTCGCCCAGGCGATCGTCGACCGACTGTGAAGCCTGCGGCGATCTCGCAGACGGGTCGAGTCATGTGAGCGGGCAAGGCGACGCGCCGCCCCCGGCACCCGGGTCCTGGCGAGGTGTGGGCCTGCCACCTTCGGCAAGCTGGCGCATCACCGAGTCGAAGAAGTCGGGCCTGCGCTCCAGCCTGCTGAGCGCCCGCGACTGGGCGTCGATCGAATCGGCGGAGTTCGACCCAGTCGGTTCTGTCGTCGGCTGCCGGGCCGAGCGGGTCGACTGGGGCGAGTTCGGGCTCGGCGAGGTCGGCTGCGGTTACGTACCGCGCCGTATAGCCAAGAACCCGTGGTCCGTCTCGACCGGGTACAACCGCTCCGGCGGCACCGGCGCGGCGACGTCGCTTCCGGGCGGTGTCCTCGCGCAAGTGCCACAGCTGGCCGCCACCTCGGCCTCGACCCCGTCCCTCGGTGCCGGGTCGCGGATGAACGCGGTGACCTATACGCATGCCGCAACCGCTCCGACTCGATCGGCTATCGAGCGGATGCTGCTCGAGGCCTCCGAGCTCGGCGCCGACGGGGTCGTCGCCGTGGAGATCAGTCACACCGAGGTCGGGCACGGCGTCTGGGAGTGCACCGCTTGGGGTACGGCGGTGCGAGCCCGCGGATCGGTTCATGCGAGACGCCCCTTCGTCACCACGCTCTCCGGCGCCGACAGCGCCAAGCTGCTGCGCTCGGGCTTTATCCCGGCCTCGGTCGCCGTCGGGATGACGATGGCGATCACCCACGACCTGCGCAGGGCTCAGCTGGCCCGCAACAGGTTCTCGTCGGTGCGCGAGGTCGCGTACATAACCGAGCTGGTGACCATGGCCAGGAGCCATGCCCGCGGCCAGGTCAACAAGGCCGTGTCCGACGCCGGCGCCGACGGGGCGATCCTGACCTCGCAGATGACGCTGTCGATCGAAGAGCACAGAGTCAACCGCCGTCATCACGACATAGTCGCCCAGGTGACAGCCGTGGCGAGCTCCATCGTGTCCTTCGAGGAGGCGAGCCCAGGCCGGAGCCAAGAGCCGCCGCTCACCGTCCTCCGGCTCCGTCCTGTATAGATTCGAGGTGTGCCAGACTCCTCCTCCACCCAGCCCCCGTTCGCCCTCCCGCCAGTCCATGTGACGGTCTCGGGCGCGTCCGGGCAGATCAGCTACTCGCTGCTGTTCCGGATTGCCTCCGGCCAGCTGCTCGGCCCGCATCAGCCGGTGGTCCTGCGCCTGCTCGACATCGAGGCGGCCATGCCGGCTCTGCACGGCGTCGTCATGGAGCTGCAGGACTGCGCTTTCGGGTTGCTGGCGGGCATCGAGACCACGTCGGATCCGGCCAAGGGATTCGACGGGGCGTCATGGGTGCTGCTGCTCGGATCGGTTCCGCGTAAGGCAGGCATGGAGCGCAAGGACCTCCTCAGCATCAACGGAGGCATCTTCAAGCCCTACGGCCGTGCCATCAGCGAGAACGCCGCTGCCGACGTCCGGGTGCTCGTCGTGGGCAACCCCTGCAACACCAACTGCCTGATTGCTCGCTCGAACGCTCCGGACGTGCCGGCCGAGAGGTGGTTCGCCATGACTCGGCTCGACGAGAACAGGGCGAAGTCGCAACTGGCCGCCAGGGCCGGTGTGGCCGTCTCGGCGGTGTCGAACGTCGCGATCTGGGGTAACCACTCCGCCACGCAGTACCCGGACTTCGAGAACGCCCTTGTCGGGGGACGTCCTGCCACCGAGGTAATCGGTGACCACGACTGGCTGTCTGGCGAGTTCATAACGACCGTGCAAAAGCGCGGGGCGGCGATCATCGAGGCGAGGGGCGCCTCCTCGGCCGCGTCGGCGGCCAACGCCGTCGTGGACTCGGTGGTGAGCGCGTCGACTCCGACTCCGGCCGGTGACTGGACGTCTTTGGCGGTCGCCTCCCACGGCGAGTACGGCGTGCCGGAGGGCCTGCAGTTCGGCTTCCCCGTGCGCTCCGACGGCTCGGTCTACGAGGTCGTCGAGGGCCTCGAGCACAGCGAGGCGGCCAGGCAGCGGATCGCTGCAACCACCGCTGAGCTGCTCGAAGAGCGCTCCGAGGTGCAGTCGCTCCTGCCCTGAGTGACCGGCGCCGGCGGCGGCGACCGAGGAGATTTCGCACCTAGTTACCGTATGTATACTACGCCGGTGGCGACGGACCAACGCGCTCCCGACTCCCCTGTCAACGACTATTTGCGGACCATCCGGCGCCGTGGGTGGTGGATAGCTGCCACGGCGCTGATAGTCGTGGTTGCCGCCGGGCTGTACTCGTACTCCGAGACGAAGGTGTACACGGCCCAGGCGACCGTTGAGGTGCTGGGCGGCACGAGCGGGAGCAAGGGCAACGTCGATACGGACGCTGCTCTCGTCACCTCGACGTGGGTGAAGCAACTCGTGAGCAAGGACCTCGGCGTCACGCCGCCACCGCCGGCTACGGCGTCCGCCTCCGGCACGACCAGCCTCATCGCGATCTCGGTTGCGAACTCGTCGCCCATCAAGGCCGCCACCATCGCCAACGACTACGCCAAGGCGTTCATCCAGGTGATGGGCGAGCAGCAGCAGACGTCGGTCAACAGCCAGATCGCCGACAACAAGGCCGAGGTCATCAATCTGCAGAGCAACGAGGTCTCGCTCGAGAAGGTCCTCGACGCCGTCCCGGCGGGCCAGCCACTCAGCCCGACCGAGAACGTGGACAAGGCAACGCTGCAGCAGGATATCCAGACCGTCATCAGTGTTCAGAGTGCCGACGTGGCGCTGCAGGCCCAGCTGGAGAAGGCAGGCAGCACCGTGCAGCAGACGTCTGTTGCCAATCCCCCGAAGAGCCCGAGCTCACCCAAGACGAGCCGCGACCTCGGCCTCGGGCTCGTCGTCGGGCTCATCCTCGGCCTCGTGCTTGCGTTCGTCGTCGACGCTTTCGACGACTCTGTCAGGAGCGAGGCCGACATAGATCGCACGTGCCCCGAGATGCCGCACCTGGGCGTCATACCAATCGTCGACAGCTGGAACGACGTCTCCAGCCCGTACGTGGTGAGCTTGCAAGCGCCACGCAACATCGTTTCGGAGGCTTACAGGTCGTTGCGCACCGCAGTCGAGTTCACGCGGCTCAACCAGTCAGTGAGGACCCTTGTCGTGACGAGCTCGGTCGGCTTGGAAGGCAAGACCTCGACGGTCGCCAACCTTGGGGTCACCTTTGCGCGCTCGGGCAAGAAGACGCTCGTGCTGTCCGGCGACCTCCGCCGCCCCCGCCTCGGTAGCTTTCTCGGCCTGCAAGAGACTGTCGGGTTGACGTCGATCGCACTTGGCGTGGCTGGCGTGGAAGATGCCATCCAACCTGTCGTCGACGTCGCCGGGCTCTACTTCCTCGGCACCGGGCCTCTTCCCGACGGAGCTGCCGAGTTCCTCAGCAGCCCTCGCCTGCAGTCGGTGCTGAGCGACCTGCGGGAGAGGTTCGACGTCGTCCTCATCGATGCACCCCCGGTCCTTCCCGTGACCGACGCCGTCGTCATGTCGCGCTATGCAGACGGCGTGGTGCTCGTCGTAGCTCAGAATCGCACCCGCAGGCGCAGCCTTGCCAAGCTCCGCCGTGTCCTCAGCCAAGTCGATGCGCCTGTCATAGGCAGTGTCCTGAACGGTGCAGCCATCAAGAGGTCCGACTCGTACTACGGCTACTACGGCTACTACGGGCACGCCGAGAAGAAGCCCGATACCGGGCAAGGCCGCGAGACGGCGGCGACTCATTTCACCAGCCGATCCAACGGCAGCGGCAGCGGCCGGAGAGGATCGGAGAAAGTGCGTACCAGGGTGTAAAGCCCTGAGGGGGGACAGCAGTTGAGGGGGGTTGAATCAGGCATGGCGCCTGCGGGCGAACATGCTCGTCGGGTGCTGACAACCATGGGCGTTGTGCTGCTGGCGGCCATCGCCGGCACTGCTACGGCCATGGAGCCGATCCCGGCCCTCGCCGTCGCCGGAGGGGCGGGCCTTGTCCTGTTCGCCACTCTGAGCTGGAGGGCTGTCCGGCCGGGCGGCGTGAAGGACCACGCGGACCGATGGTCCTGGGTCAGCTTGATCCTGCTCGCCTATCTCCTGCCGATGTTCTTGCTGAGCAGGTCGTACTCGCTGATCGGTTTCAACCCGATCTACTTGCCTGACGTCCTGGCCACGCTGGCAGCGTTGGCGTCGCTCGGCCGGGCGCGCTGGAGGCACCTCGGGGTGATGGCCGCTTGCTGCACTGCGGTCTCCCTGTTGATGCTGCACGGCGTCGACGTCGGCCGGCATCACAAATACCCAGATGCCATCAAGGGTCTCGTCCTCGTGCTCTACCCCTTGGCCGCCGTGCCGATCGCAGGATGGCTGTCACAGCTGCACGAGCCCGAGCGCCTGCTGCAGTGGCTGCCGAGGATCATCTTGCCGGTCATCCCGCTCGGCTTGTTGCTCGACCACGGCCACCACATGATCCCTTCGGCCTTCGGGCTCGAGCTCGGGATTGCCGGTGCCTTTGCCGTGGTGGGCGGTATGCCTGGCCGCAAGCTGCTGACGGCCACGTTCCTCATGGGCTCGGTGATGCTCATCGCGTACTCTGCCAAGCGGGGCGTGACGCTCACGCTGCTGCTGTCGTGCGCGGCGGCCTGGATGGCGAGCCAGCAGCTCCGATACCTGTCCCGGCGAATGCTCCTGACGCTCGCCTTGGGCTTTTGCACGGCCCTGTTCAGCCTCGCGGTCATCAGTGGCTTCATCGTCGTGCCACGGTCCGTTCCGCTGGTAGGCAGGCTTGCCGAGCGTGCCAGCGGGGCGCAGGTCGCGGCGGCCGACAACGTCACGCTGCGCGAGCTCATGTGGAGCTACGCCTTGCATACCACCTGGGACGACGACCCACTTCTCGGAGTCGGCGCCTACCACCCGATCGACGTGCAGCTGAAGAACAACAACATCGCGACCAAGGCCGGCATGGGCGTGCATGACTCCTTCGTCGGCTACACGTTCTACGCCGGCTATCCGGCAGGCCTCCTGGTGATCTTCGTCTTCCTGTTGGCGCTCTGGCGAATCTGGAAGGTCCGGCGACGAAGTATCTACGCTCCAGCCGTCTTCGGTGCCCTCGTTGCCGCCATTGTCACCGCTGCGACGAATGTCTCGCTGGAGGTCACTTACATGGGAGGCCCGAGCTGGCTAGTGGTTGCGCTCGCCTTCGGTCTGTCGGCAAAGCTCATGGACGCCCCGGATCTCGAGGACGGCGATGCACTCGTCGCCCTCGAGGCAGAGCTAGCGCCGATCTCGTGACGGCGTCTATGACAGCTTTCGAAGCTCCGCCGGCGGGGATCGACAGACCCAAAGCTGCGGTGGTCATTTGCACCCGCGACCGACCCGGTGAGTTGGCAGCTGCCCTCTGCTGCGTGGCGCAGGATCGCCCCGGGTCATGCGTGGTGGTCTACGACGCCAGCGCCGGCGAGGCGACGGCAGGTCTCTGCTCGGCCTCGGAGCTGCCTCTCGACCTGCACTACGTGCGGGCCGAGCGTCCCGGGCTGGCCCGCCAGCGCAACGACTCTGCCCTCTACTGTCGGCGCCTTGGGGTGGAGATCGTCCACTTCATCGACGACGACACGAGGATCCGGCCCGGGTACCAAGAAGCGATCGAGGCGCGGCTGGCTGCGGAGAAGGACCTCGCCGGCGTCGGTGCCGTGGTCGAGAACCAGCCGGTGCCGTCGTTCAAGCAACTGAAGCGCCTCTTCGGGTTGTGGGGCCCGGTGCCGGGCTCGGTGTTGAAGTCCGGCCGAGCCGTCATGGGCCAATACCCGGGTGGACCCGACGGCGGTCGCCTCGACTGGCTGAGCGGCTGTGCGATGAGCTACCGCCTCGATGTCGTGCTGAGGCATCGTTTCGACGACAGGCTGGAGGGCTACTCGAAGGCCGAGGACAAAGACTTCGGCTTCAGGGTCTCGCGGAGCGGGCGCCTAGCCGTAGAAACGAGGGCGCGCTGCGTGCACGACCTGTCTCCCGCCAACCGCTGGGGATCGCGGCGGCACGCCTACGAGGCGACCGTGATCGTGGCAGCTTGGGCAGCCGAGCAGGCCGGCAACGGCATCTCTCGGCTCGCCTTCGCCTGGTCGGCAGCAGGCGATGCGTGCCTGCGGGTCGGCCTCGGTCTTGCCCGGCGCGACAAGGCGGAGCTTTCCAGGGCTCTCGGCACGGTGCAGGCGCTGGGACGCATCGCCATCGGCCGTCTGTCGTCGCCGGCCTGCCGCCCGCTGGCCGAGGTACCCGCCGACCCGCCGGCCGGCTCGCCAGGCGGCCCGACGCCCGCCGGCAGCACACCCGCAGTGCCAAGAGTGCCGGCCTTAGCGCCGCGGCTCGTCTACGTCGCCGGGTCGATGCGGAGCGGGAGCACCCTGGTTGGCGAGCTTCTCGGGTCGTTTCCCGGTGCGGTCGCCGTCGGCGAGCTCAACAACGCCGCACTCCCGACCAGCCTTGGCCAGCGCTGCTCGTGTGGCGCGGAGGCTGTCGACTGCCCTGTGTGGGCCATGCCAACCGCCAAGCTCCTGACAGGAGAGGAGCGCCGGCGGGTATGGCAGCTCCGGCGCGGAGTCGAACGCCAGCGGCGCCTTGTCGAGCTGGTGGCACTGGCTCGGCGGCCGCCTTCGAGCTGGCCGGCCGACGTCGCCGAGTACGCCGACTGGCTGAGATCGCTCGTAGACCTGCTTCTCGAGGGTTCGGGCGCGTCGACGTTGGTCGACTCCTCCAAGTCGGCTACTGGCTTGGCCATCATGAGGCTGGCGCTCGGAGAGCAGATAGCGGGCGTGCATCTTCTGCGAGACCCGCGAGCCGTCGCCTGGTCCGAGTCGCAGCGCCCCCACGAGCGGGACGCGCAGACCACGGCTCCCCCGCCCGTGCGCTCGACGCTGAGCAGCGCCAGGGGCTACGCGACGGCCAACCTCGAGTGCCGCCTCGTCGCCGGCCGGGTCATGCACTCGGCGACCGCCTCTTACGAGGCGCTCTGCGCAGAACCGGCGGCGGAGCTGGCTCGCCTCGGCGCCCTGCTCGGGCTGGAAGGTGGCGGGCCGCGGTTCGAGGGAGCCACTGTGGGCTTGGCGACATCCCACGTACTGGCCGGCAACCCGAGCCGGACAGCAGGCAACAGGCGAGTCGTTCGTCTTGACGACGGCTGGCGTCGCGCCATGCCGGCCGGATCACAGCTGCTGACGGGCTTGATTGCGGGCCCGGTGGCCGTGGCTCTGAAGCGAGGGACTGGCGGTACCACACCGAAGTCAGGGCGGGCATGAAGGTCGTCTGCGTGACGGGCCACGGGCGTAGCGGGTCGACACTGCTCGACCGGATCCTTGGCCAGCTGCCTGGGTTCACGTCCCTCGGCGAGGTGCGCGACCTGTTCGACGACCGGGGTGTCGCCGCCCACCGCTGCTCGTGTGGCAGCACCGTGCTGGACTGCGACTTCTGGTCCGTCGTGCTGAAGGACGCCCTGGCGTCAAGCGGTATCGACGAGCAGCAGGCAACCTCGCTGCGAGCCGCCGAGGAGCGCCAACGTCACATCCCCCGCTTGTGGTGGGAGCTGCGCCGGCGCCCGGGACGTCCGCTCAATCCCTACGGCGAGCTCCTCGTGAATCTGTACCAGGCGGCCACCGCCTACTGCGGCACGACAGGTGTCATCGACTCGTCCAAGTTCGTGAGTGACATCCTCATCCTCTGCAGGGATCCGCGAGTCGACCTGTATGTGATCCACCTCGTCCGCGACCCGCGGGCGGCGGCCTTCTCGTGGTCACGGCCGACGGCCGACCCGGGTCGGCAAGGAGAGTCGTTGCAGACGTTCAGCCCGGCCATGAGCTCGTTCTGGTGGGCCGCCGCCAACGGCGAGGCGGAGCTCTTCGTGCGCAGGCGGCTCGGCTCGCGCTACCAGCGCTTGCGCTACGAGGACTTCGTGACAGCGCCCCGACAGGTGCTCGGCGCGGCTGCGGAAGCTTTCGGCTGCAGGGCCGAGGACCTACCGCTCGAAGGCAGCGGTGCCGTCCACGTGGGGTCGTCGTGTCACCTCGTGGGCGGCAATCCGAACCGCTTCCAGTCAGGCACCGTCGAGCTGGCGCTGGACGAGCGCTGGCGCCAGGCAATGTCAGGACGCGATCTCGGCAAGGCGACGCTGCCGGCCGTCCCCCTCCTGCACCGCTACGGCTACCCGCTGTTGCCGAGCAGGACGAGCACCGACGGGCTGGCGGCCTTGAGTAGGGTCGACCGGAAGGGGGGCAGCAAGGCACTTGGCTGGCGCCCGCGCGCATCTGTTGGCGAGGATCTGACCAAGGGACGACCAGGATCATGAAAGCAGTTCTCTTCCGGGCAAAGGACGGCAGGATCTCGGTTGCCGACGTACCGGCGCCGAGCACCAGGCCCGGCCAGGTCCTCGTGCGCAACCACTTCTCGCTCATCAGTGCCGGGACCGAGCGGGCGCGCCTTCAGACCGGGAAGGACTCGCTGCTTGGCAAAGCCCGCAGGCGGCCCGACCAGGTGCACCAAGTCATGCAGAGTGTCCGGCTGACCGGGCCGGTCGAGACGTGGAGAGTTGTGAGCGACAGGCTCTCGAGCCCCATGCTGACGGGCTATTCGTCGGCCGGCACCGTCGTGGAGGTCGGCTCAGGGGTTGGCGACATCCGCCCGGGCGAGCTGGTCGCCTGCGCCGGGGCCGGTTATGCCAACCATTGCGAGTACGTCGTTATACCTCGCACTCTGTCGATCTGGGGAACTGGCGCGGCCAAGCGGCGCTGGAAGGCACCGGCCAAGGGGCACGCCGAGGAGATGGCGGGCTTCGTGGCTCTGTTGCGTGGCGAGGAGACGGCGGAGTCTGACTTCCGGTTGTCGCTCTGGACCACGCTGGCGACTTCGCGCTTGGCGCGGGCCGTCGTGACTGGCGGCCCGGTCGAAGTCGAGCCGGCCGGCGGGTGCCTGGCCACCGTCCTCGGAGCTCGCCCGTGAGGCCCCTCCTGGTGTTCGGGACGCGGCCCAACTTCGTCAAAGTGGCTCCGCTGCACCGGGCTCTGACTGCCCTGCCCGGCGTCGAGCCAGTGCTCGTGCACACGGGGCAGCACTTCGACGCTTCGATGTCCGACGACATCATCATGGCTCTCGAGCTACCGGCCGCCGACATTCGCCTCGATGTCGGTGCGAGTACACAAGCTCGCCAGATTGCCGCGATCATGGAGCGGCTCGAGACCGTCTTGGAGGACGTGAAGCCCGACTGCACGCTCGTTGTCGGCGACGTCAGCTCGACGTTGGCCGCTGCCCTGGTGTCGTCCACCGTTGGCGTGCCGGTAGGTCACGTCGAAGCCGGGCTGCGCAGCTTCAACTCCTCGATGCCTGAGGAACGCAACCGCATCCTCACCGACCACATGGCGCGGTGGCTTTTCTCGCCGTCGCCCGACGCCATCGCCAACCTGGTGGCTGAGGCGGTCCCGCCCGAGGCGGTCCACTTGGTCGGCAACGTCATGATCGACTCGCTCGACTGGGTGCTGCCGCGCCTCGACACCGCCGAGATCCGCCGTCGCTACGGCGTCGCCGGGAGCGACTTCGGCGTCGTCACGCTGCACCGTCCGGCCAACGTCGACCAACCCGCCGTTCTGGCCGGCTTGGTCTCGGCTCTCGCCACCATCAGCGAGACGCTGCCCCTGCTGTTCGCCGTTCACCCGCGTACCCGGCAGCGCCTGGAGTTGGGAGGGATTGGGCTCGGAGATGGCGTGACGGTGCTCCCACCCGTCAATTACCCCGACTTCATCGGCCTCTTGGCCTCGTCGTCTCTCGTCCTCACCGACTCCGGTGGCATCCAGGAAGAGGCCGTGGTGCTGGGGATACCCTGCCTGACCCTCCGGGACGAGACCGAGCGCCCGATCACGTTGCAGGGTGGGCGCAACGAGATCGTCGGGACCGAGCCGGGACGGATCGTCGCGGCAGCGAACCGGCGCTTGGCTGTCCATGGTGCCCCGCCCGGTCCGTTCCGGCCGCCGTTTTGGGACGGCCGGGCAGCAGAGAGGGTGGCGGCCGTGCTGGCAGAGGCGCTGCCATGAGCGCCGACCCTCGCTCCGACCCTGCCTCCGCCCGGGCTGGTGCGAAAGCTCGCGCTCGTTCGCAGGTGCGGGCACTGTCGCGGCTGCCGGGCTACCGGTTGCGCCTGGCCACGCCAGGCCGGCGCCCCCTCCCGTCGTTCGTGATCATCGGTGCGCAACGGGCCGGCACGACGTCGGTGTACGAGTGGATCTGCTCGCAACCCGGCGCCATGGCGGCGGTCAGGAAAGAGATCCACTACTTCGACGTCAATTACGACCGCGGAGAGAACTGGTACAAGTCGCACTTCCGGGCGGGCCGCCCGGGCATGGCCACGGGCGAGGCGAGCCCTTACATGCTCTTCCACCCCCTCTCGCCGGAGCGGGCTGCCCGAGACCTCGACGGCGCGACTCGTTACGTCGCCCTGTTGCGCGAGCCTGTGGCCCGGGCCGTCAGCCAGTACTGGCACGAGTACGCGGCCGGTCACGAGCACGAACCATTCGACAGGGCGATAGCCCTCGAGGCCGAGCGCCTGCAGGGTTCGCATGACGTCGTCCTCCGCGGGGAGGGGCATTACTCCCACCAGCACCACTCCTATGCCGCCAGGGGGGAGTACGCATCGCAGCTGCGTCGCTGGTTCGAAGCAGTCGGGCGGGACCGGCTCCTTGTCGTCGAGAGCGAGCAGGTGCTCCGCGACCCGGTGGCTGCCGGCGAGGTCCTCGAGTGGCTGGGTCTTCCGGCCAGCTCCTCGAGCTTGCCCGTCCTCAACGGGGCGGCCCGGGCGTCGGACGCTCCGAGCAGCACCATCGACAGCCTCCGCGGCCACTTCGCACGACACAACAACGAGCTGTTCGAGTTGCTCGGGCGGGAGATGTGGGTGTGAAGACGGCTCCAAGTTTGCAGTTTCCCCGGCACGTAACGTAAGGTGAAAAAAGTGACTGGGGGGTTAGTTGCAGTAGTAGGACAGGGCTACGTCGGCCTGCCCTTGGCCGTGAGGGCGGTCGAGGCAGGCTATGACGTGGTCGGCTACGACGTCGACAAGCTGCGCGTCGACTCCTTGGCGGCAGGGGAGTCCTACATCGAAGATGTCACAGACGAGCACCTGCAGGTGGCTCTGGCGACAGGCAGGTATCGCCCGACGACCGACATCGTCGCGCTCGAAGGCTTCGCCGTGGCTGTCATCACAGTGCCGACACCGCTGCGCGAAGGACTGCCCGATGTCTCTTACATCGAGCAGGCCTGTGAGCTGCTGACGCCGTACCTGACGCCAGGCTGTTGCGTCGTGCTGGAGTCGACGACTTACCCCGGGACGACTGACGAGGTCGTCGCGCCCATCCTCGAGCGTGGCTCCGGCCTATTGGCCGGCGTCGACTTCCACCTCGGCTACAGCCCTGAGCGGATCGACCCCGGTAACCCGGAGTGGCATCTCCGGAACACGCCGAAGCTCGTGGCGGGCATCGACGAGGGTTCCCTGGCGGTCGTCAAGGCGTTCTACGACACTGTCGTCGACCATACCGTGGCGATGACAGGAACGGCCGAGGCCGAGCTGGCCAAGCTCGTCGAGAACACCTTCCGCCACGTCAACATCGCCTTGGTCAACGAGCTGGCGATGGCGTCGTTCGAGCTCGGCATAGACATCTGGGAAGCACTGCGAGGGGCGGCCACCAAGCCCTTCGGCTACATGCAGTTCCTGCCCGGCCCTGGAGTCGGAGGGCATTGCATCCCCGTCGACCCGACGTACTTGTCGTGGCGCGTGTCGAGGCGCCTAGGGCACCCGTTCAGGTTTGTCGAGATCGCCAACGACGTCAACGAGCACATGCCGGACTACGTCGTGCGGCGCCTGATGTTGATGTTCAACGAGCGCGAGCGCTCCGTCAAGGGCTCGACGATCCTTGTGCTCGGCCTCGGCTACAAGGCGAATTCCTCGGACTCGCGCCAGTCTCCAGCCGTCCCGGTGGTCGAGCGGCTGCTCGACCTCGGGGCCACTGTCAGGCTGGCTGACTGCATGGCCGGGCCGAACCCGCTGGACGACCGCGTGACGAGAGTAGAAGCTTCCCCAGCCGAGGCAGCCCGCGCCGACGGCGTCCTGTTGCTCACGGACCATGACGACTTCGACTTGCGCTCGTTGGCGGAGGCTTCGAAATGCTTCCTCGACACGAGGCACAAGGTATTCCGGGAGGGCGTGGAGCATCTCTGACTAGTTGATCAAGCAAAACAGGGGGGAACTGAGATGAAGTGGTGGGTTGACATAGCCAACGCGCCCAACGTGACGGTCTTCAAGCCGGTCGTCGAGGCGCTGCAGGAAGAGGGCCACAGGTTCGTGTTCACGGTCTGGGACCGCGGGCAGGCCAGAGCATTGGCAGAACGTACGTGGCCCGACACGCAAGTCATCGGGTCGCAGGGATTCCGGATGGACCAGGCCTCGAAGGGGACGGCAATTGCCGGCCGCGCTGCTGCTCTTTATTTGGCAATGCGCCGCCAGCACGTCGACGTCGCCCTCGGTCACGCCTCCAATGCCCAGGCAGTGGCGGCCCGCGCCTTGCGGGTCCCGTCGGTGACGATGATGGACTACGAGCACCACCCCGCCAACCACGTCGGCTTCCGAGCGTCGAACCTGGTGGCCCTGCCTGACGTGATCCCCTACGGAGCCGTGCGCAAGTTCGGGCTGTCCCGCCGCCGCTACATGCCCTATGCCGGACTCAAGGAGGACATCGCATTGGCGGGCTTCCGGCCAGAAGCGGGGTTCAGGGCCAAGCTCGGGGTTGGCGAGAGGGATCGTCTCGCCGTCGTGAGGCCGGCGGCCGAAGGCGCGCTCTACCATCGCCACGCCAACTCGATCTGCGACGCCGTAATCGACAGGCTCGCTGAGCTCGGCTGCTCGGTCCTTATCAGCCCGCGCACGAGATCACAGGGAGAGCGTTACGAACACCGCCAGGGTGTGCGTGTTCTCTTCGACCCCGTGTCGGGCCCAGACCTCCTCTATGCCGCTGACGTCTTCGTGGGTGGCGGCGGATCCATGACCAGGGAGTCGGCGGTGCTGGGCACGCCTACCTACTCGATCTTCGAGGGCAAGCCGGCAGCCGTCGACAGCTGGCTGGAGACCAAAGGCCGTTTGGTCTGCCTGCGGGACCTGAAGGATCTCGACCTCCCCGCACGACAGGTGATGGGCGAGCGCCGGGCGCCTGGCAGAGAAGCGCTCCGATCGTTCGTCGCCCTGCTGCTGAGCAGGGTCCACCCGCTTGTGGCTGCTTGAGGCATGCGCGGCAGCGGCGCTCTTGTCGTTTGCGTGGGCCGGACCGACGTCCGCCAGAGCGGTGTCGAGCAGCTCAACAACGACCTCAAACACGCGCTGGAGGCTTCGGGTGCCCGCTTCGAGTGGCTGGACTGGTCCGCATACACGCCGAGCGACGAACGCGGGTGGTTCTCGTTCAACGCGCTCGGCGGTGCCGCCTCGACTATCGCCGGGTTGGCGCGGGCATGTTTCAGGCATCGCCGAGCTGGGACCGTCGTGTACGCACCGCTGTCCCAGCAAGGCTGGGGCCTCGGCCGCGACATCGCCGCCCTTGCCCTGGCCGCGCTGAGCGGAGGCGCTCGGCGGTCCACTGTCGTGCACCTGCACGGCGAGTTCCGGGCCGAGATGCAGACGCGCCCCCGGGTCGCCAAGCTTGCCTATCGAATCGTTGCCAGGATGCCGCGGACGTCTTTCGTCGCCAACGTAAGGGGGCTGCGCTTCTGCGGCCGTGCCACGACGTTCGTGCCCAACCGTCCGAGCCTGCCGGCTGCGGTGGCTGAGGCGCGCTCGCGTCCCAAGTCAGCCGAGCCGACGGTGGTGTACCTCGGCGTCATCTCGCCCGCCAAAGGCTGCCAGGTCCTGATGTCCGCCTTCAGGCAGGTAACGGTCCCCGCCCGGCTCGTGCTGGTCGGGCCGGAGTACAGGCGGCTGCCGGGCTACGAGGCACGTTTCTGTGGGCAGGCGGAGTGGTCCAGGGCGCTCGAGATCATCGACGGCGACGAGCGCGTCGTGCGCGTCGGGCCGGTGTACGGCGACGAGCGCTACGAGTGGCTGAGGCGCGCCTGGGTCTGCGTCGTGCCGAGCTTCACCGAGGGCGGCTGCCTCGTCGTGCAGGAAGCTTTGGCGTCGGGCACCCAGGTGATCGCCACACGCGTAGGGCCGCTCGCCGAGATGGTCGAAGGCACGCCCGGGCACGTGCTCGTGCCTGCAGGAGACGCCGGCGCCCTGGCGATGGCAATCGAGGAGGCGCTGTCCCTCCCGCCCTCCGAACCGGCCGGTGTGAGTCCTGCCTACGCTTCCGGCGGCACGTCCGCCCTGGAGGTGCTGCTGCAGACAGCCGGCCAGACGCCTCGCCAGACGGCCGACCAGATGCCCGCCTCCGGTGCCGCCCGGCCCGCTGCCGGCCGGCGCTGAGATCACCCCACCGCGGGAGCCGGCAGCGCGTTGGCGGCGAAGAATCTCATCAGGTCCTGGCCGGCGCCCTGAGGGTCGGCCTTCGCCTCCTGGTTGCTGCAGACGTAGGGAGCGTCCGGGCTGAATGTCGTCGGCTTGGCGAGATCCGTCCCGTCGATGAGCACGCCGGGCCGGAGGGTCCAACCGATGAGGCCTAGGCCGTGACTGTTCACGTAGTCGAGGAACTCGGGCACCAGAGTCTTGGCGTTCGTGACGCAGTCGGCCTTCTTTGCCGCGTACTCCGACCAGGCTCCTATCACGATCGGCACCTTCTTGGAGAGGTTTCCCCAGTTGCGGCTCCAGGCCGTCGGTGTCACGTCGCCCGGGCGCACGAAGAAGGCGTGCACTTCGTAGACGATGTTGTAGCCAGACAGCCAATGGCCCGAGAGCCCGGCGAGAGTGCGTGCGAAGTCCACTCCCTCGGCGAGGATGACGTTGCCGGCCGAAGCCCGGATCGTGTCGACGAGGCTCTGCATGCCCACGTAGCCGTCCCCGCCGTTCTGCCAGATGTCCCAGACCGAGCTCTCGGCGTGCTTGAGACGCGGTTCGTTGAATAGGTCGAACCATACGTCCGGGTCGTGGGAGTAGGCGGGCGCGATCAACTTCCAGAAGGCCACGATCGATGCGTCGGGCATCGTGGCCTGCGTACTGTGCTCGGTCTGGGCGGTGATGATGACCACCAGACCGAGCGACCTGGCGTAGGTGACAGTCTTGTTGAGGTCCGCCAGGAAGGTGGCGTCCGGGTGTGTGCTCCCGCCGGGGAACAGGTCCTCCGGCGCCACCTGAAGGCGCACGGTGTTGCCGTGCCAGGCCGTGGCTATCGCCTTGATCTGGGCGTTGTCGCTTGGCAGGCTGGCCCTCCACCCGCTGTCCGAGAACCCGGTGACGACGATCCCGTAAGGGACGAAGGGCTTGCCGCCGGGGCCGAGGATCTGCGTCCCCACCACGCGGATGCCGGCACCTGCCGGCGGCTGTGAAGTCGGGACGGAGGCAGCGCGGGTGGGGCCGCGGTCGTGCGCAGCCAGCACGATGCCGACAGTTGTCAGGGCGACGATGGCAACCACGAGCGTCCCGATAACGAGGACGGGCCGTTGCGGGCGGCTGGGTGAACCTGGATCGGACAAGTTGGCGAGTCTAAGGCTCACAGCGGGCCTCACGGCTGCAGGCGCCAGCCGGTAGTGTCGGCGGCGTGCTGTCAAAGCCCCGCTTCACGCCGGCGCGCCGGGTCGAGCGGCTGCGCCAGCGCGCCCGCGGCCGCAAAGTCGCGCACTTCATCCACGTCGGCAAGACGGCCGGGACGGCCATCAAGGCCGGGCTCAGCCACCAGAGCAACAGCGGCCGGTACTACCTGATGTTGCACACGCACCCGCTCCGTTTGATGGATCTGCCGGCCGGCGACGCCTTCTTCTTCTGCGTGCGCGATCCCCTCAGCCGTTACGAGAGCGGCTTTCGCAGCCGGCAGCGGCAGGGTCGACCGGCGCACTTCGTGCCGTGGCGGCCGGAGGAAGAGGCGGCGTTCGCTCGTTACGGGTCTCCTGACGAGCTTGGCCAGGCGCTCAGTGCCGGCGGTGAGGAGCAGCGCGCTGCCGAGCATGCCATGGCCTCGATCCGCCACGTCAACCAGTCCTACTGGCACTGGTTCGGCGACGAGGCGTACTTTCGCCGGCAGGCTCCCCGCCTGCTCTGGGTCGGGCACCAGGAGTCGCTCGACGTCACCTGCCTTGCAACCGCCCTCGAGCTGGCCTCCATCGAGCTTCCGAGCGACGACAGCCGCGCCCACAGGCGCTTCGCCGAAGCGGCAGGCTCGGGCGTTGCCGGTCCCAGCAAGGACTGTCCCGCCGTTCTCAGCCAGGCAGCGGTGGGGAATCTGAGGGCGTGGTATGCGGCGGACTATCGTTTCTTGGAGGTTGTCGACGAGATTGCCCCCGGGGGTAACACCCCGTTGCCCTAGACCCGCACCTTTGCGGCCGGGCTGTCCCGCCTAAAGCGCCGGAGCTGCTTGCCGAAGCGGCCGAAGGTCGCCATGAAGGCGTCGAGATTGAGGACGCCGCGGCTCTTCCAGAGGATGACGCCGTAGAGGGAGCAACTGACGACCGCAAAGCCTGCAAAGGGCAGCAGTCCTACCCCCAAGGTCGCTCGGGTGAGCGCGCCGAGCACTCCGAAGCACCCGAGCGCTGCGCCCGCCACCACCGCGTATCCCTTCCCGAACGGCTCGATGCCGATCTGGCGCCAGAGCATGGCCGAGGCCAGGCCCGAGGTGAGCAGGATCGTGACAGCCCAGGCGATCGCCGCCCCGAGAAGCCCAATACGCGGGATGAGGAGCAGGTTGAGAACGATGTTGGTGACCAGGCCGACGGCCTGCAAGGTGAGGTTCAGCCGGCTGCGCCCGGCCATCAGCAGCAGTACGCCGTTCGGTCCCGTTCCGATGTTCGCCAGCATCGAGAGGGCCAAGACGGCAAGGGCAGTCGACGCCACGCCATAGCCGGGGCCGAACACGGACAGGAACAAGGGCCCGAACACAGCCAGCACGAGGAGGGGTGGCCACGAGAAGGCGATGGTCCACCAAGTCGTCGAGGCGTAGACCTGGCGGACCCTGCCGTAACTGCGCGCATCCATGAGGCGGCTGAGCTGTGTCGGCACGGCGTTCCCGACCGCCTGCAGGGCGAACGTGCTCAACAGGACGTATCTGCTGGCGACAGAGTATGCAGCCGCGTACTTCGTCGCCATGTAAGCGCCGACAAGCAGGACGTCGAAGTAGGTGACGAGTATCTGGAAGATCGCCCCGAACGTCCGAGGCAGGCTGAAGAGCCAGAACTCCTTTGCGATGCGGCCGAAGGACGCCGGCCACATCTGGACCCAGTAACCCGTCGACTCCCGGGAGGCAGGGGAGCGTCGCACTTTGCGGGCCAATAGCACGGCACTCGCCACGCAAGTCGCGCCCAGAGGCAGCGCCCAGGCCAAGGCGGCCAGCTCTGGCGTGACCCCGACGATCATGAAGCCAGCGAACAGAACAGGGCGCGTGAACGGCGTAAAGAAGCTGTTCAGGGCGACAGACTGCTTGGCCGACCAGCTGAGGAGCCCGGCGCACACGACTGTCGAGACGGTGGAGGCAGGCAGGAAGAGCGCCAGGATCCTGAGATCGTCCGCCGAGCTTGCCCTCGGAGCGTGATGGACGAATACGTTGGTCAGCTGGTCGGCGAACAGGAAGACGGCGAGCGCCGCCAGGCAGGAGACGACGAGGGCGGGCACGAGCGCCACAAGGGCCAGGCGGCGGACGTCCTGAGCCCTCCGCCTGCGGTAGATGGGCAGCAGGCGGAGCAGCCCGCTGTCGGCTCCCAGCTCGGCGGCGTTGCTGCAGATCGTGAACACGGCCATCGCTTCGAAGAGAGCGCCCGCCTCTTTCTGGTCGATCGTGTGGGTTATGAGCGTCAAGAAGGCGAACTGGACGATGGCGCTCGCGAACAAGCCGACGGTGAACGCAGTACCGCGGCGGGCAGCTACGCGGAGCTCGCCTCGCGCCTGGTCGCTGTCTGCCTCCTCCGCTTCCTGCTCCTGTACCTCGGCCGCTGGCACCTGGGTCGCGGGTAAGTGGGTCCCCGGTAAGTGGGTCCCCGGCAATTCGATGCCGAGGAGCCCGGACTGCCGGGCTCGGCTTCCGGCGCTATGGCGCGCCCTTTTGAAGCTCATCTCCGAGATGCCAGAGGGCTACCTGGCGTTGTCGTGGAGAATGGCGGGGACAGTCTTCAAGATGATCAGCAGATCGCCCACCAGCGACCAGGTGTCGGCGTAGTGGACGTCGAGACGGAGCATGTCGGCGGGGCTGAGACGAGACCGCCCGCTCACCTGCCACAGACCCGTCATGCCGGGAAGAACATCGAGCCGGCGCCGCTGCCAGTCGTCGTATAGGTCGACCTCGTAGGCCAAGGCGGGGCGCGGACCGACAAGGCTCATCTCGCCTCGCAGCACGTTCAGCAACTGGGGAAGCTCGTCGAGCGAGAAGCGCCGGAGGAAATGACCTATTGCGGTTACACGCGGGTCGTCGGTGAGCTTGAAGAAGTCGTCGTCCGCGCTGTCCGAGGACACCTGGCTCTTCAGTAACTGGGTCATGAAGTCGCGGTGCGCCTGGTCGGAGACGCCGGCCTCCATACTCCGGAACTTGAGGAGCTGGAATCGCTTGCCGTCCATGCCCACTCGCTCCTGGCGGAACAGGACAGGCCCCTCCGAGGTGGCGTGAACTGCGAGCGCCATGACGAGCATCGGCAGCCCCATGACGACGAGGAGGACTGAGGCGCCGACGAGGTCGACCGCCCGCTTGACGACCCAGTGGACACCCCGCACGGGGTTCTCGAACAGCGTGAGCAGCGGGAAATCGCCGAACGACTCGATCTGTACCTTGGAAGGGGGGAGCCCGAACATCTCAGGTACGGCACGCAGCCTGGCATTGCGCATGCCCGGATGGCTGATGATCCGGGCCAGTTGCTCGGGTGCCATGGCGAACGACGTGATGACCACCTCGTCGATCGGCAGGTCGCTCGACAGCCCCCCGAGGACCTCGCCGATGTCATGCTCGATCTGGGTGTCGGTCACGTGGGCCACGACCTTGTAGCCGCAGCCGTCCTGCTCCAGCGTGTCCATGAACGACCTGGCCGATGGCCCGTCGCCGATGACCACGACAGAGGCAAGGTTGCGGCCGAGCTTTCGCATCTGCAAGAGGCAGGCGCGCAGCACCGACCTCATGGCGCCCAGCATGAACACGAGGAGGAGGCAGCACATGAGGATGGTGCCCCGGGAGAAGTTCGAGTTCGCGACGAGAGCGGGGCGCCAGAAGAAGGCGACGATCACAAGGGCGATGCCGACTACGAACGCCTCTTTACTGGCTTCGACCCACTCCTCCAAGAACCCGGCCGGGCCGCGGGACTTCTCGAGGCGGGACATGAGGGTGAGGACGCACGTCGCCACGCCGGCCACGCCCCCCATCAGTATGTAGGCCCGGTTGGTCGTATATCCGCCGCTCTCGTAGTGCCTCTTGACGAGCAGCTGCCCGTCGACGAGGAAGTGAGCCAGGGCGACAGCCAGGAAGGCAGTCGCACCGCAGAGCAGAACTGATGCGGCTACGAAGCCAAGTCGCTTTACCGGCCCCCTCACAGCGAGCCTGCGACCGGTGGAGTAGTGATCCGTCAGGCGGACGCGCGGAACCGAGTGCTCAGTCTCTGCCCCCCGATCCTTTGCGGCGGCGAGGTGTGCTACCTCGTCTGACTTTTGAGCCGACACTGCGCCCCCCGGTGCTGTGCAACGAACCGAGGCGGTCTCCGCTGGCGGCCTGTTGCATCTCGGCGAATCATGACTTTCGTCCCGACGCCGAACACACTACCCGCTTGCCAGTGGTTAGGAAAGTGGCAGGTTCCAGACGTGACATTCGCAGTACCTCAGTTTGGCAAAGCCTAAGGACCGGATGTCAAACCTTTTCGAGTTGCAGCTCGACACCCATCTTCTTCAAGTAGGCAAGCCTACGCTGTGCAGCCTCAGCCCAGTGGGATAAGTCCTTGTCGAAGTGATCGCGGTCGCCGTCCTCGTACGCATGCTCCAGCTCGTCGAAGGCGATGTCCTCCTGATCGAGCAGTGCCCGGTACTTCTGGAGCATGTGATCATCGATCACTCCGGTGAGGGTCATCTGCGTTGGCTCCCTTCCTCGAAGGTAATCCCGCAACACTAGTCGCCGGCTCGTCGCGGATCAGGCGCTGATCTTGACGATCGAGTGAAGATCCTGGACCGCTTGGTCACGTTGCCTGTGGCACTGCGACGACGACGGTGCGGTCCCGGAGCAGGGCAGTGGCTCTTGCCGCCTGCTCGACGAGCGCGGCAGCTTGTACGACGCGGCCGGCGTCTCCTCTGATCTTGACGCGCCCGAGGGCGAGAAGATCCGCCGCCGTGCTCGAGCCGAGGAACAGGGCTGCGGCGTCCGGATAGCTCGTCACCAGTACCACGTCGGCGCTCTGGATCGTCCCGACCTCGAGGCGTGGGCCTGCGGGTCCCCCCATGACGATCGTGTAGTGGAGCTCGCCTCCGGTCAGCCTGGGAACTCCCGTGACTACCTGGCCGAGGGCCAGCATCGGCAAAGGCCCGGCCGGCTCAGGTGCGACGCCGAGCGGTGGATCTCCCACGTCGGGAGACTGGCCCGGGCCGGCGGAGAGCTCGACCGGCGGATTGGCTGTCTCGGCGCCGGGCAGGGAGGCCAGAGTGGCCGCAAGCGCCTCCAGCCAGGCGTCCGAGAGGTATTCCAGCACTCAGTCGCCGGCGGCGGTGCTTTCCGACCCGTTCGACCCGTTGGACCTGGCCGCCGCCATAGCGGCTCCCGTGTGCTTGGCTGCCTCGGCGGTGCTCGTCGGCGAGGACCGGCCGAGTATCTTGCGCCCGAGCCAGGCCACCGGGTCGTAGCGGGAGTCGACGACTCGCTCCTTGAGAGGGATGATGGCGTTGTCGGTGATATGGATGTCCTCGGGGCAGACTTCGGTGCAGCACTTGGTGATGTTGCAGTAGCCGATCCCCATCCGCTCCGAGATGTAAGCACGGCGATCAAGCGTGTCGAGCGGGTGCATCTCCAGTTCGGCCAACCGCACGAAGAAGCGCGGCCCCGCATAGTGCTGCTTGTTCTCCTCGTGGTCGCGGATCACGTGGCACACGTTCTGGCATAAGAAACACTCGATGCACTTGTGGAACTCCTGCCCGCGGTCGATGTCGACCTGTGCCATCCGGTACCCGCCCTCCGGTTTGGGCGGCGGTGTGAAGGCGGGTATTTGCTTGGCGACCTCGAAGTTGTACGAGACGTCGGTGACGAGGTCTCGCATGACCGGGAAGGCGCGCATCGGCGACACAGTGACGGGGCGCCCCTCTGGCAGAGAGCTCATCCGCGTCATGCACATCAGCCGCGGCCGGCCGTTGATCTCCGCCGAGCACGAGCCGCACTTTCCTGCCTTGCAGTTCCAGCGGACGGCAAGGTCAGGTGTCTGGGTCGCCTGCAGGCGGTGGATGACGTCGAGCACGACCTCGCCCTCCTGGGCGGGCAGCGTGTAGTCGACGAAGTCCCCGCCCGCCCCGTCACCCCGCCAGACGCGCATCACGACTTCGGACATCAGTTCGCCTCCTCGAAGAGCTTGGCGAGCTCGCCCGGCATGACCGGCTTGGGCTCCGGGCTGACCGTCACGACCTTGTCGCGGATCCGAGTGACCATGTTCACTTTCTCGAGCTCCGGGTCGGCCTTGGGGAAGTCCTCTCGGGTGTGGCCGCCCCGGCTCTCCTTGCGCTCGATGGCGCCGAGGGTGGTGCAGTTGGCGCAGGCCAGCATGGACTCGATGTCGAGGGCGAGGTGCCAGCCGGGGTTGAAGGACTGGTTGCCCTCGACCGAGACCTTGGCCGCCCGCTCGCCAAGCTCCACCAGCTTGCCTTTTGCCTCGTCGAGCTCGCTAGCCGTGCGGATGATGCCGACGAGGCTCTGCATGGACTCCTGCAGGTCATGGTGGACGGTGTAGGGGTTCTCGCTGCCTTCGTTGGCGAACGGGGCGAGAGCATGATCGATGACGCTTTGAACCTGGGCAGCGTCGTCGACGATGTCGCCAGCCTTGCCCAAGGCGTGCTCGGCGGCTGCCAGGCCTGCACGCCGCCCGAACACCAAGAGGTCGGACAACGAGTTCCCCCCCAGCCTGTTGGCACCGTGCATCCCGCCGGCGACCTCACCGGCGGCATAGAGGCCGCCGACTGTCGTGGCCGCCGTCTCGGCGTCGACGCGCACTCCCCCCATGATGTAGTGGCAAGTCGGGCCCACCTCCATGGCGTCGGTGGTTATGTCGACATCGGCGAGTTGCTTGAACTGGTGGTACATCGAAGGCAGGCGCCGCCGGATGTACTCGGCGCTCCGGCGGGAGGCGATGTCGAGAAACACGCCGCCGTGCGGTGATCCCCGGCCCTCCTTCACCTCGGAATTGATGGCGCGGGCGACCTCGTCACGCGGCAGCAGCTCTGGTGGGCGGCGGTAGTCCTTCTTGTTGTCGTACCACTTGTCGCCTTCCTCGATGCTGTCGGCCGTCTCGGCGGCGAAGTAGGGCGATATGTAGTCGAACATGAAGCGCTTGCCGTCAAGGTTCTTGAGCACGCCGCCGTCGCCGCGCACCCCCTCGGTGACGAGAAGGCCCCTGGCCGATGTCGGCCAGACCATGCCTGTCGGGTGGAACTGCACGCACTCCATGTCGATCATGTCCGCACCGGCGAACAGCGCAAGGGCGTGGCCGTCGCCTGTCGACTCCCAGGAGTTCGAGGTGAACTTCCAGGTCTTGCCGACACCGCCGGTGGCAAGCACGACTGCCTTGGCCGGGAACTGGACGAAACGTCCGCTCTCGCGCCAGAACCCGAGTGCCCCGTTGACGTTGCCGCCGGCGTCACGCAGGAGCCGCACGATCTTGCACTCCATGTAGACGTCGACGCCGAGGCTCACGGCGCGGTGCTGGAGCGTCCGGATCATCTCGAGCCCCGTCCGGTCGCCGACATGGGCAAGGCGGGCGTACCGGTGGCCACCGAAGTCCCGCTGCAGGATGCGGCCGTCCGGAGTCCGGTCGAAGAGCGCCCCCCACTCCTCGAGCTCGAACACGCGGTCGGGTGCCTCCTGGGCGTGGAGCTGGGCCATCCGCCAGTTGTTGAGCATCTTCCCGCCGCGCATGGTGTCGCGGAAGTGGACCTGCCAGTTGTCATCCGGCCAGACGTTGCCCATGGCGGCTGCTATGCCACCCTCGGCCATCACGGTGTGGGCTTTGCCGAGGAGAGACTTGCAGACGAGGGCGGTACGGGCGCCAAGCTGCAGGGACTCGACGGCAGCCCGCATCCCTGCCCCGCCGGCGCCCACGACGAGGACGTCGTAGGAGTGAGTCTCTACCTCGGGCATCAGAAGAACCTCGGGTCGTGGATGGCGCCGCTCGAGACCAGGTAGACGTACAAGTCTGTCAAGGCCACCCAGATGAGGGACATCCAAGCGAACAGCTGGTGGCGGGCGTTGAGCGGCGTCACGACATGGCGCCAGAGCTTGAACCGGGTCTTCGAGGCGGAGAACAGCTTGGTGCCTCCCCCGCACAGGTGGCGGCAGGCGTGGCAGCCCGCCGTGTAGAGCCAGATGAGCACGGCGTTGGCACACAGGACGAGGGTGCCGAGGCCCATGCCGAGGCCTCCCGGGAACCTAAAGGCCTCGACAGCGTCGTAAGTGAGCAGGGCGGCAAATAGCAGAGCGAAGTAGAAGAAGTAGCGGTGGATGTTGTTGAGGACGAGGGGGAAGCGCGTCTCGCCGCCGTACTTGCTTCGTAACCCGCCGGACCCAGTCGAGCCGGCATCAGCCACGGCGCAGGCCGGTGGGGAGGCCCAGAACGACCGGTAGTAGGCCTTGCGGTAGTAGTAGCAGGTGAGGCGGAACCCCATCGGGAAGATGAGGACCAGCAGCGCCGGCGAGACGATGCCGATGCTGCCGACATGGCCGAATTGGGCTGCGTTCCCGCAACTGTTGGCGATGCAAGGGGAGTAGAACGGCGAGAGGTAGTCGCGCCCGACCGCCGCTCCGGCGAAGTAGTCGACGTTGCGGAACGCCGTCCAGACACCGTAGCCAACGAAGCACAGCAGCCCGAATGCCGTTGCCGCCGGCCCCAGCCACCACCTGTCAGCACGCAGGATCACCGATCTGGGCGGCCCGCCGCGTGGTGCACCGATCTTGACCGGGATCGGCGCCGGTGTCGCGGCCGTGTCCTCGATGACGCTCAAATGCGGTCCTCCATCCGTCTGTGTGTTGGCCGAACGCGGGCGCGATCAGAGCCGACTGCTCGGCCCGATCTTTCCATCAAACGCGCCTGCCTGGCGAGTCGGCGCCTGCTGAACGAGTCGCTGCAGGGCGCGTCGGAGCCTGTTGGGCGGGCGAGTCCTGGGCGAGTCGGCGCCTGCAGCCGGACCGGCTTGCTCAAGCGGGTTGCGCCCCCGAGCGACGATGCGAGCCGTCCACGAGTTGCGAGTAAGGCGGATGGAGGGAGTAGCCGAAGCTAGCGACGCGCTCGGCGTACTCCGCAGTCGCCCGCCGGGCGGCACGGCGCTTCCACGGACCGCCGGCTTGCCAGCTGGCGAAGTACTTCTCGTTGACCCCGGCGCGGACCGGCTCGCCGGTGTCGTGGCTGAGCAGGCCGAGCCACTCGAGCACTTTGGCGTACTCGTGCTGGGGGGCGGCCACGACGTCCTCGTACCTGACCGTGACGGCGCAGTCGAGCTTGCACGTGTCGTCGCGCATGATCTCGTGGGCATGCAACCAGTGACGGGTGAGCTGGTAGCGGTCCGTCTTGGACCAGTGGGCAGTCGCCTCCGAGACGGCGATGGGGTGCCTGGTGACCATGAGGAAGGCGGCGCCGGGGAACAGGCTCTGCAAATAGCGGGCCTTTACGAGGTTCGGCGGAGACTTCTCGACCAGGATCTGCTTGTCCATGTCCCAGTGCGGCACCCAGCCGCTGAGGAGCCGGAGCGCCTTGGCCTCCCGGTCGGGCGGGCTCCCGGCGTCGCTCTCGACGAGGTGCATCTCGGGCGCCAAGGCGAAGTGGCCTGGCCCGCCGTACTTGTTGGCGGCGGGATAGACGTCTTGGAGGTGCTGGCCCTCGTCCTCGTAGGCGCCCGTACCCGTCAAGCCGGAGGCGTCGGGGTGGCCGGCCAGCATGCGGGCGATGAACGACGTGCCGCTGCGGTGAAGGCCACCTACGAAGACCAGCCGATGGCCGGCGAGCAGAGCTTCAGCGTCTGGCCGGCTCGTCATCGGTTGGGGCCGTCAGGAGCGGGATCGGTAGGTCGCCCGCTGTCCGGAGGCGTCCTTGTTGAGGCGTTTGGAGAGATGAAGCCCCTCGAGGATGAGCTCGACGGCGCTGGCGAGAGCAGCCGGGCTCTCCGAGCCGGCAAGCTCAGCGGCAGGCGAGCGCATTGCCCCGATCCGCTCGAACACCTCGAGATAGGCGGCCGAGTCGAGGTCGGCGCCGGCGTGCACGACACCGCCGTCCTCGAACCCGCCCACGATCTGGCCCAGCTGCCCGCTCGGGCAATTCTCCCTAAATGTCAGCAGGACGGCCGCTCTCACGATCTTGTCGACCACTTCGGCGTCCTCGCCCTCTTCCATGGACTCGATCTCGAGCTTGCCCAACGTCGAGGAATAGATGGCGTCGAGGTCGCTGACGCGCGGCACTGCCTCCGGCTCGCCATGGCGCATCGCCCGCCGGACAGCAGCGGCCTCCAGCGTCTCGTAGTTGGCCACGCTGAGGCGGACAGACACGCCTGAGTGCTGTGACACCCTGGGATTGTTGCGGGCGAGCTGGCTCACGCGGGCGACGATCTCGGCCATGAACGGCGGCGTGGAGACACGCAGGCCGAGGCCGTCGAGCGATCTCGCCTCCTGGTGGACAATTGCCAGCTCCGTTGCGGTGTCGGTGGGGTAGTGGGTGCGGACTCTCGAACCGAAACGATCCTTGAGGGGCGTGATTATTCTCCCCCGATTCGTGTAGTCCTCAGGGTTGGCCGTAGCCACGAGCATGACGTCGAGCGGAAGGCGGACCTTGTGGCCGCGGATCTGGATGTCGCGCTCCTCCAGCACGTCCAGCAGGCCGACCTGGATGCGCTCGGCCAAGTCGGGGAGCTCGTTCACTGCGAAGATGCCTCGGTTCGAGCGTGGTACCAGGCCGTAGTGGATAGTGAGCTCGTCGGACAAGTAGCGGCCCTCTGCGACTTTGATGGGGTCGACCTCTCCTATGACGTCGGCGATCGAGGTGTCCGGCGTAGCGAGCTTCTCGCCGTACCGCTGGCTACGGTGCACCCAGGTCAACGGCGTGTCGTCGCCCTTTTCGGCCACCAGGTCACGAGCGTGGCGGGACACCGGCGCGAAAGGGTCGTCGTTGATCTCTGAGCCGGCGACGACGGGGATCCACTCGTCGAGGAGGCCGACCAGCGACCGGATGATCCTCGACTTGGCCTGCCCGCGCTCGCCGAGGATGATGACGTCGTGGCAGGCGATGATGGCGTGCTCCAGTGCCGGCAGGACGTCGTCGTCGTAGCCGAGCACGCCGGTTACGGCGGGCTCGCCGGCGGCAAGGCGCTTCAGCAGGTTTGCGCGCAACTCTTCTTTGACTGGCTTGCTGGTATATCCGGCGGAGCGGAGCTCGCCCAGCGTCCTAGCAGTTTCAAGTGGCGTGTCTGGCATGGGTACCCGAGCCTAGTGAGCGGTTGCCTTCTTGCGACCACAGTGGCGGGCGGGCTCGAGTTGGCGCAGACGCCCCGGTCGAACTGCCTACTGCGGCGGGTGTCCCTACACTCGCAAGGGTGACGCATGCGAGGTATTCGCGCTGGGACGGGTCGCAGCAGGGTTTCGACCTCGATGCCGACGCGATCCTCGGCGAGATCAACGACGACCTCATGTACCACGGAGACGTCAACGCCGCACTCAGGCGCCTGTTGCAGCAGGGATTCTCCGACAGGCAGGGCAATCGCGTCTCCGGCCTTCGCGAGCTGCTGGAGCGCCTGCGTGACGAGCGCCAGGCCGCCCGGGAACAGTACGACCTGGGCGGTGTGTACTCGGAGATCGCCGCAGAGCTGGCTGAAGTGGTGTCCACGGAAAGGGCGGCGCTGGACGAGCTCGAGGCGGAAGCCGGCGAGTCGGGCGACCAGCGGCGCCAGGAGGTGACGAGCGCCGCCGTCGCTGATCGCCGCTCCGAGCTCAGCCTCCTGCTCGACGACCTCGCCGGTCGCGTCCGGGCGCTGTCGGGCTACGAGTTCGTGTCGACTCAAGCCCGTGAGCACTTCGAGGAGCTCATGGAGCGCCTTCGCGGCGAGATCGTGCAGTCGTACCTGGACCAGGCGGCCGGCGCCATGTCCTCTATGGGTGCCGGCGAACGGGACCATTTACGCCAGGGGATCGACGCTCTCAACCGGATGATCGAGCAGCATGAGGCGGGCCTGGAGCTCGACCCGAGCTTCGAGTCGTTCATGTCCGAGTTCGGCGACCTGTTCCCCGGCGACCCGGCGAACCTCGAAGAGCTGCTTTCCCAGCTTGCAGATCGCATGGCGGCGACCTCGGCGATGCTGGCCTCGATGACGCCCGCCCAGCGCCAGCAGCTGCAAGGACTCATGGACGAGCTCCTCGGCGACATGGATCTGCAGTGGCAGGTGAGCCGGTTGGCCGGGAACCTCAGGTCGATGTTTCCCGATGCGAGCTGGGATCGTCGGGTGTCGTTCTCCGGCGCCGAGGCGCCCGGGCTTGCCGAAGCCTCCGACTTGTTCGGGCGCTTGGCCGACATGGACCAGCTGGAGCAGCTGCTGTCCGGCTCGCCGCAGCCGGGCGCCCTGGCCGAGGTCGACATCGATCGGGCCCGCCAGTTGCTGGGTGCCGAGGCGGCCTCCTCGCTGGCAGAGCTGGCCCGGCTGTCGAGACGACTGGAGGAGGCGGGACTGGTCGAGAACGTCGAGGGCAGGCTCGAGTTGACGCCACGCGGCCTGCGCCACATCGGAAAGAAGGCCCTCCGGGAGCTGTTCGCCCGCCTCACCAAGGACCGCCTCGGTGGCCACGAGACAGCGCTTGCCGGCACCGGGCACGAGCGGTCCGACCACACCAAGGCTTACGAGTTCGGCGATCCCTTCAACCTCCACGTCGAACGGACGGTCCGCAACGCCATCGCTCGCCAGGCCGGATCCCAGGCCGGCTCCGCCGTCCGTGCTGCTGTGCCCGGCGTGCGCTTCCCGGTGCGTTTGGAGCCGGGCGACTTCGAGATCGAGCAGACCGAGCACTCGACGTCCTGCTCGACTGTGCTGCTGCTCGACTTGTCGCTCTCGATGCCCATGAGGGACAACTTCCTTGCAGCCAAGAAGGTGGCCATTGCCATGCAGGCTCTGATCTCGAGCCAGTTCCCCCGGGACTATTTGGGGATTGTCGGTTTCTCTGAGACTGCCAGGGAGATCAAGGTGGCGCAGCTGCCCGAGGTCGCTTGGGACTTCGTCTACGGGACCAACATGCAGCATGCCTTCATGCTGGCCCGGCGGCTGCTCGCGAGTCGCGCCGGGACCAAGCAGATCATCATGATCACCGACGGTGAGCCGACCGCTCACCTGACCGACGGCGGCGAGGTGTTCTTCAACTACCCGCCGGTGCGGGCGACGGTCGACGCGACCCTGGCCGAGGTGATCAGGCTGACTCGCGAAGGGATCAGGCTGAACACGTTCGCCCTCGATGCGGCTGGCCACCTGAGGGACTTCGTCGAGAAGATCAGTCAGCTGAACGGCGGCCGGGCATTCTTCACGACTCCCGAGACCCTCGGGGACTACGTGCTCGTCGACTTCATCGAGCACCGGCGATCGCGGCGCGGCCTCCGCTCGGCCTGACCCGAGTCAGGCCCGCGAACGCCCGCCGCCTGCCGGCGCGCCGGCCAACCCGAAGAGAGTTCCTAGCCACCAGGGAGGTACTCATCTGCTCAACGCCGGGCGCTGCCATCGCCAACCCCCAGGGCGCGCCCGGCGACGAACTTGGCCCTCCCCCTTGCATCGCCGGTCAAACGGGTCCATGATGATTACAGCCGTGTAATTACACGACTGCGAGTCCCACCAAGGGGAGGAGACGCCGGTGGCCTTCCAGTCGCTTCTGCAAATAGATGGACCGAGCCGAGAGTGGCAGGTCCGCGCCAACTGCATGGGTGTGGATCCTGACCTGTTCTTCCCGGAGAGGGGAGCTTCCACGCGGGAGGCCAAAGAGGTCTGCCGCGGCTGCGTCGTGCGCGAGGACTGCCTGGACTATGCCATCAGCAATGGCGAGAAGTTCGGCATCTGGGGTGGCATGAGCGAGCGGGAGCGTCGCCGCGTCCGCCGGGCTCGAGTCCTGGCAGCCCAAAGCGCTTCCTAGCCTGACTGTGCATCCGGCCGGCCGACCCGGCCCGGCCGGCTCAACGGGTTAGGTGGGCGAGGCGGGCTTCGATAGTCGATGACTCCGACAAGCCCAGCTCGGCCCAACGCCGGCGAGGCACGGCGGCCAGCACCGCCGCCGGGATCAGGCCGACAAGTTCGGCATGGTCGATGGAGGCCTGCTCGGCCACCAAGTCGTAGGCCGTCGCCGGTCCGAGGTCGAGTGGCGCCACCAAGTTCATCGACACCTGAGCCTGCCCGTCGATGCCGAGCCCGAGGGACCGGAGGTCCTCGCAACGGATTCGACGAGCGACTGCACGAGCCTCCGACAAGCGCCCGTTGGTGAGCCAGAGGTTGTAAGCGACCAGGTACGACCTGGCCCCGACGCAGCACGCTCCGGCTGTCGGATGCGGCTGGCTCGGCCCCTCGGCTGGTAGCAGGTCTATCCAAGCCCGTCGCCGGATCTCCGGCAGGGTGAGATCGACTCCGTACTCGAAGCAGGGGACACCTAAGCCGGCGAACCACTTCGCGAAGTCGTCCCGGGCGCCGATCGCACAGGAGAGGTCGGTGTCAGTCGACAGTGGGACGAACGGGACAACGTCGACCACGCCGAGGCGCGGGTGAACGCCGGAGTGACGAGACACGTCGAGTACTTCCACGCATCGACGGGCCAGGAGGCGGGCTGCCACCTCGACCGCGGCACCCGCCAGCGTGAACACGGCGCGATTGTGGGTCGGGTCCGAGTGCAGGTCGAGCAGGTTGCCTCGGACCCGGTTGGCGAGGTCCTCGAGGATCGACGAGTCGCGGCCCTCGCTGACGTTGACCACGCACTCGAGCACGATTCGGACCGTAGTGGCTGGCGGCTGGTCGTGATGTCCGGCCGGCTAGTGCCGGCTGCCGGCTGGCCAGCTGCTGGCGGCCCACCGGCACCTGCTCCTGCTCGGCCCGCGATCGGCCCGCGAGGGTTCAGCCGGGGTTGCTCGAGGCGGCTGCTGCCAGGCGCCGGCGACGGGCGATCCTCCGTCTCTCGCGCTCCGACGTGCCGCCCCAGACGCCGTGGTCGATGTGGTTGGCCATGGCGTACTCCAGGCAGGGTGACTTCACGGGGCAGTCGGCGCAGATCCTGCGCGCGATCTCGACACCGACCCCGTCGCTCGGGAAGAACATGTCCGGCGGTTGGTCCTTGCACTTGCCCCGCGCCATCCACGAAGTGTCCATTACCTCAATTGTTACTCTTTTGTTGCGGTGATTATGCATGAAATCACCTTCAGATTTGCTGTGAATATCTGGGGCCGCGGCGCTCACGGCTACACTGCCGCCCGATGACGATGAGCGATGACACCGAGCCCCAGCAGGCGCCCGAGCCTCCGCGCGGCCACGTTCGCATGGTCTACCTCGGTCCGGTGATGCCTCACTGGGAGATCTACTCGGACTTCGGCGAGCGGTCTGTCATCGAGGACTTCCGCTCCCGGGCCCTCGCCCGGCTGGTGCTCCTGCCGCCGCACGACCCGCAGTTTCGGCGTAATCGCGAGAGGATCGTGCGAGACGCCGAGCGGGAGAACCTGATACTGGAGTGGGATCTCGGTGTTCCCGAAGACGAGGAAGCGGCTCAGGGCTGACTCTCGGCAGGTTCCCCACCAGGCTCTCCGGGAAGCTCTACTCGAGCGAGCCACAGCCCCGGAGCCTCGATCTCCGTCGGTGTCGGCAACCATCGGGGATCCGACCACATCTTCGTGAGCTGGACTTCCCCGCCCCTTTGAACGACGCCTGCTACGAACCTTTCGCCTCGGTCGATCTGTCCCTGGTCCAGGCTGAGGCCGAATAGGGCCTCGGCCACCTTCTCGCCCTCGCCGCGGCTGACTCTGCGGCGGCGCATAGCCTCGCCGATCGGCGCGTAGTTGCCGATGGCCCGCTCCGAGATGATGCCGGTGACGTGCTCGACGTAGCCGGACACCGCAGCGGTGATGGCGTCGAGATCGCCGCGGATGCGCCCGAGCTTGCCGCTCAGTGCCCCGGCCGCGTAGTTGCCGGGGTCGCTCAAGACCCGCGAAAGGGCCATCGGATCCGACGGGTCTGCCTCGGACATGAGCTGCTGGACGGACGCGGGATCGGGTTGGGCGAGCCGTGCGTGCGCCACGACCAGGTCGGCGATCCTGGTGGCGATGCCGGGCCGCGAGAGGACGGCGTGGCAAGCCATCTCGTGGGCGCACAGCCACAGGCGCAGCCCGTCGATCGGCAGGCTCCAGTCCTCGGCGACTGCGTCGAGGTTGGCAGTCACGACGAGCAGCTCGCTGCTGGCGACAGGCGCCAGCGGGACGTCGTACTGGCCGATCGCTCGTTCCGCCAGGTGCCCCGCCACGGACCCGGCCTGCATGGCGGTCATCGTCGGAGCCATCGCCGTGAAGAAACGCCCGAACACCTCCATCATCGCATCCCCCTCACCCCCGTCTTCGTCTCGGCCCGAGAACGGGTCGAGGCTCGAGGGCTGAGCCGGCGCAGGGTCGGGCCCCGCCGAGTCGTCGCTGTCAGCTTGGGCAGACTCAGGCGCGGCCGCGGCAGTCAGCCGTTCCAGGACAGGGAGCCAGGTGTCGAGGATGCGCTTGGCCCAATCGCCACGGCTGGCGGGAAGCAACTTCACGTTCTCTCCGGCAGGCGAGACGCTCATGCCGATCACTTCGCTCACGTGCAGTTGGGCGACGTTGCTCAGCTCCTCGAAACGAATCCTCTCGAGCGGATCGGGATTCGGCTCACTCCCGGTCTCGCCGGCGGCTATCTGGCTAGCCAGTTGGTAGGCGACGCCCCACTGCATGCCACCTCCTGAGGGCATGAGGCGCATGATGTCGTTCATCATGTTCTTGAACATGTCGCCACCGAAGTTGGGCAGGTCGCTCACAGGTCAATCACTCCGGTCATGCTAGGGGCGCGCTGGCCGGCGTCTTGCTTCGTGCCGGCAGTCGGCGCCGGCGCTGGTTGAGGAGCAGCTAGCCGGCTCCTTGGACCTGCGCCTCCAGCACCTTGGTGGAGGCACCCCTCAGCACTGTCAGTCTCACCACGCTCGACGGCAGCGTCAGGTACAGCTGCGTGCCGAGTGCGTTCATCGAGGTCACTTCGTGGCCGTTGACCGCCTCGATGACGTCGCCGACCTTGAGGCCGGCCGCTTGTGCGGTGCTGTTCTTTGCGATGGTCTCGACCCGGATACCGAGCGGCGCCGGCTGGCTGCTTGCAGCAGTGTTGCCCGTGTCGACCGCGGTGCCCAGCGTGGTGATCGTCGAGGGAGATGTCGCCATGTAGCTGGTGACGCCGGAGAAGTCCAGCCATCCGTTGCGGACTTCTCCGTAGCGGGCTATCTCGGTCGCAACGCCTTCGGCCACTGTCGCCGGCACTTCGATCATCGAGTTGCCGGCTGAGCCGGTCACCATCCCGACGAACTCGCCGGCGCCGTTCACGAGCACAGACCCGCACACCTTTGACGTCGTCGTCGGCTGGAAGTCGATCCAGCTCAACAAGTCGTACATGCCCTTCTTGGCCGATGTGGTACCGAAAGAGCCAACGTCGCCAAGCGCCAGGCGGACTTTGCCTGAGGTGGCCGACTCCACTCCGACGAACTCGTGGGCTTGCAACGGAGCTGCAGCAGCTTTGATGGGCTGCAGGCTGTTGTCACCGATGCTGACAACAGCGAGCCCGGTCTCGGGATCCGATCCTACGAGATCGGCTGCGAACCACTGCCGGTCCGCAGCCCCCACTTGAATTGCTGAGGCGCCCACGACGACCGAGGCAGGTACGGCGACGAGCCCACCGGCGGCGATCACGACACCGTCGGCAACGGCCGTTCTGCCTCCAACGGTGCTCTGCACGACGACGAGGCTCTTGGCCACGGTGTCGCGGACCTGGGCGATGTCGGACGGCAGAATGCCGCTGGGCTGGGCAGGTGGTCGGCTCGAAGTCTCGGCTCGGTTCGAGGCGTCGAGGGTCGAGTGGCCGATCCAAGCCGTCAGGTGCATACCGACCAGCACTACGCCGGTCGCCAGGATGGCGCCGACGGCACCGGCTGACCACGCGCTGGCGCGGCTCGGCGTCCGCTGGAGCCAGCGGTCTTCGAGGACAGTCGGCTCCGACGTGAACGTGCCGGCGAGGGCGCCGATCTCGGACGGGTGCCTCCAGATCCTGTCCTCAGGTGGCAGGAGCGGAGGCCTCTGAGTGTCGTCGTCGAAGTGGTCTTCGAAGTGGTTTTCGAAGTCGTCCGGCGGTTGGCTCACGGGATACGAGGATACCTAGCAGAGGGCTTTCAGGGGGCGCGGCCTGCACACGAGGTTTCGCTATCGCCGTCTTGCCTCGTGTGACGGAGGGGTCGAGCGATGCGTACCATTCACCAGTGACCGTCGTGCCAGCTCTCGTGGTGCCACTCGTGCCGCCATCGGGGGCCGACTGGCTGGTACTGACCGGGTTGGTTCTCGACGCTGCCGTTGCCCTGGACTGGGTGGGGATGCCTGATTGCGGGGGCGTGGTCGGCTTCTTGGGAGTTGTGCGGGACAACGCCGAGGGCCGTACCGGCGTATACGCCGTCGAGTACGAGGCGTACGGGGCGCCCGTCCTTCGCCGCCTCGGCGAGCTGGCCACCGCCGTTCGGGCGCGGGTGCCGATGCTCGGGAGAGTTGCCCTATGGCACCGTGTTGGCCGTGTCCCGCTTGGCGAGACTTCGGTCGTAGTCGCGGTCTCGGCACCGCACCGAGCTGAGGCGTTCGATGCCTGCCGCTACCTGATCGACGACCTGAAGGTGACGTTGCCGATCTGGAAGTACGAGCACTGGGCGGGGGGCCAAGGGTGGAGCCCGAGTGCCAAGGCGCTGCAGCCTGTCGGCTCGTCCGGCGAGCCCGCCGGTGGCGACGCCGAGCCCGCCGAGCCTGCCGGTGCCGACGCCGAGCCTGCCGAGCCCGCCGAGCCCGCCGGTGCCGACGCCGAGCCCGCTCCTGCTGACGCCGACCCCGCCCCTGCCACGGGTCGAGGCGACAGGGCCCAGCAATGAGCCCGGGTCTGGCCGTCGATCTCGGGACTGCCCGAACACTTGTCGTCGACTCGGGCGGTTCGACGATCGTCGACGAGCCCACTCTGGCAGCCATAGACATCACCACCGGCCGCCTCGTCGCCTTCGGCAGGGAGGCGCAAGGCTTGACTGGTTGTGCTGCCGGTGAGATCGGCCTGGTGCGACCTGTCCGCCACGGCCAGCTGACAGATCTGGAGCTCACCCACCAGGTGGCGAGGGAGATCCTGTCGCGGGCCCGGCACCATAGGATCTATAAGCCCGATGTCACCTGCTGCGTTCCGGCCTCAGCAACCAGCGTGCAACGCCGCGCCCTCGAGCGGTCGTTCAAGCGGGCGGGGGCGCGGGACGTGTCGTTTCTTGATCAGGCGGTTTGCGCCGCCCTCGGGAGCCGGCTGAGGATCGACCAGCCCCTGGCTTCGATGGTGGTGGACGTCGGGGCGGGCACGAGCGACATGGCCGTCATGGCGCTCGGCGGTGTGGTGACCGAGGCCTCGATCGAGGTCGGAGGAGGGGACTTCGACGACGCCATCCGAGCGCTGCTGAGGTCTTCGTTCGACTTGTCGGTGCCGGCGGAGCTGGCCGAGCAGGTCAAGATGGTGATCGGCACGGCCTGGCCGGACGAGGAGAAGAAGGTCGAGGTGGCAGGACGCGACCTCGGCAACGGTTGCGCACGCACCGTCACGCTGTCTACTTCGGAGGTGGCGGGAGCCCTCTTCCCCCATGTCGAGTCGATCGTCGCCGCCACCGTGGAGTGCATCATCCAGTCGCCTCCCGATCTGGCCAACGACTTGTTGAGCATGGGCCTGTACCTCGCAGGTGGGGGATCGCTGCTGCACGGCTTTGCAAGACGGATGGCCACGGCTGCCGGCATTCCCATTCACCTCGTTCACGACCCGGAGGTCGTCACCGTGCGCGGCGCCGTAGTGTCGATGCGGCGCAAGCACAGGCGACTCGCTGGCTCCTGATCGATGCGGTGCCGGGTCCGGACATGCTTCATCCGGCCAGCATCAAGTAACGGGACAGCCTCGAGAAATCGGGTCCCCGCCGGGTGGACTGTCGACTGTTCGGCTGCGGCGCCCGTGCACAACCTCACCTCTCGGGCGAGAGGAGGTCCTCGGCCGCCTGGCGCACCTGCCAGTCGCGGTCGTTCAGGGCATTCCGCAGGGCCGCGGAGACTTCGTCACCTGCGAACGGTGCCAACGCAATGACAGCGCGGCGCCGGACCGCCGGCTTGTCCTTCAGCGCCGCCAGGATGGCTGGAAGCCCGGCAGGGTCGCCGACCGAGCCGAGGGCGGCGACGGCCGACTCCCTGCAGAGTGCATCGGGGTGCTCTGTCGCGACCGTGGCGAGCGCGGCGACGGCCGCCGTGTCGCACACTTCGCCGAGAGCAAAGCAGGCAGCCTCGACCACGCTCGCGTCCTCGTCCTGAAGCAATTGCTTGAAGTCGGCGCCTTGTAGGGACGCGGCCAGCTCAGCGGCACGCCGGCGGACGATCGGGGACGGATCGGCCAGTGCCCGGGCCGCCACCAGAGGGGTCGCGCTACCCATACGGACCAGGGCGCCAAGGGCAACGGCCCGAACCGTGTCGTCTGCGTCCTCGAAGTACCCGGCGGCAACAGCCAGCTCGCCATCGTGGCCGGCCAAGGCGGCTGCACGGCGCCTGCGCGCGCTCTCGTACCCTGCCGCATGCAAGGCTGATCCGTCGTGAGCATCGATGCCGACAGCCTAGGTACCGCGCCCGGCCCCGACGACACAGCGGGTGCCTCAGCGGGGGAGGGCGTGCCCATACCCGCTCCCCGCCGGCGGCGGTTTACCAAGGGTCGAGTCGTGCTGGGGGTGGTGGCCCTCGTGCTCATCCTGGCCGTCGTTTCGTCGTTCGTGTCCCTGCCTTACTACGCCCTTACGCCCGGCAGCGCCCAGAACGTCGGGCTCCTGATCAAAGTTCCCGGCTCCCTCGATCACAACCACTCCGGCAGCGTCAACCTCGTTGACGTCGAGGAGACACCGCTTCGTGCCATCGACTTCCTCTACTTCAAGCTGGACGACCATGCGACGATCATCTCTTCGCAGGCTCTGCAGGGGCCCGAGACCAACGCCCAGGCCTACATCGAAGGTGTCTTGGACATGGCGGACGCCCAGCAGGCGGCACAAGTCGTGGCGCTGCGAGAGCTCGGCTACAGCGTCACTGTGTCGGAGAACGGCGACCTCGTCTACGAGATCGGCCCCGGTTCGCCCGCGGCCACGGCGCTCAGCGTCGGTGACGTCATAATCGCCGTCGATTCCAAGCCGGTGGCGACGTTGACATCCTTGACGGACGCGCTCGCCGGGCGTGCCCCCGGTTCCGGCGTCACCTTGACGTACCGGCCGTACGCCAAGGGCGGCTCCAGGCAAGCAACCTTCAAGCTCGGCACCTGGCGCATCCTCGGCACCGGCGCCAACGCCACACCCGATTGTGTCCCGACGGATGTCAAGACATCGCTGCCGCTGCTCGGCGACAAGAACGGGCAGTTCTACGTACCGGCAAAGGGGCAGAAGGTCTCTCCGGCGTCCTGCGTCGGGTTGTTGAACGTGGAGCAGTCGTACGACATCAGCAAGCTCCCATTCGCGGTCGACCTCAGCAGCGAGGGCATCATCGGGCCTTCGGCGGGCCTCGCCTTCACTCTCGGGTTGATGCAGAAGCTCGATACCGCCGACTTGACAGGCGGCCTGAAGGTGGCCTGCACCGGCACGATGTCCATCAACGGGCAGGTGGGCGAGATCGGAGGCATCGAACAGAAGACCTTCGCGGTGCGGGCAGCCGGAGCCAAGATCTTCCTCGTCCCACCCGGCAACTACGCCGAGGCCGAGAAGTACGCCGGCCCGTCGCTGAAGATCTATTCCGTGTCGAGCATCACCGAGGCGCTCAAGGTGCTCGAGAGTCACGGCGGAAAGATCGTCAAGCCGGGCGCTTCATAAGGGGCGGCCTGTGGCCCTAGTCTGTCGTAATGGCCCCCGACGAGCCACGCGTTATGTCCATATCCTCCAACGCCGCCCTCAACCCTGAGGAGATCCCGCGCCGGACGTTCCCAACCGTGCGAAAAGGGGCCGACCCCGAGGCAGTGCGGCGCTACCTCGAGATGCTCGCCGAGGAGGTGCGCGCCTTCAGTGACAAGGAGGCGCAGCTGCGGCGGCTCCTCGCCGACGTCGAGCGGAGGGCGGCGGAACCGCCTGTGCTCGACGAGCAGACGCTCATGCAAGCCGTCGGAACCGAGACGGCGCGCATCCTTCAGGCGGCTCACGATGCCGCGCGGGACGTGTTGGCCAAGGCCGAAGGGACAGCGGCGGAGCTGATCGCCGGTGCCGAAGCGCAGGCATCCGAGCGAGCTGCGGCTGCCGAAGAGGAGAGCGTTCGTGTACGAGAGGCGGCTCAGGCCGAGGTCGTGGCAATCGAAGCCGCCGCCTCAGCCAAGGCAGCCGAAGTGAGGGAAGCCGCCGAGACCGAGGCCGAGCAGGTGACTTCGACCGCTCAAGCTTCGGCGACTGCGTTGGTGGGGGCGGCCCAACGACGAGCCAGGCAGATGATCAGCCAGGCTCGGGATCGCCGGACGGCCACGCTGACAGACCTCGCCGAGCAGCGGAGAGCCCTCTATGTCCAGCTCGAACAGCTGCGCTCGGGCCGGGACCACCTTGTCGAGGTCGTCGAGACGGTTGCCGAAGCTGTGGAGGCCGTCCGCGGCGGTCTGGCCGGCGCCGAGCACGAGGCGAGGGTGGCGGCTGCCGAAGCCGGCCAGCGGGCCGAGCATGCCGCCGACGCCTTCGACGATTTTGACGACGAGAGCGAGGGAAGTGACGAAGAAGTCGAGGCACTCCTAGAGGCGGACCTGCCAACGCCTGCCGGCAGCGAGAGTGGCGGCGGGAGTGCCGGCGCGAGTGCCGGTGGCGAGAGCGCCGTGGAGAGTGCCGGTGGCGAGAGTGCCGTGGAGAGTGCCGGTGGCGAGAGTGCCGGTGGCGAGAGTGCCGGTGGCGACAGTGCCGACGAGAGTACCGCTAGCGAGAGTGGCGGCGGCGAGAGTGCCGTCGTCCCCGAGGCTGGCGACGGCGCCCCGGGGATTGGCGCCGTGGACGAGGACAGCGGTGCTGAGGCTGGCGCGGCGGTAGGCGATGAGCCCGAATCCGCCCTTGCGCGTGTGTCGGCCGACGATGCAGCTCACACCGACGATGCAGCTCACACCGACGACGGCGTTGTCATCGGGCCGGACGACGCAGGCAAGCCTGCGGGTGCTGAACACGGCGCCCCAGGGCAGGGTGACGATTTGGCTGGCCAGGGCGAGACCCGCAGCGCCGTGGACGAGATCTTTGCTCGCATCCGGTCGGGCAGCGAGGACGACCAAGAGGCGCCTTCTGCCCAGGCGGATCTCGAAGCAGCCGACTCGGCGCTGATCGATCCTGCCGGAGCCGTCGCCGATCCCGCCGGAGCCAGGTCCGATGGCACCAAAGCGGCATTCATCAAGCGAGATGCGGCTTTGGTGCCTATCATGACGAGGCTCTCGCGGGCGCTCAAGCGAGCGCTCCAGGACGACCAGAACGAGCTTCTCGACGCTATCCGTCATTCCTCCGGGGCACCTCAGCTCGATGAGCTGCTGCCGAGAAACGCTCAGCGAGAGCGCTATGCCAGAGCTGCTGCCTCAGTCCTCCGTGAGGCCTGGCTGGCCGGCCGGCCGTGGCTTGGCAACGAGCCAGCGGGCATCCTCGACGACGCCGCCGTCCACGCCCGTGCCAACGAGACCGGCCGCAGCTTGGCCGACGAGCTCGCGGACGACCTTGTCGGGCTGCTCCGCCACAGGTTGACCGAGTCGCTCGGTGGTCTCGCCGAGGTGGGCGACGGTGCCCAGGATGCCGCCGGCGCCGCCTACCGGGAGTGGAAGGGCTCTCGCATAGAAGGCAGTGCCGGCGACTACGCCACGCGTGCCTTCTCCGCAGGCGCAATATCGGCGGGCGAGGGCCAATCGGTCATCTGGCTGGTGGACGACAACGGCCAACCTTGCCCGGATTGCGACGACAACAGTCTTGCCGGCGACACGCTGGCCGGTGCCGAGTTCCCGACCGGGCAGGTGCACCCACCGGTTCACCCTGGCTGCCGTTGCCTGCTCGTGCGAAGCGAGTGACGCTTCTCCGATGAGGGTTCCCAGCGACGCCGCTCTCCCGACCGGTCGCTTGATCAGGCGTTACCAAGTTGTCCTCATCGCCATTGTCATTCTCGTCATCATCGCCGTGATCGCCGTGGAGCAGGTGGCGTCGCTGTTCACGAACTACCTCTGGTTCCGCTCGGTAGGCAGCGACGACGTCTGGCGATCCATGACGCTGACGAGGGCCGAGCTCGACCTGTTCTTCTCAGGGATTTTCTTCCTGGCTTGCTGGATCAGCTTGCTGATTGTCGACCGAGTCGCCAGGCGAGCTTTGTTCATGGCTCCAGAGCAGGAGCTCATCCGCCGCTACCAGACGATAGTCGGCAGGCACAAGTTTGCCCTGCGGACAGTGATCTCTTTCTTCGTCGCGCTGGCCGTCGGCTCGGGTGCGTCCGGTCAGTGGCAGAACTGGCTCCTCTTCCTGCATGGTGGGAGCTTCGGAGTGACGGATCCGGAATTTCATCGTGATGTTGGCTTCTATGTGTTCAAGCTGCCATTTCTTTCGTTTCTGGTCGACTGGACCCAAGTTGCGCTGATCGTGCTGTTCATCGTATGCGTCGCGGCGTACTACCTCAACGGGGGAGTCCGCTTCTCCGGGCCGTCACCGCGTATCGACCCTCGAGCCACGTCTCACTTGTCGGTCATCCTTGCCGCGATGGCACTCCTCAGGGCGGCGGCTTACTTCTACGTGGATCGCTTCGAGCTAGACCTCACGCCGAACGGCATTATCACCGGTGGGCAAGGTGCCGGCTACACGGCGATCCATGTGCGACTCCCAGCCCTGGAACTGCTCGTGGTGGTCGCCCTGGCCTCCTTTGCCTTGTTCGTCTACAACGTCTATGCCCGCGGGTGGCTACTCCCGGCGGTTGGTGCCGGCATTTGGGCCTTCGTCGCCATCGGGGTAGGAGTGATCTTCCCGGCGGCGGTCCAGTGGCTGCGTGTCACGCCTGCCCAGAGCACGCTCGAGACGACCTATCTGGCGCGTAACGTCTCGGCTACGCAAGCCGCATACAACCTGAACGCCGTGAAGACGGTGCCGTTCGATGCCGACAGCAATGTCACACAAGGCGTAGTAAATGAGGTGTACAACCAGTCTCTCGATGACATCGACCTGTGGGACCCGTCGGTGGCGGGGACACTGTTCGAGAACGAGGAAAAGAAAGAGGGTTACTACTCAGTCAACGGAGTCGCACTTGACAGATACCCACTGGAGGAGAACAGCACGACCCAGGTGACACCAGTAGTGGTCGGCGTGCGCGAAGTATCATCCGGCACCCTGAACCGTAACACCTGGGTCAACAGCCACCTCGTCTTCACGCACGGCTACGGAGTTGTCATGGCTCCCGCCAATTCTGAGGCGTCACAGACGCCGTTCGTGATGGGGAGCGTCCCGGCAACTTCGTCTTCAGGCGCGCCGAGCTTGACAGAGCCGGACGTTTACTACGGCGTAGGCGAGAGCGGTTATGTGGTGGTCGACACCTCGCAGGCCGAATTCGACTACCAGGCTGGCAACACGGTAGTCAACAGCCGCTACGAGGGGAGTGGCGGGATCCGAGTCGGCGGCTTCTGGCAGCGGGCCGCCTTTGCCCTCAACTTCCACGACTTCAACTTGCTCGTCTCAAAGCTCGTGACCCCGAGTTCGCGGATTATGTACAACCAGGACGTCAGGACTCTTGTGCAGAAGGCGGCGCCGTTTCTCAAGGTCGATTCGAATCCGTACCCGGTGGTCGTGTCCGGCCATATCGACTGGGTGGTCGACGCGTACACGACTTCCAGCAACTACCCGTATTCGCAGCCCGTTGACACCAAGGCGCTGCCCTCGAACAGCGGGCTCAACGGCAGCTACAACTACGTGCGGAACTCCGTCAAGGCAGTCGTCGACGCCTACACCGGACAGGTGACGTTCTACGACGTGGATCCGAGCGATCCGATCCTGCAGGCCTGGGAGCGAATCTTCCCGGGGAAGTTCCACCCGCTCAGCGACATGCCGGAGGTGCTGCAGCAGCACCTCCGCTACCCGCAAAATCTCCTCACGGTCGAGGCGACCATGTACGGGAAGTACCACATCAGCGCCAAGGACGCCCAGGAGTTCTACAACAACGAGGCTGCCTGGGCAGTGGCGCAGTCGTCGGCCGGCAACTCGGCCCCTTACGTTCAGCCGACCTACCAGCTGCTGGCGCTGCCGGGAACGACTGACCCAGGAGGGACGACAGCGTCGGCGACTCCAACCTTCGACGTCTACTTACCTCTGGTGCCTCAGTCTTCGCAAGCCTCCGCACAGAACCTCACCGACTTCATGGTCGCCAGCTGCAGCGCGTCCACATACGGGCAATTGACGTCGTTCGCGGTGCCCCAGGGCAATTCCGTCGTGCTCGGCCCGGCCCTTGCGAACGCCCGGATCATCGCCACCCCGACCCTGTCGCAGAAGATCACGCAGCTCGACCAACACGGGTCAAAAGTTGTCAGCGGCCCGACACTGCTCGTGCCGATCGACAACTCGTTGCTGTACGTGAAGGCGTTCTTCTCCACCTCGTCGAGCAACCCGCTCCCACAGCTGTTCGACGTAGCAGCGGTCTACGGGTCCAAGGTCGTCGTCGAAGCTACCTTCACCGGGAGCAGCGGGGTGCTCGCCAACCTGTTCGGGTCTCCCGCCGGGCACGTCGGCTCAACAGGACCAACCAGCATCCCGGCGGAGATCACGGCCGAGATCGACGAGGCCAACACGCTTGAGGGTCAAGCTGTCTCAGCGGCCAAGTCCGGCGACTGGGCCGCCTATGGGTCGGACTCGCAGAAGGTCCAGCAGTTGCTTTCCGAAGCTGAGTCCCAGCTGGCTACTCTCGGCAAGAAAGGCTCGTCACCGTCATCTGGGTCGGGCACCACGTCGACCACAACCACAACCACCACCACAACCACCACCACGCCAACCACCACCAGCACCGCCAGCACGGCGACGACCACGGGCACAACGACGCCGTAACCGCCAGCACGGCGACGACCTCCACAACGCGCCGTAACCGCCAGCACGGCGACGACCTCCGCACAACGCGCCGTAACCGCCAGCACGGCGACGACCACAGGCACGGCGGCGCAGTAGCCGCCAGCCGACCGGTTCGGCGGCGCGCTTGCCACCATCTGCTCAGGCGCAGGCGCCGACTTGGTGACGCGGCCTGGGCCGAGAGAGTCGCTCCCGGAGCGGGCCTTAGACCGCGAGTCGGGACGAGTCGCCGGTGATCGATCCGCCGGTGATCGATCCCCCAGCCAGCAGTGAACCCGACAGCCAGAAGAGCCTAAGCGTCCGTGCGGCGCCGCCCTTAGTCGAGGGTCGAGAGTAACTTCCCCTGAGACTGCCGTCAGGCTAGGACAGCCGGCTCGCGGACCGAGGATTGGCCGGAGGCTGCGGCGTATGAGACTGCTGTCAGGCTAGGACAGCCGGCTCGCGGACCGAGGATTGGCCGGAGGCTGCGGCGTGGAAGTCCTTCTGGCGGATAAGGAAGACGCAGGCCACGGCCGCCAGGAAGGAAAGGACGGCGCCGATTTCCAGGATGTCGTTCAAGCCTGTCACGAAGCCGGACAGGGCAATCGGGCGAACGACGCTGGCACCTGCCGCCGGCGTGCCGGCAGGTGCCCCACCTCCGGCCGCGACGGAATTGGCAATGCTGTGAGCCAGTGGCCGCAGCGACGTGGCGTCGAGGTGGCTTGCCACTTGCGAGCGAACCGTGCTGGCGAAGATCGAGCCGAGAGCCGCTATCCCGGTGGCTGTGCCGACCTGGCGAAACGTCGAGTTGATGCCCGATGCCATTCCGGCGCGAGCGGGCTCGACTACGCCGACAGCAGTCGAGGCGAGCGGCACGTTGATGAAGCCTGCCCCGACGCCGGAGATGACGAGCCCGGCGATCAGGTGGGTCCAGCTCGATGCCGGCGTGATGCCGCCCATCAGCAGGAGCCCTACCCCGACGAGCACGAAGCCAGGTGCTATCAGCCATCTGATCGGCATGCTGTTCGTCAAGCGCCCGGCGAAGCCGGCAGTAGCGAACATGGCACCAGTGAGCAGCAAGAACCTCACGCCGGTGGCAACGGCGGAGAGACCCAGCACGTTCTGCATGTAGATGATCAGGTAGGTAAACAGGGCGAAGAGCCCCGCGTTCATACCGAACGCAGCCACCAGCCCGCCCGTGAAGGTGGGCAGCCGAAGTAGCGACAAGTCGAGCATCGGGTGGCTCTGGCGGACCTCTGCCAGGTAGAAGATGACGAACAGCACTCCCGCGAACACGAGCGGACCTATCACGGAGTTCGAGCCCCAGCCGTCGCGGCCGGACTCGATCAAGCCGTAGACGAGTGCAGCCAGGGCAAGCGAGAACGTCGCGAAGCCGACCCAGTCCATTCTCCCGGGGTGTTGCACCTTGCTCTCGTCGACCTTGAGAAGCGTGATCGCCAGGGCAACGGCTCCTATCGGGATGTTCACAAAGAAGATCCAGCGCCACGTCAGGCCGCTCGTGATGACGCCTCCGAGCACAGGTCCGACGGCGACTGCCAGACCTGTCACAGCGCCGTAGACGGCGAAAGCAGTTCCGCGCTCGCGGCCTTGGAAAGCGTTGGCGAGCAGAGCGAGCGAGGTGGCGAACATGACCGCCCCCCCTATTCCTTGGAACGCCCGGGCCAGGATTATGAACAAGGCGTCAGTCGACACGCCGCAGAGCAGAGAACCAAGCGTGAATATCACGAGGCCGACTGCGAAGACGATCCGCCTACCGAGCCTGTCTGCCAGCGAGCCGGACGTGAGCAACAATGCCGCCAGCGTCAGCGCATATGCGTCGATAACCCACTGCAGGTCAGAGAGCGAGGCGCCGAAGGAGCGCTCGATCTGGGGCAGGGCAACATTCACGATGGTGAGGTCGAGCAGCAACATGAACGTGCCGACACAAACCGCACCGAGGGTCCACCACTTCCGATCCATTGTGACATCGTACAGATTGGTGAGCGAATCGTCAACCGACCGAATGGTATGGTGAGTGGAGCATCAGCTACACTGCTCGTCGTGGCACCGAACGAGAGGGACCCCGCAGGATTGCTTGGTTACCTTCTCCGGCGCGCCCAGCTGAGAGTCCTCGAGAGCTTCCTGGAGGCTTCCGGTGGCGTCCACCCCCGGGACATGGCCATCCTGCAGCTCCTCGCCAGCTACGGCCAGGTATCGCAGCAGTGGCTTGCCGACTACCTGCTCATCAACCGGTCCGTCATGGTGAAGCTCATCGACCAGCTGGAGGAAGCCGGGGAAGTGGAGCGCCGCCGCAACCAGAACGACCGCAGGTCGTACGCCCTCGTCGTGACGACAGCCGGGCGACGTCGACTCAAGTCGCTCGGCAAAGCCGTTCAGGCTTGCGACGAAGAGCTCAGCGGGCGTTTCAGCGCCGCTCAGTACAGGCGTCTCAAGACGTACCTGCAGCGGCTGCTCCTGCCCCACCTCGACCCGCCGCCACCGCCGGTACTGGCGGAGCACTGCGGTTTCTTGACTGCACACACGTACTTCCGGGTAGCCACCATCGGGGACGTGACATTCCGACCGCTCGGGCTCGATACCCGGACGTTCGTGGCACTGGCCGCCCTGGAGAGCCGAGCTCCCTGTTCTCAGCAGGAGCTGGCGGTCTGGCTCTCGATCGGAGGTGCAGCCGCCGTGGATCTGGTCGATCGGCTCGAGCAGCTCGGATGTGCCAGGCGTGGGCGGAGCGAGACGGACAGGCGCAGCTACGCGCTCCAAGTCACTGCGGACGGCGTCAAGCTCTTGAGCGAGGCCAAGCTTCTGGTGCGCGCCGCGGCGACCGAGTTCCTGTCACCCCTGCAGCCAGGCGAGCGAGTCGAGCTGATCGGCCTGCTGGCATTGCTGACCGGCGAGCCCGAGCTGGCAGTCACGAGGTAGGAGTCTCTCGCAGCCGGCAAGCGGGGCGGGAGAGCACCTGGTTCGTGGGCGGCACGAGATGGGTGAGCTCGTCATTCTTGGTCGCTCGTCGCCGGCCCAGTGTCGCTGCCGTCACCCAGCTATGTCGGTGAATCCAGGCTCGTTGGGCGCCCGGCGCGCCCGCTCGGCCGCCAGCGGCGTGTCTCCCGCCACGGTCGACATGTCCTCGTATCGCGCCCCGGCTGCCTCCAGGGCAGTCAACTGCGAGAGGTCTTCGTCGTCGAGCCGGACGGCGGTGGCACCGAGGTTCTCCTCCAGGTAGTGCCGGCGACGGGTCCCGGGAATCGGCACGACGTCCTCACCCTGGGCTAGTACCCATGCCAGGGCAACTTGCCCCGGAGTGGCACCATGGCGAGCGGCGACCGCTCTCACCGTGCCCACGAGGGACAGGTTGTGGTCGAGGTTGTCGCCCCGGAAGCGTGGTTGCACGCGGCGCCGGAAGTCGTCGGCCGACAGCTCGTCTGCTCGCGAGATATGGCCGGTCAACAGCCCGCGCCCGAGCGGGCTGTACGGCACGATTCCGATGGACAGCTCCCTGCAGACAGGCACGACGTCGGTCTCGATGTCGCGGCTGAACAGCGACCATTCAGATTGCAGGGCGGTGATGGGATGCACTGCCGCTGCCCGCCTGATGGTGCTGGCAGATGCTTCCGAGAGCCCGATGTGGCGGATCTTGCCAGCGGCGACGAGCTCGGCCAGAGCGCCGACCGAGTCCTCGATCGGAACCCTCGGGTCGGCGCGGTGCTGGTAATAGAGGTCAATGTGGTCGACACCCAGCCTCGCCAGCGAGGCGTCGCAGGCTTGGCGGATGTACTCGGGGCTGCCGTTGACGACCCGGTAGGTGGGGTCGTCCGGTTTGCGATGGATGCCGAACTTGGTGGCGAGCACGACTTGGTCCCGCTTTGCGGCTATGGCGCGCCCGACGAGCTCCTCGTTGGCGCCGATGCCGTACATGTCGGCGGTGTCGAGGAGCGTGGCGCCCAACTCGACGGCGCGGTGGATCGTGGCGATCGCTTCGGGCTCGTCTTCGGCGGTCGCGCCATAGAAGTCGCTCATACCCATGCAGCCGAGGCCGATGGCTCCGACCTCTAGAGCTGAGGGGCCCAGGGTGCGGGTGGGGAGGGTCATGCCCCTAACTTACGGCTATCGCCCGGGCAAGAGGTGGCTTGGCCGGCCAACGGGTACGGGCGGCTGAGTCTTGGAGCTGGGCTATGGCGAGCCGCGCAGTCTTGCGGCGGGCTATGGCAACCAGCTCAACCGCGTGGCCAACGGTTCACTGCGTCTCAGGCTCTGGCCAGCAGCGCCACGACGCGGCCGGAGGCCGGCGCTGCCGGAATGTCAACGGTTCACTGCGTCTCAGGCTCTGGCCAGCAGCGCCACGAAGTCAGTTGTCGGAGCACCGATCCCAGTGACGTCGTCATAGCCGGCAGTCACCTTCTGGGTCCCGTCGAGGCCGAGGGTGACGAGACAGCGCTGCACGGGTACGCCGCCGACGAAGTTGAAGCAGTCGGCCGTCGGGGCGACTGCCGTTGCCGGTGACGCGCTCGGGGTGACGTCACGGATCGCGGCACTGCGGCGCAGTCCGTAGAGTGCCGGGTTGGCGAAGCCAATGGCGTGACCGGCGACGTGCATGGCATCGGCCTCCAGGGCGGCCACGATCGGAGACGCGCCGCTCGTCCCGCCTTCGACCACCTGCTGGTAAGGCGCGCCAGGCGGTGTGTAACCGATGAGCCACCCGGTGAAGGGGCTGGCGTCCGCCGCCACGTCGGGTACTTCGCGGCCCGCCGCGACAGTTCCGCCCAGCGTGGAGAGCGATGACGGGACCACGCCGTGCTGATAGGCGGGCTGGGCGAAGAGGTTGCTGCGCCCGCCTGTCGAGCCTTCGACGTAGTCCCCGGGGGGCGCCTGCAGGTACGCCGTTCCGGCCCGGTTCTCCTGGGCGATGTCGTCCCCCCACCCGAGCTCGCCGGTGACGGCGCCGGACTTGCCGATTTCGAGCGCCGTCCCGCCGACGGCGGTCGCCCAAGGGTCCGAAGCAGGAAACTCGACGGCCGGTGCCACGTCGCCGTCGCCGGCGTCGAAGTTGAACCCGATGCCCTCGACCGCCCCTTGCTCGAGGATTTGGGTCCAGGCGGCAGCCATGGCCTGGGTGTACTCGGACTCGAGAGTGCTGTACGAGTCAGTCTCCACGTCCGCCAGGTGATCGTCCACTATGCGCGTCTCGGCGTCGAGGAAGTTGCGCTCGAAGACCGGAGTGTCGTTGCTGCAATTGACTGCGACGTAGACGACTTTGGCGGCGGGGGCGATGATGTGTGCCGTCGCGACGTCCAGGGGCTCCTCGGGGAGATCGGCGTACGTCGAACCGCAGGAGGCGACAAATCCAGGTCCGAAGTTCTGTGTGAACTGACCGGCGGCGAACCCGGCCACGTGATGAGCAGCAAAGAAACGGTTCGCGTCCGCATCCATACTCGCCAAATGGCCGTCGAGCACGATGGCGATGGTGGCGCCCTTGCCGGCGGAGGCCGCGACGCCGTACGCCGACCGGAGCTGCTGGGGGGAGTATCCGCAGACCGCATCTGGGGCGTTGGTCTCGCCGTAGGCCTTCGGGATCGACCCACTGTTCTCGCCCCACCAGGAGGAGCAGTGATACGAGCTCGTCAGGGCAGACACCGCGGTTGTCGCCGGTGCCGCGGTTGGCGCCGGTGCCGAGGTTGCCGCCGGAGCCCCCGGTGCCGGGACTGGCGTCGGTAGCGGGGCGGGCGTGGCAGGCGTGCCCGCAGGCACGGCATTGGTCGGGTAGTTGTAGGAGTCCAAACCCAGCACCGTGGTCACGTCGGAGGCAATGGACGCCGGAAGAGACGCCCCGTCCACCGGCGCGTATCCAGTAAGTCCGCCGCTGTTGCTGAAGGCGTGAATCGAGGTGGCGAGCGCACGGCTGAGCACAGGGGCCGCGCCGGTGACTGCGACGTAGTGAAGCGTCGTGCTCGTAACGCTGAGCCCTTCGGACTTCGCCCAACCCTGTACGGCGCTCACCTGCGCAGCCGTCGGGCCGAAGCGCGCCTCGAACTCCGCCGGCGTCAAGTAGTGCCCGTAAGCGGCGCTTCCCGGTGTGGAGGCGGCGGTGGCGAAGACGGCTTCGGCAGTGGCGTGTCCGCTGAGGTAGAGGCGGACCGGCACGTGGACCTTGCTGCCCGCTGGGCCGTCGTCGGTGCTGTATGCCGTCCAACTCGGGACCGGGTCAGGCAGTGCGACCCTTCCCGACGCCACGGCCGGCGCACCGACGTTGCGCCCCGGGGAGGACGCTGATGCCGCTGATGGCGCTGCCGTCGCTGATGCCGAGGGAATGCCGGCGAGCACCAGCGCCGTCGTCGCGGCTAGCGCGAGCAGTGCAAGTTGCCTGCAGTTGTAAGGATGCGTCATGTGCAGCTCGCCTCTCGTGGCTCGTGGTGGCGCCGTCGCATGTTATCAATGGGACTTGTCAGGGCTCTGCCCCATGACGCGGCTAATGGGATAGAGCGGCTAGACGGACACCACAACTAGGAGCGACGCGACAAATGCGGCGTAGAGGAAGATGACCAGCAAGCCGGCCGAGCGCCCGATCCCGTGATCTGAGTACGCCATGGCAAGGGTCACGAGCGTGAGTCCCACATAGCTGCAGACGACGAGCACTCCTGCGCCCGATGGGCGTGCAAGGCCGAGGAAGATGGCGGGCACAAGCAGGCCGGCCGTCACGTTGAGGGCGTTGCTGTTGAGAGCGGTGCTGAGCACGGCAGCACCGCGCTCTCTGGAGGCGAGGTGAACAGCCGCCACCGCGTTCGGCATGCTGGTGACCGCAGCCAGGATGAGGCCCCCGACGACTTCCTGAGCGATGCCGAAGTGGCGGCCGAGACTGGACGCGCCGCCTTCCATGAAAGCACTGGCTGCGACGACGACGACGAGGGCGGCGGCGGCCACGAGCCCGTCGCGCCCGGTTCCCCGCCTGGGAGGTTCAGCGGAGACCAGGTCGAGCGCCTCCTCGTCAACAGCCGAGAGGATGGCGCCGGTGAGCCGGGGAGGTAGCGGAAGCCGTCGCAGCCACGTGCGATGGGAGGTAAGGGCAACTACGTAAGGAATCATCACGACGAGGACCAGAACCAGGCCTGCCACCGGATCGATGATGCCCAGCACAGACACCAGGCACACGACGGCCACCCACACGGCCACGACGCCGCTGAGAAGGACAACCTTTCGATGCAGGTGGACGCGCCCGGCAACCAGAGCACCGAGGCCGAGCAGAGCGGCCAGATTGAAGACGTTCGAGCCGACGACGACCCCTACGCCGACCGACTCTTGGCGATGGACAAGCGCTGTCACGGCGGCCGTGATCTCGGGCGAGTCCGCCGCCAGGGCCGCCATGAGGCCGAGCAGGGCTTCCGAGAGACCTAGCCGCTCACCGACTCGCTCGAGGCGGGAGACGAGGAGCCAGCTCGTCCCGAGACTGACGACGGCCCCGATGGCAAAGGCGGCGATGGCCGTTGCCAGAGACCCTAGAAACACGAACACCACATGGACGGCTCCCGCGAAAACTCGACGTGCCGACCAGTCTTCCCGGCGCTCCTGAGACGAGACTACCCCTTGGCAGCGCAGGGCGAGGAGGGGTTTCGAGGGCTGGGAGTCTGGAGGGCTGGGGAGCCGTGGGCTGAGCGGCTGGGGATGAGGAGCCGGGGCCGACCGGCGGGGGTGAGTGACTGGGGGTGAGCGACTGGGGGCTGGGGCTGAAAGCGGGCCTGTTTCTCAGGTTGGTGTATCAGCGAGCCCGGCGACGTTCTGTGCCGTCGAGGAGATCTCCGAGAGCGAGAGCCCGGCCAGCACCGGAGTGAGCCGGTCCGGTCCGGCACGACCCGTCCCAAGCTGTCCGAAGTTGTCGCGACCCCATGCCCAGAGTCTTCCCGCCTCGTCGATGGCGTAGCAGGCGAAGCCGCCGGAAGCCACCTTGGCCGCCTTGGCCCCGTCCGGGAGCGTGACCCGGACCGGAATCGGCGAACTTCTGGTGCTGTCTTCACCAAGTTGGCCGTGCGTCCCGTTCCCCCATGCCCACAGAGAGTTGCCCGCCACGATGGCAAGCGTTTGCCCGTTGGCGGGGCCACTGCCGCCCTGGAAGACTTGGACGACCGCGGCCGGCAGGCTGACGTGGACAGGAACATCGCTGTCCTTGGTGGTTCCGTCACCAAGTTGACCTGCTTGGTTATAGCCCCAGTCGTAGTACCTGCCGTTGTCCATCAAGGCGCCAGACCCACCCCATGAGGACGTCAGCGCCTTGACGCCTCCCTCGGGCAGCCCGACGACACGAGCCGGAACCGAGCGCGGCGCAGTGGAGCCGTTGCCGAGCTCTCCGTATTCACCATCGCCGCAGGCGTAGACCGACCCGTTCGCGTCGAACAGCGAGTGTGTGCGCGCACCGGTAGCCAGGCTGACGTGAGTCAGGGGTATCTCCGCCGGCCGCAGCGCCACCAGTCGGTTCTGCAGGCACAGGTCGCCTTCGGCATTGAGCCCCCATCCCCAGGCATCCCCACGAGAGTCGATGGCCAGGCCGCCGTCGAACGGCATCGGGTTCCCCAGCAGGCTGATCCTTACGCCGCTCGGGAACTCGACTTTGGTCGCTGTCCCCGTATAGGTGGGTGTGGACCCGTTGCCGAGCTCGCCGTCGTTGGCGACACCCCACGCCCAGACGGTTCCGATAGAAGTGAGCGCGTAGGTATCGGAGTTGGACGTGGCGATCTGGACCACTGTCCCGACAATGCCGGGGATCGGAGTTGGCGCCTCGTGCAAGGTCTGGAGCACAGCCCCCTTGTCTCCGGCGACGCCGAAGGTCTCGACGACGGTGTGGACGGCAATCGGGTGCGTTCTCGCGGGATGGGCGTGCTGGGCGGGCTGGGCGGTTCTGTTGCTGCAGGCGGCAGACAAGAAGGCCAAAAGGAGAGCAGTTGCGCAGGTCGTGGCTTTCCGTTGCGGGTTCATCTGTCGCCTCGCCTCCGGTGTGCCGCGTCTGGTGTTCACTGCAAGAAGTCGATATCGATGGTAGCGGCGGTGTCGTGGCCAAGCTGAGCGCCTGCCCGGCCAACCGGGAGGCAGACCGAGGGCCAGGGCCGGGACCGCGGGGCAGGGCCAGGGCCAGGGGCGCTGCTCCTCGTTTCAGCTGCCAGTCCTTCAGCTGCCAGTCCTTCAGCTGCCAGTCCGTTGCAGCTGCCAGGCAGCCTCCAGAGCATCCTCGATGGCTTCGGCGTCGCCGGTGGCGAGGTGAGCGACGACCATCATGTGCTTGACGAATCGCTGTGGGACGCTGAAGGTACGCGGAAACTGCCGCAACACCGCGTCCCGGTAGTCGAACTCGGCGCGTATCACCAGGTGCCCCGTGTCGAGCTGCCGTGCGACCACCCTGCCGTGGTATCTCCACTCGGCGGCTCCCCTCACCACAGTGCGGCGTACACCCTCCAGCGTGGCGAGAAACACGGCGACGTCGTCAATACTCAAAGCCCCAGAGCCCTTCGGTGGTCGAATGGCCGTCCCCGTCGGGCGGTCCCGGTCGAATGGCCGTCCCGGCGACTCAGGCAAGGGCTAACGGGGATCGACCACCTCGCTCAGCAAGGGCGAGACTGTTTGCTGTGCTCATCGAGTTGCTGTGCTCATCGAGCCGGCTCGAAATGCGGGTCGCGGCCGACGAAGGCCACCAACCGCCTTGATGCGTGCCGCTCAACATCGCATCTGCAAGGTCGCATGCGTTTGAAAGCATGGTGGCGTTGAGGCTCGAGGTCATCTGGCGCTACCTTCCTCCGCTTGGGCGTTAGCCGTCGTCTTAAGCATTACCCATTCAGACGGGTGTGCCTGTCAGAACCAAGCGGCGGTCGTGTTCGTCGCCGGGGAGGGGGGCACAGCTTGGTGGGCTGTCCGGAGGTCTACAGTCTGGGCGCTGACCTCGACGATTCGGAGCGCCCGAGGGGAGAACATGAACTCACGTTTCACGGTGGCCGGCATGCTCCGGGCGAACGCGGGAGAGTTCGCCGAGGCGCCGATGCTGCGTTTTGGCGACCGCACCGTCTCGTGGGGCGAGCACTTCGGCCGGGCGTGCCGGGTCGCCAACGCGCTGGGCGGCGTGGGAGTCGGAGCGGGCGACCGGGTGGCGTTTCTGGACCGCAACGGCCCCGAGTACTTCGAAGTTCTCTTCGGCGGGGCGCTTATCGGCGCAGTCAACGTGGCGGTGAATTGGCGGCTCGCCCCACAAGAGATGGCCTCGATCATCGACGACTCCAGAGCCGAGGTGCTCGTGCTGCATGCCGACTCGTGCCGGCGCTGGCCGCCATTACGGGCGTCCTGGCCGACGTCAAGTCCTTCGTAGTCATCGGCTTCCCAACCGGCCGAGACAGCCCTGACCGAGACGGCATTGATCGAGACAGCCCCGGCCGAGACGGCATTGATCGAGACAGCGTCGGCGCCGGTCCGAGCCCGGCCCATTACCTCGACTACGCCGACTGGGTCGACAGCCAGCCCGACGACGACCCGGGGTACCTCGCGTCGCCCGACGAGGTATCGATGCAGCTCTACACCTCCGGGACGACCGGCCTCCCGAAGGGCGTCATGCTCAGCAACCGGAACTTGGCGATGATCCTGTCGAAAGCCGCGCCGCAGACCTTTGGTATCGACCGGTCGACGGTCAGCCTCGTCGCCATGCCGCTGTTCCACATCGGCGGCTCTGGCTGGGCTCTGGCCGGCATGTCGGCCGGAGGGTGCTCGGTGATCATGCGAGACATGGACCCCGCCGAACTGGTGGGCCTGATCACGACCGAGCGCATCACCCATGCCTTCCTTGTACCGGCGGTGTTGATGGCTCTATTGGCAGTTCCCGGCATTCGCGAGGCCGACCTCTCGAGCCTCGACACGATCTTCTACGGTGCTTCGCCCATCGCCGAGGACGTGCTGGTGCGTTGCCTCGACGTGTTCGGTTGCAGGTTTGGCCAGGTGTACGGCATGACGGAGACTTCGGGCGCCATAGTTCTGCTTGGTCACGAGGATCACGACCCCAACGGATCTCGCAGTCAGCTCTTGCGGGCGGCCGGCAAAGCTGTGCCAGGCGTCGAGCTTCGAATCGTCGACCCGGCTAGCGGAGCGACAGCGCCGCCCAACCATATCGGCGAGGTCTGGACGCGCTCGGCCTACAACATGGTCGGTTATTGGCTGAATGCTGACGAGACTGCGGCCATCACGCCGGGCGACGGCTGGCTGCGGACCGGAGATGCGGGCTACCTCGACGAGGCCGGCTACCTCTTTCTGCACGACCGGATGAAGGACATGGTGATAACGGGAGGCGAGAACGTCTACCCGGCCGAGGTCGAGAACATTCTGCTCGCCCACCCGTGCGTGGCCGACGCGGCTGTGATCGGAGTGCCCGACGACAAGTGGGGCGAGGCCGTCAAGGCCATTATGGTTCTGCGGCCCGGGAGCGATCTCGATGCCGGCGAGATCATCGAGTTCTGCCGGCAGCGGCTCGCCCACTACAAGTGCCCGACTTCGGTGGATGTGGCAGAGGCTCTGCCGCGCAACCCTTCCGGGAAGATCTTGAAGCGCGAGCTGCGCGAGCCGTACTGGCAAGGTCGTGACCGCCGGATCCACTGAAGTACGGCACCGCTGGCTCCTTGTCGGCTACAGGATGCCTTTGCGCTGCAGGACCGTGTAGCTGAGCCAACCCGCCGGAATAGGTAGCCAGAATGTGGCGAGCCTGAAGATCAACACGGCAGGCACGGCCTGGTGCAAGGGGATGCCCAAGGCGCTGAGGCCAGCCGACAGCACTGCCTCGATGGCGCCGACGCCGCCGGGGGTAGGAGCAGCCGAGCCGACAGCGTTCCCGGCAAGAAACACAGCCGCCACCGGAAGTATCGCCGGATGTCCCCCGACCGCTTCGATTGCCGCTACGAAGGCCACTACGTAACAAGCGCTGAGCAGCAAGTTGCAACCGCCGCCGATCCCAAGGCGGACGGGGCTGGAGAGCGCCTGCAGCAGCCGCGGCCAGACCGTACGGAGTCGTGGCCAGACGTTCCTGGTGATCAGCGACCTCGTCCTTGGTATCGACAGAAGGACTGCCACCAACGCGAAGGCGGCGCCGAGTGCGATGAGGAGATCGTCGCTCGGAGCGAGCTTCAGCTCGCTGACCCGCGACCCGGTGAGCAACCCGATGATGAGCAACAACAGCACCGTGGTCACGACGTTCACTATCTGTGAGAGAGCGACCGCAGCTGCGATCGAGCCCTCCTCGACGCCCTCACGATGCAGATAGCGGGAGTTGACAGCGACATGGCCGACCGTCGGTGGCATGGCGACTCCGACGAAGGCCGTAGCCAGTTGCACGGCCGCGCTGCGAAGGAGCGGGAGGCGCTTAGGCACGAAGGCGATGAGGTTCTCGGCAGCCGCCACGTTGCCGAGCGCCGAAGCGGCCAGCGCGGCGGCGCACCAAGCCAGATTGGCGTGCCCGAGAGCCCCGGCAAGGTTGACCTTTGACAACTGGCCGACGAAGATGAAGGCAGCTGCGATGACAGCAGTGGTTGTGACGACGGTGCGCCAGCGGAACCGCTCGAGCGCCGGCTCGACCGGCTCGACGTTCGACCCGACGAGCTCCTTGCGCATCTCGGCGACGCAGTCCCTGGCCGCCCGCATCTCCGACCAACCCCACGGCGCCAGCGCGATCGGCTGGAGCACCGAGCCGATTGCGACCTCGTCGGCCGGTTCGTAGGCGTCGCGAAGAGCCCTGACTGCCACCGCAGGGCTTGAGCACTGGGCCGCAGTTGTCAGCAACTGTGCGACGTCGAGCCGCCGAGCCAAGTCACCTGCGCCCGGCTGCACCTTGTCCAAGGACGAGAAACCGGCGGATCCACTGCCCAACACCAAGTTCTGCGGCCGGAGATCCCGATGGGCCAACCCGGCGTCGTGGAGCAGTCGCAGTGCTGTGAACATCGTGGCCACGTCTTCGGGAGACTCTCCTTTGGACGGGTGCCTCCCGGCGGGTCGTGTCGTGACGAGGACAAGAGTGTCGTTCTGCAGCTCCCTCAGGACGAGAACCTTCGGAACGACCACGCCGCGTGGGTCGGCCAGCAGGCTTGCCAGCGACACCCGCTCCAGGCGGGCACGAGAGCTCAGGACCGGGTGGCCCGCGAGCACCGACCGCAGCCGTACCAGCGACCACACTCGCCGAGCGATGCCCGATCCTCTCGTGTCGCGATCCGCGATTCGGACTTCGATCGACGTCCCGTCGCTGAGCTCACCCTCGAGCCGCGATCGGCTGCCGGCCACCTCTCTCAGCTGTACCACGCTCACCTCTGGACGCAGGCCGGCCGCCAGCTCGTCTGTGCTCGGCCGAGTTGCGACTGTGCCGAGCGCCCAACGCACCGCCCATCCGAAGAAGAGTCCCTCGGCAAGGGCAAGTGGCGCTGCCAGCGGAGCGAGCGAGCGCGAGGCGACGCTGAAGATGAACAGTGCGACGGCGCCGAGAGCACACCACCTCGTCCAACGACCCCGCCGGACGAGGTCGCTCCCGACGAGAAAGGCCACGAAGGCGCAGGCGTACACCAGGCCGGTGGGGTTGGCTCCGTTCAGCACCAAGCCGCCGAGCTCGCCGTGCTGGTTGTTCCAGATGAGAGAAGCGAGGAGTGAGGCGGCCGCCGCCAGGACCGCCGCAACAGCCGCGTCCAGAGCGGCCTGGGGAGCGCGTCGAAGGAGCGTGTTCAACGCCAGGAGTGCCAACAGCAGGGCCGCCACCAGGGCGAGAAACGCTCCCGCCACGGTAAGGGCGTGCGGGATGGCTCCGGCAGCCTTGGTCACGTCGCCCGACACCTCGCGCCCGCCGGCCGGCAGACCGTGGACTGCTGTAACGAGCAGGGCGAGCGCCACGAGGGCCGCCAAGGCCAGGAGCAGATCGAGTGGCCGGCGCACTCGGGCAGGCGGGCTGGTGCCGTTGACCCGGGGGGTGCGGGAATCCATGGGGTGTTTCTATCCAAGGAATGGGTCGCGACCGCGGCACTGCGACTGTCCCTGCCTAGTTGCCGCTTCAAGGCGCCCGGCGGCGGACGTCACTATCGCGTGGGATCAACGTGGTTGCTCGCCGCCAGGGCCAGGCGCCACGGGGGTCGCCCACTGCTCATTGCTCTGACCACCGGGGCCTGACCACCGGGGCCGGACCAGGGGGAACTGGCTACCTGGGCTTGACCACCGTGGCTGACCCAGCGGGGGCTGAGCAACTAGCGGTGGGGAGGCTCACCCCGGTCGCAGAGCGGGCACCCCAGCTCGGTTCCGAGTCGCCCGTTCCGACCCTGTTGGGTCAGCACCCACGACCGCTCTTGGAATGGCGGCTTGTGGCGCACGTGCTGGTTGTGGCCGCACGCCAGCTCTGCCACCCAGTCTCCTTCGGCATCTTGGTGGAACCCGGTGATCGGTTGGTTCATCGCGGGCCAACTGGTTGGGAAGACACTGGTGATCATCGCCGACTGTGGCCGTGATCACCAAACCGCCACCAAACGGCCGCCGAGTCGCTGCTGGTTTGCGCCTGAGTGCTGATCGGTCAAGGGGCGCCAGCAAGGGCAGGTGGTCTGGTTGTAGTCGTAGGCAGTTGAGTAGCTGGTGCGCTGGATGATCGGGGCAGTTCCGGCAGCCTGGACCAGAAACAAGCCACCCACTCGTAGCCGGTGACGCACATTCGGTCGTGGACCGTCGGCTCGCTGGAGGTCACGTCCAGAGGCTACCGGCGTCCTCCCGCTCGGTCCGAGTCGCCTCCCGCTCGGTCCGAGCTTCTTCTCCTTCGCACTACGTCCACTGTTGCCAGCACCGCCGGGTCGGCTATCAACTCGACCTCGCGCACCAGGCCGGCTTCGACGTGGAAGGCAAAGGCGACCTTGACCTCGCCGGCGAGCCACCAAGCAGCGCCCGGCTCGCCGTCGATGAGGACGGCTGCCGCCCCCTTGGCACCGTTGAAGCGGGCGGCTACGGCGCCGGCGCCTTCGTAGACCGGTTCCGTGCCCATCTCTTGTCCGACGAGGTCGGCGCACATGACAACGTCGGGCGCGAGCAGCGACAGCAGGGTCGTGAGGTCCCCGCCGCGGGCGGCGGCCAGGAAGGCGTCGACGACGCGACGACTCTCGGCGCGCGCCGCCTGCTCTGCATCCGGTTCGGGGGCACCCTGCACCTTGCGGCGCGCCCGGCTCGCCAGCTGACGGACCGCGCTGCCCGAACGCCCCAGTACGGCGCTGACCTCGTCGAACGGATAGCCGAAGACATCGTGGAGCACGAAGGCCGCCCGCTCAGCCGGCACGAGGGCGTCGATGACGACCTGCATCGCCCCACCTACCCGGTCGGCGAGCAGCGCGTCAGCCTCGGGGTCGGCGAGCGCGGAGTCGGAGAGTGCCTTGGTCTCGGCGTTCGAACGGGTGGCCCGCTTGCGCAAGTGGTCGAGGCACAACCGGGTCACGACGGTCGTCAGCCAGGCGGGAACATCGTCGACGCCTTCCGTGCCGGACAGCCGCAGCCAGGCCTCCTGCAGTACGTCGTCCGCATCGGCCCCAGATCCGAGAATCCGGCTGGCGATCGCCCTGAGCCGTGGTCGCTCGGCGTCGAAGGCTGTGTCGTGCATTGTGCTCACATTCTGTTGACGTGCGCTGCCTCAAGGATGTGACAGAAGGATGTGACACCTCGGGGGAAGTCAAGCACCGCCGGTCGTGGTTCGCTGTGGGTGTTTGATATGAGGGTGATCCACCACTCTGGACCGGGCATCGGTCAGCATGGCGGTTTCGCACGAGAGGAGTCCTCTTTGACCTTCACCCCGCGCCTTGTTCGCGCCAACGAAGGCGACGAGCTTG
>JBOGHW010000031.1:0-12209 GCA_050744865.1 Acidimicrobiales bacterium | reverse complement strand
CGACGATGCGGCCGATAAAGGACAGATCGGTCGGCAGAAGGTCTTCGACGGGCTCATCGCGCGGCTGGCCGACGAAGCTTCCTGAAGAACCTCGACTTCCCCCCTTGACAAGATCACCCGCATAATGGATGAACTTCGGCGGCTACGACAGGTGTCTATGCACCTCGGGACTCTCGCCGGCTGGACGCGCCGGCTGGACTCGCGCCGGCGGACTCCGAACGATCCGCCGGAATAGCCGGCGCCTGCGGGGCGTTTTTGGGTGCGTGCTCGTCGAAATCTGGTCGGACGTCGTGTGTCCTTGGTGCTACATCGGGAAGCGACGTTTCGAGGCTGCGTTGGCTCGTTTCGAGCATGCCGGCGACGTCGAAGTGTGTTGGAAGAGCTTCGAGCTGAACCCGCATGCCCCGGCGCAGCGCTCGGGCGCGATGGCCGAGCAGATCTCGAAGAAGTACGGCATGACGCTCGAGCAGGCCGAACGCCAGCTCGACAGGCTCAACCGGCTTGCCGCCGATGAAGGCCTTGAATACAACCTGGCGAACACCAAACCCGGTAACACCTTCGACGCCCATCGCCTGATCCATCTCGCTTCGTCGAAGAGCCATCGAGCCGGGGACGCCATGAAGGAAGCCCTGCTGCACGCCTATTTCATCGAGCTGCAGCCGATCGGTGACCGTGGTGTCCTGACCGACGTGGCCGTCAACGCTGGGCTCGAGGGAGCGGAGGTCACCGAGATGCTCGCCTCGGACTCCTTTGCCGGCGACGTGCGGCGCGACGAGGCCGCAGCGGCAGAGCTCGGATGCACCGGCGTGCCGTTCTTCGTCTTCGACCGCTCGCGGGCGGTTCCCGGTGCGCAGGACGCCGAGACTTTGCTGGTCGTCATGCGCAGGGTCTGGGAGCGATCCCACCCACGGGTTGTGCCCGTGGACGAGGCTGTCACGGAGGCGGCAGCTGCCTGCACCGAGGACGTCTGTGCTGACCCAGCGTGAGTTGACCCACGAGCTGTCCTAACCGAGCCCAGCTGCCCAGCGTGAGCTGACCCGGCAAGCTGCCCGCGCTGAGCCGACCCGCACGAGCTGACCCCAGCGTGAGCTGACCGTAACTGACCCGCGAGAATGCCGGCAGCCCCTTGAGCTAGTTGCAGCCAACCGGGCCTAGGTCCGCCGCCGAGGCTAGGTCTGCGACCGGGGCCAGGTGAAGCGACCGGGGCTAGGTGAAGCGACCGGAACTCGGTGCCGCGACCGGAACTCGGTGCCGCGACCGGGGGGCGGCGCGAGGTGCCGCGACCGGAACTCGGTGCTGGGACCGGGCCAAGTGGCAGCGACCGGGGCGAGGTGCCGCGACCGACCCCAGTGCCAGCGACCGGGGCGAGGCGCAGCGACCGGGCGAAGTGGCAGCGACCGGGGCGAGGCGCAGCGCTCAGTTAGTTGCAGCGCTCAGTTAGTTGCACCGCTCGGCGATGACCACGGCCAACTCGTCGGGCTTGGTGAACTGTGGCCAGTGCCCGGTTGGGAGGTCGACGTACTCCACGTCGTGCAGCCTCGGGATCTCCCTGACAGGCTCCATGTCTTCGTCGATCCACCCCTTTAGCGTCTCGCTCGAGAACTCCGGGCAGATCATCGTGACAGGCACGTCGTAGCGACGCTCGTCCGAGAGCTTCAGCGGTTCGGTGAGGACCATCTCGGGGAAGGGAATCGCCTTCTGGCGAAAGGCCTCTAGCTGAGTCTCTGTCAGGTCCTTGACGTCAGCGTCGTCGAACTCTGCGAAGTCGGGCAGCGCAACTTCTCGGTTCTCTGCGGGGAAGCCCGCGCCCAAGCTCGTTCCGTCCTCGGCCGGGAACCCGCCAACGAAAAATGCACGAGCGATCCTGTCGGTCCGGGCGTCCACGGCTGCATAGGCAAGGCCAGCGGCGGCTGAGTGGCCGACGACGGCGACCTTCTCAGTCCCAGGACACGAGTCGATGGCCGCCACGACCGCGGCGATGTGGTCGCTCAGCGTGACGCCCGACCTGTCAGCCGACTTCGACTCGAGGCCCGGCAAGGTCAGCGGGTGCGGACGGTGCCCAGCCCGCTCCAACCCCGGCACCACTTTGTCCCAGGAGGATCCGTCCAGCCACATTCCTGGCACCAGGATGATGTCCATCATTGCCATCCTTTCCTTGCCGCTCCGACGCCCGCCGGCGCAGCTATGATCCGTAGTTATCGATTAATCCACTCTAACGGAATGATCCGCCAATGTCGAGCAGTGACCGGCCGCCTGACTACGACCTCGAAGAGCTGCGCATCGTCTCGTCGCCCAAGGAGCTGCGGGCGATGTTCGACCCACTCCGTGACACGCTGCTCGACCTCGTACTCGAGCGAGCAGCGTCTGTCCGCGAGCTTGCGGCGGCGGTCGCTCGACCCAAGAGCACCGTCGCCCACCACGTCGGGGTCCTCCGGGAAGCCGGCCTGCTAAAGGTGGTGAGAACGAGGAGGGTGCGGGCGATCGAGGAGCGTTTCTATGGGCGGACGGCTCGCATCTTCTACGTCGGGGTGATCCAACCCGAGCAGCTGGAGGTCGTCACGAACTACCTCGAAGTGGCCGCCGCCGAGTCGATCCCCGCCCACCAAGCCGACCGGCTGCGGGCGATCAGCCGTCACGCCCGCATATCGCGGGAGAGGGCGGCGGAGTTCTGGGACGCCGTCTTCGAGCTCGTCCGGGACTTCTCCGAGAGCCCACGGTCAGGGGACACGGTCTACGCCTTTGTCGCCGGTCTCTACCCGACCGAGCACCCCACCCTGCCGCCTGGCGAAGGCTGAGTACTAACCACTGACCATCAGTGCAGCCGCGCGCCCGAGGGCAGTCTCGGCCGCGGCGGCGAGCCGGCCGACGAGCTCGGAAGCCGGCACGAGGTCCGCGATGAGGTCTATTGCCTCGCTGGCCCACACGGGAGCGATCGACACGTCGTTGGCGATCGCTCCCTCCCGGAACCTCGCCTTGGCTCGCTCGTCTCTGGCCAGCTCCTCCTCGCGGCCCCGCCACTCGTCGATGAAGGCGTTGCTCAGCGTGCGGCCCGGGTACCGCTCCGGCCAGGGGGCGCCGCGGGCGATGTCGGTGATGCGGCTGCGCTCCGTGCCTTCGCCTTTCCCGGCCATGATCGCCTGCGGGATCGAGGGAGCGACGAGCGCTTCGGGCGTGACCTGAAACCGGGTGCCGACAAGCGCACCAGCTGCGCCGAGCGCCAATGCGGCGGCAATGCCGCGACCGTCTGCGATCCCGCCGGCCGCGAGCACGGGAGTCGGGCCGGCCATGTCGACCACGATCGGTACGAACGGCAGGGTAGACCGCTTGCCACTGTGACCGCCGGCCTCGGAACCCTGTGCCACGATCACGCTGGCACCGAGCGCCACAGCCTGTTCTGCCTCGCCGACGTCCGACACCTGGACAATGAGGGGCACCCCGGCATCGATGACGGGACCGCCGAGCGGCCTCGGGTCGCCGAAGGAGATCAGCACCGCGTCCGGACCGTGCTCGAGAGCCAGTTCGACCGCCTCGACAGAGGCAGACCACGACAAGAAACCAATGCCCCATGGCTTGTCAGTCCGCTCTCTCACGATCGCGAGCTCGCGTTCCACCCAACCGAGGTCGCCGCGCCCGCCGCCGACCAGGCCGAGCCCGCCCCCATTCGACACGGCGGCGGCCAGCGCGCCTCCAGCTGAGCCGCCCATAGGCGCCAGTGCGATCGGGTGGGGGATGCCGAACATCTCGGTGAAGGAGGTGCGCAGTGCCATGCGCCCCATGGTGGCACGGCCTCGTTGCCGAGCAGGTGGCGGGCGCGGCATGATCTTGTTGGTACTCACGGAGGAGCAAACACCATGCCAGTGCAGCTCAATCACACGATCATCCCCGTCGCAGACAAGAAAGCCGGTGCGGAGTTCCTGGCGGAGATCCTCGGGCTCGACCCGCCGCAACCGTTCGGACCGTTCATGTGCGTCGAGACGGCCAACGGCGTCAGCCTCGACTATGACGACCGCCATGGAGTCACCAACGCTCACTACGCCTTCCTGATCTCCGAAGACGAGTTCGACGAGATCTTTGTCCGGGTCCAGGAGCGAGGCATCACCTATTGGGCCGACCCCGGGCATGCGAGGAGGGGCGAGGTGAACGGGAACGGGCGAGGTTTCTATTTCGAAGACCCAGACGGGAACAATCTGGAGGTCCTGACCCGCGCCTACGGATCCTGACGGGTCAACGCCCCCGAGCCATGCCGATGAGCCGGTCGAGGATGTGGCGGCCGCCGGCTCGCAACCCGTTGTGCTCGAACTCGTTCGTTAGCCAGATCCTCATCGAGGGAACGAGGCTGGCGGTCTCCTCGGAGAACTCCCGCTCCACGTACATGTCGTAGGCGTAGACGGCCGCGGCCGCCGGGACTTCGCAGTGGCTCAGGCTCTCGGGGTCATAGAGCCGAGGCCAGTCGTGCTCGGCGAGGATTCCGGCTGCTTGCTGCAGGGGTCTGAGAGCGTCGTAGTCCTCGAACATCCAAGGAAACACGTGCTCTCCCGTGAACAACTCCACCTCCCCCTCGTAGTCGTCCGGCTGCAGGCGGGAGGCCGACCAGTTCGTTACACCACCATCGGCGTAGCAGGCTTCGTGGAGAGCGGCGTAGATCGGGTTGCGGGAGAAGCGGGGCAGTCCGGACTCGACATCGTGCAGGAAAGTCGGCGATCCCTCAGGCATCTCGAGGATGTAGTGCAAGCGCTCAGCGCCGTCGCTCATGCCGAGCATGAGGCCGAGTTGGCGGAACATGCGGCCTGTCAGCCTGTTGCCGCCGGGAAGGCGCACTTCCTCGGACTGCAACCAGGAATGCACCCGCCGCACCCGCTCGATGTCGCCGGGATAGCGCCGGTAGTACTGCCGGCACCGGTCGAGCGTGCGAGCGTACGTCGCTCGGTAGACGTCGTCTGGATGGTGCCCGACGGGAGGGATGCCACCTGTCATGAAAGCTTCAGCCAGGCCTTCCGGCGCCGCCGAGAGGTAGCGCATCACGCAAAAGCCGCCGAACGACTGGCCTAGCACGCTCCACTTCTCGATACCCATCTGGCGCCTGACGAACTCGGCATCCTCGACGATCGAGTCGGCCCGGAAACAGGCCAGGTAGGCGGCCTGCGCCTCGGGCGTTGCCCCCAGAGTGTCGAGAGCCCCGACCGGCGTGGAGCGACCGGTGCCCCGCTGGTCGAGCATGAGCACGCGAAAGTCCTCGAGCGCCCTGTCGAGCCAGCCGGGCGTCACGGGGTGTCCCGTGGGCCGGGTCGCCTCCATCCCTGGGCCACCCTGCAAGAAGACCAGCAACGGCTTCTCGCCTCCAGTCGGCGTCGCCACTTCTCGGGCGAACAGGGAGATCTGCTGGCCGTCGGGCTCAGCGTGGCGGAGCGGTACGGAGAACTCGTGCTCGGTGAGCACGAGGCCGGGAGTGCGGACAGTTAGGGAAGCCATGCCTCGATTCTGCCAGCGTTGATCTCGCTCGTGCCCTGGCGCTGGTCCTGGCTCCCGCTCTGCCCCTGGCCCTGGCTCCCGCTCTGCCCCTGGCTCGTGCCCTGGCCTGGCCCGCCCTGGCGCTAGGTCGGGTTCTTGCCGAGGCGCCCGAGAGCCTGGTCGAGCAACAAGTGAGCGTCCGCCGCCGACATCGATGCCTGCACCGAGGCGACGGCCAGCCTGTCGGCGGCGTCGGTGGCCAGGTCGAGAGCCGGCCGACGCGGCCGCCCGGCTGGCGGCGCCGCCACGACGGTGCCCGACCGTCCGCGGCTCTCGACCGCCCGGTCGCGAAGCAATGACTCGTAGGCTCGGCTGACGGTTCCCTTGGCCAGGCCGAGATCTGCTGCCAGCTGGCGGATAGTGGGGAGTTGGGCACCCGGAGCCAGCACTCCGCTGGCGATCATGGCCAGCAGCTGCTGGCGAATCTGCTCGTATACGGGCAGCGCATCGCTGGCATCGACGCGAAGGATCACGGCGACGGGTGTACCAGATTCCTGATGCCTGCCTTCATCCGCGAACGCACGACGGGCGGCCAGAAGACTTGGTGCTGCGCCACTACCAATGCCAACGCCCACACGATCAGGGCGACCCGGCCAAGCTCTCCGAAGGTGTGCCATCCTGCATACGGGTGGGAGGCGTAGACGCGCACTCGGCCGCCTACCACAACGGTGCGGGCCGTCTGGTAAGCGAAAGTAAAGGCCAGGGCCAGCGCCGTCAGCAGGGCGAGTATTCCTGAGCTCGCAAAGCCGATCGCCATCGCGCCCACACGCCTTATGGCGTCGTCGGCTGCCTCCAGATCCGGAGGAAGCGCCGGCCTCGTCCGGGCGGCGATGGCGCGCTGGCATGCCTCTGCGAGCACCCAAACTCCACAGGCGACCATGACCGTGACTTCGGTCAGGTGTATGGGCGGATGCCAAGGCAGTAGCGGGCAACAGGCCGCCATGATCAGCAGCGCCGCCAAGAGTGCCCTCGTGTGCCAGGCAAGCCGCTTCGGCATGTACTTCCGAGCCAGGCGAGGCGTGAGCGATGCCGTCTTCGGCCCGGTCCCACCCCGCCGGAGGCGGAAGAGCTCCGCCAGCAGCACGCCGGCGAACCACCCTGCGGGTGCACCGATCAGCCACCACCAGTGGCCGACCACGACGCCGAGGAGCAAGCCTGCCCAGGCACTGAAGAAACGGTAGCGCCGAGCCCGGTCGAGGTACCGCCACGCCAGCTCCACCGCCGCCGGCGAAGCCCCGATGCTGTGCGCCTGGGCGAACAGCGCCGCAGTCCGAGGTGACGGGCGCTGCTTGAGCAGAGCTGTCAGGACACAGACCAGCACGGCGGCGCCAACTATCGCGACGATCACCATCGGCTGGAAGTTCACGGAGCCGCCGGCTTGTTTGTCATAGTGTCCCATGACAGTATGACATACATGGTCCAGACGCAAGCCGAGCCGAACCTGCTCGATCAGGTGATGCCGAAGCCGCCGAGGATGAGCCACGTCGTCCTCCTGATGGCGGCGATGCTGGTCCTCGCCGGCTGTGCTCTGTTCGCCAGCTGGGCCGGAGTCTACGTACCCCACCTGGGAGTCGATGCGTACCCGACGAGCTCTTGGGGGTCCGGCCCCGGCGGCAGGGGTGCGATGTACCAGTTTGCGCTCCAAAGCGCCGCCTCTGGTCCGGTCTCCAATGCGGTGCCGGTCACCATTGATGGGCTCGACGCCGACGTGCCCGGCCTGACCGGTGCCCATGTCAGCTTCTTCGCCTGGAAGAGCACACCTGGCAGGACGAGCCAGGGGAGGCGCTTGAGACTTCCGTTCCGTCTGAGGGGGAACGATCCGGTCGACGTCGTAGTCACTTGGCCTCGAGTCGCCTGCAGCGTGGTGGCGACCGACCAGGCGGACTCTTTCCAGGTGAAGTACAAGGACTTCCTTGGTCTTAGTGGCACGACGAAGGCTGGGATGGAGCCGTGGTTAGCTTCTTCGTCGTCCTCGCCATCCTCGCCATCCTCGTCGTCTTCGTCGTCTTCGTCGGTGGACCGTCAAATGGGTTGGCCAGAGGCCATCACGTGGACGGTCTGCGGCCACCCGGTCAGCTCGGCGCCGACCCAAGTGCAGATGGGAGGAGGAGGCGGTGTGCCCTAGCGGGCTTGTCCCTCGGAAGCCTAGGAGAGCCCTTCGAGGAAACGGGCTATCGCCGTGGCGACTTCCTCTGCATGGCTGGCGTGGGGCGCGTGCCCCCCGGTCTGGAAGACCAGCTGTTGGAAGTACCCTGCAACGCCAACCCTCACGAGGTCGAGCTGGTCCAGCGTGCCGTACTCGTCGTCGCGACACTGAACTGCTAATACCGGCACGGATATGCCGGGCAGGTAAGGGCGGATGTCCCAGTCACGGAAGCTGGCTGCTAACCAAGCATCGTTCCAGCCTCTGAAAGTCGCCTCGGGGTCCGCGTGGTGCTTGGCCATCCGATCGGCGAGGTCGGTCGACTCGAAGCGCTCCTTGGCCGCCCTGATGCCTGCGATGGAGCGGTCTTCGACGATGACGTGTGGGGCCAGTGCCACGATCGCTTCGACCGGGTTGCCGCCCCCGGCATAGATGAGGGCGATCGAAGCGCCGTCGCTGTGGCCGACCAGCGTCGGCTTGGCGAGCCCAAGAACTTCGGCCAACTCCGGCAATACCGTCAGCGCCTCGTAGTGCATGTACGACGGACCTCGTGGTTCCCCGGCCGGCGACGACCAGCCGTACCCGAAGCGGGACCACGCCACGACCCGTCGCCCGGTTACGTGAGCCAGTCGTGCCGGGAAGTCCCTCCACAGGCCGGCCGAGCCGAGACCCTCGTGCAGCAGTGCCAGGACTCCGCCGCTTGCTCTGTCGCCCGCTGTGTTGTCAGCCGAGTCACCTGCAGGCTGCGCCAGAGCTCCGCCACCCGCTGTGTCGCCCGCCGCAGCGCCCACCGAGTCACCTGCCGGCTGCGCCAGGACTCCGCCACCCGCTGTGTCGCCCGCCGAAGCGCCAGCTGGCCACTCCAGCACCTCGAGCCGCCCGCCTGAGAGCTCGACCCAGTATCTGTCCACCCGCGACCTCGCGGAGCTCAGGAAGGCTCGGGGGCACCGGTAGCGGCACGCTCAGCGGCGAGCTGGTCCCGTAAGGCGTAGCGCCGGATCTTGCCGGTGGCCGTCTTCGGGAGCCCGTCGACGACCCTGACCTCACGCGGTCGCTTGAAGGCGGCCATGTTCTCCCGGCAATGGGCGATCAGAAGATCCGAGTCAATCGACTGGCCGCTGGCCGCCACTACGAAGGCGACAGTCACCTCGAGCCCGTCGGCGTTGTGACCTCCAACGACTGCGGCTTCGAGCACGGAAGGATGTTGCAGCACAACTGCCTCGACTTCGGCCGGTGACACCCAGATGCCACCGGCTTTGATCATGTCGCTGTTGCGCCCGACGAAGTACCAGTAACCCTCGGCGTCCCGGCGGTACACGTCACCCGTGCGGCACCAACCGCTGGCGAATGTGGCAGCGTTGTCGCCGGGGCGCTGCCAATATCCTTGTGTGACCGACTCTCCCTTTACCCAAAGGGCACCGGGGACGTCCGGCTCGGCGATTACGCACCCGGCCTCGTCGAGAAGCTTCAACTCGTAGCCGCCTACCACACGCCCCGTGGAACCCGGCCTGACGTCGCCCGGGTGATTCGAGCAGAATATGTGGAGGGCTTCGGTCGATCCGATCCCGTCGAGCATCTCCGAGCCGAAGCGTGTGCGGAAGCGTCGGTAGACCTCGGCCGGTAGCGTTTCTCCGGCGGTGACGGTGGCGCGGACGGAGGCGAAAGTGTCGTCAGGCAAGGGGGAGTCTGCCAGCGCAGCACAGAAGCCGGGTGGCGCGAAGAACAGAGTCGGCCGATGGGCGAGTGCCAGCTCGCCTGCCCGAGCCGGGTTCGGCGGCGATGGGTCGATGACCGCCGACGCACCCACGCTCAACGGGAAGAACAAGGCGTTGCCCAGCCCGAAAGCGAAGAACAGCTTGGCGATCGAATAGCAGACGTCCTCGGGACCGATGCCCAAGACGCTTCGGGCGTAGGTCGTGCAGACCGCCTCGATGTCGCCGTGGCGGTGCACGGCTGCCTTGGGACGCCCGGTCGTGCCTGAGGTGTACAACCAGAAACCCTCGGTCTCCCGTGTTGTCGCCGCCGCCGGGAACTCGTGGGTGTCGGGGAACTCAGACCAGAGGCGGACGCCCTCGGGCGGGTGGTCGGTGCCGGCGCTGTCGACCAGCACCGACGCCGTGATGCTCGGTGCAGCTTGGGTGACAGCTCCGATGAACGAGGCGAACGGCTCCGACACCACCAGCGCCTTGGCCGCGGAATCGGCGGCCAGCACGGCCACATCGGCGGCTCGCAACATGGTCGACACCGGGATTGGCACGGCGCCTATCCGCATGGCACCGAGATAGAACGCCGGGAACGCCAGCTCGTCGGCGACGACCATGAGCACCCGGTCCCCTGGCTGGACGCCTAGCCGACTGAGCGTCGCGGCCGCACGCCACGTCTGGCGCTGCAGTCCCTCGTAGGTCAGCGTCTCGCCTTGACACAGGTACGCCACGCGGTCGCCGCGACCTGCAGCGACATGCCTGTCGACGAGATACCAGGCGCTGTTGAAGAGCTCGCTTGCCACCGGAAGCCGAACCGCCTAGAGCCTGACGTACTCGAACTCGACCGGCCGCTGATGGACTCCCGCCGACGGCGGCGCAATCCAACTGGCCATCTTGCCGGGCTCGCTGACTTGCGCCATGAGGGAGTGGACGTGCTCGCGGTCAGCGTCGGTGGGAAGCCAGTTGTCTGCTTGGGACTCCCACGCCGACTGCTCGACCGGTGTCCCGTCCGGGGTCATCGGGCATCCGCTGTAGACGCCGACCTCCCTGTGGAAGCCGGCATGCGGCAACCGCAAACTGCCGACGTTCTCAAGGATCCTGTTCCAGCGGTCGAGACCTTTCTGGCAGTCGTCGACATAGTCGTCCCGCAGAGTGGCGTTGAGCGCAGTCAGGGCAGGGACGTCTCGCTGCCCGGCAATGCCTTGGCTGAAGGTCGGGACAGTCGCGGTGTCGCCGTGCAGCTGATGGTCGTCGCGCCGCTCGGCCTCCCGGAAGCGCCCTTTGATGCCGGCGGCGAAGTAGTTGGCGGCGTTGGTCGATGTCTCGGCCCCGAACAGGTCCAGCGAGACGCTGAAGTGAAGGTTCAGGTAGCGCTGGAGGGTGTCCAAGTTGACCCCGCCGTGGCTGGTGACATCGTCTGTGTCGTATTGACGCATCAGGTCAGCCGTGCGCTGCACGACCCGTCCGATCCCGCCGGCGCCGACGAACATGTGATAGGCCTCTTCCTTCAACATGAACTGACAGGTACGTGCCAAGGGATCGAAGCCGCTCTCGGCCAGCGAGGCCAGCTGGAACTTCCCGTCCCTGTCAGTGAAGTATGTGAAGAAGAAGAAGGAAAGCCAGTCGGGCGTCGGCTCGTTGAATGCGCCGAGAATGCGTGGATTATCGGGGGATCCGGACCTGCGCTCGAGCAGCATGTCGGCTTCGTCGCGCCCATCCCGACCGAAATAGCCATGCAGGAGGTAGACCATTGCCCAAAGGTGGCGGCCCTCTTCGACATTTATCTGAAAGAGGTTGCGGAGGTCGTAGAGGCTTGGGGCCGTGCGACCGAGGTGACGCTGCTGTTCGACCGAGGCGGGCTCGGTGTCGCCCTGCACTACAACCAGTCGCCTCAAGTCGGAACGGAGCTCGCCGGGGACTTGTTGCCAGACGGGCTTGCCTTTGTGGTCTCCGAAACCGATCGTGCGATCAGGCACGGGCTCGGCCAGGAATATTCCCCAGCGATAATCCGGCGTCTTGACGTAGTCGAAGTTCGCCCAGCCGCCCTGCCCGACGGACACGGCAGTTCGCAGGTAGACATCCTTGTCCTGATAGTCCTGCGGCCCTGTCTCGCGCCACCACTCGAGATATTGCGGCTGCCAGCCTTCCAGCGCCCTCCGCAGCTTGCGGTCGGAGGAGAGGTCGACGTTGTTGGGGATCAGGTCGTCGAGGTCGACTGCCTGCATCTCAGACTCGCTTTCTCGTGAAGCTCGGCCGGGAGCCGGTGCCATAACGGCGGAGGGCTCCGTCAGGGCCAGAGGCGTTGGGCCTCAGGAAGATCCAGTTCTGCCATGCCGAGAGACGACCGAAGATCTTGCTCTCGATGGTCTCCGGCCCTGGGAAGCGCAGGTTCGCTTCCATCCCCGTCAGCGCGTCGGGCGAGAAGGCCGCACGCTCCTCGAGCACCAGCCTTATCTCGTCGTCCCAGTCGAGTTCGTCGAGTGCTTGGGTGACCAGCCCGAGATCGTGGCACTCCGAAGCCAGGAGGGACTTGCCGAGGTGTGCTCGAGCGGCGGCGAGCTCGTCCCCTCTTCCCCAGAAACGGCACTCGATGCGGCTGAGCCCGTTGCCCATCGGGTAGGCGCCGTCGTTGAGTGCCGTGAGCGTTACCGTGGGCGCGGCGCCGGTGCCTTCGGGCCTAGTGGCTTCGGGCCTAGTGGCTTCGGGCCTAGTGGCTTCGGGGCCGGTGGCTTCGGGCCTAGTGGCTTCGGGGCCGGTGGCTTCGGGGCCGGTGGCTTCGGGCCTAGTGGCTTCGGGGCCGGTGGCTTCGGGGCCGGTGGCTTCGGGGCGCGGCAGATCCTCGACGTATTTTCGCC
>JBOGHW010000030.1:0-34232 GCA_050744865.1 Acidimicrobiales bacterium | reverse complement strand
TGAGCACCACGTCGGCGTGGGCCTTGCTGACACCCGCGGCGACGGTTCCCACCCCGACCTCGGCGACCAGCTTCACGTGGACCCGGGCCCGGTCGTTGGCGTTTTTCAGGTCGTAGATGAGCTGCGCCAGGTCTTCGATGGAATAGATGTCGTGGTGCGGGGGGGGAGAGATGAGCCCCACCCCCGGTGTCGAGTAGCGGGTCTTGGCGATCCAGGGGTAGACCTTGTGGCCGGGAAGCTGGCCTCCCTCGCCCGGCTTGGCACCCTGTGCGATCTTGATCTGGAGATCCGTGGCGTTGACCAGGTACTCGCTCGTGACCCCGAAGCGGCCCGACGCCACCTGCTTGACCGCCGACCGGCGGCTGTCCCCGTTCGGGTCAGGCACGAAGCGCGCCGGGTCTTCGCCGCCCTCCCCGGTGTTCGAGCGCGCGCCCAGGCGGTTCATAGCCACTGCGAGGGTCTCGTGGGCTTCGGCCGAGATGGAACCGTATGACATGGCTCCGGTAGAGAAACGTGCCACGATCTCAGACACCCCCTCCACCTCTTCGAGCTCGATCGGCCCGGACGGCAACGGCTGCAGGCCGAGCAGACCGCGCAGCGTGCCCAGCTGCTCGGACTGGTCGTCAACAAGGCGCGTGTACTCCTTGAAGACTTCGTACCGCTTGGCGCGGGTCCCGTGCTGCAGCTTGTGGACAGTGCGAGGGTTGAACAGGTGATGCTCGCCGTCGCGCCGCCACTGGTACTCGCCCCCTGACGGGAGCTCCAGGCCCCCGGGCGCGAGCCGCGCCGGCCCGAAGGCTTCTCCGTGGCGCCGGGCGACTTCGGCGGCGATCTCCTGGCTGCCGATACCCCCTAGCCGGCTCGGCGTCCCGGTGAAGTACCGCTCGACGAAGCCACTGTCGAGCCCGACTGCCTCGAAGACCTGTGCACCTCTGTAGGAGGCGATCGTCGAGATACCCATCTTCGACATCACCTTGAGAATTCCCTTGGAGGCCGACTTCACGTAGTGGGCGAGCGCCTGCCGCTCGCTCAGGCCGCCGACGGTCCCGTTCCGGACCATCTCGGCCACCGAGTCGAAGGCGAGGTAAGGGTTGACGGCAGCCGCGCCGTAACCGACGAGCAGGGCCAGATGATGGACCTCGCGGGCCTCGCCTGTCTCGACGACGAGGCCTACCCTGGTGCGCTCCTTCTGCCGCACCAGGTGGTTGTGCACGGCGGCAGTGAGCAGGAGCGAAGGGATGGGCGCCATCTCCTTGCCGGAGTGGCGGTCCGAGAGCACCACGATGTTCGCCCCGAGAGCGATCTCCTCGGAGATGCGGTGGCAGATGCGTTCGATGGCGTTGTCGAGGCCGGTGCCACCCGCGCTGAGCGGGAAGAGCCCGTCGACGGCGAAGGTGCGGAACTTCGACGTCGGTCCGGATGCGCCGGCCTCGTCGATGTACAAGAGCTTGGCCAGCTCGGCGTTGTCGAGAACCGGGTACGGCAGGACGATCTGTCGGCAGCCGGCCGCTTCGGTGGCCAGGAGATTGCCTTCGGGCCCAAGCGTCGAGCGGAGCGACGTAACCAGTTCCTCGCGGATGGCGTCGAGCGGCGGGTTCGTCACTTGGGCGAAGAGCTGCGAGAAGTAGTCGAACAACAAGCGCGGGCGCTCGGAGAGGACGGCAACAGGGGTGTCTGTCCCCATCGACCCGAGCGGCTCCTCACCGCGTTGTGCCATCGGGGCCAAGATCGCCCGCAGATCCTCTTCGGAATAACCGAAGAGCCGCTGGTGCGAGAGGATCGAAGCGTGGAGCGGCGTCAACATCCACCGCGGCGGGAGGTCGGCGAGGTGGGTCAGTCCCTCGGCGAGCCAGTCGCCGTAGGGATGCTGTGCAGCCAGCTCGGCCTTGACCTCGTCGTCCCCGACGATGCGGCCGGCTGCCGTATCGACAAGGAGCATCTTGCCGGGCCTGAGCCGTCCCCTCTCCACGATGCGGCCAGGTTCGATCTCGAGCACCCCGACTTCGGAGGCCAGCACTACGAGCCCGTCTTCTGTCACCCAGTAGCGAGCTGGGCGCAGGCCGTTGCGGTCGAGAACCGCCCCGACGACGGCCCCGTCCGTGAAGGCCATCGCCGCCGGCCCGTCCCAGGGCTCCATGAGGCACGAGTGGTACTCGTAGAAGGCGCGCAGCCCGGGATCCATCGCCGCATCGCCCTCGAAGACCTCCGGGATCATCATGAGGACGGCGTGCGGCAGCGACCGCCCGGCCAAGTGGAGCAACTCCAGCACCTGGTCGAAGGAGGCCGAGTCGCTCTCGCCATCACCGGCGATCGGGAAGAGGCGGTCGATGCATCGGCCGAACAACGGCGAGGCGAGCAGTGCCTCCCGGGCGCGCATCCAGTTGCGGTTGCCGCGGACCGTGTTGATCTCGCCGTTGTGCGCCACCAACCTGTAGGGATGGGCGAGCGACCACGCCGGGAACGTGTTGGTGGAAAAGCGCGAGTGCACGAGCGCCAGCGAGGTCTCCAGCCGTTCGTCTCTCAAGTCAGAGAAACACTGCCTCAGCTGCTCTGCCCCCAACATCCCCTTGTAGACGAACGTCCGGGAGGACAGGGAGGCGAAGTACAGGTCCCCCAGCTCGTGCTCAGCTCGGCGGCGAACGGCGAATAGGCGCCGCTCGAGAGCCAGGCCGTCAGGATCCTCTGGCGGGTGCGGGCCATCGCCCCAGCCGACAAAGAGCTGGGCGAACGTCGGCGCCACGGCGCGGGCGCCTGGTCCGGCGGCGCTCAGATCCACCGGCACCGGCCGCCAGCCGAGGACATCCAAGCCTTCCTCGGCGCTGAGGCGGGCAACGACTTGCTTGGCGGTCACTGCCTGGCTCGGATCGGCCGAGAGGAAAACGATGCCGGAGCCGTACTCGCCTTCCGGCGGGAGCCTCAGCCCTTGTCCGGCGCAGGCGTCACGAAACAGCCTGTGCGGCATCTGGACCGTGATGCCCGCGCCGTCGCCTGTATCAGGGTCCGCTCCGAAGGCGCCGCGGTGGGCGAGGTTCTCGAGCGCCGTGAGAGCCAGCTCGGCAACCCTGTGGGAAGGGTCACGGCCCAAGTCGGCCACGAAGGCGATTCCGCACGAATCGTGCTCGAAAGCGGGGTCGTACAAACCGGCCGGCTCTGCCAGCTGTTCCACTGTGTCCCTCTCGTCCATCGGCCCTGCCCATATGGCTGGCCGCTGCTTACCCGGGACATCCTTGGCCCTGCTGGGTGTCACCAGGCTACACGCGCCGCCGGTAGCCGGCCCTCAATAGGCTGCAAGGAATGGATCACTCGCCGGACGTGCTCGTCATCGGCGGAGGCGTCATAGGACTCTCGATCGCCCTGGCGGCACGGGCGGCCGGAGCCGCCGTGGTCGTCTGCGACCCTCAGCCCGGTCACGGGTCATCTTGGGCGGCGGCTGGGATGATCGCGCCGGTGACAGAAGCTCACTTCGGCGAGGAGGCGCTCCTCAGCCTCAACCTTCGATCAGCACGCTCCTGGCCCTCCTTCGCACACGAGCTGAGCCGTGTGACAGGGCTGGACCTGGGCTACCAGGCCGAGGGTACGCTAGCTGTCGCCCACGACACCGGGGACCGCGAAGTGCTTCTCGAGCTGCTGAGATTTCACCAGGAGCTCGGTCTCGACAGCACGTGGCTGACCGCAAGCGAATGCCGCCAGGCCGAGCCGCTCCTGGCCCCTTCGATCCGGGGCGGGCTTCTCGCCAGGTGCGACCACCAAGTCGATCCCCGCAGACTCGTGCAGGCGCTGGCCGAGGCGTGCCGGCTGAACGACGTCGATCTGTTGGCCGACGAGGTCGTCGAGCTCATCGTCGGGCGGGGCCGCGCCGGCGGCGTTCGACTGCGAGGCGGCGGCACGGTGCTGGCTCGTCGCACGGTCCTAGCCGCCGGTTGGCGCTCGGCATCGCTGATCGGCTTGCCGGACCGCGTCCGCCCGCCGGTACGCCCTGTCAAGGGTCAGATCCTCCGCCTCCGTTTGCCTGACCGGTACCCGCCGCCGGGTCACACGGTGCGGGCCATCTCGCGTGGATCGTCGGTCTACATCGTGGTGCGTCCCGACGGGGAGATCGTCTGCGGTGCCACCGTCGAGGAGATGGGCGACGACACCACGGTCACAGGTGGCGGCGTGTACTCCTTGTTGCGCGATGCCCAGCTTGTCTTCCCCGTGCTGCTCGAGGCGAGCTTCGTCGAGGCCTCGGCGGGGCTGCGGCCCGGCTCCCCCGACAACGCCCCGCTCATCGGTCCTTCTGAGCTTTCCGGCTTGCTGGTGGCAACCGGCCATTACCGCAACGGAGTACTGCTTGCGCCGGTCACGGCCGACTTGATGGCAGGCCTCTTGGCGTCCGACCTGTCTGTTCCCGAGCTCCCCGGTTGGGCCAAGTCCTTCGACCCGCGGCGCTTCGGCGGCAAGCCTTGACCGAGCCCGGCACTCCGCCCGCCTGCGACGCCGGCAGCGCGCCGCCCGCAGGCGGCGCCGGTGCTCCGTTGGCCGGCGCCGGTGGCTCCCAGATGTGGCTGGAGGTGAACGGCGAGCACGGCGCCTTCCCTGCAGGCATTACCGTCGACCAGGTGGTGACAGCAGTTGCTCCGACCCGGAACGGCATTGCCGTGGCTGTTAATTCTGAGGTCCTTCCGCGCAGCGCTTGGCCGGATGCCGTCCTATCCGAGGGTGACCGCGTCGAGGTCCTAACCGCCGCCCAAGGAGGTTGACCAGTGATGCTCGATCCGTCCCGATCACTCGTCATCGCCGGGGTTGACGTCGGTTCAAGGCTGATACTGGGAAGCGGCGGGCTCCCCAGCATGGACGTGCTGGCGCGGGTCGTCAAAGCGTCCGGGACCGGCCTCGTCACCGTTGCCATGAGGCGTGTCGACCCAGCGGCCGGCGGCTCGCTGCTCGACGTGCTGGCCGAATCCGGCGTCCGTGTCCTGCCCAACACCGCCGGTTGCTTCACTGCAGCCGACGCTGTGCTGACGGCTCGCTTGGCAGCCGACGCGCTCGGCACCAACTGGGTCAAGCTCGAGGTCATCGGCGACGAGATCACCCTGCTGCCCGACGCCCTCGAGCTGCTTCGGGCGGCCGAGGAGCTCGTTGCCGATGGATTCGTGGTCCTTCCTTACACCACGGACGACCCGATCCTGGCACGCCGTCTGGAGCAGGCGGGATGCAGCGCCGTGATGCCTCTCGGAGCGCCTATCGGTTCTGGCCTCGGCATCCGGAACCCTCACAACATTGCGCTCATCGCCGAGTCCGTCTCGGTGCCCGTCATCGTCGACGCCGGGATAGGCACGGCCTCCGACGCCGCCCTGGCGCTGGAGCTCGGGTGTGACGGCGTCCTGGTTGCGTCGGCCATAACGCGCTGCCGGGAGCCAGAGACGATGGCACGGGCGTTTTGCCTTGCCGTCGAGGCAGGCTTGGCGGCTCGGGTGGCAGGTCGCATACCGCGCCGCTTCCACGCCCAAGCCTCGACCTCGTTCGAGCACATGGCTGACTTCGGGCATATGGCCGACCTCGGGTACACGGCCGACCTCGGGCACCTGACCGACTTCGAGCGGGACACATGACCCCACGCCAAGCGCCCGGCGCGGGCGGCCCGGAGGCTCGCCCAGGTTGGGCAGGCGCCGGCGGCAGGTTGGGGCCGGAGGCAGCCACGCCCAGGGTCGCCCTCACGATCGCCGGCTCGGACTCAGGCGGTGGTGCAGGCATAGCCGCCGACCTCAAGACGTTCGCCGCTCACGGAGTCATGGGAACGCTTGCAATCACGGCGGTGACGGCACAGAACACCCTCGGCGTGCAAGGCGTACAGACGATCACGCCGGCGATGGTCGTCGCTCAGATCGACTCGGTCGTCGCCGATCTCCACCCGGCCGCCGCCAAGACCGGCATGCTTGCCACGCCTGAGATCGTGAAAGTCGTGGCCTCCAAGGCACACGACGGCACCCTTCCCAACCTCGTAGTCGACCCGGTCCTGGTCGCTTCGTCCGGCGACCCGCTCTTCGACGGCAGCGAGGTCCAAGATGCCTACCGGGAACTGGTCGCAACGGCAACCGTCGTCACTCCCAACTTGCCGGAAGCCTGCCTGCTCGTCGGCAGGCCGATCGACTCCGTCGAGGCCATGACGGCGGCGGCACGGGAGCTGCAGGCACTCGGTCCGGCCCTCGTTGTCGTGAAAGGCGGGCACCGTCCGGGCTCGTTTGCCGTCGACGTTGCCTTCGACGGCAAGGCCGTAACTCTGCTGCGGTCCGGCTGGGTGCAGACGCGGAACAATCACGGCACCGGCTGTAGTTTCTCGGCGGCGATCACTGCTCAGTTGGCACTGGGCCTCGAGCCTCTGCCTGCCGCACTCGAAGCAAAGTCATTCGTCCACCGTGCCATCGAGCTGGCCGCCGGCTGGCAGCTGGGCGATGGGCACGGGCCGATAGACCACCTGGGTGCTGCCCTCAGGTGGGACACGGGCAGGTTGGGCGCGGTCGACGTCTGACCGTCGTCCGGCTCCGTCTCAGGCCGGAGACACCCCGACCTGTCTCGGGGCCCCGTAGGCGTGCAGGACCTCGGGCACGGCAACCTGTCCTGCTGCGTCCTGGAATGTCTCCATGAGGGCGATCATCCAGCGAGCCGTCATGGCAGTGCCGTTGAGCGTGTGGACGACGCGGAGGCGGTGCCCCGGGTCCCGGAAGCGGACATTGAGACGCCTGGCTTGGTAGTCAGTCGTGTTCGAGCACGACGTGATCTCCCGGTAGCGGCCCTGGCTCGGGATCCATGCCTCGATGTCGTACTTCTTGGCAGCGGGAGCGCCGAGGTCGCCGGCGGCCGTGCAGACGACCCTGTAGGCCAAGCCCAGCGCACTGACGAGCCGCTCCTCGATTGCAAGCAGGCGTTCGTGCTCGTCGCGGGACTCCTCCGGCGAGGTGAAGACGAACATCTCCACTTTGTCGAACTGGTGCACCCGAAACACGCCCCTCGTGTCACGTCCGGCCGCACCAGCCTCCCGCCGGAAGCACGTCGAGTACCCGGCGTAGCGAAGCGGCAGCTCACCGGCCTCGAGCACCTCACCTTGGCGCAGGGCGGCCAGGGCTACCTCCGATGTACCGGTGAGATAGAGCTGGTCGCTCTCCAAGACGTACAGATTCGGCGCCTCGTTTGGGAGGAAGCCCGTGCCGTACATGGCCTCTTCCTTGACCAGGACCGGCGGCAGCACGACCTCGAAGCCCAGCTCGGTGAGGCTGTCGAGGGCGTAGCGGTACATGGCCAGCTCCAGGAGGGCGACAGGCCCGCGTCGGTAAGCAAAGCGCGACCCCGAGAGCCTCGCCCCCCTCTCCATGTCGATGCCGCCGAGCTCGACATGGTCACGCGCATCGAACGCGAAGCTCGGGACCTCTCCTGCCCGCCGCAGCTCGGTGGCGTCCTCGTCGGTCAGCCCGTCGGGTACCTCCTCGAAGGGCGGGTTGGGGATGCGCCTCAGCAGCTCGTCCCGCTTCTCACCCATGGCGGCGAGCTCCGACTCGCCCCCGCGGAGCTCCTCCTTGAGCAGCTGGAGGGCCCGGAGTTCCTCAGCAGTCGGCTTGCCCTTGGGTCTGGTGCGAGACCGCAGGTCGTCGACGGCCGACGTCAGCTGCCGCCACTGCGCGTCGACCTCAATGAACTCGTCGAACACCTCGCCGGCCCCCTTGCGTGCGATGGCTCGGCGCATCTGTTCCGGCTCGTCGCGGGCGAGGCGGACGTCGATCATTGCTCAGCGCTTGCGTTTCTTCTTGCGGCGTTGGGCAGGGTTCCGGTTCGCCCCGGCTCGCTGATTGGCCGCGGCTGGGCGCTTGTTGGCTGCTTGACGAGGAGCCGGCCTCGATCCGTTCCCGACCGGCGTAAGCGACACTGCGTCCTCGTCCCCGTACTCCGGGCCGTCGCCGATCTCATCCACGTCTTGGCTGTCGGCGACTTGCACGACTGCCGGCGCCGGCGCCCCGCCACCCGTCGGCCGCAACGGTGCAGCCTTTGCCGAGCCGGACTTCTTCTTGCGCGAGGTGACCTTCTCCCTGGTGTCGTCAAGCACCCCTGCAGCCACGGCCGCGGGAGTCAGCAGCTGCAAGCCCTGGCCGCGGGCATCCAGCCGCTGTCGGATCTGGGCATAGCGAGGCTCGCGCTCCTTCAAGGAGGCCACGATGGGAGAAGCGATGAACAGCGACGAGTAGGCCCCGCTCGTCAGACCGATGAACAGCGCCAGTCCGAAGTACTGGAGTGTGGTGGCACCGAGGAAGTAGGCCCCGAGGACGAGCACCGACAGGATCGGCATGATTGCCACCAGGGAGGTGTTGATGGACCGTGCCAGCGTCTGGTTCATCGAGAGGTTGACCACGTCGGTGAACCTCAGCTTCCCGGTGGCACCGAGGCCGCGGGTGTTGTCACGCACCCTGTCGAACACGACGATGGTGTCGTACAGGGAATAGCCAAGAATTGTCAGAAACGCGACAATAGTGTCCGGTGTCACCTCGAATTGCAACAACGAGTAGATGCCGACGGTGACCACGACGTCGTGCAGGACGGCGATCAGGGCGGCCAGCGCCATCTTCCACTCGAAGAAGACAGAGATGTAGATGGCGATCATCACGAGGAACACGATGAGGGCCTCGATGGCCTTGTGAGTGACCTGGCTTCCCCAGGTCGGGCCGACGCTCTCGATCGAGACCTCGCTGGCGCTCTGGTGGGTGAGCTTGCCCAGTGCTTGAGCGATCTTGTAGGCGTTAGCCGAGCTGACGGCACCCGAGCCGCCCTTGCCGAGCTTCGCCTCGACCTCGACCTCGGCCTTGCTACCGCTCCCGAGGGTCGTGATGGCGGCGCCGGAGAGCCCGTAGGGGGCGACGGCGTTGCGCACCTGGGTGACCGAAACGCCCTGCGCCTTCATCTCCCAGGACGTGCCGCCGACAAAGTCGATCGAGTAGTTAAGGCCCTGGGTGGCCAGCGAGATAACGCCGGCAACGATCACTATCCCCGAAATGAGGAACCAGATCTTCCGCTTGCGGACGAAGTCGAAGTGCGTCTGGCCGTAGTAGAGCCGGTGGAATGCGCCCCTCTTTCCCTCGGTCACGCCGTCGGCGGCGATGGTGGCGGCGCTCACGCTCCCGCCTCTCCGCCCGTCGCCGCTGCCAGCCCCCGGGCGATACCGAGACCGCGAGCTTCGGTGAACACCCGGTTGCGACCGAGCAGTATCACTAGCGGCCGCGTGAAGAAGAAGGCGCTACCGAGGTCGAGGATCGTCGAGATTCCAAGCATGAAGGCGAAGTTCTTGACGTCCCCTATCGACAAGAAATACAGGACGATGGCACCGATCAGGGACACGAGGTCAGCCGAGACGATGGTCCGGAATGCACTCTTGAAGCCCTTGTCGACAGACGAGCGGATCGACCGGCCGGCGCGGACTTCGTCTTTTAATCGCTCGAAGTACACGATGTAGGAGTCGACCGTGATACCGATAGACACGATGAGGCCCGTGACACCTGACAGGTCAAGTGTCAGCTTGGCTGCCGAGATGATGGCGTAGAGAAGGGCGGCGGTCGACGTCAGGCCAATCACCACGACAAGGCCGAGGGCGCGGTAATACCAGATCGTGTAGCCCATCACGAGGAGCAGCCCGACGAGGCCGGCCAGGACGCCCGCGTGCAAGGAGGCAGCGCCAAGTGTCGGCGACACCGAGGTCTGGTCGATCGACTGGATGTTGACCGGAAGGGCGCCGTACTGCAGGAGCAGTGTCACCTGGCTGACCTGGGTCGAGTCCAGGCCCGTGATCTGCCCGCCTGTCGAAGTGTAGGTCTGCGCCTGGTTCTCGGCGAACGTGACGATCTGGCCGCTCAGGTCGTCGGCGATGTATCCCTGGTAGTCCGGGCCGGCGACGTTCTTGTTCCAGCTCGCCAGGCCCTGGCCGCCGTTGAAGCTGAACTGGACGACTGCCCCGCTCGAACCGACCTGCGAGGAAGCACCGGACAGAACGCTGGCGTCGGCCTGCACCGGGCCAACCTCGAGACGCTCGACGACAGAGCCGGACGTGGCGCCGGAGGGAACGTAGGGGAGCACCATGTTCTGCGTCGGGTTGGCCAGGTCCTGCACGGACGTGTTCACACCTTGGGTCTTGCTCTGATAGGTGTCGGGGATGGAGAAGAAGTCTCCGTCGGCGATGGCCGTCTGGGTCGAGTCGGCTGCCGGGCATGCAGGCGGCGGCACGTATCCGGCGTAGTACTTGCTCGGCTGTGTCGTGGTGGTCGTGGTCGTTGTCGCCGGTGCCGTCGTAGTAGTGGTGGTGGCCGCCTTCGTGCTCGTTGTCGTCGCGGCCTTGGTTGTGACCGTCGTCGACGGGTCTGTCGTCGTCGATCTGCTGGTCGTCGAGGTCACCTTCGCCGGCTGTGTCGTGGTGGTCGACGTGGTGGTCGTCGTCGTCGTGGTGCTCTTCGTCTTGGACGGCGCCACCCACGGCTCGACCACGCAGAGAACCTTGCGGAAGTACAGGTTGCTCGTCTGGCCGATGATCTTCTCGAGTTGCTGGTCGTTGACGTGGCCAGGCACCTGGACGTCGATGTCGCCGCCTTGTACCGAGATGTTGGGTTGTGCCACTCCGAGGGCCCCGACGCGGTCCTGCAGGATCTGCACGACCTCGTTGAGCTTGGTGCTCGAGACAGTGCCGTTGGCTGCGCACTTTCCGGTATGTGGGTTGGTCGGGCAGTAGAGGTAGTCGTCGCCACCTCTTAGGTCGAGACCGAGGATCGGCGACTTGCCGGCAGCCAGCACGCCGACGAACGCCCCGAAGCAGAGCAGCAGGACCGCGATGACGCTGACCAGCATCTGGTTCTTCTTCATCTACTTGTCTTCCTGCCCCTGACCGGCCTCCTCGGAGCCGTCCTCAGAGCCCTGCTCCTGGTCTTCCGCAGTGCCATGATGCTGGTTGGAAGCGTCGTTGCTCCCGTACTCGTAGCCACCCGTGCCCTCGTAGGCCCCCTCGCCGTCACCGGTGCCGTCGCCGTCTGCGTCGTCGGTGGCGTCGTAATGCGCCGTCTCGGCCGGCATCCTCTGGGCGATCGCGCGCCGGACGACCTCGATCTCTATGTCGGGGGCGATCTCGATGCTGGCACGGTCGCCATCGATCTCGGTGACGCGTCCGATGATCCCGGAGGTGAGCATTATCTCGTCGCCGACGTTGACTTCCTTGCCCTGCTGCATCGTCCGCCTGCGCTGCTGGTTGCGCCCTCTGAAGACGAAGAAGTACACGAGGATGACGATGCCGATGATGATGAGATAAGGAGCCGTCGAAGAGCTGCTCGTGCTCTTCGAAGCGGCGAGTACCAGCAGGCCGTGATGGGCCAAGGCGAGCTGGGTTAGGTACGAGGACATCTGCTCCCTGCAATGGGTCGGCAATAGGCGACCGCAAACACTAGCCGAGCTTCGGAACTACTAATGAGCAGGCGCTACGTGCGTCCGGATCGTAGCCCAGCCACGCCCCACGACCGTACGGCGGCTCATGAGAGGTCGAACAGGCTCGGCCGGTCGCCAGGCTGGCCACCAGTGCCGGCCGAACCCATCGGTCGAGATCCGAGATCCGGCGCCACAGGCGCCGCCTCCGGCGGCACCGGCAATCCCAGGTGAAGGTAGGCGGCCGGCGTGGCGAGGCGCCCCCGCGGAGTCCGCAGCAACAGCCCGGCCTTCAGGAGGAAGGGCTCGTAGGCGTCCTCTACGGTCTCGGTCTCCTCCCCGATGCTCACGGCCAGCGTCGAAAGACCGACCGCCCTCCCGGCAAACCGCACGCAAAGCACTTCCAGGATCATCCTGTCGACATGGTCCAAACCAAGGTCGTCCACCCCGAAGCGCGCCAGCCCCTCCAGAGCTGCCTCGATCGTCACGACGCCGTCACCGCGGACTTCGACGTAGTCCCTCACCCGGCGCAGGAGCCGGATGGCGAGCCTCGGAGTGCCGCGCGAGCGTCCGGCGATCTCCGCGGCACCTGCCGGCGTCACCTCGACGCCGAGGCGCCGGGCCGACCGCAGCACGATCGCCACCAGCTCGGCCGGCTGGTAGTGGTCAAGACGGGCCACGAAGCCGAACCTGTCCCGAAGCGGACCTGTCACCAGGCCGGTCCGGGTGGTCGCACCGACGAGTGTGAAGCGCGGCAGGTCGAGCCGGATCGAGCGGGCACTCGGCCCCTTGCCGAGCACGATGTCCAGCTGGAAGTCCTCCATGGCCGGGTAGAGAACTTCTTCCACGGCTCGTCCGAGCCTGTGGATCTCATCGATGAAAAGGACATCGCCGTCGTCGAGGTCGGTGAGGATGGCCGCCACGTCACCGGTCCGCACGAGCGCCGGCCCTGAGGTCACTCGGAGACGCACACCCATCTCGGCGGCAACTATCCCTGCCAGCGTTGTCTTGCCGAGCCCGGGCGGCCCGGCGAAGAGAAGGTGGTCGACGGCCTGCCCACGCTTGCTTGCCGCCTCCAGCACGATCGAGAGGCGCTCGCGCAGGTCGTCCTGACCGACGAACTCGGCCAGGGAACGGGGCCGCAGCCCGGCTTCCAGCTCGATCTCGGCTTCGGTGGGCGCAGGGTCCACTGCCCGCTGGGATTCCTCGGACCCGACTGGGGCTTCCTCCTGGAAGGCCCGCTCCACGCCTACGACCTCCTTGCGCGGGCTCATCGGCGCCGTGCCAGTTCCCTGAGAGCCACCCGGAGCAGCTCCTCGGTGGTCCCTTCAGCGGGAAGATCTCTAACGACGTTACGGACGTCCTCGCTTCCCCAGCCGAGTTGGGCGAGTGCGTCGGCCACCTCGGCGGCGGCTGTGAGCTTCCCGGAGCTGTCCGAGCCGGTCGTCAGATAGGACCCGTCCAGATCTCCCGCACGGGCCCTCAAGTCGACCAGCAGCCGGAGCGCAGTCTTGCGGCCGACTCCGGGCACGAGCGTGAGGGACTCGACGTCGTCGGAGGCGAGGATGTCGACCAGGCGAGCCGGTGGGTGCACCGCCACGATCGCCAGAGCCAGCGCCGGCCCCACGCCGTGTGCACCGAGCAGGATCTCGAAGGCCCGGCGTTCGCCAGAATCGGCGAAACCGTAGAGCGTGATGGCTCCTTCCCGGACGTGGGTGTGAATCGAGAGAGCGGCTTGGGCGGCTGCCCCACCGTGCCCGTTGGAGGCGGTACCGGCGGCCCCGGGACCGAGCCCGACACCTCTTTTGCCGGCCAGTCCGGCTGCTACCCTCGGCGCCACGAGAATCCTGTAGCCGACACCGTTGACGTCGAGGAGGATCTCGACAGCACTGTCGGTGACAGCCTCCGTCTCGACGACGGTACCGCGCAGGTAGCCGATCAACCTCCAGATCCCTTCATGGTTGCGTGCTCTTGTGCCCAAGCCGAAGCGCCAAGATGGCATAGGCCGAGTGCCAGGGCGTCGGCGACGTCTGGTGGGCGCGGCGGATTCGTCAAGCCCAGCAAGCGCACCACCATTGCCTGCACTTGGTCCTTCGGGGCATTTCCGTACCCCGTGACAGCCAGCTTGACCTCGGCAGCGGTGTACTCGGCGACGACGCAACCGTGCTCGTGGGCCGTCAGAAGCGCTACACCGCTCGCCTGCCCCACGGGCATGGCGGTCCTGGCGTTAGCCCTGAAGAAGATCCTCTCCAGCACGACCGCATCTGGTCTCAGTTCGGCTATCAGGTCGTGCAAATCCGCTCGCAGCGTGGCAAGGCGCTGCGGGAGTGGAGCTGCCGGCGGCGTGGTGATCACGCCGGCAGCAACAGCCCGGAATTCAGGCCCGTGGCGCGTGACGCAGCCGTAGCCACACCTCGAGAGCCCCGGATCGATCCCCAGCACAAACATCCGTTCGATGCTAACCCGCCAGCCCCGGGCCGGCGCGGATGCTTCCCGGCCTTCCTCACACCTCGATGCTCTCGAGGATCTCCTGAGGGATGTCGACGTTGGACCAGACGTTCTGGACGTCGTCGTGCTCCTCCAGAAGGTCGATCAGCTTGAGCACCCGCTTGGCCGTCGCCTCAGAATCGATGGCAACGCGCTGCGAGGCGACCATCTCGAGATCGGAGCTCTCTATGGGTATCGAGGCCTCTTCGAGAGCGGTCCGCAGGCCGTGCAGGTCGGCAGCCGCCGAGGTGATGACCCACTCGGTGCCCTCGTCCGCCAGATCCTCGGCCCCGGCATCGAGAGCGGTCGCCATCAGGTCATCCTCACCGACGGTCTTGGGCGTGATCACGACGCCCTTGCGCTCGAACTGCCAGGAGACGGCGCCGGGCTCAGCCATCGACCCGCCGTTGCGCGAGAAGATCATCCGGATGTCGGCCCCCGTGCGGTTCCGGTTGTCTGTCAGGCACTCGACGATGAGAGCGACGCCCGACGGCGCGTAGCCCTCGTACGACACGCTCTCGTAGCGGACTCCCTCCAACTCGCCCGTACCACGCTTGATCGCCCGCTCGATCGTGTCGAGCGGCACGGAGGCACCGCGCGCCTTGGCGAACATCGTCCTCAGGGTGGCATTTGAGGTCATGTCGCCGCCGCCCTCACGCGCGGCCACTTCAACCTGGCGAATGAGCTTGGCGAACAACTTGCCCCGGGCGCTGTCCTTGGCGCCTTTGCGGTGCTTCGTCGTCGCCCACTTGCTGTGGCCCGACATGGCCTCAGTCTGCCACCGCTCGCACCAGCCCGAGCAACATGGCGTGCAACCTCACGTCACCGGCCAGCTCCGGATGAAAGGAGGCGACGATGACGCTGCCCTGCTTGCAGACCACGGGCCGGGTAGAAGCATTAGACGAAACGGCGTCCGGCAGGCTCACCGAGGCCAGCACCTCGACGCCGTCGCCCACCTGTTCGACGTAGGGCGCTCTGATGAACACGGCGTGCATCGGCCCGCCGGCGACGCCCTCGACGTCAAGTTCGCATTCGAAGGACTCGACCTGGCGCCCGAAGGCATTGCGCCTCACGGCCATGTCGATGCCGGCGAGGCTGACCTGGTCGGCGCGCCCTCCGACGACGTCGGTGGCAAGCAGGATCATGCCCGCACACGTGCCGAGAACCGGCAGCCCTGACGCGATGCGAGCCCGCAGCGGTTCGAGGAGGCCGGAGGAGACCAGGAGCATCGAGATCGTCGTCGACTCGCCACCTGGGATGACGAGGCCGTCGATGCTGTCGAGCTCCTCGATCCGGCGTACCGGCACCGGACGAGCACCGACGGCCTCGAGCATGGCGGCGTGCTCGCGGACGTCGCCCTGCAAGGCCAAGATCCCTATTCTCGGCGCCGCGAGCTCGTGTCGAGCCCCAGCCACCGCAACCGTCACCAGCCGCGCTCGGCCAGCTTCACGTCGAGGGTTGCGATCTCGCTGCCGGGCATGGCGGGCCCGAGGCCCTTGGAGACCTTCACCACGATCTCCGGATCGTCATAGTGAGCTGTCGCCTCGACGATGGCGCGCGCCCTGCGGCCGGGGTCCGAGCTCTTGAAGATGCCCGAGCCGACGAACACCGCCTCGGCGCCGAGCTGCATGACAAGCGCTGCATCGGCGGGCGTTGCCAGGCCGCCGGCACAGAACAGCGGGACGGGGAGCTTGCCTGTCTCGGCGATCTCCTGCACGAGCCCGACGGGCGCCTGCAGCGACTTGGCCCAGCCGTAGAGCTCGGTCGTGTCAGCCGTGGAAAGGGCGCGGATGTCACCGATGATCGATCGGAGGTGGCGCACGGCCTCGACGACGTTGCCGGTGCCCGCCTCGCCCTTGGAGCGGATCATGGCGGCACCCTCGCTGATGCGGCGCAGCGCCTCTCCCAAATTGGTGGCCCCACATACGAACGGGATCTGGAACGCCCACTTGTCGATGTGGTGAGCCTCGTCGGCCGGCGTCAGCACCTCGCTCTCGTCTATGTAGTCGACGTGTAGGGCAGCCAGAACTTGGGCTTCGGCAAAGTGTCCGATACGGGCCTTGGCCATCACCGGGATAGTGACCGCAGCCTGGATACCCTCGATCAGCTCCGGATCGCTCATACGGGCGACGCCTCCGTCACGCCTGATGTCTGCCGGTACCCTCTCCAGCGCCATGACGGACACGGCCCCGGCGTCTTCTGCGATCTTGGCTTGCTCGGCGTTCACGACGTCCATGATGACGCCGCCTCGCAGCATCTCGGCCAGGCCGCGCTTGACCCGTTCGGTTCCCTTCAGGCGGTTGGTACCGGGGCTCTTGTCCTCGTGTTCGGGAGATTCAGTCATAGCCACAACCCCATTCTACGGGAAGGTTCGCAGTCGCCGAACCTGTCGGTCAGAGCTCGCGCAAGACGTCGATGCGATCGGCCAGACCGGCGCCAGTCGCGCCAGCCCTAAGGGGTGCCAGCCAGCTCCGGCCAGTGTGGGTGGCGCCGGCCCGAAACGACGGCGCCATCTCGGCGGCCGTGCCGGGCTGACGAGCAGCCATGCCCTCCAAAGTGCTCAAGAGAGCCGGAGGATACCGGGTCACGAGCACGCCGGCCAGGTCGGCGGCTTCCTCTCGACCGGGACCCTCGAGCCAGGCAGCAAGGCGCGCTCCTCCGCCCATGCCAAGCATCAGCCTGCCGAGCCAGCAGAGCTCGAAGGCGACAGCGATGATGTCGAGTCGCTTCACGTGGGCGAGCTCGTGGGCGAGCGCCGCCTCCAGCTCGATGCGGTTGAGCTGGGCCAAGAGCCCCGCCGTGACCCAGACGGCCGCTTGCCCCCGACCTTGGCCGCGTCCGGCCGACACGGCGTTCGGAGCAGCTTCGTCGAGGATACGCAGCCGCGGCATGGCCACGCCGAGCGAGGTGCAGAGTTGCTCGGTGAGGTCGACGTATCGGTGCACCGCAATGGCCGTGACGCTGCCGGCTCGGACTGCTTCTTCGGGCGTGAGGCCTGCGAGAGACCGCAGGGCAGCTTCGGTAAGGCGTGACCATGTCAGCCAACTCGCCGACGCTGCCGCAATCAGCAAGAGTGCGCCGACGACCAGCAATACAGGCAGTGCGATCCCCGCCAGGCAGACGGCGATGCCCGGCACCAGGGGCAGTAAGAGCAGGAGGAACAGCCTGCGGCGGTTGTCCGCCGCTGTCGCTTGCCACTCGGCGTCCTTGCGGGCGTCGGCTCGCTCGCGCACGATTCGCGAGGTCTCGTAAGCGGCCAGTTGAGCTTCCTCCATCCGCCGCACACGCGTGTCGGGCCCGTTGCGCCGGTCGCGGCGGGACCTTGACCGCGTGTCTGAAGGCATCGGCAGAGTCTACGTGGCGTCCGGGGGAGGCCCGCGACGCTGGGTCGCGGCGGGACCTGCGATTTGGCTGCGCTTCGAGGTGACCGACTCGTACACCTCGAGATAGCGCGCAGCCACCGACTCGAGGGAGAACAGCTTGGCCCGCTCACTCCCCCGCCACTGCAGGTCTGCCAACCGCCTCGGGGTGGCCAGCAGGCCGGAGACGGCGGCAGTAAGTGCGGCGCTGTCGCCGGGCGCGAAGTACAGCGCCGCCTCGCCCGCGGCCAGTCTGTAGCCGGGGAGATCCGATGCGACGACGGGCGTGCCGGCCGCCATCGCCTCCAGCAGCACGACACCAAAGGACTCGCCACGCAGAGAGGGAGCCACGAACAAGTCCGACTCGCTGAGGAGTCGTGCCTTGGCACCGTCGTCGACCGCCCCGAGCCACTCGATGGACCTGCGGGCACGGTACCGGGCGCGCAGAGATGCGCTATCGGGCCCATCTCCGACGACTCGCAGTCGGAGGGAACCTTCCGGACGGCCGGTGCTCAGGGTCACGAACGACTCCAGCAATACGCCCAACCCCTTACGCTCCTCGTGACGGCCGACGAAGGCGATCGAGAAGCCGGAGACAGCCTTACCCGCGCCGGCGGCGTACGGGCGTGGGGCCGGGCCTCCGGCTGGCAATGCCACGCCGTTGGGGATGAGCGCCATCCCAGCCATGCCAGGGCCGAGGACTTCGACCGCCGTGGCACGAGCGGCTTGCGAGACGGCAACCGGCACGTCGATGCGCCGCCCGAAGACTCCGAGGAGCCGGCCTTCGGCCCGGTAGGCGGCATCGGTCCCGGACCTGTGGAACGTCGCCACAATCGGTCGTCGTCCCGCCATCAAGGCAGCCAACGAGGGACCCGGCGTAAGGGGCTCGTGGACGTGCACGACGTCTGGGTCGACAGCGCGCAAGTCCATCAGCGTCCTTGCCATCGCCAGCGGGCCCGGTGCCACGGGCGCCTGTGACCCGTTGGCGGCGAAGCGGAAGCTTCGGCCGGTGCCGACAAACCTGTAGCACCTGTCCGCCGGCGACTGCCCGGTGGCTGAAGGAGCGATGACGGCGACGGCGACGCCCAGCCCGGAGAGCGCCTCGGCCAGCCCGTCCACCTGTGTCTGGACACCGCCTGGCACGGACATGTCGTATGGGCTCACGATCGCCAGGCGCATGGCGGCGAGCTAGGCCGGGCGATCTGCGGGCCAGTTGGGCTGGAACATGTGCCACTGGGAAGGAGCCTGGCGGATCAAGTCCTCGAAGTGACGTGCCAGCTGCTGGGTGACAGCCGTGATGTCATTGCGCAGCTTGCCGCTGCGCTCTATCTCAAGCGGGGGCTGTATGACGCCGTGCCCACGACCCTTCGGTTCTTGGTAGACCACGCAGGGAAACAACGGCGCGCCAGTGCGCAAAGCCAACACGGCTGCTCCTCCCGGTAGGCGCGTGCGCTCGCCGAAGAACTCGACTTCGACGCCGTTGCCTTGCATGTCGCGGTCGGCCACGAGCCCGACGAGCTTGCCGGCGCGCAACGCCGAGACCAGCTTGCCCGGTGTGTCCGGACCGAACGTGTGGATGGTGAGCCCGAGATCCTCCCGCTGGGTCTTGAACCACTGGAAGAGCTCTGGCGGTTCGAGTGGCTCGACCACCGTCGTCATGGGGAAGCCCTTGAGCGTGATCCATGCCCCACCAAGCTCCCAAAGGCCGAGGTGGGGAAGGGCCAGGATTACGCCTTTGTGCCTGCCCATCTCCTCGGCGACGCGCTCGAAGCCGTCGCACCGGAATCGAGCCAGGATCTCGCGCGGGCGGAGCGAGCCGAGGCGGGCGCTCTCCATCCAGTACTGGGCGTACCAGTCGAACGCCTCGAGCACCAGCTTGTCCAGCTTGCGCGAGCTGACTCCTGGGCCGACCACGCGCTTGATGTTCGCCCGCACGATGTGCCTGCGGTCGCGCCAGACCTGCCACATCGCCAGCCCCGCAAGGTTGCCGACCGGCGCCAGGACAGGGGATGGCAGGAAGCCGATTGCCCTGGCGAGGCCTTTGTAGGTGAGGTAGTGGAGGTGTTGAGAGGCCGGGGCTTCGGCCCCGGCGAAGGGGTCGCCTGGCACTTCGACGCGGGAGGCTCTAGCGCCCTGAGCCGAGGCGGCGCCTGAAGGCAGCGGCGGCACCTTGTTGCCGGCGCTCGCTCGTTACCCGGCGCGACCGCCCGCCGGCGCCGGCGTTCGAGCCCCTGGCGCCGACGCGGGCGCCTGTCTCATAGGTGAAGGCGCGACGCACCCTGGTCGTCAACGGCTCGGAGTGGCGGCGAGACCGCGTGCGGCTCGTCGCCACTGCTACGCGCTGGCGACGCCGCTCGGGCACACCGTTGGCCTCCCGCCAGGCCCGCCACCGAGACTCGACCCGGGGTGGCCGCTTGGCGCGCGACCCGCCAGAGCTGGGCCCGGCCGAGCCAGGAACGGCACTCGATGAAGCCGGAGTCGGCAGTCCACGGCTGGCCTGTTTCCAGACCTTCAAGAAACGCTGCCCCGCCGTCCACACGCACAACCCCAATAGCACGAGCAGGATGGGGACGAGAACGACGTTGAAAATCAGGGCGACACCGACGACGATAAGTCGCTCGGCTCGCTCCATGATGCCGCCCTTGGCGTCGTACCCAAGCAACTCACCCTTGGCCCTCTCATAAGAGATGGTGTTGGCGACACCGAGAATCGCCAGTGGCAGCACCGCCATCCGGGGGTCATGACCCGGGCCAGCGGCGAGATACCAGGTCAAGCCTCCGAACACGAACATGTCGGCGACCCTGTCGGACACCGAGTCGAAGAACGCCCCCCGCTTGGAGGACGTGCCGGCGGCCTTGGCGACCGCCCCGTCCAGAGTATCCATAAGGCCACCGAAGGCCAGGAGGCCGGCAGCGACCCAAAGGTGCCCGAGGGCAATGGCGGCGCCGGTGGCAGCGGAGACGACGATGCCGGTCACCGTCACGTGGTTGGCGCTGACACCAGCCCGCACCACGGCCGGCCCGATCGCTCTCAGGAAACGCAGGAGCACATTCGGCAGCCTGTCTTCCTCGCCGGGTGCGCCGCCAGCCGGCTCGCCGCCCGGTGCTCCTGCAGTCGGGTCTCCGGCGGCGGTATCGACGTCGGTAGCTGCTCCCTCGGCTGCGTCGAGGTCCGCCGAGGCGTCGAGCCCACCTGCTTCGTCGTCGTGCTTCGGCTTGCGCCGGCCGTCGATCATCGGCTCAGGCCGCCGGGTCGAGCCGCGGCATGGCCGCGACCGCCAGGCGGAACAGCACGGAGCTGGTCTCCTGCCACGGCTCCAGGTTACCAAACTGAACAAGCTCCACCTACTGCGGTCACCCTTGCGCTTGCCACAGCCCCAGGTAGGCTCGGCGGCGGGCGTTGGCCGTTCCCGGGGGGGACCGGATTGAGGAGCGCCCGGAGGAGGTGTGCCAAGTGGCCAGCGTGCCGTCTGCGAAGATCAGGAACGTCGCCTTCGTAGGTCATGGAGGCTCCGGTAAGACCACGCTGGCGGAGGCCGTCATGGTCGCCACCGGCTCTATCAACAGGGCCGGCCGTGTCGAGGACGGCACGACCGTCAGCGACTTCGAGCCGGAGGAGGTCAAGCGCCACATATCGGTGTCGATGTCGATGGCGCCCGTCATGCACGGCGACCACCGCCTCAACATCATCGACACGCCCGGCTATGCCGATTTCGTCGCCGAGATGGAAGCTGGGCTCTCGGTAGCCGACATGGTGGTGGTCGTCGTGAGCGCCGTCGAAGGAGTCGAGGTCCAGACCGAGATCGCCTGGCGGACGGCGACCGATCTTGGCCTGCCGCGCATGGTCTTCGTGAACAAGCTCGATCGGGAGCGTGCCGACTTCGAGCGCACCCTCGACCAGCTTCGCACCCAATTCGGCGCCGGTATCGCTCCTCTCGAGCTGCCCATTGGCCACGAAGCCGAGTTTCGCGGCGTCGCCGACCTGCTGACGGACACTGCCATCACCTACGACACCGGAGTCCCGGTCTCCGGTGACATCCCCGAGGACATGTCAGACATGGAGCATCGCGTCCACGACGCCCTGGTAGAGGGCATCGTCGTGGCCGACGACGACCTGATGGAGCGCTACCTGGAGGGCGAGACGCCGTCGGCAAAGGAGCTCGAGGCGACACTCGCCCACGGAGTCGCCTCGGCGACAGTCTTCCCGGTCGTCTGCGGCTCAGCCTCCAAGTCCATCGCTGTCGACAGGCTCCTGGACTTCATCTGCGAGATAGGGCCAAGCCCGCTCGACAGGCCGCCTGTCAAGGTCCGGGCCGGCGACAAGTCAATGGATGTGGCGCCCGACCCTGCCGGCCAGCCGCTCGGGCGGGTCTTCAAGACGATCGCCGACCCGTTCGTCGGCAAGATCTCACTGATACACATCCTGTCGGGGACGATCCGTCCCGACGCCGTCCTCGTCAACTCCCGCAGCCACACCGAAGAGCGCCTCCATGCCTTGCAGCTGCTGCGCGGAAAGGACGCGACGCCGATCGCCGAAGCCGCCGCCGGAGACATCATCGCCGTACCCAAGCTCACAGACGCACGCACCGGAGACACGCTGGCGCCGAAGGGCAGTCCTGTCGTCATCGATGCGCGGCCCTCGCCCACTCCGTTGCTGTCTGTCGCGATACGTCCCAAGGCCAAGGGCGACGAGGACAAGCTGATGACGGCCATCCACCGCCTACAAGAAGAAGACATCGCCCTCACCGTGCGCCGGGACGACGAGACACACCAGACCGTCCTGTCCGGCATGGGTGACACCCACCTGCAGATCGTGTGCGAGAAGCTGCACCGCAAGTTCGGAGTCGACGTCGAGACCGAAGCCATCAAGGTCCCGTACCGCGAGACGATCACAGGCTCGGCCGAAGCTGAGGGCAAGTACAAGAAACAAAGCGGTGGCCACGGCCAATTCGGCGTCGCCAGCATGCGCGTGGATCCGTTGGAACGCGGCAGCGGCTTCGAGTTCGTGGACCAGATAGTCGGCGGTGCCATCCCTCGCCAGTTCATCCCCGCTGTCGAGAAGGGCATTCAGGACGCCATGGGCTCGGGCGGAGCGCTCGGGTTCCCGGTCGTCGACGTCCGGGTCACGCTGTTCGACGGCAAGTACCACTCGGTTGACTCTTCGGAGATGAGCTTCCGCATGGCCGGGTCGCTAGGGCTCAGGGAAGCTTTGGCCAAGGCAGGGCCTGTTCTCCTCGAGCCTGTGTCACGCCTCGAGGTTTCCGTCCCGGCGGCCTCGCAGGGTGACGTCCTAGGGGATCTCAACTCCAGGCGCGGGCGCGTCATGGGCACCGAGTCCGGTGCCGGCGGCGAGCAGGTCGTGATCGGCCTCGTGCCCACCTCGGAGATCATGCGGTACGCCACTGACCTGCGTTCCCTCACCGGAGGGCGAGGCAGCTTCACGGTTTCCCACGACCGCTACGAGGTTGTCTCCCCCCAGTTCGCCGACAAGATCCTGAAGGCCGCACAGGCCCAGCAGGCCTGAGCAGCCAACAAGCCCGAGGCGCCGGACCAGCAAGGTTGAAAGGCCAGAAAGCCTCAACAGCCGAGTCCTGGGGGTCCGGACGGCGCTAACACTCCGCCGCCCCGCCGCGGTCACTCGTCGTGCGGAGTGACTTGCGGTGGTGGCTTGAAGGTGCCGAGGCGGCGGTTGGACGGAGCGGTCTTGTGCACAGGCGCATCGGGGGCATCGGGGGCATCGGGGGCATCGGGAGCGTCGACGGAGTGCGGCCCGATCCCGACGGCACTCCGCAGCGACCTGACGACACGGACAGGGTCGGGCATCTCGACCACGATGTAGCGATACTGGATGCCGGTCGTCTCGATGTAGATGGCATCGTGCGCGGTCCCGCAGGACCAGAAGGACCAGCCTTGGAACCCGTGGTAAGAGCCGATCCTGAACAGGCGGGTGCCCGTCCTGCGCGTGGGCCGCAGTCGCGTAGGGATGAGGAAGTACACAGACGGGTCGTGCTCGATACGCACGACCGAATCGAAGGGCACGACGACCTTCGACTTCATCGCCCACAGCTTGCGCCATCCGGACAAGCGCACGACAAGCTTCTCGTCCGCAATCGAGATGCTCGCCCAGGGGCGGGATTTGCGGTTGCCTCTCGGGGGGAGGGGCCTGACGGGCTCTACGTCCATGCTGCACGCAACTTCCTCCAGCTGTCCGGCAGGCTTTCGGGCAGCACGCGGACCGAGGCGGCCGCAGTCATGAAGTTCGAGTCTCCGAGCCAACGCGGCACGGCGTGCACATGGAGATGCCCTGGGATACCCGCGCCAGCGGCGCGCCCAAGGTTGAGACCGAGGTTGAGGCCGTCAGGCCTATAGGCGCGCTTCAGGGCCGCCACTGCCCGGTGCACGGTGGACCACATCTCCACAGCCTCCTCGGACGTCAGCTCCTCCAGCTCGCGGACATGGCGCCGGGGCATGACCATCAGGTGGCCCGAGGTGTAGGGATAGGCGTTCAAGATGACGACCACGGTATCGCCCTCGGCGATGATCCCGCGGTCCTCGTCGAGCGCCCCGGACTCGAGGATCCCGCAGAACACGCAGCCCCGGCTCCCGTTGACCTGCAACGGTTCTGCTGCCCCGGCAGCCCCGACGTAGGCAGAGCGCCACCCGGCCCAGAGGTGCTCCATCGTCACGTCGTGACGGCTTTGTCGTCTCGTGGCGCTCGCCGGGGAGGAGCGGACTCGGCGGTCGCCCTGGCGACGAACTCGGCCAGCGGTACGTCTCGTTCGGGGGGAGCGTCTCCCCGGCCGTTGACCCCCAGTGTGCGGCCCGACACGTCAGCGTCGCCGACGACGAGCACGTAAGGGATCTTCTCCAGCTTCGCCTTGCGGATACGGGCGCCAAGCGGCTCGTCGGCCGGTTCCGCCACCACCCTCAAACCTTCGTGCGCCAGAGCACTTGCCACCTCTGCAGCGTAGGCTTCGTGGTCGCCCCGCACTGGCAGCACACGAGCTTGCACAGGTGCGAGCCACATCGGGAAGGCTCCGGCGTAGTGCTCGAGCAACACCGCAAAGAAACGCTCGACGCTACCGAACAACGCCCGGTGGATCATGATCGGCCGGTGGCGACCGTTGTCCGAACCGATGTACTCGACGTCGAAGCGCTGCGGCAGCATGAAGTCGACCTGGATCGTCGACAGCTGCCACGTGCGGCCGATGGCATCACGAGCCTGCACGGAGATCTTTGGAGCGTAGAAAGCGCCGCCGCCCTCGTCCATCACCAGGTCGAGGCCCATCGGAGCGGCCGCATCGCGGAGCGCCTGCGTCGCCTCTTCCCACTCCTCGTCCGTCCCGATGGCCTTGCCGGGGGGCTTGGTCGACAGCTCGAGGTAGAAGTCGTCGAGGCCGAAGTCACGCAGCAGGTCCAGCACGAAGGTGAGCGCCGACTGGATCTCGCCTTGCATCTGCTGGCGGGTGCAAAGGATGTGGGCGTCGTCCTGGGTCATGCCGCGAACGCGGGTCAGCCCGTGCACGACTCCTGACATCTCGTAGCGGTAGACGGCTCCGAATTCGAACAGGCGTAAGGGAAGCTCGCGGTACGAGCGCTGGCGGCTCTTGAATATGAGCAAGTGGAACGGGCAGTTCATCGGCTTGAGATAGTACTTCTGCCCCTCGTCGAGCTCCATCGGCGGGAACATGCCGTCGGCGTACCACTCGAGGTGGCCAGACGTCTCGAACAGGTGCGCCTTGGTGATGTGGGGACTGTTGACGAACTCGTAACCGCATTCTTCGTGGCGCTTGCGCGAATGGTCCTCCATGATGCGGCGAACGAGACCGCCCTTCGGATGGAAGACAGCGAGCCCCGATCCGATCTCGGGTGGGAACGAGAACAAGTCGAGCTCAAGTCCGAGGCGCCTGTGGTCGCGGCGCTCGGCCTCCTCGAGGCGGTGAAGGTGCTCGCTCAAGGCTTTGGCGGACTCCCACGCCGTGCCATAAATCCGTTGCAGCTGCTGGCGATGCTCGTCACCGCGCCAGTAGGCGCCGGCCACCCGCATGAGCTTGAAGTGCCCGAGGTCAGCTGTGCTGGGCACGTGCGGGCCTCTGCAGAGATCGACGAACTCCTCGGTGTTGCGATAGGCGGTCACGACGTCGCCGCGCCCGCCCGCCTCGGCCATCAAGTCCGCCTCCGAAGCGCCGCCCGACTCGCCAACGTGAGCCGCGCCCGACTCGCCGCTCCGCGCGGCCACGCCCTCGATTATCTCGAGCTTGAAAGGCTGGGTGGCGAAGAGCTCGAGGCCGGACGCGATCGAGTGCTCCTCCCTGAGAAACGGCTGTCCCTGCGCCACTATCTGCCTCATACGCTCGGTGATGGCCTCAAGGTCTCCGTCTGTGAACCGGGCTCCGCCGGGCAGCTCGAAGTCGTAGTAGAAGCCGTCCTGGATGGGCGGCCCGATCGCGAACCTGGCCCCTGGCCAGAGCGCGAGCACGGCCTGGGCCATCACATGGGCAGTCGAGTGCCGGATCACATGGCGCCCGGCGTCGCTGCCAGCCACGACGACCGAGACGCTTGCCCCGTCCGGCAGCGGGCGAGCGAGATCCCGTTCCTCACCGTCCACGACGACGGCCAGGGCGTCCCGGGCGAGATTGCGGCCGATCGAAGCCGCCAACGTCGATCCCGTGGAGCCTTGCGGCAAGGAACGTCGGCTCCCGTCGGGCAGGGTCACGGTGATGTCGTCGGCCATCGGTTCAATTTAGGCGGTCGCCGCCAGGGAACGGCTCGACGCGGGTCGCGGCGGACCGGCGCGCAAGCCGTCTCGGGGGCCGGCCGCCCGCCTAGGCGAGCCGAACGGTTCTAGACAGCGACCCCGAGCAAGGCTGCGGCTCGGCTGACGCCGACCCCTTGGGCAGCAGCTTCGTCGACTGCTGCCAGGGCACCAGGCGCATCGAGGTCGTCGTCGAGGCGGACGCGCACGGCGTCCAGCCCGCCCTCGCCCTCGCCCGCCGCCCGCCAACGTTCGAGGCGGCGGGCCGCATTGTCAAGGAGCGAGCCGTCGAAGTCCCAAGCCTCGCGGTAGTGATGCGCAAGCAGTGCCAGGCGCACGGCTGGCGGCTCGTGCGCCTCGACCAGCGTCCGCACGAACACCAGATTCCCGAGCGACTTGGACATCTTCACACCACCGAGCTTGACCATGCCGCAGTGCAGCCAATGCCGCACGAACGGCTGCCCCGTGGCGGCCTCGGATTGGGCAGCCTCGCACTCGTGGTGCGGGAAGACGAGGTCGCTGCCCCCGCCATGCAAGTCGATTGTCGGCCCGAGCTCTCGCATTGCCAACGCCGAGCACTCTATGTGCCAGCCAGGGCGACCCTTGCCCCACAACGAGTCCCAGGCCGGCTCGTCGTCGGCCGACGGTTGCCAGAGCACGAAGTCGAGTGGGTCGTTCTTGAACGGGTCGTCGGGGTTGCCGCCGTGCTCGGCTGCCAGGGCAAGCATCTTGTCCCGGTCGAAGTGGCTCACCTGCCCGAAGCGCGGGAACGTCGACACGTCGAAATAGACAGCGCCACCGGCCCGGTAGGCGTGCCCGGAGTCGAGCACCATGCCGATGAACCCCAAGATGTCCGGTATGGCCGAGGTCGCTCGCGGCTCCGACGCCACTGGGAGCAGGTTCAGCGCCCGCATGTCCTGGTCGAAGCGGGCTATCTCCCCCGCAGCCAGATCCAGGTAATGCACCCCCAGCTCGCGTGCTTTGCGGAGGATGTCGTCGTCGACATCGGTGATGTTTCTCACGCAGTCAGTCCGATGACCGAGGTCTCGCAGCCGCCGCTGCAAGATGTCGTATGTGAGGTAGGTGGCGGCGTGACCGAGGTGGGCTGAGTCGTACGGCGTTATCCCACACGTGTACATCCGCACGGTCGGCGCCGCCTCGAACGGGACGACCTCGGCCCGCGCCGTGTCGTAGAGCCGCATCATGAGCGTTCCTCTTGTCTGTCGTCCTGGGCGGCATTGCCGTGCCCGCTGCTGCCGTATCCGGTGAGCCGAATGCTCGAGTGCACCTTGTGCTTGATGTTGATGCCGACCAGGACTGCGGTGAAGGCCTCGATGGCGGCCGCCGCGGACAACGACCCGGCGTCAACTCCTCGGCAGCCGGGTATGAGGTCGGCCAGCTCGATGGCGGCGGCCGTGGCCTCAGGCCGGTCCGAGCAAACCAGGACGTCGGCGTCGAGGTCGTGATTGATGTTCGCCAGCGAGCGGGCGGGCACGTGGTGGAACGCTCCCGCCACGAGCGCTCCTGGGGCTGCCAGCTGGACAGCCACCGCTATCGAGCCGCTCGGCGGCACGAGGGCCAGGAGCTCGTCGCCGACCTTCGCAAGGGCGTTCACCATGGAGATGACCACCTTGCCCTCGAGCTTTCCGGCTAGAGACCGCACGGTCGGGGCGGCCCCGTCCCAAGGCGTTGCCAGCACCACGAGATCTGCCTCGCAAGCGTCCTGGTTGCTCACGCCTTGCAGCGAGAGAGGCACACCTGGCCACTTCGAGCTCAGCTCTGTAGCCACGGCCTCGGCGCGTTCACGCTGGCGAGAACCGATGCGCACGTCGAGGCCGACGGAGGCCAGGCGCGCTCCAACGGCCTTGCCGGCAGGTCCTGTCCCACCCAGTATCCCGATGATCATCTCTCCAACTTTGCACACACCCCGGTGCGGTGTCTCATGCCCGCTGTGCAATCACGGCGATTGCGCGGTTCGGCGGGTGGGAGCAACGTACTGGACGAATTTCGGCATAAGGCGCCAGACGAGCCCCACGCCGACCAGGCAGCCCAGCCCTCCGGAGATGACCGACGCCTGCGTGCCTGCCAGGGCGGCGACCGTACCCGCCTCGGCATCGCCGAGACGAGGGCCGCCGGTGACGACCGCCGTGTGGATAGACGACACCCTACCGAGCAGCTCGTCGGGCGCCTCGGTCTGCATGATCGTGCCCCGGAAGACGGCCGAGACGACATCGGCGGCACCGGCCAGCGCCAGCAGAAGCAGGGCCGGCCACAGCCAGGGCGTGACACCGAACACTGCTATCGAGGCGCCCCACACCGTGACGGCAATGAGCACTGCCCGTCCCTGGCGCCGCACAGAGGAGACCCAGCCGGTCAAGCCAGCACCAACGAGGGCACCAGCCCCCGGCGCCGCGTACAGCAACCCAACGGCCTGCGCACCGCCCCGGAACCGGACAAGGCCGAGGGCGGGGAAGAGCGCCCGCGGCATGCCCAGAATCATCGCGTCGAGGTCGATGACAAACGTCCCCTGCAGCGCCTGCCGCCCACGGAGGAAGCCGAGGCCCTCTTTGATGGAGCTCCAACCGAAGCGGGTGCCTCCTCCTGAAGGCGGCAGTGCCCTCAGCCCGAAGACGGCAAAGAACGACACCGTGAACGTGCACGTGTCGATCAAGTAGGCCGAGCCGACGCCCATGTGAGCGATCAAGATCCCGCCGATGGCCGGCCCGACGACCGAGCCGATCTGGTAGAGCATCTGCCACAGGGCGTTGGCCGAAGCCAACTGCTCGCGATCTACGAGCTTGACGAAGACGGCCGCCCTGGTCGACGAGTCGGTGGCGCTGAAGCCACCTATCGCCGCTGCCAGCGCGTAGAGGGGCCACAGGGCGGGCCTGGCTGACAAGGCATTCAGGAACAACCCGACGCTGCACGCACAAAGCAGCCCTTGGCTGCACAAAAGGACGTACCGCCTGTCGACGGCGTCTGCCACAGAGCCGCCTGCCAAGGCGCCGAACAGGACAGGCAGGACCTGCGCCAAGCCCACCATTCCGACATCGAAAGACGAGTGAGTGAGCCTGTAGACCTGGTACGGCACCGCCACCACCGTCAGCTGCGAGCCGAGGCCGCTCACGAGATAGCCGCCCCAGAGGCGCCGGAACTGTGGCTGGGTCCTGAGCGGCGTGATGTCCACGAGAAGGCGACGGCGCTCAGGCATGGCGACGAACCTACCCACGTGACGCCACCCCCCGGGCGACGAGGAGGCCGGGCGGCGACCGGGGCACGCCCTTCGAGCGCGTCAATGGTGAGGCATGCGCCTGTTCTGCTTGTTGAACGCCTTGGACTCAGCTGTCCTCTCGGCACGCAGCTTGGCGTCGGTGCGGGCGGCCAGGCGGCGTTGTTCGCGTTGCAGCTTCTGGTAGGAGCTGAGCCGGTCGGCATCGAGCTCGCCGGAATCCACCGCCGCTGACACGGCACAGTCGGGCTCGCTGGCGTGCGCGCAGTCGTTGAAGCGGCAGTGAACTGCCAGCGCTTCGACGTCCCCAAACGCCTCGCTGAGTGCCTCCTCGGCGTCCCAGAGGCCGATCGCCCTCAGGCCTGGCGTGTCGATCATCATGGCACCGTTGGCCAGCCTGACGAGCTCGCGGGCGACAGTCGTGTGCCGTCCCTTCCCGTCGCCGCGGATCTCGGCGGTGGCGAGCTCGGTCGCCGAGTCCCCGAGGGCGTTGGCAAGCGTCGACTTGCCGGCGCCGGAGGGGCCGATGATGACAGATGTCGTCCGCGGTGACAGCTCGGCTGCCAGCTCTTCGACTCCCTCGCCCGTGAAAGCGCTCACCATGTGGACGGTGGCGCCCGGCGACAGTGCTTTGGCCCGGCTGTAGGCCTCGGCGGCGTCGCCTGAGCAGTCGAGTTTCGTAATGACGACCAAGGGCACGGCGCCCGTCTGCCAGGCGACCACCAGGAGCCGCTCCAGGCGGCGGGGACGGAATTTGGACGACAGCGGAACCGCCACCATCACGTATTCGACGTTGGCGGCCAGAACTTGCGCCGTGAGGTTGCGGAAGGCTCCGCGCATGACGCTCGTCCGTCGCTCGAGGACAGCGACTATCTCGCCGCCACGAACGCCTACGAAGTCGCCAGTCGTCGGTGCAGTGAGGGGGTCGCCGAGCAGCGCGGGCAATATCGGGCAGTGTGCCTCGGACCCGCCGAGGGCGACCTGGCAGGCGGTCTTGTCCCGGCGCAGCACGCGCCCACCGACCGTCTCGCCCGAGTGCTCCGGCTTGGCAGCAGCGAGAGCCACCAGTGCCGAGGCGTACCCGTCGTCCCAGCCGAGGTCGGCCAGTGAGGCGAAAGCAGAACCGCTGCCGGGGACGCCGTCGACGGTCTGCCTGCGATAAGGGTGGGATTGAGGCAAATGTTCAGGCGGTTCGCCTGCGCGGTGAAGCAAAGGTTCGGTCAAGTCGAGGGCTCCTCGTAGTGAGCGCTCGGAGTGGCGGAGGGCAGAGGTGCCGGTGGCTCCTTGGCCACCCGGCTCGCAATCCTCGCAGGATCAGGTAAGAACCTGTCCGAGCGCGACAGAAGTGTCTGGCGTGTTGGTGTGAGTTTCCAATTCCAGCAACCCCCTTTCGCTCGGGCCTGCCTTGATCTTAGCGGTCTCGGGCCGCTCTAGCCGGTGTCCACTACCTGGAAGGCCTCGGCGTGATGCCCGGCGCCAAGGCCCGCCTCCTCGGAGAGGGCGGCAGCCCAGCTCCTCACCATCACCTCGAGTTGCTCTGGCTGGGAGACTTGGCTCCGGTGAGCCTTGAGGGCGGCGATCTTCCGGTCGATCGTGCTGCTGACGTCGACGTAGGTATCCGGCCGGGGCGAGGACATCAGCCAGACTTGCGCGACGGCGTGGGGCTCGAGGCCGGCCGCGAGCAACTCGGGGTGGGCATACGGGTTGCGAGCGTCGGGGTACACGGCCTGCAGAGCCGCCTCGCCTGCCGCCAGGTGATCCGGGTGACTGGCCCGGATGCGTCCCCAGTTGCGCTCTGGCGATTGGCAGATCACCCGCTCCGGTCGAACGGTGCGGATGACGCGGCTGAGGTCACGGCGCAGACCGAGCGTCACTTGCAGCTGGCCGTCGGGATAGCCGAGAAACACCACCTCGCTCACCCCCACCTCGGCCGCTGCCATCCGCTGTTCTCGTTGCCTGAGTTCGGGCAAAGTGGCGAGGTCCACGTCGGGGTCGGCAGCTCCCGCCGCGCCGTCAGTCACGATGCAGTAGGTCACGGACGCGCCTTCATCTGTCAAGGTCGCAACGGTGCCAGCCGCTCCGAAGTCCACGTCGTCGGGATGAGCGGTGATCACGAGGACCTTCAGCGGCTCGTTTGCCATCGGCGCGACGCTAGTGGGGAGAAAGGGTCGTCCGGCGGGCAAGCAGGGTGCCCGATGCGCGAACGTTGCGGCCCTACCGAACCAAGGTCCAAGGAGGACATCGACGATGATCCGGCGACTCGAGCGAGAAGACAGGCACGCCTGGCAGCTTCTCTGGGAGGGCTATCTGCACTTCTACCGGGGCAGCGTCAGTTCGCAGGACACAGACAGCACGTTCGCCCGTCTGTGCGATCAAAGCAGCGGGCTGATGGGCCTCGTCGCCGTGGACGACGACGGGAGCGTCGTCGGCTTGGCTCACCTGGTGTTCCATCCCTCGACATGGAGCTCGGCCGACTACTGCTACCTGGAGGACCTGTTCGTCCAGCCCTCCTCGCGCGGTAGTGGAGCAGCCGGCGAGCTCATCGAGGCTGTGTACGCCACGGCGGACGAGAGTGGCTGCGCCCGCGTTTATTGGGAGACACAGGAGTTCAACGGCCCGGCACGGTCTCTGTACGACACCGTCGCCCACCGCACCTCGTTCGTCATCTACGAACGCTGATCCATGAGAGATCCTGATTGACGCCAGCACGGTGCTCGGATCGGGCAAGATTGTCAGGTGCAGCCCGCAACTCACGACCAGGCAGAGCTTGAGGTGCGTCCGCCGCTCACCGGAAGGTTGACCCATATCGCCATAGGCGCTTTGGGTGCCTGGATGGCGCTCGTCGTCACCATCACCCTGGCAGGTCGCGGGACGATTTGGGCGTTGTTGGCAGGACTGGCTCTCGTTGTATGGGTGCTCTACTTCTACCGCCTCATATCGATGGTCGTGCTGATCAGAGGCGACACACTCACCGTGAAGAACCTGCTCCGCACGAAGCATTTGACCCGGTCTGCCATCGCCGAGGTGACGCTCGGGCAGAGCTCTGTCGCCAAGTCGCCGAACCAGACAGTGATCGTCAAGACGTGCAGTGGGCAGGACGTGGCGTTGGACGCCTGCGCCCGCTCCATGCAGTCACGCCGCAAGAGGCGCCGGGTGGAGGAGTTCCAGCGCCGCGTGGCGAACTGGTCCTTGCCCGATCCTCGGGCGGCTGTCGCCGAACAGGTCATGACGGTTGCTCCGTGCCCCGTGCCGATTACGGCCGGCTGGGTCGAGCAAGAGCCTGGGTGACGACCGAGCCCACGCCTGCGCATCCCGACGGGTTGGTCGAGCTGGTGGTGGGCAAGCCGGCGGCCGGGGGCGGCTGTGTCGCCCGCCTCGACGACGGTCGCGTGGCTTTTGTTCGCCACTGTCTTCCGGGCGAGAGGGTGCTGGCACGGATAACAGACGAGTCCCGCCACTTCGTTCGAGCCGATGCCGTGGTGATCGGCGAGGCCAGCAGCGCCCGCGTGAAACCTCCGTGCCCCCAGGCCGGTCCCGGCAAATGCGGAGGATGCGACTACCAGCACGCATCTCTCGCCATGCAACGCGAGATGAAAGCAGCTCTGGTGACCGAGCAGCTGCAACGAGTCGCCGGTATCCAGTGCGACGTGACGGTCGACCCCGTGCCGGGAGACTCCGATGGGCTGGCCTGGCGAACGAAAGTGCGCTACTCGGTTCTCCCGCGGGGCAGGCTCGGCCTGAAGAGGTACCGGTCCCACGAGATACAGCCGATCGAGCGATGCCCCATCGCTGCTCCAGGCGTGGCCGGCATGGGTCTCGAGCAGCTGTCGTGGGCAGGAGCGGCTGAAGTCGAGGCGTTTGCCCTCGAAGGAGGAGAGGCCGTGGTCTCCATCCGCTCGAAGCCACGGTCCAACGCCGAGGTGCCGCGCTTCGACGGCGGGCTTCTCGTCGACGGGCGGGCGCGCCGGGAGCCGAGCCAGCTCGAGACCAACGTCCTCGGCCGCAGGTTCTACGTGAGCCCCGGCTCCTTCTGGCAGGTCCATAGCGGTGCTCCGCGGGCGATCTGCGAGGCCGTGCTCACACTGGTCGGCGACTGCGAGGGATCGAGGGTCGCCGATCTCTATTCGGGCGTAGGCCTGCTCTCAGTGCTGCTGGCCGACGCTGTCGGCGCTCAGGGCCACGTCGTGGCGATCGAACGGGACACCCAAGCGGCGCGCGACGCCGTGCGCAACTCGGTCCGCCACCATCACCTCGACGTCGTCCATGCCCCTGTCACGGCGGAGGTTGTCGGCCGCGAGCTGCGTGCCGTCGAGGTCGTGGTGCTCGACCCGCCCCGGCAGGGCGCCGGTGTGCAGGTCATGAGCGCGCTGACGGCGCTGGCGCCGAGACTTCGCCGCATCATCTACGTGTCCTGTGACCCAGCCTCGTTCGCCCGGGATCTCCGGGCGACCGTCGAGGCTGGGTGGTCGCTGGGCGCGATCAGGGCACTTGACCTGTTCCCCATGACAGAACACGTAGAGCTCGTCGCGCTGATGACAGCACCAGCGGCCTGATCACTCCACCGATGGAGAGCCGGGAGCGCCGGCGCTCGGCTGCCGCCTGTTGACCGGCGCTGCAAGGCGAAGCGCGCCGCGCTAGGTACCGCAATCTGTGGCCTCGGTTGCACGAGACACACAATCGACCGCCAAGGGCGCTTGAAGTCAAGAAAGTTACCGGCGGTCAACTTGACAGCAGCCTTCGGCTCAGGGACACTTCTTCCGTTCGGAGCCAGACGTCGAAGGGGACGTGCACTACGCTCTGCGGGGGGTGGCGACTGCGAACACCTGAAGGCTGACGTCGCAGATACCGCCACATCGAATCCGGGGGGCTCAATGCTCACGCAACACGTCCGAGATCGCCGCGTCAAGTGGCGCGGCCGCATACCTGTGTCTTTCGTAGTCGGGGTGACAGGTGTCGGGATGGCGATGGGATCGCTCGCAAGCGGTACT
>JBOGHW010000029.1:0-19509 GCA_050744865.1 Acidimicrobiales bacterium | reverse complement strand
GACCGAGACGACGATCAACGACAGCACCGACTTCGGCATCGGCCGCAGGCTGCACAACCTCCCCGTCCTCATGCGGGTCGGCTTCAAAGCCAACCGACGTCTCCTTGACGCTCAAAGAGTCAGCTGCCTGGCCGGGTCCAATAGGCGCCGAGCTCGGCGTAGGCCCGGTTGAGCTTGGGGTCGTAGATGTCGGGCTTGATCACGCCGGCGCGGAGGTTGTCGCTGACGACTGGCTGGAGAGGTCCTCGGCACGAGCCTCGACGAGCTGCCGCCGGGGACTCGCCGGCTGCTCGAACTGCTCGACGGCGTCGTCACCGAGGAGGCTGAGCGCCGCGGAGTCGAACGCTCCGACATCCTCATGACCCGGCGGGAGCTTCGAGAGAGGACCGGGCTCGGCGACACCCAGCTGAAGGTGCACCTCGCCCGCCTCGTCGACTTGGAGCTGGTCGGCGCGCACCGCCACGACAAGGGCGCCAACTTCGTCCACGAGCTGTGCTGGGACGGCGCCGGACGCGACGGTGGGCGCTTCCTCGCCGGGCTGTGCGACCCGGAAGCGCTCGGTTCGCATGGCTACGACGACAACCGGTCGGGGTGGGACGGCGATCGGTCGGCCCCCGGTCGGCCCCCGGTCGGTGGGTGGTCGGCCCCCGGTCGGGGTGATGAAACAGCCATGAAACCCTTGCCCGAAAAGGCGTTCCTGGACTCAGAGGCTTACGACGGTGCGAAAGGCACTGCTCCCGGCCACGAGAACGGGAAGGTCGTAGTCGAAGCCGCAGGCCGGAGGGCCGGCTGATGGGACGGCGCGGCACCCACAAGCCCCATCACGTCCCGGGCGACCCGCTCGACCCGGCCGGCTGGCCGAAGCTCGTCTCAGAGTTCTGTGACTGGATGGGAGCCCACGGCTACAGCCCCCGCACGATCGAGAACCGCCGCGGTCAGCTGGCAGCCCTCGCGTCATGGCTCGAAGAACGTGGGGTCATGAGACCGCTCGAGGTGACGAGGCCGATGCTGGAGCGCTACCAGCGGCACCTGTTCCACTACCGAAAGCCAAACGGCGACCCGTTGAGCTTTCGCTCGCAGTCACAGAGGTTGCTGCCGGTGCGAGCGTTCTTCAAATGGGCGGCGAGGAACAATGTGGTGCTCTACAACCCCGCGAGCGAGATCGACCTGCCGAAGGTGGAGCGGCGCCTCCCCATGCCTGCCCTCAGCGTCGCCGAAGTCGAGCGGGTCCTCTCCATGCCAGATGTCTCCGGGCCGCTCGGCCTCAGGGACCGGGCGATGCTGGAAGTCCTCTACTCGACCGGCATCCGCCGCTCGGAACTTGCCCACTTGGCGCTCTACGACCTCGACCAGGAACGGGAGACCCTCATGGTGCGCCAGGGGAAAGGCCGGCGCGACCGCTTCGTCCCGGTCGGCGAGCGGGCTCTTTTATGGGCCGGCCGCTACCTCCAAGAAGTGAGGCCAAGCCTGTCTTTCCCGCCCGACGACGGCACTTTGTTCCTCACCGCCGAGGGCACGGCCATCTCGCCCGACCGCCTCTCCCAGATCGCCCGAGGCTACGTGGATGCTTCCGGGGTCCCCAAGTCAGGGGCCTGCCATATCTTTCGCCACACCTGTGCCACATTGATGCTCGAAGGCGGGGCTGACATCAGATACATCCAGGCATTGCTCGGCCATGCCGAGCTCTCGACCACCCAGATCTACACCCAGGTCTCGATAAGGGCGCTCCAGGCGGTGCATGCCGCCACCCATCCGGGGGCCACGAACACCCGACACCGATCGCCCTCCCACCCGTCTCTTTCTCCCCCGGGACCCGGTGGCGACGGCGACGTCGAGCGGCTCTTTTCTCTCTTGGAGCTTGAAGAAGATCAAGAGAACCGCGCCGGCGAAACCAACCTATCGGCGACCCCCGAGGCTGCCCTCGACGCACCAACCACGATCGAGGAGGACCCGTCATGACCGCCACGACTATCAACTCCGAGCCGGCAGAGCTGCGCTTCCATGTAGACGCCGACGAGGCGCCTCTTTGCTACCCCGACAGCCATCGTGAGCCGGAGAACCTCGCCGTCGAGATAGCCGGCCCTTCGATGCTGGCGACCCTCGTAGTGCCGACCGGAAAGGCCCGCGAGTGGGCGGGCGAGCTGTTCGGGGCCGTCTCGATTGCCTACAGGGAGCTGACCGGCGACCGGCACGCATTGAGCGACGAGGAGGTCGCCGGCATGACGAGAGTCGGCTACGACCCCTGCCCCGGAGTGCTCGTCACCGGCGACGACACCTGCCCTGCCCGGGTGCGATTCGAGATCTCCTTCGACGTCCTCGGCCTGTCGCTCAGCACCGGGAGGCTCCGGGCTGCCATAGTGGCGGCGCTCAACGAGAACTTCAACACCGACCACATCGCCGTCTCAGAGGGCCACCCGATCATGGGGACCGTGAGCTGAAAACCTCGAATGCCAACGGTGTGCAGCGCGAGGGAACCGTAACGTTACGAATGGTCGGGTCGTGGTCGAAGACTGGTGGGATGAGGGCTCGTGGTCGTGCTGGGGAGGGGTGATGAACAGGTTGACGGAGAGAGGCGGCAGAATGGTCCATGTGAGCGTTGGTGAGGAGCTGCTCGAAGAACGCCGGCGGCGACGCCGGGCCGGTGACCCGCGCATCACCCCCGAAGGCCGCGCCATCCTCGCCCGGCTCGTCGACGGGGATCTCGTCGGCGAGTTCCAGGCCGCACTCGACGCGGTGAGTGCCGCCGACCCACTCTTGGGCGGCGACAGCACCGACGACGACACCGCCGACTGACCTACCGAGCCAGCCGTGATCGTGATCGACGAGTACCTGGCCGTCCGCGTCGTCCTCGCCCGCTGGCCGGGCGGGCTGCCCGACGAGGATCTGGCGCTCCCATCCAGCCGGCACTGGCGCCTCTTGCAGGCGCTTCACAACCCGCGCGGCGGCCAGCTCTCCCAGATCCTGGCGCCGCTCTCCGAACCCGACCGGGCGGCACTTCGCTTCCCGCACCCCGAAGTGCTCCAGATCATCGACCCGCGCCCGTTGCTCGACAAGGCTGCCCAGGTGGCTTCGAGCTACGGCGGCACGGGATGGCTCGTGGCCGAGAGCCTGGCCGCCGGGCTCGCCTATGGTCGGGAGCTCTATTTCGGCACCGAGCAGAACGTCGGGCATCTGCTTGCGCGAGCAGCCGGCGAGCTCGGCATCGCCGTGCACGTCGTCTCCTGAACCGAACCCTGCACTTCTCCCCTTAGTCGCCTTCAGCTGCTCTCACGGGCGACGAGAGACCGCCACGGCACACTCAGCGCCTGCGAGACTGGCGGGCGTGACCAAGCGACAGGACGGCACCGCCGGCGGCGCTGCCAAGCGCTTCGGGCTCCTCAGCCTGATCGCCATGATCCTCGTCGCGCTGTTCGGCTTCTTCGCCACGGCGTCGTCGGCCGCACCCCTTCTGCACCCACAAACACGCGTCGCGGCCATCGGGAACGCCGACAGCCAACTCGTCGCGCTGAACGAGACCGTCCTCCCAGGTGGGAGTCGGCCGAGAGCCCCGAGTTACGACCTTTCCGCGACCGGTTCGTCTGTTGCCGCAGAGGGGGGAGCTGATACTCAAACGGTCGAGCAAGTACTGGGCAACCTTCCGCAGGGTGACCAGAGTTTCGTTCGGACGGTGCCAGACGAAGCTGCGCTCCAGTCCACGTTCGATCAGCTGACCGAGGGTGGAACACCCACAACGTGGAAGGGCTACGACGGATCGGTATATGAGCTCCCAGATGGGACGCAGATCGGTATTCGCAGCTCGTCTAGCTCAGGTGGTGCGACCATCGATATCAGGTTCCCTGACGGCTCGATCAACAAGATTCACATCGCTCCGTGACCGGGCGGACTCTGGTCGAAGAGCTACTGGTTAGCGGTCTCAAGGATCCGGCCTATGCCGCCTGGGTTCGCGCGATCGCAACTCAGTCGGGTCTCACCAACTCTGAGCAGCTTCGCGAGCTCGCTCTGGGACTCATCACCGAGGTCATCTGTCTGGGTCTGATGGTCCCCGGAGACTATGACCAGGGCGGTCATCATGCGTGGCCGCACTCGCCGGGCGATGCCATAGAGCGGATCGCGCGCGAGTGGCTAAACGATTCGGGTGACGAGGCCCCAACCCCTGGGGCGATCGTATGGCTCGCAAACACCGAAAGTGGCAACGATGTCGCTTTGCGCGTCCTCGAGCGCGAAACGACGAACCAATGAGGACAATTCGCCGACCAGGGTTGCTTTTGATACTGCTGGCGGTCTGTGTCATCTGGTACGGGATCGGGGTGTCGCCAGGATCCGACGGCGTCAGCATCCGTACGACCTGCGCCACCTTCGGGTACGACCTAGTCGCCCACCAATCACCGGGCAAAGCCAGCCCTCCTCCCGTCGTTGATTGGAACGCACGCGCTGTCGTCGCAGCGAGCTTCGTCGCGATGTTGAACGATCGCTGGGAGGATCATCCGGTCTCCCTTGCCGCAGAGGGGGAAGCCGCCCTGCCGAGTGAGATCACTGGCTACACAGATCACGGTCTCCAGCAAGCAATCAGCCGTGATGGTGGCTTGGGAGTTTCCCAATCTGCGATGGAAGACGCTGTAGCGAACCCGATCGACGTCGTTCGGCAAGCAAGCGGCACTTTCAAATTCGTCGGCAACGATGCCACGGTGGTTCTGAATTCAGACGGCAAGGTCGTCACGACTTGGGCGACGAACTCCGCCGGCTGGAGGAATGCGCCATGAGCGGTGTAGTCGAATCCATGCCAGCCCTCGCGAGAAACCTGTTCGAGGAAGTCATCGGCGAACGCAACCCGCTGCTTCTCGAGACGTTGAGGACGACGGACCAGGCCTCGCCCGCCCAGCGGCTCGCGGTGGAAGAGATCCTGAGTGCTGAGTTTTCCCGCGAGTTGCGCCAGGATTTTGAACCGACGGATCGCGGTCGAGCGATAGACGACCTCTTGGGCCAATTCCTGCTGCGATGGCCGATTCAGGGTGCGTGGAAGCGTCGAGCGATCGAAGGCCATGAGTTGCCACCCTCGGCCGACTGACTGATCCTTTCTCCGGTCAGCTCAACCGCTCGCTAAACCCAGCCGACTTCTGCTTGACCCAGCCCGGTGGTTCACAATCCGCCCGCCATGTACCACACAGACCCGTGAATAGCTGTAAGCCGACCGCGCGCGTTCCACTCAGGGCGGGAGGTTGTCTTCCTGGTGGGACGTGCTCAGGCGGCAGGCTTGTCCAAGGTCACGCCGTAACCGAGACGCTGGAGCTGGGTGACGAGGCGCCGGGCATGGGCTGCCTCGTCGCGCTCGGACAACCAGTCAGCACCGAGGTCCCGGTAGGGCTCGTCGCGAGTGAGGACGTAGTAGGCGCATATGAGGATCGAGTGGGCCGTCGCCAGGTTGGCTCGCCCAGCACCGCGATGTCTGGCGATGCGGCGGTGCCTCGAGGTGAGGTAGTTCGGCTTGGTCATCCGCCCTACGGAGGCTGCTGACTCCACGAGCATCGACGTGAGCCACTTGTTGCCCCGTCTCGAGCCGGCCGGGGTGCGTTTGCCGGCCGACTCGTAGATGGCCGGGCAGACACCAGCCCACGAGGCAAGGTGAGCCGCAGAGAGGAAGCGGGTCATGTCGGCCCCTGTCTCGGCCACGATCACCTCGGCCACCTTCTCGCCGACGCCGGGAATGGTCTGGAGCAGCTCGATCTGGTTGGCCCAAGGCTGACAGGCATGAGCTATGGAGCGGTCGAGGTCCTCGAGGGCAGCTTCGACCATGTCGAGACGGCTGAGCAGGGTACGGGCCAGGGCGGCGTGATCGGTACTGAAGTGGCCGATGAGGGCTTCGGTCAGCTCGGGGATCTTGGAACGCATCTTGCCTTTGGCCATGTCGGCCAGCACGGCCGGGTCCGCCTCGCCAGCGATCATGGCTCTCAGCATCGCCCGGGCCGAGACCGTGGTGAGCGAAGACGCCACCACCAATAGCTTGATCGAGGCGTCTTCGAGCATCAGCTCCAGCCGGACGGCGTCACGGGTGCGGTCTTGTTGGAGCTGTGCCCGGTATCTCGTCAACAGCCGCAACTTCCTTATCTCGGGAGGGGGAACGAAGCTCGGCGACAAGAGCCCGCACTCGGCCAACTGGGCGATCCACTCGGCGTCACGGACGTCGTCTTTCGCCCCGGCACCGCCTTGATGTGGGTGGCGTTCAGTAACCAGACCGTCATCGTCTCCTCAAGGCAGTAGAACACGGGCTTCCAGTAGGTGGAGGTTGACTCCATCGCCGCCAGCGTCACCCCCTCGGCGACGAGCCAGTCGCGCATCACCTCGAGCGACCGGCACATCGTCTTGAACGTTCGGGTGCGACTGGTCCGGCTCCCCGGTGCTGGCCCCGGGGTGCGGACACAGACGGTGACCGAGGCCTTTCCGATGTCCAGACCGGCAACTCGTTCGAACATGACTTCCACGAGGTCCTCCCTTCGGACGCTGTTGATCAGTGCCGCTCCGGAAGGTCCCTCTGCCAGGACACAGACCCACGTGCTCGAACGCAACAATCAAACGGCACCCGAGGAACCCTGCGCCATACACCGTCACGGGCTCTAACCGCACCAGTGTGAACCGACGTCTCCGGTACGACCCTCTCATTCTCATCCCCAAACCCGGCGGCTCGCCCGCCAAGCCTTACACCGTTGGCATTCGAGGTCGACGGTCACCAGACAGGCCGAACGCCGAGCGCCAGGGCGTTGTTTGGAAGCGGCCGCTGGGAGATGCCGCCCACGAGCGCCTTCAACCGTGACTTTGCCAAGAGGCCGTCGAGCACGTTGAGCAGTGAGGCGCGGTCCTCGTCGGAAAGTTCGCTGAAGTCCGCCAAACGATTCCCGAGGTCTCCCAGCTCGTGGCCATCCAGGTTGCGCCTTGGAGCGCCTTCTTTCACGAGGTAGTCGAGGCTGACGTCGAGAGCGCCGGCCAAGCGCACGAGGGCGTCGACCGAAGGTGTGATGTGCCCGTTCTCGTTAGCGGCTGATCCGGTGAGAGTCGGTCCCGATCTGCTCACCGAGCTCGGCCTGCGACCAGCCCTTCTCCTTTCGCAGCTCTTTCACCCGCTCGCCGAGCATCATGGCCACCTTTTCGTCGTGGGCTTCTTCCTGCCCGATCCATTCTGCGACCACGGCTCGTCTCCTCGGGTGATACTTCCGAGCACCATTCTCGCCCTATTGTGACACTCAAGGCATAATCGATGTGACACTGAAGGCACCAAAAATTATTTTAGTTACCCGGATCCACAGAAGGACATCGGCCGCTCACACGTATGGCTCTGAAGTGGTTGGCGTGGCCCACAGCGGCAGCGGACCGGTCGAATAGCTCCTGGGGGACCACAGCGGGCGCGTCTGTCCAAGGTGCAGCGGGAGGACCCTCGTTACCTGGCGCCGGGCAAAGTTGCAGGGCCGCCGTCGAGCTTGAGGCTCAGCTCCTGATCGGGGTGGCGGGCCGGGCGACGGCGCGGAGGTTCTCGAGGCAGTAAGAGAACTGCTCCTCCCACGGCCAGTCTCTCGGGAGATGCAGCCGCCTCCTGCCGGCCGAGCTCGTCATCCGCCCGGGCAGGCTCAGCATCCTTGTGCGCAGCGTCTTTGTCGTCATCGGCGCCGCCTCGGCCCCAAGTCCGATCCGCTGTAGCCAGCGCCCAAGGTTGTGGGCGAGAGCGTTCAGCACCAACCAGGCTGCGTTGGCGCCAAAGCGCCCGGAGGGAAGGTGGTTCAAGCCCACGCCGTACTTGAGGTCCCTGATGACGTCCTCGACGACGGCGTGGCGGCGGTGGTCGGCCTCGAGCTCGATCATGTCACCCTCGCGGTTGGTGATGAAGGCGTGGTAGTCGTAGGTTGCGAACAAGGCCAGCTGGCTGCCGGGTGTGGGCTTTACTCTCCTGACGATGAGCCGGACCTCGGGGTGCTTGTTCGAGAAGGGCCGATAGGTCGTCTCGGCCACGTCGGCGCCGTCGCCGATCCAGTAGTCGATTGGCCTCCATGCCTCCTTTGGGATGGCGGCGATCACCTTGTGGAGTCCCTTGTACATCTTGACTGTGATGGAGTACCGAACATCGGCCTTGGCACAGCCTCGGTCACCTTGTGGTTGTAGAAGCCCGAGTCGGCCCTGAGCACCATCGGGCCGGTAGCCCCGCCTCGTCGCACGCGGTTGAACACCTGGGTCAAGAAGCTGTCCGCCCCACGGCCGGTGTGGGCGTTGCCACCCCTCAGGCGCACGCCGAGCACCTCGTCTGAGCCGGACAGGCTGGCTATCAGTGGGTGGTAGCCCCGCACCTTGGTGTGGCCGAAGCACCCTCCCTGCTTTTGGAACCCGTAGGTCTCACAGATGCTGGAGTCGACATCTATGGTGACGTCTCCGCCCCCTGGCCCGGCGCCGGCTACCCACGCCCGGCGGATCGACTCGTCGAAGACTTTGTCGAGCTGGGCGACGTGGCCCCAGGTGAAGCTGCGAAGGAAGGTCCCGAGGGTGGACGGCGCCCGCACGTCATGGCCGAGCACCTCGGGCGTAGAGGCCACCCGCATGGCGTCACCGATGCAGTCGCCGCCCGCAAGGGCCGAGTACACGAGCGTCATGGCCTTGAGGCCGACATTGGCGTGACCGGGAGCTGTCCCGAGATCGACGTAGCCGTCGAACAGGTCACGCAATCCGAGATGCTCGGCCAAGGTGGCGACCTCGATCAGCCCGGCGTTGGCAATGGCGTGATCATCGTCGAAGCTCACCGAAATGCGGTCCAGAGTGTGCGAAGATGTGCGCATCGAATAAGTGCCTTCCGCTGAGGGACCATGGGTTTGGTTCGTTACCCCCATTCTCCCAGGTCGGAAGGCACTTTTCGCGGATGCTCAGGCGTGACTAACCCTCAAAACCCTTATTTTTCGGTGGATCCGGGTTTAGGCTTAGCTTGGCAGGAGGACGGGGACTACTGCTCGTTGCGCTGGGGTATCGGGGATGCGGTGACGGTTATTGGCCTGCCGGTCTGCGCCCGGTATCGACTCCATCGCGTGCCGGGCAGCGACATCCTCGTCGGAACCAGTACGGACCCGTTCCCGGGTCGAGCAGTCTGGCAGCTCTGTCACAGAGCTCGCGGCTTCGAGCGGTGAACCGTGCGCATGCTCACAGGCTCGCGTTACGACGCAACGATCCGGCGCCATCGCTGTCGGGGGCAGGGTGCGCGTGACCGACGGAGCGGCGAGGCTGTCACGAGCTTCCCGGTTCCCTGAGGGCTCCGCTAGGCGCCGACCGCGTCACTCTCAGCTTGCACTGCGAGTCCTGACGCAGTCGCCAGTCGTCCATGACCTGCGCCCGGAGCCCGTACCTGGCCGCTAGGGCGATCAGGGTAGGTGCTCGATAGTAGAAGTCCTCATGGAGAACCTGATGTTCGTCGCCGTCCGTCGGCTTGAAAGTGAAGTCGAAGAATCCGCCGGAGGTCATGACCCGGCCGACGTGGCACAGGCACTCGTCGACGACTTCGATCGGTGAGTGCGAGAACACGCTGTGGGCGTGGACGACCTCGAATGCTTCGTCTGGCAAGAAGTCGAGCTTCAAGTCCTGGACCAGAGTCAGCCGCGGCAGCCTGGGCTGCAGACCGAACGTCGTGACCGTGTCCAGGGCGGCGAGCAGGATGTCCGGCGAGATGTCGATGCCGTAGTAGTTCCCCGCATCGAGGTAATCGACGAGCAGCCGCCCGGCGCGCAGGTTGCCGCAGCCGATCTCGAGGACCCGCATGTCCGGAGCGAGGCCGTGCTCGAGCAGGTAGTCGAATTGCAACTGGCCAAACCTGAGCCACGACTCGCGGCTGCTGCCGCCAACGGCAGCCTCCGGACTGCGCGCGACATCCGAGTGCATGACGGCGCGGTAATAGTTGACGTGGTCTTCAGAGCGCAGGCCAAGCCAGAGATCGCGAGCCCAGCGTCGCCCGTACGGCAGGATGCGGCCCGGGTGCCGTCTCGCGTAGCCGATCTTGTACGAGAGGCGGGAATGGTCTTGCGTCCTCATGCGGACAAAGGTAGAGGCTCGCTCCCTCGGCTCGAAATGGGCAAGAACAAAACTGAGCAGCCCACATCGTGAGCTCGCTGTCGGCAACGGTTGAATACTGACCCCTTATCCACGATCGAAAACTGACCCCCCTCCCGATGTGCACCACTTTCAGTGGTTAGGCATCGAACCTTGGTCGCCGACATCGGCGAACCGGGAGAAGGAATGTGATCGACGTGGAGGAATGGGCAGAGATGAGGCGGCTGTGCTTGGCCGAGGGGATGAGCATCGAAGCGATCGCTCGCCGGCTGGGCGTGGCGAGGAACACCGTGCGGGCAGCCCTCCGCTCGGAGTCGGCACCGAATACGAGCGAGCGTCACGCGGCTCGTCGGTCGACGTGTTCGAGGCGGCGATACGTCGGCTGTTGGCGATCACGCCCGACATGCCGGCGACGGTCGTTGCCGAGCGGATCGGGTGGACCGGCGGGATCACGGTGCTGCGTGAGCGAGTGGCCGAGCTGCGGCCGGCCTACCAGGTGCCGGAAGCGTTCGGGCGCACTGAGTACAAAGCGGGAGAGCTGTGTCAATGGGACCTGTGGTTCCCGCCTTACGAGATCCCGGTCGACTACGGCCAGACAGCGGTGCTGCCGGTGCTCGTCGGGGTGCCGTGCTACTAGCGCTGGATACTCGGGAAGATGATCGGCTCGAAAGAGTCGGCCGACGTGCTGGGCGGCCACCTCGACTTGTTGGTCGAGCTGGGCAAGGTGCCCAAGATCGGCGTGTATGACGGCGAGCCGGCTATCTCGGTCCGCAGGGGCAAGCGGCTCATCTACACCGAGCCCTACCTACGCTTGAAAGGCACGCTCGGCATGGGCTCGATCGTGCTCGCCAAGGGCCACCCCGAGCGCAAGGGATCGTCGAGCGAGCCAACGGCTACCTGGAGACGAGCTTCATGCCGGGAAGGACCTGGGTCGTTCTTCTCCTCTCGTGGCCCCGGGAGGGGCCCCGGAGATCAAAGACGACTCTCAGCTCGCCGAAAAGAGCGGATCTGTGTTGGTGGAGATGAGGTGCCCGCCGACGATGCGGTTGGCGATACGGAAGTGGCTGCCGCCGACGCCGAGGCGCCTCCTGGCGGCGGCCACCGCAGAGGCCCATGGCAGAGATGGCCGCCGGCACCGGGCCGCTGGGAAGGCGCGGGACCAAGTCGCCCAGTGCCACGACAGCGGCGCTGAAGCCGGCCGCCAGCATGCCGGCGCGTCGCCTGAAGCGGCGCAGCCAGTCCCGGGCCGTGGTGTGGCGCACCGCAGCGGCCGTCGCCACCTGTCGTGCACCGGCGCCGCTTGCCATGTCGGCGACGGCTTGGCCGATCACCTCGATGCCGTCGAGGCGGCCATGGGCGACGAAGTCCGGGAGCAGGGCATGGGTTGCCCTACAAGGCTCACAGCGCGCCCGCCGCACGATGATGCGAGCGATGTCGCCGAGGCGGACGTCACGTCTGTACGAGCCCCAGAACCTCATCGGCTCGGCGCACTGCGGGCACAAGGGCCGCGGAACGCTGACGGCGTCGCCCTCAGCGAGGTACTCGTCGAGGGACAACGGACAAGGCCATACGATGGCCATCGGGCTTCACCGCCTTTTGGACCCCTCCCGGCAGCGACCAACTAGCGGGAGGGGTCCTTCGCGTCAGATACAAGGTCGACGCGAATCCTCCCCGCTGACTGTGGGCGTGCTCAAACTCGGCTGCCGACCCTGAAGACGTCCACGACTACTGCTGCCGGTCAGTGCGCTCAGGTCCTCATGCAGTTACGCCGGTAACAAATGCACTGGATCCACCGGAGGCGTCATTCCGACAAGGGCCTCCAGCCCGAGGAACCGTGCAGGAGCCTGGACGGCGCCAGCGCCTTCTTGACAAGGCTGCTGGGCGGCACCCCGGCGGTCCTGTGTGACCGGGTCGTTGTCAGGACCTCTGTTGAGCTGTCAGGGCTCATGTGGACGCCTGCCGAAGATGGCGGGCCACGTATGAGTCGACCGCGTGCTCGAGGGCGGTCGGGTAGTCGTCGCGCAGTAGCGAGCGTGCGTGCCGAGCGAAGGCGGCCTTGACCTCCTGGTGCGCTTGGATCACGCCCGCCCGCGTCGCCGTGCCCGTAGGCAGTCCCAGTAACTCGTCCCGCTGGGCAGCGGTCAACCGGTCGTCCCAACTCCTGGCTGACCTCACAGGGGGCCTGCCGTTCACCTCGAGAAACAGCTCGTACAAGAGCCGGCGCAGGCTGTACACACCCTCGAGCCCGAGGAGCCAGTCTTGGCGGTGGACGACCACAGCCAAATAGAGGTGAAGCGCCAGGACCTCTTCGGCGAGGGGTCGCAAGCGACCGGGAGGCGGGAGATCGGTGAGCTGCAGTCCGCGTATATAACCCTCAGGGAACGCAGCCAAGCGGCTTGGAGCCGGCGACCTGTCCGAAGACGCCAACGGCCCAAGCAGGTCCTCCAAGGCGGCCAGCAGTGGATCGGGGTCGTCCGTCGGCAGCCCCTCGAAGAGACGCCGCTGATCGGTGGTCAACTTTGCACTCCACTGCTTCAGGCCGGTTACGGGCAGGGGACGGTTGACCTCGACCATGGCGGAGTACAGGATCCAGCGCAGCGTGTGGGCGCACTCGAGCCGGACGAGCCCGCCGGCGGTCCAGTTTGTCTCCGCTTCAGCGCCGAAGCCGCTTGCCGCCGTTCTCCTGCCGGCGCTGCGGTAGAGAGCGACGCAATCCGCCACCCAGGCCCCGAGCTCGGCGAGCTTTGTATCCGAGGTCTTTGGCGGATCGGGTGACGTCGGTACCAGCGCGTCGAGGCCGTCGCGATCGAAGAGCAGCGTCCGATCGGTAACGGCCGATCGCGCAACACGACCGGCTGGTTCCACCCAAAGATCGAAACGCAGCCCTTCGGCCGTGATCGACAACCAACTCCCGCCCTGTCCGAATGAGGGACGGGCCATGACAGTCGGCGTGATTGCCTGCAGTCGCTCCCGCCATCCGCCGGCGAACTCAGGGATGTCAAAGTCGCCCACCGCGACGATGACGTCGAGGTCCGAGACGGCGTCGGCGTCCCCACGAGCGACCGATCCGTGCACCCAGGCCGCCCGAATCCGCTGGTCGGCCTTGAACACTGCCGTCGCCGCCTCGAGGAGAGGCTGGTAGCCGGGTGGGAGCCACCCGGAAGGTGCGTCGTCCGCCATATGGGCAGGCTGGCACCGACCCAGTCGTGCCGTCCAGCTCACGACCGACGTCGCCGAGCGACCCGGTGGCAACCCGAGGAGAACTGGCCTCGCCCACCAGCGGGCGGCCAGGTGGCAACCCGAGGAGCTGGAGTCCCACCTACAGGTAAGAAGCCTCCTCGGGTCGGTCGCCGAGCGCGTGCCGAGCAGACCCCTCAGCCTTTGGTCGCGGTCGGCTGGGAGCGACCGGTAGACTCCCCGCACCATATGCGCTCCACTGCAGAAGTTCTCGAAGGCAACAAGGTCAAGCTCTCAGTCGAAGTCGACGAAGAAGAGCTGGAAACGGCCGTACAAGACACGTTCAAGCGGCTGCAGCGAGAGCTGTCGGTGCCCGGGTTCCGTCCCGGCAAGGTGCCTCGCCGCCTCATAGAGGTTCGCCTCGGAGGCAAGGCCATCCGCGAGGAGGTCATCCGCAGCGCTCTACCCGACTACTACGCCCAGGCCGTCGAAGAGGCGTCGCTCGACACGATCGCCGCCCCGGCTATCGACATCACCTCTGGCGAGGAGGACGGCCCCCTTGCTTTTGACGCCGTCGTCGAGATCCGGCCCAAGGTCTCGATTGCCGGCTACGAAGGGCTGCAGGTCACGATCTCCTCTCCCGAGGCGAGCCAGGAAGAGATCGATGCCCAGATCGACCGCATGCGCGAGAACTTCGCCGAGCTGAATGACGTCGACCGAGCCGTTCTCGACGGCGACGTGGTCACCGTAGACGTGGAGGCTGCGCGAGAAGGCGAGACCATCGACGATCTGTCCACCACCGACTTCGTCTACTCGGTCGGCTCGAACATGATCGCTCCGGGAGTCGACGAGGCCATCGTCGGCGCCAAAGCCGGCGACACCGTCGAGGTCGCGGCCGACGAAGCACCGGGCGGTAGCGCCACGCTGAAGGTGACGGTGAAGCAGGTCCGCGAGAAGCTGCTGCCCGAGCCGACCGACGACTGGGCGTCGGACGCTTCGGAGTTCGACACCGTCGCCGACCTCCGCGCCGACATCTCCAAGCGCATGACCGGCTTGAGGCGGTTGCAGGCGCGACTGGAGCTACGGGAGAAAGCCGTCGAGGCGCTGGCCGCCCTCGTCCAAGGCGACATGCCGGAAACGCTCGTGCAGGAGGCGACAGAGAGGCTGTTGGCCGGCTTCGTCCGGCAGCTCGAGAGCCGCAAGATAAGCCTCGACCAGTACTTCGAGGCGACGGGCGAGGACGCCGAGAGCGTGTTCGCGCAGATGAAGTCGCAGGGCGAGAGCCAGGTGCGTGCCGACCTGGCGCTGCGAGCCCTGGCTGACGCAGAGGCACTCGATGTCGACGACGCCGAGCTGGCGTCGGAGATGTCCCGCTTGGCCGAGCAGTCGGGCCAGAGCGTGCGAGACGTCGCCCGCCAGGTAGCCGAGGGCGCCGGGTTGGAACGACTACGATCGGAAGTCAGGTATTCGAAGGCCGTGACGTGGCTGGTCGATCACGTCGAAGTCATCGACGAGCAGGGGAGCCCAATGGATCGAGCGCTTCTTGTGGAGCACGAGGACTCGTCTGACGATCCTGGGACCGCTGCTCTTCCTGACGAGCACGCAGGCGACGCGCCCGGCGGCGAAGCCGCCGAGGGTGGCGGGACCGAGGAGGAAGAGGGTTGAGCGCGTACAACTACCTCGTCCCGACGGTCGTAGAACAGTCAAGTCGCGGCGAGCGCGCCTATGACCTTTACTCTCGGCTGCTGCGCGACAGGATCATCTTCATCGGGACTCCGATCGACGACACCATCGCCAACCTCGTGAGTGCCCAGATGCTCTTCCTGGAGTCAGAGGACCCCGAGAAGGACATCAGCATCTACATCAACTCCCCAGGCGGTGACATCACTGCGCTGTTCGCCATCTACGACACGATGAAGTACGTGCGGCCGGACAAGTCGACGTTCTGCTTCGGGCAGGCAGCCTCGGCGGCTGCCGTCCTCCTGGCCGCAGGCACCAAGGGGAAGCGGTTCGCCCTCCCACATGCCCGGATCCTCCTCCACCAGCCCTACGGCGGCGCAGCCGGCCAGGCTACGGACATCGAGCTACAGGCCAAGGAGATCCTCCGTATGCGCGACCTCCTCAACCAGATGTTGGCCGACGACACCGGGCAAACGATCGAGAAGATCCACCGCGACACAGATCGTGACTTCATCATGAGTGCGGGCGAGGCGCGCAAGTACGGTGTCATTGACGAAGTCATCACCAACCGGGAAGCCGTCGACAACATGGCCGTCGTCGGCGCAGCCTGAGGCAAGGGAGCGAGGGTGACGAAGTTCGGCGATGGTGGGGAGCTGGTGAAGTGCAGCTTCTGCGGCAAGACACAAAAGCAGGTGAAGAAGCTCATCGCCGGTCCGGGCGTCTACATCTGCGATGAGTGCATCGAGCTCTGCAACGACATCATCGAGGAGGAGCTGGCGGAGCCGACGGAGGTTCGCTTCGAAGACCTGCCCAAGCCGAAGGAGATCTTCGAGTTCCTGAACGACTACGTGGTCGGGCAGGACCCGGCGAAGAAGATTCTCTCGGTCGCCGTCTACAACCACTACAAGCGGGTCCAGGCGGGCAGCTATCGGGAAGGCGACGTCGAGATCGCCAAGTCGAACATCCTGCTCCTCGGCCCGACCGGTTGCGGCAAGACGCTGCTGGCCCAGACGCTGGCCCGCATGCTGAACGTGCCGTTCGCCATCGCCGACGCTACTGCGTTGACCGAAGCTGGCTACGTCGGTGAGGACGTCGAGAACATACTCCTGAAGCTGATCCAGGCCGCTGACTACGACGTCAAGAAGGCCGAGACGGGCATCATCTACATCGACGAGATCGACAAGATCGCCCGCAAGTCGGAGAACCCGTCGATCACCCGCGATGTCTCGGGCGAAGGCGTCCAGCAGGCGCTGTTGAAGATCCTGGAGGGCACAACGGCGTCCGTGCCTCCACAAGGGGGCCGCAAGCATCCCCATCAAGAGTTCATCCAGATTGACACCACCAACGTCCTTTTCATCTGTGGTGGTGCATTTGCCGGGCTCGAGAAGATCCTCGAGAGCCGGATCGGGAAGGCGGGCATCGGCTTCCGGGCCCAGGTGCGAGCCGGTAACCAGTGGCGCGACAGCGAACTGTTGATGAAGGTCCTGCCGGAGGACTTGCTGAAGTTTGGCCTCATCCCCGAGTTCGTCGGCCGTCTGCCGGTCATCGGAGCTGTGTCCAACCTTGACCAGGAAGCGCTGATCCGTATTCTTCTCGAGCCCAAGAACGCTCTCGTCAAGCAGTACAAGCGAGTGTTCGAGCTCGACAACGTGGAGCTGGAGATCTCCGAGGACGCTCTAGAGGCCATAGCCGACCAGGCACTGCTACGCGGCACCGGCGCCCGCGGCCTCCGGGCGATCCTGGAGGAGGTGCTGCTCGACGTGATGTACGACCTGCCGAGCCGTGAGGACATAGGCCGGTGCGTGGTCGACAGATCCGTCGTGCTGGAGAGGGTCGCTCCGACGCTCGTGCCTCGCGGCGCTCCCGGCAAGCCTGAGCGCTCCCGCCGCGCTGCTTCATAGATCCGGCGCCGCCGCCTGTGTCAGGGCAGAGTGAGAGCGGACCCTTCTCGCCACCACCCGACCGTTACGACTCCAGCCTCGGCGAGGCGCTCGCCTGGCTAGACCGCCACATCAATCTCGAGGCCATCGAATCCGGCAAGGCCGGCCGTTACTCATTGCCGACCCTGGAGCGAATCTCGGCACTCGAAAGCGCCATGGGCGACCCGCACCTGTCGTACCCCGTCATCCACATAACGGGTACCAACGGGAAGGGTTCCACGTCTCGGATGGCGACGAGCCTGTTGATCGCTGCGGGCATCAATCCGGGCACGTTCATCAGCCCTCACCTCGAGACGATCAACGAGCGGCTGAGCGTCGGCGGCGAAGCGATCAGCGACACCGAGCTGGCCCAGCAGCTCTTGTCACTGGCCGAGCTCGAAGTCTTCATCGGGGTCAAAGCCACCTGGTTCGAGCTCCTGACAGCTGCCGCCTTCAGTTGGTTCGCCGACCGAGCGGTCGAGGCGGGAGTCATAGAGGTCGGCCTCGGTGGGCGCTGGGACGCCACGAACGTGGTCGACTCGGCCGTCTCGGTCGTCACCAACGTCGAGCTGGACCACGTCGCCATCCTCGGATCGACCCGGGAGGCGATCGCGGCCGAGAAGGCGGGCATCGTCAAGGCGGGTGGCTGGCTGGTCCTCGGTGAGGAGGAGCCGTCGGTGGCCGACGTCTTCTTGCAGGCCGCCGAGCGTGTCGGAGCGGCTGGCGTCTGGCGTCGTGGCGAGGATTACGGAGCGGAGGCAAGCCGGCTGGCTCTCGGGGGGCGAGTCGTTGACCTGTACACGCCCTACGGACGGTACGAGGACGTCTTCGTCCCGCTGTTCGGCGCCCATCAAGCGGCTAACGCGGCGTGTGCTTTGGCGGCTGTGCAGGCGTTTCTTGGTGCGGGGTTGGGCGAACAGGTGGTTGCGGACGGCTTCGCCGCCGTCAGGGCACCGGGCCGCCTCGAGGTAGTCGCCCGGGCTCCGACGGTGCTGCTCGACGGGGCCCACAACGTTGCCGGTGCCGAGGCGGCTGGCGCCGCCCTGCATGAGGACTTCCGGCCCGGGCCGGCGTCGTCGGGCCGCCGGGTGATCGTGGTGATGGGGTGCCTGCGTGGTCGGGAACCCCTCGAGTTGCTGTCGGCACTCGGGCCCGATCAGCTGTCCCATGTCGTGGCATGCGAGGCGCCGTCGCCGCGGTCCCTCGGTGCCGACGTGGTGCTCGAGGCCGCCCGTGCTGTCGGGCTGACCGGCGAGGACGGTGGGTCCGTGTCCGACGCCTTGGATCGGGCGCGTGAGCTCGCCCGCGACGGAGACCTGATATTCGTGACCGGCTCGCTCTACGTTGCCGGCGAGGCCCGAGCGCTGCTGGCGCACTGAGGCGGCTGGCCGAACTTCGCCACCTTGCGCCGAGGTGGGCCGCCCGACGTCCCGAATTCACCCCTGGCGCGTACGTCAGCCGGCCCACCTGGCCCCCGGCGCCAGCCAGTCAGCCGATTGGCCGACCGCACCGGTGCTGACTAATGTGCCCGGACCGTGCACCGCACTCTGGTCATATGCAAACCCGACGCCGTCGAGCGCGGCCTTGTTGGAGCCATAGTGGCCCGTCTGGAGCAGAAGGGCCTCGCCATCGCCGCCCTTGAGTTGCGTACGATCGACGAGTCCACCGCCTCGCGGCACTATGCCGAGCACGAGGGCAAGCCGTTCTACGGCGATCTCATCGAGTTCATCACCGGTGGCCCCTCTGTCCTGATGGTCGCCGAAGGTCCAGACGACACTTGGAGCATCGTGCGTACGCTGATGGGACCGACGAATCCAGCCACAGCCCCCCCCGGCACGATCCGGGGCGACTTCGGCACGGTCCTCACCGGGAACCTCGTCCATGGCTCCGACAGCAACGAGTCTGCGGCCAGGGAGATATCCATCTTCTTTCCCTCGCTGAGCGGAGAAACCTCGTAAATACCGTCCCCCACCAGCTACTCCGACCTCACCAGGCAGGTCGGCAGACCGAGCTCTGGCAGCATGGCGAGGCAGCCCGCCTTGTGAGAACGTAACTGATCCCGTAGCCTTTGGGCGACCACCCTCGAGTTTTTGGATTGCCTGTCTTTATGCCCAAGGATTTCTCGTTCATCGGACGCGACATGGCTGTCGATCTCGGCACCGCCAACACGCTCGTCTACGTTCGCGGCAAGGGGATCGTGCTCAACGAGCCCTCCGTTGTCGCCATCAACGTCAAGGACGGCCACCCGCTGGCCGTCGGAGTCGAAGCCAAGCGGATGATCGGCCGTACGCCGAGCAACATCCAAGCCATCCGCCCGCTGAAGGACGGGGTCATCGCCGACTTCGAGATCTGCGAGATGATGCTCCGGTACTTCATCCGCAGGGTGCACCCGCGGCGCTTCTCCAAGCCCCGCATGGTTATCTGCGTTCCCTCCGGCATCACCGGCGTGGAGAAGCGGGCAGTGCAGGAGGCAGCCGAGTATGCGGGCGCTCGCAAGGCCTGGATCGTCGAAGAGCCGATGGCGGCCGCCATCGGGGCCGGCCTGCCCATCCACGAGCCGACGGGCAACATGGTCGTGGACATCGGGGGCGGCACGACCGAAGTCGCTGTCATCTCGCTCGGCGGCATCGTCGTCAGCCAGTCGATCCGGATCGGCGGGGACGAACTGGAC
>JBOGHW010000028.1:0-32967 GCA_050744865.1 Acidimicrobiales bacterium | reverse complement strand
GTCACGCTCACAGCCAGCGGCGCTGTCCCTGACTCCTCGACTCAAGGCCCGCTCGGCAAGGGCTCGTACAGCTACGAAGCCGCCTACTCCGGCGACGCCAACTACGGGGCCTCGGTCGCATCCTGCGAGAGCTTCAGCGTCGGTCTCACGCCCTCGTCCATAGCCACCGTCGTCGACGATGCCGCCACGGGTGAGGCATGGAGCGGCACCGAGGCAACAGGCGCCTCTGCCTACGACACGTCCGTCGTCTCCGGCGAACAGGGAGGCATCGTGCCGAGCGGGACGGTGACCTACAGCTACTTCGGCAACGGCACCTGTGCCGGCACGGCCGCCAGTTCGAGCACGGTCACGCTCACAGCCAGCGGCGCTGTCCCTGACTCCTCGACTCAAGGCCCGCTCGGCAAGGGCTCGTACAGCTACGAAGCCGCCTACTCCGGCGACGCCAACTACGGTGCCTCGGTCGCATCCTGCGAGAGCTTCAGCGTCAAAGCTGGCCTGAGCACACCGGTGCCACCAGTTGCGACGGGTGAGCCTTGGGCTTCGGTCGGGTACTGGGTCGTGGCGGCCGGGATGGGCCTACTCGGGTGCTGCCTGCTCGGCGAGACCCGTCGCCGCCGGCGCAGGATGGTTTGACGCACAGGCACGCAGGGACGTGCCGGATTCGTGTGCGCCGCCCGGCAGCTCAGCGTTTCGTCAGCGGCTTGCGCATCTGGACTGCCATCACTTCGTAGTCGAGCGACTCGTAGAGGTGACGGGCAACGGCGTTCGAGCCGAACACGTTGAGGCCAAGGTCGACGGCACCGGCCGCCGCGGCCTGCTCCTCGGCGAGCAGCATGGCGGCCTTACCGAACCCTTTCCCTCGGTGCTCCTTGTCGATGACCACGTCCCATACCCAGAACGCTTTCGGAGCGTCGGGCGTGCGTGGCCCGATCCACAGCCAGCCGACAGGTCCCTCGTCGACACACACGCGGGACAGGAGGTTGCCAGGTGCCGGGTGGCCACCGGGCAGGAGGGAACCCAGCTGAGCATCGGTGATTCGTGTGGCCTCTTCCACCGACTCTCCGGTCTCCATCCGGTCGGCGATGTAGGCATCACGCAGATTCGCCAGCCAGGTGGCCATCTCCTCGTCCGTCAACGGGCGCAAGTGCGTCGGCACGCGGGCAGCCTACAGTTACCGAATGGCTCAGTCTGAACCGCCTTTGTCGATCGGCGACGGGTCGTTCGACGGCGAGCGCTACCAGGCGCGCTTCGACGAGATGGCGGCCAGCGGCCTGGACGTGCACGGCGAAGCGGGCTTCGTGGCCGCCTACACGCCCGAGAGCGTCCTCGATGCCGGTTGCGGTACCGGCCGTGTGGCTCTGGAGCTTGCACGGCGCGGTATCTACGTCGTCGGGGTGGACAAGGATCCGTCCATGCTGGCAGTGGCGCGCCGCCTGGGTGCCGACCTGCAGGCCGAATTGCCCGGCACCCGGCTCCAGTTCGTGAAGTCCGACGTCGCCGAACTGGACCTCGGCGGCACTTTCGACATCGTTCTCATGGCGGGCAACGTGCCCCTCTTCACGTCAACGGGGTCGCAGATGTCTCTTGTCGCCGGGGCGGCGAGGCACCTGGGGCCAAGCGGGGCGATGGTGGCGGGCTTCCAAAGCGACAGGGGCTACTCCCTGGAGGCGTACGACCTTCACTGCGCGGCGGCGGGGCTGCAACTGGCGGAGCGCTACGCCACTTGGGACCGCGTCGAGTTCACGGGCGGCGCCTACGCCGTGTCGGTCCACCGCGCCGCATAGCTTGCGGGGTCTAGCGGGCCGGCTCCAGTATCTCCACTCGGTTGCCGAATGGGTCATCGGTAAAGAAACGTCTCCTCGGTGCCAACTCCTCGTCAAAGGCCACCCGGCACCACTCAGCCGTCCGCAGGCGCGCCGCCACGGCGTCGAGGTCGTCCACGACGAGCCCGACGTGTGCCTTTCGCGCCGGCCGGAAGTCCTTCTCCACGCCCATATGGACCTCGGCACCGGCGGCCTTGAACCAGCACCCTCCCCGCCCGGCCAGTGTCGGTGGCTTGGCAACCTCGACAAAGCCAAGCAACCCACAGTAGAAGGCTCGGGCCGCCCCTTCGCCGCCGGCGGGCATGGCAACCTGGGTGTGGTCGAGAGCAGTGACGGTTCCGGCTGCTTCGCCGCCCGCCGAGCGGCCCACGGCGAATACCCGCCGGAAGGGGAGCACTGTCCTGCTGCCCGCCGTCGGGTAAGCGGTACGCAGGAGCTCGCCGTACTCGGAGAGGAAGGCCTCGCAGCTCCCGGCCGGCAACGCCGAGAGGACGGGACGCAGAGCCGTCCCCTTCATCCAGTCGAGCACAGCGTCCTGTCCTTCGAGTACCTGGAAGTAGGTGGTCTCCCAAGCCAGGCAATCGAGCCCCAGCTGCGTCAGCTCAGCCAGGTATTCCCCCGGGTCGTGGGACGAGGGTGGTTCTCCGATGCTGTCACCCAGCTCGCTCGCCCACCGGGGTGCGGCGACCAGTTCGGCCAGCAATCGGTGGGTGGGTTCGTCGAAGTTGCCTGGAACCTGCAGGGCCAATATCCCTCCGGGCCGCAGGAACCCGGCGAGGCGCCCGAGCAACTGGAGGTGCCCCGGGACCCACTGCAGCGTGGCGTTGGAGCAGATCACGTCGAACTGGCGGTCTGGCTGCCAACGGTGGATGTCGGCAAGCTCGAACTCGATGCGTCCGGCGACTGCCCGTCCGGCGGCATCGGCCAGCATCTCGGGCGAGTTGTCGACGCCGAGCACCCGGGCGGTGGGCCAGCGCTCCCATAGCTCTGCCGTCAAACTGCCGGGGCCACAGCCTATGTCGGCGACGTCTCTCGGTCCATCTATGTCGACCCGGCTCAATAGGTCGTGGAAGGGTCGCGCCCGCTCCTTGGCGAACTGCTCGTACCGGGCGGGATCCCATCGCATGGTGGTAGTCGTCGGGTTGCCGGTCTCGTCGTTGCTCGTCACCGCAGCACCTCCAAAGTATCTTTAGATCAAGATAACTGTGGCACGAGGATATCTTTATGTCAAGATAGATCCATGAGACGTGCATCCTCGCCGGGCGGCTCGGACGGCGAGCGGCACTCCTGCGACGAGGTCGACCAGCTGGTGGCCGCCTGGAGGCGGGAGAGGCCGGACGCCGACGTCTCCCCGCTCGAGATACTGAGCCGGGTCTCCCGCCTCGCTCGGCACCTCGATCGTGTGCGTAAGCGAGCCTTTGCCAGCCAGCAGCTGGAGCAGTGGTCCTTCGACGTGCTGGCAGCGTTGCGGCGGGCAGGCGCCCCCTACCAGCTCACACCGGGGACCTTGCTGCAGAGGACTCTCGTCACTTCAGGAGCCATGACCAACCGCCTCGACCGCCTGGAAGCAGCCGGGCTGGTCAGTCGGCGTCAGGACGCAGCCGACCGGCGCGGAGTGATCGTGAAGCTCACCGCCGACGGCAAACGGCGTGTCGACAAGTGCCTCACTGAGCTCCTCGTGAGCGAGGAGGAGCTCATCTCCGGGCTCTCCGATCGGGACCGGGAGGCGCTTGCCGGCCTGTTGCGCAGGCTCCTGGCCCCACTTGACGCCCGACTGCGCTCCACGTCATCGCCGGCGCCCGGTTGACATCGCCAGGTCTGTCGGAGTGCGCGGACACTTCCACCCGCTATCCAGGGGAGAAATGTCCCCGCGGCGGGGACCGGAGCTGCCGGAGCGCTACGAACCGAGGCATGCTGCCACGCCACGGCAACGCCCACGCCGAGCCTCCGTACAGGAGCCGGCGACACACCTAAGCTTGGGCGTGCCCTTCGATCTCGGATCCGCTGTCGAACCGGCCGCCACAGCCTTGCTGATCTCCGAGTGCCAGCGAGATGTCGTCGGTGACTTGTCTCGCCTGCCTGCGCTGGCCGAGGCGGCCGCGGCCGCGGTCGAGAACACCGCCCGGCTGGCCGCCGCCGCCCGCCTCAGCGGAGTTCAGGTGGTTCACGGCACGGCCTTGACGCGCCGCGACGGCAAGGGGGCTAACAGGAACACCCGGCTCAACGCCGGCCTCCGGCGCCAGCGGGCGGTGCCAGTGGCCGAGGCAGGAGAGGGGCAGGAGCCGGCGGCGCCGGGGGCCACCGGCGGAGCCGAGCCGGTGCCATCGATTGGCGTCGCACCGGAAGACATCGTCGTACAGCGCCTGCACGGTATGTCGCCGCTGCACGACACCGGGGTGGATTCGGTCCTCCGCAACCTTGGCGTGCGCACTCTGGTCGTGGTTGGTGTGTCGCTCAACATCGCCATCCCCAACAGCGTCATGGACGCCGTCAACCGCGGCTACTCAGTTGTCGTGCCGACCGATGCCGTGGCCGGCGTGCCCGCCGAGTACGGCGAAGCGGTTCTGCAGCACACGGTCGGCTACCTGGCCTACCTGACGTCCACCGACGAGCTCCTCCGGATCTGGCGACCCGGAGAGCCCTAGTCCCCTCGCAGGCGCATCCCGGCAGCCGCGTAGATGGCGTCGATGACTTCCATGTTGGCGACCGAGTCCTCCGGACCTGTCCAGATCGGCTCACCGCGTAGCACGGCGCCGCAAAATGCCTCCAGTTGGAACTCGTAGGTCGGCCTCTTGCTGAGGTGTTCCACCGACCTACCCTGCGCGGTGGCGATGCGGAGGCGGTGGTAGACGTGAGGGCCGAACGGGTTGGTAATCCTCAGCTCGCCGCCTGAACCTCTCACACGGGCGCCCATTCGAAGCAGCGTGCCAGACCACATCGAGCAGTGGATCGTCCCGGTGTGCCCGCCTCCGAAGCGCAGATCTGCCGTCATGGCGCGGTCGACGTCCCTGTTCCTCAGCTTGGCCCTGGCACTGACGACCTCCGGCTCCTCGAGCCCGAGCAGGCGTGCCAGGTGGACTGAGTAGCAGCCGGCGTCCATGAGGGCACCGCCGCCCAGGTCGTACTGGTAGCGGATATCGGCGAAGCGCGGCAAGGGGAAGCACATCCACGTCTCCACATGCTCGATCCTGCCGATTGCGCCACTGGCGACAATCTCCCGCGCCCGTACGGCGACGGGGTGATACCTGTAGTGGAACGCTTCCATGAGGACCCGCCCCGACTGCTGCGCCGCCGCCGCGAGCGAGCGGGCTTCGGTGGCGTTGTTGGTGAGAGGCTTCTCGCAGAGCACGTGCTTGCCGGCCCGCAGCGCCGCCGCCGCCCACTCGGCATGCAACCCGTTGGGCAAAGGGACATAGACGGCATCGAGTTCCGGATCCTCGACCAGCGTGGCGTAGTCGTCGTGCACGAGTCCGACGCCGTGCTTGGAGGCGAACGCCTCGGCTCTGGAGCGGTCGCGGGCCGCCACGGCCCGTACCTGTGCCTCGGGCACGTGGCGGGCCGGTTTCAAGAGGGCTGCCGGGGCTATGCGGGCCGCCCCGAGCACACCGATCCTGACGACCGCCATCAGCCGGCCGCGTCGCCCGCCGGACGCTTGGCGACGAGCGTCAGCACGTCGTAGGTGGCCGCCGGCTTGCCGTCCTGGTTGGTGACGACGGCGTCCCAGCAGACTTCGCCGTATTCAGCGCCGTCACGCGGCGTTACCTGCTTCACTGTCAGCGTGACTGTCAGGTCATCGCCGGGGAACGTGGGCGTGAGGAAGCGCAGCGAGTCGAGCCCGTAATTGGCCAGCACCGGGCCTGGTGCCGGGTCGACGAACAACCCGGCTGCGTAGGAGAGCACGAGGTACCCATGGGCGACGATGCCGCCGAAGAATGGGTTGGCCGCTGCCGCCTCGGCGTCGGTGTGAGCGTAGAAGGTGTCTCCTGTCAGCTCAGCAAAACGTTCGATGTCCTCCATCCCCACCCTCCGCGGCCCGGCGGTGATCGAGTCACCGACGTGCAGATCTTCGAGATGCCTGCGGAATGGGTGGATGTCGGCGGGCGTGCGGGCAGCGCCGGCAACGTAGCGGCCGGTCACTGCCACGAGAACGTCAGGGCTCGCCTGCACGGCGACCCGGTGCATGTGGTGGTGGACGCCCCGCAACCCGCCCAGCTCCTCTCCTCCGCCGGCCCGGCCCGGCCCGCCGTGGACGAGGTTCGGCAGTGGGGAGCCGTGCCCCGTCGACTCTGCGGCGTCGTGCTTGTCGAGCACGAGCAGCCGACCGTGCCAAGGGGCGCAGCCGAGGACGATGGTCCGGGCGACGTCGCTGTCGTTGGTGACGATCGAGCCCACCAGGCTGCCGCGGCCGCGGGCTGCCAGGCCGATCACCTCGGCGAGGTCGCCGTAGCCCATGACAGTCGACACGGGCCCGAAGGCCTCGACCTCGTGTGGCTCGGCACGGCCTGGGTCGTCGCAGCGCAGCAGCACCGCAGGCATGAAGGCGCCTCGCTCCTTGTCGCCGTCGACTTCGAAGTTTCCGGGGTCGCCGAGCACCGTGACAGCGGCGTCGCCGAGCACCTTGAGTGACCTGAGGACCTCGTCGCGCTGGGTGAGGCTGGCGAGCGGCCCCATCGTGGTCTCGGGGTCGGCGGCATTGCCCAGCCGGACGGCAGCCAGCTTGGCGGCAGTTGCCTCGACAACCGCGTCCACGAGGCCGTGGGGCACGAATGCCCGCCGGATGGCTGTGCACTTCTGACCGGCCTTGACCGTCATCTCCGTGACCAGCTGGTCGACGAACAGCCCGAGCTCGGGGTCGTTGGCTGAAACATCCGGCCCGAGTATCGAGCAGTTGAGCGAGTCCGCCTCGGCGTTGAACCGGATCGACTTGTCGACCAGGACCGGGTGGCTGCGCAGGCGCCTGGCGGTGGCGGCAGAGCCCGTGAAGCTCACGACGTCGTGCTCCTGCAACGAGTCGAGCAGATCCGATGCACTGCCGCAGAGCAACTGCAGGGCGCCGTCCGGCAAGAGGCCGGAGGCGACGATGTCGCGGACGACGGCCTCGGTCAGGTAGGCGGTCTGGGTGGCTGGCTTGACGATCGAGGCCATCCCCGCCAAGAACGCCGGCGCCAGCTTCTCGAGCATTCCCCAGGTGGGAAAGTTGAACGCGTTGACCTGCACCGCCACGCCCGGCCGGGCCACCCAGACGTGCTGGGAGACGAACCCGCCTTTGCGCCCGAGAGCCTCCACTGCCCCGTCAACCAGGATGGTGTCGTTCGGTAGCTCTCGCTTGGCCTTGCTGGCATAGGAGAACAGGACTCCGATGCCGCCGTCTATGTCGAAGCGCGAGTCGCCCAGCGTCGCCCCTGTCCTGTGCGACAGGTGGTAGTAGGCGTCGCGCCGCTCGTTCAAGTAGCCGCCGAGAGCCTTCAATATGGCCCCCCGCTCGTGGAAAGTCAGTCCTCGCAGTGACGCCGCACCCGTGCTGCGTGCGTAATGCGCCATGGCGGCGACGTCGATCCCGGCCGAGGAGACTGCGGCGACAGCCTCGCCGGTGTTGGCATCGGCGACGGCGACTGCGCCGCTCTCGCCGGCTCCGTTCGGCGCCTGCCAGCGCCCGGTGGCGTAGCTCTCCAGGGCCTGGACCATCGATAACTCCTCCTCGGTCGAGGGCCTCGCGGCCTCTTCGGCGTCGCCGGCCGCTGCCCGGCCAGCCTCGCCGGTATCTTCCTCCCCTCCCCACCGCCGGTCAAGACGTGACGCCGGGCAAGACGTGACGCCGGCCAGGAGCCGGCCACGCAATGAGCGGCCACGCAAGGGCCGGCGCCGCTCGTTCTGCAAGACTCGCCCTATGCCTTCTCCCGAGCCCGAGCCGGTCCTTTCAACCCAGACGGGCGCAGTAGTCACGATCACGCTCAACCGGCCCGACCAGATGAACTCTCTGACGGTTGCCGCCAAGGAGAACCTGCTGGCGGCATTGACTGCGGCAGCCGGCGAGAAGTCGGCCCGGGCAGTCGTCCTCACTGGTACCGGGCGGGCCTTCTGCGCCGGCCAGGACCTCACAGAGCACGCCACGGCTCTGTCGAGCAACCCCGCCCACGCTTTCGACACAGTACGGGACCACTACTCGCCGATCGTCCGGCTGCTCGCCACGATGGCCAAGCCGACAGTTGCCGCCGTCAATGGGACGTGTGCGGGTGCCGGCATCGGCTTCGCCCTGGCGTGCGACCTTCGTGTCGTGGCAGCCGGTGCCAAGTTCGCCCCCGCCTTCACGGGCATCGGGCTCACGGCGGACTCGGGCCTGTCGGCGACGCTGGGCCGCGCCGTTGGCTGGTCGAGAGCGATGGCGCTGTTGATGCTGGGCAACGTCATAGATGCCGACGAGGCGCTGCGGATAGGGCTGGTGCACGAAGTCGTGGCTGCGGAGGACCTCACCGACCACGCAGCGGCTTTGGCGGCCAAGATCGCGGCCGGCCCGACGAAGGCGTTCGCTGCGCTGAAGCAGGCGGCTTGGAGGTCGGCTTCGGCCGAACTCGACACCGTCCTTGCCCTGGAGGCGGAACTGCAGGACAGCCTCGCCTGGACTGACGACCACCGCAGAGCTGTAGAGGCTTTCCTCGAGCGCCGCCGCCCCGACTTCACGGGGACCTGAGTGCCGCCCGCAGAACAACGCGGTGCAGCCGGGACCGTCGGCGCTGCGCGCACGCAGTATGACGTCGAGCGCCTGCTGGCGGTGGCCGTCGCGGTCTTCATCGAGCGTGGCTACGACCGCACCAGCATGGAGGACCTCGCCAGGGCCACAGGCATCTCGAAGTCGTCGATCTACCACCACATCACCTCCAAGGAAGAGCTGTTGAGGTTGGCGGTCGAGCGTGCTCTTGGTGCCTTGTTCGCGGTCACCGAGGAGCCTGGTGCCACTTCCGGCCCCGCCGTCAAGCGCCTGGAGCACGTCCTCGGCCGCATGGTCGAGGTCCTGGCGGCCGAGCTGCCCTATGTGACGCTGCTGCTGCGGGTGCGTGGCAACACCGAGACAGAACGTTGGGCCCTCGGGCGGCGCCGCGACTTCGACCGCATCGTGCGCCGCCTCGTCTCGCAGGCGGCTTCGGCGGGCGCCATCCGCGAGGATCTCGATGTCGGTCTCGTCGAGCGCCTCGTGACAGGGATGATCAACTCGGTAACGGAGTGGTACCGACCGGGGCGTGTGGCCGTGGACGAGCTGAGAGATACCGTCGTGACACTGACAATGGCGAGCCTTGAGGGGGAGCGATGATCTTCGACCCGGCCGAGGCGCTGGCGCCTCCGGCGCTTCGGGCGCTGCAGCAAGAACGGTGGCAGCAGCTGTGCAGCCGGCTTGCAGGCCATCGTTTCCACGGGCCGCGGTTGGCGGGCCGCGCCGACCAGAGGGATCTGGCCTCAGTCCCGTTCATGCGCAAGCAGGACCTGTGGGACAACTACCCATTCGGGCTCCTTGCCGTCGATCGGAGCCAGGTGCGGCGCGTGCACGGCACCTCGGGCACGAAGGGCCGCCCGACCCTGGCGTCGTACGCGGCAGAGGATCTCCAGCTGTTCGGCAACGTCAACGCTCGAGCCCTGGCGGCTGCCGGCGCCGGCCCGGGAACAATGGTGCACAACGGGTACGGCTACGGCCTGTTCACAGGAGGGCTCGGCCTTCACGGGGGCGCCGAGGCCCTTGGCTGCTGTGTCGTTCCTATCTCGGGCGGCCAGACGGCCAGGCAGGTGAGGCTCATCGGCGACCTCAGGGCTCAGGTCATCTGCTGCACGCCGTCGTATGCCGTGCTCCTGGGCGAGGCCATGCAGGCCTCCGGGGTCTCCCCGGCCGAAAACCCGTTGCAAGTCGGGATATTCGGGGCTGAGCCGTGGACCGAGGAGATGCGTATGCGCATCGAGTCTCTGCACGGCATCACGGCTCTCGACATCTACGGGATGTGCGAGGTGATAGGTCCCGGAGTGGCCTTCGAGTGCCTGGAGACGCGGGCAGAGCTGGCCGAGGGCGGGGCCGGCGGCATGCACGTGAACGAGGACCACTTCTTCGTCGAGATCGTCGACCCGACGTCGGGAGATGTGCTGGACGACGGCCAGATCGGCGAGGTCGTCTTCACTACTCTCACGCGGGTGGCTCAGCCCGTGGTTCGTTACCGCACCGGCGACCTGGCGTCGCTCAACAGGCAGCCCTGTGCGTGTGGCCGGACCACGGTCCGCATGTCTCGCCTGGCGGGCCGCAGCGACGACATGCTCGTCGTTCGAGGGGTGAACGTCTTCCCGTCCGAGATCGAGGCGGCGATCCTCGCCATGGCGGAGTTGGCTCCCCACTACACGATCGTCCTTGACGACAGGGGGGATATGCCGGAGATGATCGTCGCCTGCGAGTTGGCCGGCCGAGACGTCGCCACGAGCATTCACGACGTCCGAGCCGGCCTCGTCCGGTCGCTGTCGGAGCGCCTCGGCGTCCGCGGGACCGTAGTAGTGGGCTCGCCCGGGACCATCCCACGGTCGGAGGTGGGCAAGACCGTGCGCGTCGTGCGGCTCGACGCTTCCTCCCCGCCTCTGCCGGGCGAGCTGGGTGCCCTTCTCGCCGGAGTCACCGCAGAGGCATCCTCCGCCACCAAGAGTGGCACGGCTGCCGGCGAAGGGAGGCACTCATGACCGCCCAGACGTTCACCATCGGGCCGGCGACCATCGACGAGGACGACCGCCGCGTCGTCGTCCGCCTCGACCGCCCGGAGGCCCGCAACGCCATCGACCTCGCCACGATCCAGACCTTCCATGCTGTCTGCGAGATCCTCGAGAACCGCCCGCGCATCCTGGTCATCACCGGCTCAGGTGGGATGTTCGCTTCAGGTGCGGATTTGCGCGAGCTGCGGGAGCGTAAGCGGGACGACGCCCTCAAGGGCATCAACAGTGGACTGTTCGACCGCTTGCGCAGGTTGCCGATGCCAACGGTCGCTGCCGTGAGCGGCCCGGCACTTGGTGGCGGTGCCGAGCTCGCCTACGCCTGCGACTTCCGGATCGCAGCGCCCACGGCACGTTTTGGGAACCCCGAGGCGGCGCTCGGGATCGTGGCTGCTGCCGGCGCCTGTTGGCGGCTCAAAGAACTGGTTGGCGAGCCCATAGCCAACGAGATCCTCCTCGCCGGACGAGTGCTCAGCGCCGAGGAGGCCTTGGCGTGCAGGCTCGTGAGCGAGCTCGTGCCGGCCGACGAGCTGGATGCCGCCACGGAGGTACTCGTCGACAGGATCCTGCGGTCGTCGCCACTGGCGTTGCGGCTCACGAAGCTCTCCATGAGGATGCCGGCGGGCTCCCATCCCGAATTCGACAACGTCGCGCAGGCAATCCTCTTCGAAACGAGCGACAAACACGAGCGCATCACCGCATTCCTCGAGCGTGGCCGCCGCGACGGTCGCAGCGAGCGAGAGGACGGCGCATGACGGGTGTGACCGGGAACAGCGAACCACCGCCGATGCCAGCCGGCCGAGTCCCGGCCGCCGTCGGTGTGCTCGGAGGCGGGCGCATGGGGGCGGGAATCGCCCACGCCTTCTTGTGCGCCGGCTCGGGCGTCAGCCTGGCCGAGGCCACAGAGCCTGCCAGCCAGGCGGCTCAGCGGCGGGTGACAGAAGCTCTGCAGGCGAGCCACGCCAGAGGCAAGTTGTCGACGTCTCCCGAAGAGGCACTCTCGCGGCTGTCCCTCGGTGTCGGCCCGCAGCACGTCGCCGGCTGCCAGCTCGTGGTCGAGGCTGTCCCGGAGGATCCTGCCCTTAAGGCATCGCTGCTGGCGGCCGTCGAGCGCGTCGTAGACGAGCGAGCGACCATCGCCACCAACACGAGCTCGTTGTCGATCGACGAGCTGTCAGCTGTGCTGGCAAGACCTCATCGATTCCTCGGGCTCCACTTCTTCAACCCTGTTCCGGCCAGCGAGCTGGTCGAGGTGGTCGTCGGCAGCGCCACGAGCGCCGAGCTCGTCCAGGATGCCCGCGCCTGGGTGGCCGCCCTCGGCAAGACTCCTGTCGTGGTGAGGGACTCGCCAGGGTTCGCCTCGAGCAGGCTCGGCCTGACGCTTGGCCTCGAGGCGATCCGGATGGTCTCCGAAGGTGTCGCCTCGGTCGAAGACATCGACTCGGCCATGGTTCTCGGCTACAAGCACCCGATCGGGCCGCTCCGCTTGACAGACCTGGTCGGGCTCGACGTGCGTCTGGCGATCGCAGAGTACTTGGCGGCGCGGCTGGGCGAGCGCTTCGAGCCGCCGGACCTGTTGCGCCAGAAAGTGGCCGCAGGCGAGCTGGGGCGCAAGTCAGGCCAGGGCTTCTACTCCTGGTGAGGCCGAAGTAGCCAGGCGAGGCGCGGCCACGGTCGTTGGTGTAAACTGCCAACCGAATGGTCGGTCGGGTGCTCGCTCATCGACTCGAAGGAGGCACAGTTGACTGACGAAGACGCTTTGGCTGATTTCGACGCCCTGATCGCCGCTGACCAGCGCATCGAACCTCGGGACCGTATGCCTGAGACCTATCGCAAGACCCTCGTGCGCCAGATCGCCCAGCATGCCCATTCCGAGATCATCGGCATGCAACCGGAGGGCAACTGGCTGACGAGGGCGCCGTCGCTCAGGCGAAAAGCGATACTGATCGCCAAGGTGCAGGACGAGGCTGGTCACGGCCTCTACCTCTACAGCGCCGCCGAGACGCTCGGCGTCTCGCGCGACGAGCTCCTCGACCTCTTGCATTCTGGGCGCCAGCGCTACTCCTCGATCTTCAATTACCCGACCCTCACCTGGGCCGACGCCGGAGCGATCGGGTGGCTCGTCGACGGGGCGGCGATCATTAACCAGATCCCACTTTGCCGCTGCTCGTACGGTCCCTATGCCCGAGCCATGGTCCGGATCTGCAAGGAGGAGAGCTTCCACCAGCGGCAGGGCTACGAGCTGCTTCTGACGCTGTCGAGGGGCACAACCGAGCAGAAGGCCATGGCCCAAGACGCCGTCAACCGCTGGTGGTGGCCGTCGGTGATGATGTTCGGGCCGCCCGACTCCGATTCGCCCCATTCGGGGCAGTCGATGGCCTGGGGGATCAAGCGTTTCTCGAACGACGAGTTGCGGCAGCGCTTTGTCGACATCTGCGTGCCACAAGCAGAAGTCCTCGATCTCAGTCTGCCGGACGGCGACATCGCCTGGAATGCCGAGCGCGGCCACTACGACTTCGGTGAGATCGACTGGGCGGAGTTCAAGCGGGTTCTGTCGGGTGACGGCCCTTGCAACCGCCAGCGCCTGGAACGCCGTGCCGCTGCCCACGCCGGCGGTGCCTGGGTGCGCGAGGCCGCCATGGCGCACGCCGCCAAGGTCGAGGCCCGCCGTACCGAAGAGGCGGCGTCGAGTGCCGCCTGACCCGGCCGACACCCGTCCGGCCGGCAGGGGTCCGGCCGACACCGAGCCAACCGGCACCGAGCCGGCCGACACCGAGCCAACCGGCACCGAGCCGGCCGACGCCGGGCCAACCGGCACCGAGCCCACCCCCAGGAGCTGGCCGTTGTGGGAAGTCTTCGTCCGCCCGAGACGTGGCTTGTCGCACAACCACGCCGGCAGCTTGCACGCCCCCGACGCCGAGATGGCGCTCCGCAACGCCCGCGACCTCTACACGCGGCGCCAGGAGGGCGTGAGCATCTGGGTCGCACGGTCCTCGGACATCGTGGCTACCACGCCCGACGAGAAGGACTCCTTCTTCGACCCGGCGGGCGACAAGATCTTCCGGCACCCGACGTTCTACGAGATCCCCGAAGGCGTCGAGCACCTGTGACGGAGCCGGCGAGCTCGCTCGTTGCCTACGCCCTCGGCCTGGGCGACGATGCCCTTGTGCTCTCGCATCGCTTGTGCGAGTGGGCGACTCTCTCGCCGGTGATCGAGGAGGACGTGGCGCTTATGAACATCGCCCTCGACCTCCTCGGCCAGGCTCGCGGCCTCTTCGCCTACGCCGGCGATGTGGAGGGCCACGGGCGCAGCGAGGACGACCTCGCCTACCTCCGCCAAGAGCGGGACTTTACGAACCTCCAGATCACAGAGCTCGACAACGGGGACTTCGCAGTGACAGTCGCTCGCCAGCTGTTGTTCTCCGCCTACCAGTGCGAGTTGTACGACACCTTGGCAAGCTCGGCTGACGAGCGGCTGGCGGCCATCGCCGGCAAGGCCCGCAAGGAGACCGACTACCACCGCGACCATGCCAGTGCCTGGGTTGTCCGCCTCGGTGACGGCACGGACTTGAGCCACGAGAAGGTGATCGCCGGCCTGGCTGCTGTGTGGCCGTACGCAGGCGAGATGTTCCGGCCGGACCGCCGGTTCGACCGGCTCGTGGCTGCCGGCGTCGCTGTCGACTCGGCGAGCCTCGAAGCGCCTTGGCTGGCCTTCGTCAGCGGCGTCTTGCGGGAGGCCACCCTCGACGTGCCCGAGACAACTTGGGCGCCAGGGGGAGGCAGACAAGGCATACACACCGAGACCTTCGGCTACCTGCTCGCCGAGATGCAGAACTTGCATCGCAGCTTCCCGGGGGCGACGTGGTGATCACGACGCTGGAACGGGAAGTCGCCCGCATCGCCGGTCATGTCGAGGATCCTGAGCTGCCGGGGCTGACGCTGGCCGACCTGGGCATCTTTCGCCAGGCCAGTGTCGGGCCCGGAGGCGAGATACTCGTCGCCCTGACGCCGACGTACTCGGGGTGTCCAGCCACCGAGGTGATCGCATCAGATGTCCGCAGCGCCCTGGCCGGCGCCGGCTTCGGCGATGTGACGGTAACCATGCAGCTTTCGCCTGCGTGGACGACCGACTGGATCACGCCGGAAGGACGCCAAAAGCTTGCGTCTATGGGCATTGCGCCGCCAGGACCGGCCGGCAATGTCTCGTTCTCCGTCAAGTGCCCGCGATGTGGCTCACGGCAGACAGAAGTGGTGAGCCGCTTCTCGGGGACCGCCTGCAAGGCGTTGCATCGCTGCCTTGCCTGCCTGGAGCCCTTCGAGGCGGTGAAGCCGCTGTGAGTCTCGGGGCGGCAGACACCGCCGATACCGCCGGGGCTGATCCTGGCGGGGTAGCCGAGAGTGCAATGGCGTTCGTCGGCCTTGAGGTGGCGGCCGTCGAGCCCCTCACCCACGACTCGGTCGCCGTCACCTTCCACGGCGCCGACGGTATGGGCTTCAGTGCCGGCCAGCACCTGGTGTTGCGGCGTTACGTGGCGGGAGAAGAGCTGCGCCGGACGTACTCGATCTGCTCGAGCGCCCTCAAGGGAGAGTTGCGCATCGGGGTGAAGCTGCTCGAAGGCGGCGCCTTCTCGGAGTGGGTCAACACCGAGCTTCGGGCAGGCGACGTCGTCGAAGCCCGCGCCCCTGCGGGCAGGTTCACGCCGCACCTCGACCCGGCCGCGGCACGTCGCCACGTCGCCATCGCCGCCGGCAGCGGGATCACTCCCGTCATCTCGATTGTCACTTCAGTGCTGGAGGCCGAGCCGGGGAGCACCGTCGCTCTCTGGTATGGGAACAAGAGTGCGGGAGATGTGATGTTTCTCGAGGAGTTGTGCGACTTGAAGGACCGGTACCCGGCCCGCTTCGAGGTGCTCTTCTTCATGTCGAGAGAGGAGCAGGAAGTCGAGCTCCTCTCGGGGCGCCTCGACGCCGAGCGGGTGCGGCGCCTGCTTGCCGAGCTGGAGGACGCCGCTGGCGTCGACGAGTGGTGGCTCTGCGGGCCGTTCGCCATGGTGACTGAGGTGCGCGCTGCACTCTTGGAGGCCGGAGCCGCCGCCAAGCACGTGCACCTGGAGCTCTTCCACGTCGACGGAGAGCTCCCGCGGGCCGCCAGGGCCGCCAGGTCGGCGGCTCATCAAGAGTGGAGCGGCCGTGCCGGTCACGTGACGGTCGTGCTGAACGGGCGAACGACCTCGCTCCAGGTGCCCTTCGACGGCGACCCTGTGCTCGACTTCCTGACTGCGAGCCGGAGCGACGCCCCGTACTCGTGCAAGAGCGGGGCATGCGGGACGTGCCGGGCCAGGCTCGTCGAGGGACAAGTGGAGATGGACGTCGTCTACGCCCTGGAGCCGGACGAGATCGAGCGGGGATACGTCCTCATGTGCCAGTCGCACCCGATCACCGACGAGGTGCGGCTGGAAGTCGAGTAGCGGTCCTAGATCGTCGACCCGAGGTAGCCCGGGCCATCCAGCTCGTCGAGCACGAACGTGGTCTGGGTGGCGGTGACGCCGTCGATGGCGTGCAGCTGCTCGAGCACGACGTCACGCAGGTCGCTCGGGTCGTGCACCCTGACGAGCACCAAGAGGTCGAATTCGCCGCTCACCAACGACACGTGCTCGACACCGGGCAGCCGGGCCACGATCTGGCCGACGGCGCGCCAGCCGTGCTGGTCGATCTTGACGTACACGTAGGCGGCCAGCCCCGCCCCGGCACGCCGGGGATCGACCACCACGGAGTAACCACGGATAACCCCGCTCGACTGCAGCCGCTCCAGGCGCGAGTACGCAGTTGCCCGGCCGATCCGCACACGTTCGGCGATCTCACGCACCGATGCCCGCCCGTCGGAGGAGAGGACCTCGAGGATCTGCCGGTCGACAGCATCGAGAGTCACGGCGAGCACCCTGGACGCTGTGCCAGGGGGAGGGAGTACCGGCGACATTTTGGCCACTGTCAAGCCACTATAGGCGCCAATCGTCCTGACTTCACGCTCCAACTGGCAATTACTGCCTGAATTCAGCACTATTTCTGGTCAGTTGGCTGGCGAGAGACTGAAAGTGAGGCAGACCATGACGACGCTGGCGGCGCAGCACCTGGCCGGCCTCCTCGAGGGTGTCGCCGCCGGGGAGCCGGCCTGCCTGATCAATCCGGACGGGACGGCCTCGAGCGCACCCGGCCTGGAGATGCCTGATGACGGAGCGCTCCTGGAGTTGTACCGGAGACTGGTGACGGCGAGGCGCTTCGACCGGCAAGCCACTTCGCTCACTCGCCAGGGCCGGTTGGCCGTCTACCCGTCGGCCGGCGGCCAAGAGGCTTGTCAGGTGGGCGCAGTCCTGGCACTCGGGCCGCAGGACTGGATGTTCCCGACCTACAGGGAGACCGTGGCTCTCGTCACGCGTGGCATCCCGGCCGCCGAGGCGCTCTCGCTCCTGCGCGGCGAGTGGCACTGCGGCTACGACCCTTACCAGTGGCGGACCGCCCCCCAGTGCACACCGCTCGCCACCCAGGCTCTGCATGCGGTCGGCCTCGGCTTTGCCGCCCGTCTCAAGCAAGAGAGCACGGCGGCCCTGGCCTTTCTCGGTGACGGAGCCACCTCGGAGGGCGATGCCGCCGAGGCGATGAACTTCGCGGCGGTCTTCGATGTCCCTGTCGTCTTCTTCATCCAGAACAACCAGTACGCCATCAGCGTTCCGCTCTACAAGCAGACCAAGTCCCCAACGCTTGCCCATCGGGCGATCGGCTATGGCGTGCCGGGCTACAGGGTCGACGGCAACGACGTGGTCGCGGTCCGGGCGATGGTGTCGCGGCTGCTCGACGTGGCACGCCAAGGCGGTGGTCCTGCTGTCATAGAGGCTGTCACTTACCGTATGGAGGCGCACACCAACGCCGACGACGCCGGGCGTTACCGCTCGGATGACGAGGCCAAGGCCTGGGTCGAGCGGGACCCCCTCATGCGCCTCGAGACCTATCTCACGAACCGGGGCGTGCTCGACCACGCGCTTCGCGACGAAGTCGCGGCGGCCGCCGAACGCTTCGCCTCCAGCGTGCGTGATGCGCTCAACGCCGACGTGGACCCGGATCCGGATTCGCTGTTCTCGCACGTGTACAGCGGGCGCCCGGCGATGCTCGAGGGCGAGGCGGCGATGCTGGCCGAGGAGCTGCGCCACGGAGCCGCCGAGTGAGCGTCACGATGGCCGAGGCCCTGAACCGCGCCCTCAAGGACGCCATGGCTGAGGACGCCACGGTCCTGGTGTTCGGCGAGGACGTCGGCCAGCTGGGCGGCGTCTTCCGCGTCACCGACGGGTTGACGGCAGAGTTCGGTGACGGGCGGTGCTTCGACACGCCGATCGCCGAGAGTGGGATCGTCGGTACGGCCGTCGGGATGGCCATGTACGGCTACCGTCCCGTCGTCGAGATGCAGTTCGACGCCTTTGCCTACCCGGCGTTCGAGCAGATTACGAGTCATGTCGCGAAGATGCGAAACAGAACCCGTGGCCTCATCCACCTCCCCCTCGTCATCCGGATCCCTTACGGAGGCGGGATCGGCGGCGTCGAGCACCACTCGGACTCGTCCGAGGCGTACTACACGCACACGCCCGGGCTGACCGTCGTGACGCCCTCCAACCCGGCTGATGCGTACTCGATGCTGCGAGAGGCGATCGAGGTCGATGACCCGGTGATCTTCCTGGAGCCCAAGCGCTGTTATTGGACCAAGGCCGACGTCGAGGTCCTGGAGCGGACAGAGCCTTCGGGCAGTGCTGTGGTGAGGCGCCCGGGCACCGACGTCACCCTCATCGCTTACGGGGCGATGGTCGGCGTCTGCCTCGAGACTGCGGAGGCGGCTGCCGCCGACGGCTACTCGCTCGAAGTCGTCGACGTCCGTTCGCTCTCGCCGTTCGACGCCGAGACTGTCGCCTCCTGCGTCCGGCGTACAGGACGGGCACTCGTCGTGCACGAGGCCTCGACGTTCGGGGGCTACGGGGCCGAGGTAGCGGCGCGCTTGAGCGAGATGTGCTTCCATCACCTCCTGGCTCCGATCGGCCGCGTGGGCGGGCTCGACATCCCCTACCCGCCGCCCAGCCTCGAGGAGCACCACCTGCCGAACGTCGACCGCATCCTTGATGCAGTGGAGCGGCTGCAGTGGGAGGACGACGGAGTTGGTGCCCGTGCCTGAGCGGGACCAGTCCGCGCATGCGGAGGACTTCCGCCTGCCGGATCTCGGCGAAGGTCTCACCGATGCAGAGATCGTGCGCTGGCTGGTCAAAGTCGGCGACACCGTGCAGATCGACCAGCCCGTCGTCGAGGTCGTCACCGCCAAGGCGTCAGTCGAACTGCCATCTCCCTGCGAGGGTGTCGTGACTGCCCTTCACCATCAGCCCGGCGACGTCGTCGAGGTCGGCCTACCGTTGCTGTCGATCGGCGGGCCAGCCCGAGCCGGCGGGCCAGCCCGAGCCGGCAGGCCAGCCCGAGCCGACGGGCCAGCGCCGAGCGAGGACAACGGTGGCTCTGGCAACGTGCTGGTCGGCTACGGGACGCGCCCGCAACGCCGCCGCCGCAGGGCTGGAGCTGGTGTCTCGCGGTTGCCGGCCCCAGTGCCTCCGAGCCCCTCGGCGGGGGCTGAGGCCGGCTCGGCCCAGCCGACAGGAAGTGCCGTGCCAGCCGTGATGTCCCCGGTCGTCCGCCGGCTGGCTCGCGATCGCGGCGTCGACCTGGCCGGGTTGCAGGGCTCCGGCCCGCAGGGAGTGATCACCCGAGCAGACGTCGAGGCGGCTGCCGCCAAAGCAGTGTCTCCCGGCGGTCAGCAGCGCGTGCCCATCAAAGGTCTGCATCGCCAGATGGCCGACCTCGTGACTCGCTCCAGACGGGAGATTCCCGAAGCCACAGTCTGGGTCGACGTCGACGCGGCGCCTCTTCTCAAGGCTCGCCAGGACCTCGGAGGTCAGGGCACGCCGCCGGCTCTGGTGAGTCTGATCGCTCGTTTCTGCGTGCTCGGGCTGCAGCGCTACCCAGCTCTCAATGCGCTTATCGACGGCAGCGAAATCGTGATGAACGAGAGCGTGAACCTCGGCTTTGCCGCCCAGACCGACGCCGGGCTTGTCGTGCCGGTCGTGCACGCCGCCGAGCGTCTCAGCCTCGGCGACCTCGATGCCGAGGTGCGGAGGCTGTCCGAGGCTGCCCGCGGCGGCCTGCTGAAGACCGCGGACCTGACTGGTGGCACGTTCACTGTCAACAACTACGGCGTGTTCGGGGTCGACGGATCCGCCGCAATTATCAACCACCCGCAAGTGGCCATGGTGGGCGTCGGCCGGATCGTCGAGCGACCCTGGGTCTCCGGCGGCGAGGTCGTGGTCCGTCCTGTCACTCAGCTGACGTTGGCCTTTGACCACCGCGTGTGTGACGGCGGTGTGGCAGGAGGGTTCCTGCGCTTCGTCGCCGACTGCGTCGAGCAACCACTCCGGGCGCTGTAGCGCTCGAGCAAACCGGCGACAAAGGAGTCGCCGAGAGAGGAGCACCCGATGGAGAAGCTGCTGGAGGACTGGGACGGAGAGCTCGTGGTCTCGCGCCGCGAACCGCAGAGCGGGGCCTTGATCGTGATCGCCATGCACTCCACCGTGCGTGGCCCATCCTCGGGCGGGACGCGGGCGATGACCTACCCGTCGTTCGAGGACGCCGCTGCCGATGCCATGCGGCTCGGTACTGCGATGACGTACAAGATGGTGATGGCGGGCCTTCCCATGGGTGGCGGGAAGGCTGTGATCTGCCTCCGGCGCCCGCGGCACGAGATGAGCCAGGGTGACTGGGACCGGATCCTCGACGTGCACGCCGCCACGCTGGAGACCCTAAAGGGGGCGTATTGGACCGGTCCGGACGTGAATACGTCGTCGGAGGACATGGACAGGCTCCGCCGGACGACGCGCTATGCCTTCGGCGCATCGCCGGCCCTCGGCGGCTCGGGCTCGAGCGCGCCTGACACCGCAACGGGTGTCTTTGTCGGCATCAAAGCAGCTCTCGAGGCTTGCGGGTTGGGCGGCAGCGTCGAGAGCCGGTCCGTCCTCATCCAAGGCGCAGGAGCCGTCGGCCACCGCCTCGCCGAGATGTGCCTCGATGCCGGGGCGATCGTCCTTGTCTCGGACGTCGACGACTCCCGGGTGGCGGACGTGGTCCGGCTCGGCGCCCGCGCCGTCGAGGCCGGCGTGGTCCCGTTCGTTGCCTGTGACGTCTACGCCCCGTGTGCCATGGGCGGGACGATCACGATCGAGGTGGCCGAGCGCATCGAGTGCAAGGTAGTGGCCGGGGCCGCCAACAACCCACTTGCTCAGGATGCTGCCGCCGACGTCCTGGCCAGCCGCGGGATCGTCTATGCCCCGGACTACGTCATCAATGGCGGCGGGGCGATCCACCTGATCGGGCGCGAGGTGCTCGGTTGGGGCGACGCCGAGGTGACCGAGCATGTCGCCAAGATCGGGGAGACGCTGGCCGAGGTCTTCGAGCTCGCACACGGCCGCAGCACCGCCACGGCCGCCCACGACCTCGCAACGCAGCGCCTCTCGATAGCCCCTGCTGACGCCACTAGGGCGTGTACTCTGTCCTCTCCGTGACTGTCGAGGACTCCCAGGACCAGCCCGCCGGTCCGCCGGCGGGCGAGCCTCCCGCCGAGTTCCTGCCTCGCGCCGTTCTGGTCGGCGACAGCCCGCCGGTCAGCGGCCCGCCCGCTGGCCGCCTGAGGCGCTTTGCCCCTCCTGCTATTTGCGTAGCCATCTATTGCGTGCTGGCGGCCTTTGCCTACGGCGTGCACCCTCCTGCCACGAGCATCACGCTCCCACCCTGTGCATGCGGCGACGTGACCTCGCAGCTCTGGTTCGCCGCCTGGCCGGCCCATGCCATAGCCCACGGCCTCAACCCCTTCTACACCTCGGTCGCCGATTACCCGCACGGCGTCAACCTGATGACCAACACGGGTGCCCCTTTGCTGGGCATCTTGTTCGCACCCGTGACATGGATCCTCGGTCCCGTGTCTGCCTTCAGCCTCATCATGCGGTCGGCTTTGGCTCTGTCGGGCATCTCGATGTGCTTCGTGCTCCGCCGCTGGACGAAGTGGTGGCCAGCCGCCTTCGTAGGCGGCTTGCTCTACGCCTTCTCGCCGTTCATGGTCGGCCAGTCGCAGTCCCACGACTTCTTGACCTTCGTCCCGCTTCCGCCGCTCATGCTGGCCCTCATCGATGCCATCGTCGTGCGCCGCCATCGACCTTTGCGCAACGGGGTGATCCTCGGCGTCGTGCTCGCCGCCCAGCTGATGATCTCGCCCGAGGTGCTCGCCATGTGCATCACGGCCACCGTCGGCGCCCTCGTCGTGATGGCCATCCGGCACCCCGTGGCCGCCTGGGAACGCGTCCGTGACCTCGCTTTGGGGGTGGTTGGGGCGGCGGTGGCGTTTCTCGTGCTTGGCGCCTATCCGATGTGGGTGTACCTGCGCGGCCCCTACCGCGTGGCCGGCCCGCCCCACCCTCTCGACGAGCTCGAGGCCTACCACTCCTCGCCCCTGTCGCTCATCTACCCGACGACGCTGCAGCGCCTGAGGCTCGGTAGTTGGACCACCAAGGGCATGCTTCTCTTGCAGGGCAATGGCGTCGAGCACACCACGTACGTGGGCGTGGCGTTGTTGGCTGTACTGGCCTTCCTCCTCGTCCGCGGCCGCAAGATCGGGGTCATTCCTCTCTTCTCGCTCGTAGCCGTCGTCGCCTGGGCCGTCACGTTCGGCCATGCCAAGAACCACTTCCTTCCTTACCACTTCCTTCTCAAGATCCCGCTTGCCAACGGCGGCTTGGACCTGCGCTACTCCCTCCTGATGTACTTCGACATCGCCGTCGTGCTGGCCGTTGGCCTCGATCTCGTGCACCGGGAAGGGTTCTGGCCCCATGCGGCTGCGCACGCGTCAGCAAACCCCGGGGTGAAGTGGGTGCGCATCGGCGGCCCGGCCTTGCTCGCCATCGTCGGCTTGATACCGCTCGTGCCGGCACTCCCGTACCAGTCCACGCCGGTTGGCGTACCGGTCGTGTTCACGGCTGCCAACTCCCCGATCACTACGGGCGAGGCGGTACTGCTGTCGCCGGTGCCACTCAACTACGAAGGGCCGAACGATGAGGCGCTGTTGTGGCAAGCTATTGCCAACATGCGCTTCAAGATCGTCGGTTTCCGGGGCGCCATCGCCAACGCCGAACACGAACCGCTGCGAGGCGCCAACACATTGCTGGCACCCAAGCAGGCCGAGGACGTCCTCGAGTGGGGTGTCTACGGCGAGCCGAGCCCTCCGCCGCCGATGGGCGCTGCCACGACGGCAGCCATCCGCCAGTTCCTCTCGCACTACGGGATCGGTGCAGTCGTCGTCGCCTATCCCGGAACCCGTGGTGCCGCCGTTGCCGCCTACTTCCAGGCGGCGCTCGGCAAGCCCCCTGTCGACTTCGGCGGGTCGGACGTCTGGCCGGACGTGCAGTCGGACCTGGGCTGAGGGACAGCGCCTCAGCGGTAGGAGTTGTGGTAGAAGGAAAAGGTCTATGGCTAGGAGTCGACTGAGCTGCAGGACACGCCTTGCAGGCTGCTGTTGCCCGGTGGGTCAGGTGTGGCTTGGATTCGCCAGTAAGACCCGTTCCAGCCTTCGGCCAGCGACCGGCGCCTGTAGCTGGGGATGGATCGCTGGCCTACCGCCTCGCAGTCGCGGGACGCCTGGATGCACGAGATGCTGTCCAGCTGGCTGTTCCCCCCGGAGTCTGGCGGTGTAGGAGTCGGGCGGACTTTCCAGTACTTGCCGTTCCAGTTCTCTGCGAGGCCGCTCGTTCCCTCGTACGTGCCTACGCCTTGGTAGCCCACGGCGTAGCACGAGTCTGGCGACGTGCATGAGACCCCAGTCAGGGCGAGACCAGGGCTGCTTGCCACGGTTGGAGTTCCCTGCACTCTCCAAGAGGAGCCGTTCCACAGCTCGGTGAGGGCGCTGTGCTGCAACCCAGTTCCAACGGCGACACACGCCCTCGGCTTGGAGCATGACACGCCGTACAGCTGCCCTGAACCTCCCGCGTTCCCGGTGGCTTCAAGGGTCCAGGCCCTGCCGTTCCACCTCTCGGCGAGCGTCCGCGTTTCGTCGTTCAGGCCGTAGTCCGCCCACCCGACGGTGGTGCAGGCATTGGCGGCCACGCATGAGACGGCTGTCAGGATGCCGAGCTCATTCTCGAGGGATGCGCCTGGTTCGACTCTCCACGAGGTACCGTTCCATGCCTCGATCAGCCCGAAGTAGCCGATGGCCACGCACGCAGTCGTCGATGTGCAGGACACGCCGCTGAGCGCTGTCTGAGTCGAGCCGTCTATGGGCGGGGGCTGCCTCGGGGGGGAGTCGATCTTCCAGGTGGAGCCGTTCCAGACTTCCGCCAGCGCGTAATCGTTCTGCCCCACGAAGGTATACCCAACCGCGACGCAGAATTGCTCCGACACGCACGAGACTGCGCGCAGCACATTGGTGTTGATTCCAGCTTCGCTGCCGTGACCGTTCATTTGCGGGGTAGCCGCACCGGCTGCCGGCGACCAAGCATCATCACGCTCGCCATCAGAAGAGCGACTCCGATCCGCACCCTTGTCAGCTTGCCGGTCGGACAGTTGGCGCTTGCCGCTGAAAGCATGACCAATAGCCTACGTGCCAGCCTGACCACTTCCCTTTTGAAGATCCCGCTTGCCAACGGCGGCCTGGACCTTCGCTACTCCTTCCGGGCCGAGGACGTCCTCGAGCCTCAGGGCTGCACAGACAGCACGTGGGCGACGGCGGCGGTGACGGCCTTGGCGGTCGGGATGTGGAGCATCTCGTTCGGCCCGTGGGCGTTCGAGCCGGGGCCGAGCACGCCTGTCACGAGGAACTGGGAAATCGGGTACTTGGACTGGAGGGTCGACAGGAACGGGATCGTGCCGCCCTCGCCGGCGTATCCGGCCGGCGCACCGAAGTAGGCAACCGACGCCTCGTCCACCGCAGCCGACAGCCAGGCGTCCATGGAAGGGGCGTCGAAGCCCGCCGCCCCCTCAGCCTTCACGGTCACCTGTGCACCGGCGGGAGGGTCGGCCAGGAGCAGGGCGGTGATCTGTGCTTCGACGGCATCCGGGTCGGCGCTCGGCGGCAGCCGCATAGCGATGCTCACAGCGGTGTAGGGCCGCAGCACGTTGCCGCCGTCGACAATCGAGGGGAGGCCGTCGGCACCGACCAGGGCGACAGAAGGCCGCCAGGTGCGGGCGAGCACACGATCGGCGCCTGGCTCCCCGCCCAGCACGAGGCCGGGCACGGCAGGGAACCTGTCGTTCCCACCGTCGCCGGCGGCCGAGAGAGTCTCGACGAGCATGTCGGCCTCCCGCCGGCGCACCGGGGGGATCTCGACGTTGCACGCCTCGGCGAGCACCTCGCCGGTGGCTGGGTCCTCGATGCGGTCCAACAGCTGGCGCAGCAAGCGAAACGACGACGGCACCACACCGCCACCCGCCCCGCTGTGGATACCTTCTGTCAGGACATCGACACGGATCTCGAGCTGCAGGAGGCCGCGCAGCGAAGTCGTGCACCAGAACCGGTCGTAGGTCGGGCTCCCCGAGTCGAGGCACACCACGAGCGCCGGGCCGTTCTCGCCCAGCCTGGTGTCGAGGAGCTCCAGGTACGGTCCCAGGTGGGGGCTGCCGCTCTCCTCGGTGGCCTCGATCAGCACCAGACAGCGGCCGTGGTCAAGACCGTTGGTCTCCAGGGCGCACAGGGCGCCGACGGCCGAGAACACGGCATAGCCGTCGTCGGCGATACCGCGGCCGTAGAGGGCGTCGCCCTTTCGCACGGGCACGTACGGGTCCAGCCCTTCGCGCCATTGCCCGAGCGGCGGCTGCTTGTCCATGTGACCGTAGAGCAGGGCGGCCATGGCATAGGGGTCGCCCGTGTAGCCGGAAGTGGCCGGCACTTCGGCCACCAGGACCGGCGTGAGGCCGGGGAGCGTTATCAGCTCGGCCTGCAGGCCCCGCAGCGGTACCGACTGCACCCACTCCAACAGCAGCGAGGCCGCAGCCGAGATGTAGCCGTGAGACTGCCAGTCGGCGTCGAAGCTGGGCGAGAGACAGGCGATGCGTGTGTAATCCTCCAGCACGCCGATTGCCTGCTCCTCGAACAGACTCTCGGCGGCTGTCAGCAGAGCCGCCGGTGCTGGCGATGAGGTTGGCTCGGCCATGGTCAGGCAGCCTCCTTGGTCACGACGGTCCCTTGGTCAGGACAGTCCAGGTCGAGTAGCCGAAGCCTGAGGTCAGGCCCGCAGGCTCGGCAACCACCCGCGAGAGGGCGTCGATGACGTCGCCGGGCGCAAGGTAGATCGGTGTCCGGTCGCCCGACGTCGACACGAATACCAAGCGCCCGCCCGGCTTGAGGATCCGCCAGTACTCCTCGGGGAACAGGAACATGTTGACGGCAACGACGGCGTCTGCCGACGCCGACCGGATCGGCAGGAGCGAGGCGTCAGCCCGCCCGAGCGAGACAGACCCGAGACGCACCGTCAGCCCGAGCATCTCGGGCGCCAGGTCGAGGGACACGACATGTTCGAACTTCTCTGTCAGTGGCTCTGTCTGCATTCCTGTCCCGCTGCCGACCTCGACGCAGACGCCGGCAGCCGGCACGTCTCCGCGCCGAAGGGCGTCCCGCAGAGGCTGCTGCCGGCCGGCGCCGATCGTGCTCCACTCCGGGGCGAGCCCGCCGAAGAGCTGGCGGATGCGCTGGCGCCGCTCGGCCGTCCAGCCGTTCTCGAAGGCGATCTCCCGGGTCAGCTGCTGCATCGGCTGGTAATCCTCGGGCTGCCGGTCCGACCGCTGCGTCGGGGTCGGGTCGGGCGGGAGATGAGTGAGAGGCATGTCAGTACGACTTTGGCAGCCCGAGCGAGTGCTGGGCCACGAAGTTGAGGATCATCTCCCTGCTGACGGGCGCCGTCCGGAGGAGGCGGGCGGTTCCCCACAAGTCGGCCAGGCCGTACTCGCTCGCCAGGCCGTTGCCTCCGAGGGTCTGCATCGCCTGGTCGAGGGCGCCGAGCGACGCCTCGGCGGCCGCGTACTTGGCCATGTTGGCTGCCTCCCCGGTGGCGGCCGGGTCGAGGCCGGCGTCGTAGGACCAGGCCGCCTTCTGGAGCATGAGGCGGGCGAGCTCGAGCTCGATCTTGGCCTTGGCGAGCGGGTGGGCCACTCCCTGGTGGGACCCGATGGGCCTGTCCCAGACAGATCGCTCCCTGGCATAGGCCGCCGCCGTCCCCAAAGCCACACGCCCGATCCCGCACGACAACGCCCCACTCATCAGCCGCTCGGGGTTGAGGCCGGCGAAAACCTGGTGCAAGCCCTCGCCCTCGGTGCCCAGCAGGTCGGCCTCGGAGAGGAGGCAGTTGTCGAAGAAGAGGGTGAATTGTTTCTCTGGGGCTGCGATCTCGACCGGGATGTGCTGGGCGACGAGGCCCGGGTGGTCTGTGGCGACGACGAAAAGGGACAAGCGTGCCCTGCCCGTGCCCGCTTCGGTACCGGTGCGGGCGACGACGAGGACAGCCGCCGCCTCGTCCACCCCCGAGATGTAGTACTTGGTGCCGTTGAGGCGCCAGGTGTCGCCGTCCCGCGTCGCCGTAGTCGCGATCTTGTGCGAGTTCGAGCCGGCGTCTGGCTCGGTGATGGCAAAGGCCATCTTCTCCTCGCCCACAGCCATGGTGGGCAGCCAGCGGGCCTTCTGGTCATCGGTGCCGTAACGGGCGAGCAGGGTGCCGCAGATCGCCGGCGAGACGAGCATGAGGAGCATCGGGCAGCCGGCAGCCGCAACCTCCTCGCAGACGATCGTGAGCTCGGCGATGCCCATCCCGCCGCCCCCGTACTCCTCGGGCAGGTGGACGCCCAGGTACCCACCCTTGCCCAGCTCCTGCCAGAGCTCCTCCTGCTTGCCCCCCTCTCGGGTCTTGCGCTGGAAGTACTCGTGGCCGTAGCTGCCGGCGATGCCCGCCACGGCGGAGGCCAGCAGCTCTTGTTCGGGGGTGAGTCGAAAATCCATGAGTCACCGACACTACGCGCCGATAACAATGCTGGCGCAACGGGGCCGCAGAGGCGTGAGCCGGAGAAGCACACGCGAGCCCTCGCTGCGCAGCTATGGTCGGCAATGTCCGGGCAGCAACGGGCAGGAGGTTCGGAGTGTCTTTCAGGGTGAGGTCGGAGCACAGGCCCTTGTCAGCTGTGGTTCTGGCTGCAGGCGAGGGCACGCGGATGAACTCGGGCACGCCCAAGCCGTTGCACAAGCTGTGCGGGCGCGCCATGGTCCTCCACGTTCTCGACGCCGTCTCCGAGCTACCCGTCGACAGGGTCGTCATCGTCGTCGGGCACGGGGCCAACGAAGTCGTGAAGACCGTGCAGGCCGAAGCACCGGCCGGCCTCGAGGTCGAGTTCGTCGAGCAAGCCGAGCCACGCGGCACCGGCGATGCCGTGGCCGTCGCCCTCACCGGGTTCCCCGAGTCCTACGCCGACGCGGACGACGCCGATCTCGTCATCCTGCCGGGCGATACGCCGCTCGTCCGTCCGGCCACGCTTGCCCACCTGGTTCGCGAGCACCGGGACCAGGATGCTGCCGCCACGGTGCTGACGGCCAGGCTGGAGGACCCGTTCGGCTACTCGAGGGTGCTCCGCTCCAAGGACGGCCGCGTCGCCCGCATCGTGGACGACGCCGACTGCACCCCCGACGAGCTCGAACAGGACGAGGTGGCCTCCCAGATCTACTGCTTCCGCCACGCCGTCCTGGCGCCGGCCCTGCGGCGCTTGTCGCCCGACAACTCGATGGGCGAGTACTTCCTCACCGACACCATCGAGGTCCTGCACGGAGCCGGCTACACCTCGATCTCGGTCGTGGCCGGCGACCCGATGGAGGCCGCCGGCGTCAACGACCGCTCCCAGCTGGCGGCGGCGGAGGCCGAGCTGCGGTCCCGCGTCAACGAGCGCTGGATGCGCCGCGGCGTCACCATGACCGACGCCGAAGCCGTCTATATGGACGTCACGGTCAGGCTCGGCTCCGACGTGACCCTCATGCCGGGCGTGGTCCTCGAGGGTGCCACCACCATTGGAGACGGCTCGCTCATCGGGCCGTCGACTCACCTCGTCGACTGCGAGGTCGGCCTGGCGGCAAGGATCTCCCAGAGCTTCGGAGAGCGGGCCGTAATCGGAGACCATGTGGTCGTGTACCCCTTCTCGGTGCTCGAGCCCGGGACCCGACTGGCGGCAGGCCTGCGAGTCGGGCCATTCTTCGGTGGAGTCGGTTCGCCGTCGCCAGAACCGGCCGAATGACGAGGAGACAAACCTGATGCAGTTGACGCCGACTAGGCGCTTGGAGCTCGTGACGGGAAGGTCCTACCCCGAGTTGGCCAACGAGATCGCCCAGTGCCTCGGCGTCGAGGTCGGCTCCACCAACCTGCGAGAGTTCGCAGACAGCGAGATCCACTGCCGCTACGGCGAGTCGGTTCGCGGCGTCGACTTGTTCATCGTCCAGACGCACGCCGCGCCGGTGAACGACTCGATCATGGAGATGCTGATCATGATCGACGCCGCCAAGCGGGCGTCCGCCAAGCGGATCACGGCCGTCTGCCCCTACTACGGCTACTCCCGGCAGGACCGGAAGTCGACCGGCCGCGAGCCCATCACGGCCAAGCTGGTGGCCGACTTGCTTTCCGTGGCCGGCGCCGACCGGATCGTGAGCGTCGATCTGCACTCGGGTCAGATCCAGGGCTTCTTCGACGGTCCGGTCGACCACCTGACGGCCGCGCCCGTGCTTCTCGACTATCTGCGGGCCAACTTGCCGCCTGGTGAAGCCGTGATCGTGGCGCCGGACGCCGGGAGGGTGAAGGTGGCGGAGCGTTTCGCTCAGGAGCTGGGCGCGGACCTGGCCTTCGTCCACAAACGCCGCGAGCAGATGAAGGCGGATCAGGTGGAGGCCCGCGAGATCGTCGGCGAGGTGGAGGGCCGCTGCTGTGTGATCGTGGACGACATGATCGGTACCGCAGGCACCGTCGTGGCCGCCGCCGAGAGGTTGTTCGAGCAGGGTGCCACCGATGTCTGGGCGATGGCGACCCATGCCGTGCTCGCCGACCCGGCCCTCGACAGGCTGAAAGCCTCACAGATCTCGCGGGTGGTCCTCACGAACACTTTGCCGCTCCCGCCGGAGCGCCGGATCGACAAGATCGAGGTCATCTCGGTTGCCAAGATCATCGCCGACGCCATCGACGCCGTATTCGAGGACACTTCTGTTTCGGAGATATTCGGCGGGCGCAACCTGCTGTAGGCGCCTGGTGCACCTGGCTGCTGGGCGGGCCGGACGATGTGGTTCGCAGGATCGCCTAAACTCTCCGGGCCGCAGGTCCTGTCGGCCCCAAGCTCGCTGACCCACCCGTAGGAGCGCGTCACCCATGGCAGAAATAGTCCTCGCAGCCGAGTCCGGCCGCGCCACAGGCAGTAGCGCCAGCCGCCGCCTGCGCGCCGCCCATCGGATCCCGGCCGTCCTGTACGGCCACGGTATCGAGCCCATCTCACTGTCCGTCGACGCCCGTGAGCTTCGTACCGCCCTCAACGGTGAGGCCGGTTCACGTGCTCTGCTCAGCCTCCAGGTCGGGGGGGAGTCGCACCTGGCCATGGCGCGTCAGCTGCAGCGCCACCCGGTACGCCACACCGTCACCCACATCGACTTCCAGGTCGTGCGGCACGACGAGGTGGTCGCTGTCGAGGTCCCCCTGAACTTCCTCGGCGAGGCCACCGAGGTGAACAAGATCGACGGTGTCGTCGAGCGCGAGCTCCAGACGCTCGCTGTGAGGGCCATCCCCTCCGAACTGCCGTCCTCGATCGACGTCGACATCTCCGGGTTGACGGTGGGTGGCGCCATCCGCGCCGCCGACGTGGCCTTGCCGTCCGGAGTCGAGCTTGACATCGACGGCGAGACGGTGGTCGTCATTGCCCACGCCGGCATGGCGGCTGCCGAAGCTGCAGCAGCCGCAGCCGCCGCACCCGAGGCTGAGGAAGAGGGCGAAGCTGCGGCCGGCGATCAGCCTGCCGAGGGCAGCTGAGGTTCGGCGAGACGATCCTCCACCGCAGATCGGGTCGTGACGGCGGCGCGCCGGCCGTGACGTCCGCGCCCGATCTCGTGGCCGTCGGACTCGGCAACCCGACGGGCCAGTACGAAGGAACCCGGCACAACCTCGGCGCCATGGCAGTGCGGCTCTTGGCGGAACGCCACGGCGCCGAGCTGAAGAGGGAACGGCTGCTGCACGCCGAGGTGGCACCCGCCCGGATCGGCGGGAAGCTGCTGGTGCTGGCCGTGCCGAAGACCTACATGAACGAGTCCGGCGCGGCCGTCCGCCCCCTGTGGCGGCGGTACGTCGACCAGTCGTCAGCCGCCCCTGAAGAGGCCCTCGTGATCGTCCACGACGAGCTCGACCTGCCGCCCGGCACGGTCCGGGTGAAGGCCGGCGGTGGCACGGCCGGCAACAACGGTCTCCGCTCGATCGTTCACCACCTCCACCGGCAGGACTTCCTCCGCGTCCGCATCGGCATCGGGAAGCCGCCCGGCCGGGGTCAGGGGGTCGACCACGTGCTGAAACGCCCGACGGCACGAGAGGCTGAGATCTTCCAAGTTGCCGTCGAAGTGGCGGCCGACGCCGTCGAGGCAATCCTTTGCGACGGTATCGCTGCCGCCATGAACCGCTACAACGCCAAGTCGTGACGGCGCCGACCGCCGCCTCGAACAGCCCCAGCCCGAGCCCTAACCCCGGCCCTAACCCCGGCCCCGGCCCCGGCCCGGGCGGCGGCGTGCTGGCGCCCCTCGCCGGCTTGCTTTCGGGCGAGGCAGCCATAGCCGAACTGCTCTCGGTCGACGACACGGTCGTGGCTGTCCCCGAGGCGGCCCGTGCCGTCACAGTGGCCGCCTTGGCGGAGCTGAGCAGTGCCCCTGTGCTGGTTGTGGCCACTCCGACGGCACGGGAAGCCGAGCAGCTGGAGCACGACCTCGCCGCTTTCGTCGGGCGCGACGCCATCGATGTGCTGCCGGCCTGGGAAACGCTGCCGTTCGAGCGAGTGTCTCCCGCCACCGACACCATGGGCCGCCGGCTCCGCTCCATGTGGCACCTGAGGCAGCACGCCTCGGCTGTGGCGACCGCCGGCGAGGCACCTCCGAGGATCCTGATAGCGCCGATCCGCGCTCTGTTGCAGCGGCTCGGGCCCCGGGTCGAGGACGCCGAGCCCCTCGTTGTCGAGCGGGGCAGCGAGGTCGACGCCGAAGAGCTCGTCGCCAAGCTCGTACATGCCGGATATCGCCGCGAGTACCAGGTCGAGCACCGTGGCGAGTTGGCCGTCCGGGGCGGCATCGTCGACGTGTTCCCCTCCACCGCCGACGAGGCCATCCGGATCGACCTTTGGGGCGACGAGGTCGAGCGCCTGACGGTCTTCGACGTGAGCGACCAACGGTCGACGCACGAGATCGGCAGCGTCGAGATATTCGGGTGCCGGGAGCTGGTCTTGACCGACGAGGTGCGCGAACGAGCTGCCTTGCTCGCCAAAGAGGCTCCGTTTGCCCGCGACGTCTTCGAGAAGATCGCCGAGGGCCTCGTGTTCGACGGGATGGAATCTTGGCTGCCCTGGCTGACGGACGAGGAACGCCTGTTCACCGACCTGCTTGGCGTCGACGCTCGGGTGGTGCTGATCGAGCCGCGCCGCCTGCGGGACCGGGCCGCCGACTTGGTCGAGGAGGAGAGCTCGCTTGCCGAGGCGCTGCTCTCGACCTGGGTGGTGGCCTCGCCCGTGGCTGGGCGGGCGCCGTCGCGCCCCCCGGCGGCGCCTGGGAGCTCGCCGGCTGGATCGACGCCGGCTGACGCCGAGGAAGCCGGGCAACCCGAGGAGCTGAGCTCCCACCTAGGGGGAGTAAACCTCCTCAACTTGCCCGAAGCACCGCTGTCAGACCCCTCGCCGGCTGTCGCCGACGAACCCGAGGACCTGAGCACCGTGCTAGAAGGCGAAAATGCCCACGAGCTGCCTGGCTCGGTGCCGACAGACTCCGCGCCAGTGCCCGGAAGCTCGCCGGCCGCCGCCGAGCCAGCGGTGGCTCGGCTCCACCTGCCCTTCGAACGCCTGCTGGCCAAGACAGGTGCCCGCCTGGCTTCCTTCGTGCCCTCGGCCGAGAACACCGACATGACGACGCTGGTGGCCAGGGCTTGGCCGCCGGTGCTGGGGGACTCGGTCGGCCTGGCCAAGCGTCTGGGCGATCTCGCCCGCTCGGACCACAGGGTGGTCGTCTGTGCGGACGGGAGGGGCAGTGCCGAGCGCATCGCCGCTGTCCTAGGTGTCGAGG
>JBOGHW010000027.1:0-2220 GCA_050744865.1 Acidimicrobiales bacterium | reverse complement strand
AGGATGCTCCGCAAAATAACATAGCTGTAGTTTACGCTGCCGATCCTTCTTCGGGGGGCATCACGGTGTAGTTCCAGTCGCCATGGAAGTCGTGACGCAGAAGGGGAACGGCGTCGGCCTGTCGTTTGGTGATCTTGATGCCCTTTGGGTACGAAGCCATGTCCCGTTCGGCTCGCACCGTAAGGCCGGTCGAGGTAGTCGTCGCGGCAATGAGGTTCACGACGACCTCGTGGCTCGTAAGCGGCCGGCCCCGCCAATTCGTCGACACGGCGCTCCAGAGACGGTGCTCGATCTTGTTCCACTTCGATGTGCCGGGCGGGAAGTGGCACACCGTGATCAAAAGGCCGGTCCGTTGCGCGAGGCGAGCCAACTCGACCTTCCAAAGGCGCACCCGGTAGCCGTTCGACCCGCCGGCGTCTGCGGTGACAAGCAGGCGACGTGCGGCTGGATAGCTGTGGCGACCCATCATGTCCCACCACCGCCCGATCGTCGCGACGGCAAAGGCGGCCGTGTCGGCGTCGTCACCGACCGACACGAAGCCCTCGTTCTGGCCGATGTCGTACACGCCGTAGGGGATCGCCTTTCCAACCTCTTTGTCGGGGAAGTCGTGCACGTCGACGCGTTCTGGAGAGCCCTTTGGTTGGTACTCCCGACCGCCGTTGCGGAGCTGTCCGGTCACCTCCTTTTTCTTGGTGTCGACAGAGATCACCGGCTGGCCCTGGCGTAGGTGGTTGGCCACCTGAGAGCTGAGGTAGACGAACTGGGCGTCGCGATCGGGGTGCTGGGCGCCCTCTTTCTGCTTGGCGAGGGCCTGCAGTGAATAACCCATCTCGGCCAGGAGACGCCCGACGGTGTCCGGGCTCACGACGTGGCCCATCTGAGAAAGGGCCTTTGAGATGTGCCCGGTCGACTTCGAGGTCCAGCGCAACGGGCACATCGGATCACCTCTTGCCTCCGGCTCGACGAGATCGTCGAGGTTCTGCAAGAGATGGGGGTCCTTGTCGATAAGACGCTTGCGCCCGGCACCGGGCCGGCGCACCGGGGCATCTGGTTCCACTCCGGCGGCCACCTCGCGCACAGCCTTTTGCACCGTGGCGTGGCTCATCTGCGACGCCCGAGTCACCGCTGCCATCCCGCCCCGGCCGAGGGCAATCGCATGAGCACCTACGAGTGCCCGTCGCTGACGCTCGTCGAGCAGCGGCATCATCGTGGTGAACACCCCGGCGAGCGCTTCCTCGGTGACCTCCACGTCATCAAGGCTACCTCGCTCGCGGGAGAATGACTATGTTATTCTGCGGAGCCGCCTAAGCGCCGAACGGCACGTATGGGGGCGCCACGGCACGCCGACTGGGTGGTCCCGTCGGGGGCGCCTTCCGTTGCCGCCGTTGAAAGACTGTGCCCGTCGCTCACTGCGGGTAAGAAGGGTTGTGGTGGCGGTCGTGGTCGGCTGCTAGATCCGGCCAGTTTGGGCGTGTCTGGTGTGGCTCACTCTGCGATGAGGCTGACGATCGCCTCTGCGTTGATCACGTTCCGACCAACAAGACGTTCGTGGCGTCGAACCAGGTCGCGGGTGCGGCGCCGAGCGATCTTCGGCACCCGTCGGGGAGAGGGCCGGGGAAAGGCCGCAGCCAAAGCCTCGCACAGCGGTTGTTGCTCGACACCGATGAAGCTGAGGACCCAGCCGACGCCAGGATCGAGTGACGTGAGTACCGGCCCGAACATCTCGGCCAAACAAGGCCCTGACCTGTACATATGCGCTGGTCGGGGCCGTTTCCCCGCTGGCGCCCCCGGGAGGATTCGAACCTCCGCCCCGGGCTCCGGAGGCCGACTGCGCCGGCCTGGCAAGCCAATGGGACTGCGGCGACCGCCCACGTCAGGCGAGTCCCGGCGGTGGGCCGGATACCGGCCAGGACTGAGAGTGCGCCGGCAGGCAAGGCTGCGGTCAGTGCAAGGCTGGCCCGAAGTCTGGGCTCAGTCGCAAAGCGAGATCAATGCCGGCCTCCCAGACGGGTGCCTGCTGGCAGACTGCTCCACCGTCAGGGGACCGCGCCGGCAGGCACGACCCACTCGACGGGCTGGCTGGTCACCTCGGCGATCAGCTCGAAATCGCGGTCGTAGTGGAGTACGACGAGGCCGGCTGCCTCTGCGGCCGCGGCGATGAGAAGGTCGGCGATCTTCGCACCGCGATGGCGGCTGCGCTCCGCCAGAGCACCCTGGACG
>JBOGHW010000026.1:0-9048 GCA_050744865.1 Acidimicrobiales bacterium | reverse complement strand
GGGTGTGGATCCCTTGGAGGGACGGTCAGGCTGCCATGTCGGCGACCGTGCCGGCATATCTCGCCTGGTGAACGCGTCGGTGCTCCTGGTCGAGGTGGTAGGGCCAGTACTCCTCGAAGTCGCCGTTGGAGCGGATGGCCCGTAGTTTGAGGATCGCCTCGGCACCTTCGAGTCCCCAGCGCGCTCCTGTGATATCAAGCCTGTCCTTCACGAGGTGACGACAAGCACCCTCGATAATTCCAGTCGCCACTGGCCACCCAGCAGAGAGGGCCGTGGCGTAGTCGAGGTACCTGGCCTTGTTCCTCAGGTAGGCGATGCACTTGTCGGCGTTGGCCCGCTTTACCTTGGTGAGCTTCCGCTTGGTGGCTGAGATCGAGATCCCGCCGGCGACGCGCTTAGCTTGGCCGGAGAGGACGGAGAGGGCCTTGTCCCTGACCCACTCCTCGGCTGCCGGGTCACCCTCGGAGTTGAAGCACCAGGCGGCGCCCCACAGGTACTCCAGGAGGTGGATGAAGTCGACCAGAATGTGGACTTTGACATTTCGCTTCTTGGCTTCTGCTCGTATGGCGTCGATCTGGTTGTTGTTGCCGTCGACGAGAGCGACCCAGGTCTTTAAGTGCTCGGGGTCCCGGCGATCTGCCTCGTCGAAGACCTGGCTCACGACGCTCGCCGCCGGTTCGACGACGCTGGCGGTGAGCCACTTGTCGCGGGCCACTGGCCCTGGTGTGACCTTGCGCTCCTTGTCCGGCGGCATGATGTCGTAGCGGCTGCGCCGGGCTGGCGTGATGTCGTAGACCGCCCCGATCTCGGCCATTCGCTTGCGATTGAGCTTTTCCCCTTTGCTCAGGCGGGTCTTGAGCTTGCGCTCGGACTTGGCAGCTGCCTGCGCAGTGGCCGGGCGTAGAGCCTCGGGGCGCATGACGATCCCCTTGCCATCTACCGAGATGACAAGGACGTCCTTGTCATGAGAGCGCGGTCCCTCACGCGTCTCGTAGAAGGCGGCGAAGTCGCCAGCCGAGGCGAGGGCGAGACCCTCGAGCTGGCGCTTGCCGAGCTTCTGCCCGGTCGCAACCTCGACGGCGTCGACGGCGTCGTCGAAAGAGCCTCGTGAGGACTCGATAGCTGCCAGCTTTGACAGCCCGTGCGAGTGGCGCTCAGCTGGCAGGTTGAGGGCGGCGTCGGCAGGGTGCAAGTTGGCGTGGCCCCGCCGCCGGTAGGCGAAGCGCTCCACTGTCACCTCCCCGAACACCGTCGTCAGCCCACGGGTGTGGCCTGTCTCGACGCTCGTGCGCTCGGCGTTGTCCGAGCCGACGACCGCCTCAATGCGCGTCTCGCGCTCGGCCCGTCGGTCGAGGTGGCCCTGGAGGGCGAGCCGCTGCACCTCACGGCCGTCGAGGCCGATACGTGCCTCGAGATCGCCGTGCGACATAGTGGCAGCCTCTTGTCCTTCGAGGAACCAGACCAGGGAATCGAGAGCCGCCCGGCATGGCCCGAACGGGTCCTCAGTGGCGGCGTTCATCGCTTGTGCCCCAGACGGGCGACCAGCTCCACCAGCCCGGCGTTGCCCTCGTCCTCGACGCGTGACTTGGCCGTCCGGTAGCGCTCGACGGCCTCGGCGACAGCCAACACCTCGGGCTCGGGGAGCATCAAGAACTTCGTGCGACCGCCCTCGGAGTAGCTGAGCACGATCGACTGGTGCAGGCGAGCACCGTCCGCGCAGCGGCAGTTCGCCTTGCCGCAGCGGCGGCGGTGGGTGATGACCGAGCCCCGCACCATCGTCGGGACCGCTGCGCCTCTCTTGCCCACAACCCTCACCGTAGTTCCTCCAATATGCTAGCGCCTCACTGGCAGATTGTCTCACGCGGAAGGCCCCAGTGGTGGATCGAGGAGGGAGGCCGCCTCAGGGGCTACGCCAGGCGCCGAAGCGTCACTTCAGAAGAGCCGCACCCCTGTCAATTGACGCTCACAGCAGGTTGAACGTTGCAAGGCTTCAGAATACGGCGAGCGGTAGCCAGCGGTCCTCATAGCCCGTCACGTCAGTCCCAGTCGCTCAACCAGCTCCCCGGGCGTCACTACCTGGGGGCCGGGTCGGCTTCGAGCAGATCGGCATCGCCTGTGACGATCATTGCCCGGCGACGTCGGCTATTGCGACGAGGTACTCGTTGGCGGGGTCACGCAGGCGTCGTTCGGATAGGTAATGGTCGGGTTTGAGGTCGGTCTCACTAGCGAGAGCATCCACGAACGCCGGCGCAAGCCGACGCCAGTGTTCAGGTCAACGCATCGAACTCATCACCAGACGGGGAGTTTGAACGTCTGTTTCGCTCGCACTTTGCCGCCCTGGTCAGACTCGTATCTCCGATCTGTGACGATCCCGCGGACGCAGTCCAAGAGCATTCCTCGAAGCGTATCGACGCTGGTTCGAGGTGGTCACAGGCGAGGCTGCCGTTGCTCCCGCCGTCAACGGGTGCACCCGCGGTGGAGTGTCCTGCGACGTATGCGAGCAGCCGCGGAGAGTTGCCGTTGCCACAAGCACGACTGAGACACCCGCGAGCACTCGCACGAACCTATGACGTCAGCCTTGGCCAAACTCTTGCGGTCGGGCGTGTCGGTCCTGTGGGCCAAGCAGGGCCTGGGCGGAGGTTGGCACGACGAGTATGCCACTGTTACACCCGCAGCGTAGGTTGAGCACAGGCTCACCGCGAGCCAACGACATGCTGCGGTTTGCTTGGAGGTGCAAACGCAGCAGCATCCGCCGATCCGACGGCCGCCCGAGTTACGTTCGTGGGCGTGGTTCGGTTCAGATCTCGCCTCCCAATGTGGAAGGGCTTCATGTGCTCGAGAGGTGACCGATGGCGAGGCAGCTCAAGTTGGACTTGCTGAGCGATGACGTGCTGAGCGTCGGCGCGGACGCGCCCGGCGTGCTTGGTGAGGTGTTCACGCGCAGGTGGGTGGTGGAACTCATCCTTGACCTGGCCGGATACGTACCCGAACGTGACCTCGCCCGGCTGACAGCCGTCGAGCCTGCCGTTGGCCAAGGAGCCTTCCTAGGCCCGATGATCGATCGGCTGGTTGCGTCCTGCAAGCTTTACGGACGTCAACTTGAAGACTGGCCCTCAGCGGTCATGGCGTTTGATGTCGCGTCCACGAACGTGGACCTGGCGCAGAAGTCGGCCACGACTCGCTTGGTGGAGGCCAATGTCTCCTTCGACACTGCTGAATTGCTGGCACGTCAGTGGGTCCGAGTCGGCGACTTCTTGCTCGAAGACCTGGCGCCGCAAAGCGTCGACTACGTGCTCGGCAATCCTCCGTACGTGCGACTTGAGAACACGCCCAAGCAACTCAGCGCCGCCTACCGAGCCGCCTGCCCAACGATGCGGGGGCGAAGCGACATCTACGTCGGTTTCATAGAGCGCGGCCTAGACCTTCTGCGTGGTGACGGAACTCTCGGTTTCATCGTCGCCGACCGCTGGATGCACAACCAGTACGGCTCGGAGCTGCGGCGCCTGGTACGGCGCCGATTCTCCGTCGACTGCGTGGTCGAGATGCACGACGTTGACGCCTTCGAGGACGAAGTGAGCGCATACCCGGCCATCACTATCGTCAGTCGGCGGCGGCAGGGTTCAGCGGTGCTAGCGGCGACGTCCGACCGGTTCGGGCCGGCTGATGCCCAAGCCCTGCGACAGTGGGCATCGGGCAGGGGTCGGCGCGGCCGCGGAAAGAGTTTCTCGGCTGAGCGCCTACCGACCTGGTTTGACGGCGACGACCTTTGGCCATCAGGTGATCCCTCCCGGATTGCTATCGTCTCAGAGCTCGAACGAAGGTTCCCGCCTTTGGAAGATGCCAGTACCGCTACACGAGTCGGCATCGGTGTCGCCACCGGCGCCGACCAGGTCTTTATCACGAAAGATCCTGACTTGGTTGAGAGAGATCAGCTCGTCCCGCTGGCGATGGCCTCAGACACTGCAACCGGTGAACTGTGTTGGTCCGGGAGCTTCTTAGTCAACCCTTGGGATAGTGGGCGCCTCGCCGATCTTCAGAGACTTCCACGCTTAGCTGCGTACCTTCGCCAGAGCGAGTCGGCACTTCGCCGCCGTCACGTCGCTCGGCGCCGACCAGGAGATTGGTATCGCACCATCGACCGGGTCGACCCGGCACTGCGGAGCCAACCTAAGCTCCTCATCCCGGACATGAAGGCATCCAGTCACCCGGTGCTCGACAATGGCCAGTTGTACCCGCACCACAACCTGTACTTCATCGTTTCGCAGAGGTGGGACCTTCAGGTGCTAGGCGGGTTGCTGCTGTCGGAGGTGGCAAACCTGTTCGTCGGGACCTATTGCGTAAAGATGCGTGGTGGTACCTACCGCTTCCAGGCCCAGTACCTCCGGCGCATTCGGGTGCCCGACCCTCGTACGATCCCGAACTCCTCGGCGCGCTCGTTGGCGAGAGCTTTCCAATCTCGGGACGTCGAAGCTGCCACCGGCATAGCTCAGCATCTGTACGGAATCGCCGAGCTCCCGCCTCGCTGAGATCACCCTATGTTCAACCTTCTCCCGCATCCACGGCACATCATATGTCGCCTCAGCAAAGTTCGAAATGCCTGACCGGGAGAACGTCTTCGACTCGTTTGAGGAGGTCATGAGTGGTCGCCTAGACACGAATCCTTGGCGTCTCGACCATGGTGGCGTCGCCTCCTTTCTTCCCGATCATGACCTCCTAGCGCAGCTGATCGGCGTTCCCATCGGTGAAAGGAGCGGGTCGGAGAGCGGTCGATTCGCGAAAGCCATTGATGCGTGGGTTGCCCACGAACTGCGGCGAGCCGGTTTCTCGCCCGACGAGGTGTGGCCGCGGCCGACTAAACCGCGCGTCATGCCTCGAGAGGTCGGCCTGTTCATTCAAGGAATGCCGCGGGAGCTTCGCGACTCGGCGACCGAACAGCTCCTACGCAACAAGCAAGTAGCGCCAGCGGAAGCTCGCGTCCTCGGCCGAGCGTACGTGAAGCAGGTCGACGTGATCGTCGCTCAGTGGTCACGCGGCCCGGAACTCATGGTGTCGACGAAGAGCATGGTCTCCTCGTTTCGCAACAACCTCGCCAACCGGTTCGAAGAGTCGTACGGCGATGCGAAGAACCTGCGAGGGCGCTTTCCGCTCGCAGCCATGGGTTTCCTCTTCCTCCTTCGTTCAACGGTCCTCGACGTGCCTGGGACATTCGAGCGAGCCGCGGACATGCTGCGCAAGCTTCGCCAAGAGGCTGACGTTTACGACAGCACGTGCGTCGTTCTGGCTGAGTGGAGCGACGACATGTTCGACGGAGTTCGACTCTTGCAGGATGCAGTGCCTGAAGATCTCCGCACTGATGTGTTCATCGCTACGTTGATCGAGCGCGTCCTCGATTGCACGCCCATCGAGATGCACGTAGAGGTCCGGGAACGCCGGGAGCATCGGGAACTGTCGATCGAAGAGGACCGCGAGCCGGACGAATGAACTGACCGGAGCGAGGGTCGTTTCTTCCACGACGGGTGCTCAGGTCGCGCGCCGTGGGCGGCTTCTAACAACCGCCCACTTGAGCGGATTGGTCGAGAGACTCGTTCTACCGTAAGGCGCCCGGCGTCGGTCGACCGTCATACGCTGTGCTCGTGACGGCTTCACCGTCGTCGTGGCGCCTGTACTGGCCTGAGAACGGTGCCGATCTCTCCGTTGGCCGGCGCCCGAGGCGTTCCGCTCGAGTACTGCAGCTGCCAAGTTCGGCCGGCGGCGGCTGTGTGCACGATCCTGAACACAGACGTCGACTTGCCCGAGTCGTAAGTCGTGTAGATGCCGGTCGCCCATCCAGTGCTGGCAGTCATGAAGGCGGCTCCCGTCGGTGTGCTGACGTAGCCGACGTTGCCATGGCGAATGAGGTCTCGGCCGCCTTGCGACGCGACCGCCCACGGAGCGGTTCCGGCACCGCAAGCGTTGCACCAGTCGATGAAGATGGCGGTGTTGGCGTCAACTGCGCTGAACGGTCCGGGCTCGGCGCCGGGAGAGTTGACGGTTGCGGGGTGCGGAACGTGATCGTATGGGTTCGGGCGCTGGGTCTGTCGCAAACGGTGGTCGAGCAGGCCGACTTTGACGACGGAGCCGGCGCCGTCGTGGTCTCGGTCAGGCCAAAGCGGGGCGCTCGCCAACGCTGCGGGCGCTGCAAGAAGCGGTCCCCGTGGTACGACCGGGGGGAAGGTCGCCGCCGCTTGCGCGCCCTCGATGTCGGCGAGCTTGCCTGTTATGTGGAAGCCGTCGCCCCGCGGGTGAACTGTGCCGAGCACGGCCCGACCGTGGCTGCTGTCCCCTGGGCCCGCCACGGCGCCGGCCACACCCTGGCCTTCGACGACCAGGTGGCCTGGCTGGCAACCCACACGTCCAAGACGGCCGTCACAGAGCTGATGAGGGTGGCCTGGCGAACAGTCGGGGCCATCATCAACCGGGTCATCGCCGACGGACGGGCTGCCCGCGACCCCCTCGATGGGCTGCGGCGCATCGGCATCGACGAGATCTCCTACCGGCGGGGCTACAAGTTCTTGACCGTGGTCGTCGACCACGACTCCGGCCGCCTCGTCTGGGCCGGAGTAGGCAAGGAGCGCAAGACCCTCGAGGCCTTCTTCGACCTCCTCGGCCCCGAGAGGTGTGCTCTCATCGCCCACGTCAGCGCCGATGGCGCCGAGTACATAGCCGGCGCCGTGGCCGAGAGGTGCCCGAAGGCCGTGCAGTGTGCCGACCCCTATCACGTGTCATGGGCGACGAGGGCACTCGACGACGTCAGGCGGGAAGCCTGGAACGAGCTCCGGCGCCAAGGCGGCGATCCCGTAGGTGCCAAGGCGCTGCAGCGCAGCCGCTTCTCGCTCTGGAAGAACCCCGAGAACCTGACGGCCCGCCAGAAGTCAAAGCTTGCCTGGGTGGCCAAGAACAACGAGAGGCTCTATCGGGCCTACCTCATGAAAGAGCAGCTTCGCGTCGTGTTCCAGCTGCCCACCAGCCAGGCCAAGGGGCTGTTGTCCTACTGGCTGTGCTGGGCGCAGCGCTGCCGCATCCCCCAGTTCGTGGAGCTGGCGAGAAAGGTGAAGAACCACCTGGCAGAGATCCACGCCACCTTGGACCACGGGCTCTCGAACGCCCTCGTCGAGTCGACCAACACCAAGCTGCGGCTGCTGACCCGCATGGCCTTCGGCTTCGCCTCGCCCGAGGCCCTCATAGCCCTCGCCCTCTTGGACCGGGGCGGCTACTGCCCGGACCTGCCTGGGCGGTCCGGCTGACTGTCAGCGCCGGCGCTTTTTCGGAGGGGCCTTCGGGCCGGTTCCCGGCGGGGTGAACCTGCCCTTCAGCTTCGGGCCGAGCACGGCCTGGCGCTCCTGGCTCGATCGCGAGTTGAACTCCTCCATGAACGAGTTGACGGCCTTCTCGTCGTCGAGGGAGACGCCGGCTGCGGCGGCGGCGCTCCAGAGCCTCTTGCCGAAGCCGTAGCGGGCGGGATCGGCCATGTAGCGCCTGAAACGCCCCTCGATCCTTCTGAGGTGGTCGATGAGCACCTCGGCTGGGTCGCTCGCCTCGTCGAGCAGGTCTTCGGCGTCTAAGAAGGCCATGAAGGCCCTGCCTTCTGCGAGCACGTCGTCGAGCTCGTCGGGTTCGACGATCACCTTGGCAGGGTGCAGCTCCAGGTAGATCTGGTCTAGGTCGGACCGGCGCCAGCAGCTCAAGTTGCCGTCGAGGTATCCCCACTTGTAGTGGATGAGGGCCTCGCCAGCATCGCCGTCGAGCTCAATGCCGCTGGCCCTGGCCCAGGCGGCGAATCGCTCCTTCAGGTAGGAACGGGCGGCTTCGTAGTCTTTGTCGCTCTCCGGTGCCATGTCCGGCTGAGCGCTTGGTTGTCCCATCGACCCATCATTACCGAGCACTCGGGCGGCACCGACGACAAGAGCGTGGATCCCAGGCCCGGCTGTAGCAGCCGGCTCCACCGGCCTCAAGGCTCTGGTCGCACCTGGCCGATTGCCGCTGACGCCAGGTCGGAGCACTGCTCCCGTCGCCTTGACCCCGGAACGCCGGCTGCTATGGAGCTCTCAAGCAGGCTGACGGAGCAGCCTGCCGTCACCGACGACCTGGCTGCAGGGTCGACGCGTCACAGGGCGAAGCTCGGGACCAGTCATTGTGCGATCAACGGCTGGAGAACCCACGGATTGGGTCGGAGACCCGAAAAATTTGATCACCTCAGGCTCGTCGGCCTCGCTTGAAGTCGTGTCTCAGCGGCAACACGACCGCAGGTGTGCCAACCCGTCACGTTCCACGCAGTCTGACAGGCGAAGCGCTAGGAGCCGACTTTCGAAGAAGCCCAGGTCATTACTGAAGGAGCGGCAAAAGTCAAGAGCGCTTCCTGGAAGAGGAGCACGAATTTCTGCCGACCTGGCGATAGCAGCACCGATTTGCAGGCACGCAAAAGGACCGACTGGGCGTCGGATCGACGAGGGCAGTCAAGGCCGCAGGAGCAACGAGGGGACTTTGAGGCCCACCGAGCCAGGTGCGACTAAGTGCCTTTACGGCCCGGGCATCTTGGGCAGCAACCTCGGAGACGAAGCGTCGAGGCAGAGACGAAGACTGTGTCTGTGTACGCGCAGCCTCGGTGGGCGAGCTTTCGGTGCGAGCGGTCCACCTCTCCCCACCTCTCGGCCAGCTCCAGGATCGCCTCTTGCTCCCAGGCGAGAAACCCGTGGGAAGGGTCCCCACCTGGCGCCTTGTCGATGAGGGTACCCTCTGCTCTCAGCCGCTCTCGCCAGCGGTCACCCGGTCGTCCGAGACGCCCCAGAGCGAGCACACCCATGTCTGGGAGAAACCGAGCGCCACTGCTTCCTCGATCGACTTCAAACCAGGGGAAAGTCTGCTTTGGTTGGTCGGGCGGGGCGGGTCGGGAAGGCGGGATTCGAACCCGCGACCTCAGCGTCCCGAATGCGAGGCGCGCAGCTTCTTGAGCAGGCTGAAATCGTAACCTTCCTAGTGAGGACGGCCTTTGACTGACCGTTCATGCCCGCC
>JBOGHW010000025.1:0-34753 GCA_050744865.1 Acidimicrobiales bacterium | reverse complement strand
GACGATTCCCAACAGGTGCCGGTAGAGCTCGGTGTCGCGCATGACACCATCGTCGCCGACCGAGCGGAGTCGCTCCAGCGAACAGAGGTTCGCCGTTGCTACCCACGGAAAAGCCAGAAGCGCCCCTTTTTGTTGACCTTTCGTTGGCATAGCAGTTAGTCCAACCAACAGTCAAGGGGTTCGGCGGCGTGCCGTCAGCGTCGGGCCGAGGCCTAGTCCAGCTCAGCCATGCACCAGCCACCCACGCCCAGGCACACGCTCACAAATCGGCCAGTCTCGAAAGGTCTGGCGTCATCAGGCCATTGGCGACGACCGCCTTGCTCAGTGGCCGAGCGACGTCCCGCAACCTGTCGCAGCTCTCGGCGCCGAGAGCCCGGTAAGGAGCGAGTGCTCTTGCATCGGTCTCGTCCTCGACTCGTTGACGCAGGGCGGCACCTCCGGGGCTGAGGCCGAGCGCCCCGGCGGAAGTGAGTAACCCGCGATCGCGCAACCGCTCCACGGCGGCCGCCCACTCCGAGTCGTCCCACGCTCTCGACACCTGCAGGAAGCCGGGCGGTATCTCACCGGATGCCTCGTGCAGCACGAGCGCCTCGACTGGGCCGATATCGGCCAGCAGCAAAGCCGCGACGTGGCCGTCGCCGCGGAACTCGCGCAAGAGAGTCTGCCCGTGCCACAGATCGAGCAAGGGCTCCTCCGGCCATGCGAGCGAGGCGTGGGCGGCGAAGAGCGGACGGCCCTCTGGGTGCTCGCAAGCGGCCTCGGCCGCTCGCCGGACGAGCGCGGCAGCCTCTACCACCGAGTCGGAGTCCGCCAAGTCCTCACCGAGCCCGCGCCGTAGCGCCCGGTCGGCTGCCCGCCTGCGGGCCAGCAGCAGGTCGGCGGGAGAGGCAAGCGACCAAGCTCGCGGGATCGCTCGTCGCACGAGACTCGGCTCGAAGTTGTAGAAGGTGGCGATCACCACCTCGGCTGGTGCAGGCCCGAAGGCCGCCGCCCGCGACGCAAAGTAACCCATTCGGCTCCCCTCCAGCCCGGCGGCACCGTATTCCTCGCCGGCCTCGGGGACGAAGTAGATCATGGCGTGCAGCGGCTCGACTGTCCGCCACGTCTTCCTTGCCAGTGCTGGGTCCATGCAGGGACCCTATCGATCGGCGGGCGGCAGAGAGCGGCCCTAGCTCCGCTCCGGCAGCCGTGGCCGGCTCACTTGAGCACGAACTCCCAACCTTCCTGCCAGGCGAACCTGGCGCTCGCGAGATCGGCGAGCACCGCCCCCTCGATCGCACAAAGCAACCCGAAGTAGGTGGCGATGTGCCCGATCACGAGGACCCTGCTGCCGTCCCAACGCCACGGCAGGTCGTTTAGGAAGCGCCCCACGCGCTCGACTGCTTGCCTCCAGCTCTCGCCGCCTGGGTAGGGGTCGTCGAGGTAGAGCGCCCGATCGCCATGGACTTCGGATCCGCGCCTGCCGTTCATCTCCCCGTAGTCGCACTCCCGTAGCCGCCAGTCCGCGAGGATCGGGACCGGCGACCCTTCGAAGGCGAGCCTGGCGGTATCGACGGCCCGCCCGAGATCGGAGCAGAACACGGCGGCGATACCGTCGTTGCGCCTCCTCACGCCTAGGGTGGCGGCGTTGGCGCGTCCGGTGGCAGAGAGTCTTCCGTGGTTCCAGCCGGTGGCGATCCCGGCCTCGTTGTCTTCGCTCGTGGAGTGGGTCTCGTAGACGATCTCCACGCTCACCGAGCCAGCGTATCGCCAGCTTCCGGCCACTCGATGAGGCATGGGCGCCGCGCCCACGGCGATCGACGCGCGAGCTGCCTCTGTCGGCCTCTCGCGAAACGACTACTTGCGGCGCCGACTTACTCAAGACAGTCGCGTCGGTGCTCGGCGGGTGACCTAGAGGACCTCCGAGAGTTTGCGGAGCGCTGCTCCGACCTCACCGACCCGGAGGTCATGCGCCAGGCTTGGTCGTGAGCGCACGGCGGTCCGATGAGGTTTGGCTCATCGACAAGTCGGCGCTCCTGCGCATCGGAGCCAGTCCCGACTCAGACGCTTGGCTTGCGCGGATCGAGCGCGGATTCGTACGGATCTCGACTCACACCGTGCTGGAATCAGGCACGGTTCTTCATCTCGACAGAGACTTCGAGCTCATCGCTGACATCACTCACCAGCCGCTTGAGCGCCTGGTCGCGGACGAACCTGACGAGTGCCGATGAAGCTGAGTTAGTACAGCCGAGGCGCGCCTCGAGAACGTGCCTCGGCCAGGCATGAGCAGCCAGCCAGCCAGCCAGCCAGCGGAGGGAGGGGGATTCGAACCCCCGGGGCTCATCACCCAACGGTTTTCAAGACCGTCGCAATCGTCCGCTCTGCCATCCCTCCAACTGGGAGTCTGCCACTCCCAGACCTCTAAGAGCTCACCGTCGGTCCTGCCGCCACTCTGAGTTCGGTGAGCCGTCCCCAACCACCATCTCTGGCAGTGGCATCAGGCGCGCCTCGCGGTGGAACTCATCCGAGGTGGGACCCTCACCACTGACCGGCCGACACCGTCGTCCATGCGCCCATCCCAGGCAGTCCCCACCAACGCCGGCGCATCCCCGGGCTAGTGGCGACGCCCGCGACAACCTCGCCGTCGATCGCCAAGGCGATCAGCGTGCCCCCCCCCCCCGGCGCGGCCGGCGACAACGAAGGCACGGGTACCGTCAATGCCGGCAACCAGCCAGCACCTGTGCGCGCCCGGGTAGGAGCCGACCTCTTCACCGACAAAGGCCAGGTCATCCCAGACGACCTCGTTGAGCACGCTCACTCCACCAGCATCGCACGCCAGTCGGAACAGCAAGGGTGGATCCCAGAGCGCTTGCCCGCGGTTCAACCGTGGCCGACTCGCGGGCGAGGGATCGGCCCGCCAGTGACTCGCATCCCGCTTCAGGAGGGCACCTTCCCGCCGTTTCTGGGTGCTGGTCGCCCGAGTCCAGATCTTCCATTGCCGAGTCGCCTTGCTATCTCAGCGAGGCTCCGTTACAGTGAGCCAGACACCTCGATTCGGGAGGCTGTATGGAGTACGTATCCCGAATCTGGAAGGTTCTATTCAGCGCGAGTTTCTGCTTGATTTTGCTGGCGTTTCGCCGTACAGTCCGCCCAATGAGCGATTCCCGCGCTGCTGTCGAACCGCACCCCGACCTTTCCTACGAACAGGGCCGGATCGATCACGCCTACGCCTGCCTCGAGGCCATGCGTGCCCGCGCCGTCCACCTGAAGAGTCTCGGGTACCTCGGTGGCAACGTGCACTCCGACACGGGGCTTACGCCGGAGATGGCTGCCTACTGGGATATCGGGCGGCAGCTCCGGGTCGATGCTCTGTCGGAGACGGGGAGCGCGCTGTGCTTTGGGCGTATCGACCGGTTGAGCGGGGAGCGCTGGTACATCGGTCGCCGCCACGTCGAGGACGCCGACGCCAACACCGTGGTCGCGGACTGGCGGGCGCCTGTGGCCACACCTTTCTACAGAGCAACCGTGCCCGACCCGATGGGCTTGCGGCAGCGGCGGCGCTTCCTTGTCGAGGGCAGGCACCTCGTCGACGTCTTCGATGAGGATCTCGAGCATCCGAGTGCCCGTGACGCCGGCGCCTACGTGCCCGACCCCCTCCTGGCGGAGATCAACCTGTCTCGCACCGGGGAGATGCGCGACATCGTTGCCACCATCCAGGCAGAGCAGGACGTGATCATCCGGGCTCCCCTCGATCGGTGCATCGTCGTACAGGGCGGCCCGGGTACGGGCAAGACTGCCGTGGGCTTGCATAGGGCGGCGTTTCTCCTTTATGAGCACCGTGAGATGTTGGAACGTCAGCGCCTGCTCGTGGTTGGCCCAAACCGCATCTTCCTGCGCTATATCTCACAGGTGCTCCCCTCCCTCGGCGAGACCGCCTCCGTACAGCTCACCCTCGATGGGCTCGCCGGCGCCCGCTACCGCCTCGGCCTGGAAGACTCGCCGGCAGCCGCCAAACTAAAGGGTGACTCGAGAATGGCAGAGGTGCTCAGGAGGGCAACCTTCGACCGCGTCGCCGTGCCGGCCACGGACTTCACGGTCACCACCGGCTTCGGAGACGTGATCCTTGCAGCACAGGCTCTCCGCCAGATCGTGTCAACCGCACTGTCGCGGGGCCAGAAGGCGAACGACGCCCGTGCGACGGTGCGCGAGCAGCTCGTAGCTCTCGCCTGGCGGGTCCAGGCGTCGAAACATACGTCCGACATCGGCCAACAGGCGGAGTTCGAGACCGATCTCCGGACACAACCTGGCTTCAAGGCCGTCCTCGACAAGCTTTGGCCCTCGCTCAGTGCGGCGGCGGTGCTCCGCCGCCTCTACAGCAACTCAGGGACGCGAGCCCGCGCCACGAGGAGCGTCCTCGGCGACAACGAGCGGAATCTCCTTGCCCGCAAAAGCAGCGGGCCGGTCAGCAAGGAGCGCTGGACGCGAGCCGACCTGGCCCTTCTGGACGAGATCCAGGACCTCATCGGCGGTACCACCCAGACCTACGGGCACATCGTCATCGACGAGGCGCAGGACTTGTCGGCCATGGAGCTGAGGATGATCGCCCGGAGGAGCCGCCGGGGGTCGATGACGATCCTCGGCGACCTCGCCCAGGCGACGGCGCCCGCCGCACAAGCTTCTTGGGAGAGCGTTGTCACCGTTCTGACAGGTGGGCGGGCGGGCGAAAGCCTTGGCGCCGGGGAGCCTGGCGAGGCTTTACGCGGTCGGCGCCAGAGCGTACAGCTGGAGGAGCTCACGGTCGGCTACCGGGTGCCGGCGCCGATCATGGAGCTGGCCAACCGTCTCCTCCCCCGTATCGCTCCCGACCTTCCCCCGACCACCTCGGTGCGCGACACGGGCGATCCTCCACAAGTTGTCTCCGTGCCGCCGGACCTTCTCCTCGACTCCGTGGCGGCTGCCACCGAGGAGCTGACCAAGGAGTGGGCCTCGCTCGCAGTCGTCGTTCCCCACTCCCTCAAGGAGCCGCTTGCCGGCACCCTCCGACGGCGCGGAGTGGGCTACGTCGACGGCGAGGTGCAGCTGGCCCTCGGCGATCACGTGACGCTCCTCGCGCCGGAGAGCACTAAAGGGCTCGAGTTCGACGCCGTCATCGTCGTCGAACCTGGCCGCATAGTTGCCGAAGCGCCAGCCCAGAGCGGGGAAAGCCTCCTCTACGTCGTCCTCACTCGGGCGGTGCAACACCTGACGGTGCTCCACGGAGAGCCCCTTCCGGCTGCCCTTCTGTAGCGCCAGCGCTGCATGTAGCGGCCACGGTGGGGCCACTATGTTGCTCGGCGTGCGCAAACGCAGCAGGTTTAGAGTCGTCTCCGCCATTGTCGCCGTCTGCGCCCTGGCTGCTGCCTGCGGTGCGACGTCGGCCAAGCCGGCCAGCAAGCCGAAGCCCAAGCCGTTGCTGTACGTGTCCCTCGGCGATTCGTACGCGGCCGGCTACCAGCCGACCGGGTTGCATTCCGGGCACACCGACACGAACGGCTTCGCCTATCAGATTCCCAAGCTCGCGGCCGCCAAAGGCTGGGACTTCAAACTGGTGAACTTCGGCTGTGGTGGAGCGACGACCAGCTCGATCCTCCACTCCGACGGATGCGATCAGCTGGGGCCGGGCGCACCGACTTATCCCGGCGAGAGCCAGGCCGCCGCTGCCGAGGCGTTTCTCAGGGCACACAAAGGCCAGGTTGGGTTGGTCACTGTGTCGATCGGCGGTAACGACGTCACTGCCTGCGTCGCGGCCGCCAGTCCGACCGATTGCGTGATTGCGGCCGTCAAGGGCATCGCCACGAACCTGGCAACCCTGCTGAAAGGACTGCGCGCCGCAGCGGGGAGCTCTGTGCGAATTGTCGGGACTACGTACCCCGACGTGATCTTGGGCTTGTACGTCTCTCATACGGCCTCGCTCCGGTCGCTCGCGACCCTCTCGGTGACGGCCTTCCGGGAGTTCATCAACCCCACGCTGAAGACGACCTACAAGACGTACAAGGCGTCGTTCGTAGACGTCACGGCAGCCACGGGTGCTTACCAGAGCTTCAAAGACACGACCACCCTTGCTCCCTACGGGAAGATCCCAGTCGCTGTCGCCAAGGTCTGCGAGCTGACCTACTTCTGTCAGTACCAGGACATCCACCCTCACACCGCGGGATACACGATCATCGCCAAGCTCGTCGTTGGGACCCTGCCCGAGCACCACTGAGGCTGGCCGCTCGGCTTGGCTCGGCTCGGCGTATCAGGAGCTTGTGGACGGAAGCGCCGGGCCGGACCCGCCCAAGTGCCCGCGAGTCGAGGCCGGCGATGGCTTGTGGACAGAAACGCCGGGCCGGACCCGCCCAAGTGCCCGCGAGTCGAGGCCGGCGATGGCTTGTGGACAGGAACGCCGGGCCGGACCCGCCCAAGTGCCCGCGAGTCGGGGGCGGCGGCGTCTTGTGGGCATAAACGCCGGGCCGGACCCGCCCAAGTGCCCGCGAGTCGGGGCGGCGGGCAGCGGCCGGCCGATAGGGCTTACGGCTGCTTCAGCGCGGCAGCAAAGGTCGCCGCCACCACCCGCTGGCCACTGGCGGTGAGGACTCCGCCCGAAATGAGCGCCCCGGCGCGCCCTGTCGCGCCCCGGGCGACGGCGCCGCTGATGTCAACCAAGCGAGCCCCCGCCGCCTTGGCGTCCGAAGCGATGTCGGTGTTGTACTGAGCAAGTAGGGAAGCCGGCCCGAGAGCAGTGGGAACGTTGCCCACGAGCACTCGGCGCCCGGACGCCTTCAACTGAGACAGGAGCTGGCTGAGGGACTGGGAGAACTGCCAGGCCGGGACAGCGTTCAGTGCCTCGAACATCCCGAGCTCGACCGTGACAAGGGTGGGCCGGAGCGCCTTCACCTGGCTCACGAGCGAGGGGACGTCGAAGACCCAGTCCCACTCGACGTCGAGCGCGTAGGTTGTCGCCCAATACGGAAGGGACGACTGGGCGAAGATGTCGGGCCAGGCCAACCTGGGATCCTGGCTTCCCCCGCCCAGTTCCTCTGCAGACACATAAGTGACCGCGGTCCCGCCACGATGCGGTGGCTGGCCGGCGAGACCGGGACCGCCTCCTGCACAGCCCGCCACGCACACGCCGGACACCAGGACAGCCAGGAGGACAGCGGCACGCCGAGCCATGCACCGACCTCGGGCGGGGAGCATGACGGTACGACGAGTCATGCGTCGACGGCCTCCCGGGCCGGCAACCTGGCAGCCCAGCGCGCAGGCAGCAATCCGGCGACCACCGCCAAGAGGACCGAGCCGGCAACGCTCCCGATGGGGAGCACCCACGGGACGGACAGAGCAACCCCAGCCAACCCTTGTGAGTGCAGGTAGGCGTTGGCGTTCGCTCCGATCAACGCTGCCATGCCGACGCCTAGCCAGGTGCCCACCACGCCCCCGGCCAGGCCGAGGCCTCCCGCCTCGAGCAGCCACACCCTCAAGACGTCCGAGTCACGGGCGCCTATCGCTTTCAGCACACCGATCTCTCTCCGGCGCTCGCGGACGGCCGCCAAGAGGGCGTTGGCTATCCCCAGGGCAGCAATGAGCAGCGCAACGAGGCCGATCCCTGAGAGAACGAGCTCCACGACGTGGAGGTACCGGCCGACCGAGATGATCAGACCCACTGGCGCGGTCGTCGAGTACCCGATCGACGCGATGGCCGTTCGGACGGCCTGGACCGACGTCAGCTGCTTGGCAACAACGACGGCGGTGGCGATAGGTGGCACTGGGTCACCGTCGGCCCCGGAGCTCTCGGCGCCGAAGATGTGATCGACGACTTCGGGCCATGCCACGACGTCGCCTGCGGTCAACTGCTCGTCTACGACACCCACTACGACGACGGTGACGACCCGTGCCGCAGCAGCCGGATTGGCGCCGCTCATCCTCGCCAGCAGCTGCAGGTGGCTGCCGAGGACTTCGGCGGCCCGCGAGGTGGGTAGGCCGAGAGCGCTCAAGTACTGCTCGCCGACCACCACCTCGGCCAAGGAGCTCGCCAGTGGGAGCCGGCCGGCCACGAGCGTGACCGGAAGCGTGCTGCCTCGGTTGAGCGAGGCGCCGATCACCGAGGTCGACACGACAGGCGTGGCGCCTTTCACCGTCGAGCCTGCCGGGGGCTTGAGCGGCGGGAGCAGCTCCACGGGGGCTGAGACCACCGGAATGACAGCGAGTACACCTGCGACCCGTCCGATGCGTGCGATGGCCTGCGGCGTGATGGTGTTGGGAGGTCCTGGAACAGGGTCGTCCAGCGTCTGGTCAGCGGGGTCCGGGTAGTTCGGCTCCACTGTGATGCCCGCAAGCGAGCCGCCGTGCGACAGCTGAGACAGGACGCGGGTCTTGGCCGTCCCGGCAATGGCCAGCAGGGCAGTCAGGAGGGCGGCCGCCAGGGCAACGGCTAGAACGGTCAGTAGCGCCCGCCCTGGTCGACGGCGCAGTTGCCTCACCGTCATGGCGAAGGCGTCCGCCCAGTTCACGGCTGGTGGACCTCGTCCGGCACCGTGCCGCCTCGCCCGGGCCAAGTGCCGGCGGCACGGCCAGACTCGACCACCATCCTGTCTCGCAGCCAGAGCCGGCGCTCGGCACGCTCGGCCAGCTGGTGCTGGTGAGTGACCACGAGCAGGGTGCACCCCTCCTCGGCACGCAGCTGCTCCAGAAGATCCCCGACCTGGGCCGCGCTGTCTTCGTCGAGATCGCCTGTCGGCTCGTCGGCCAGGATCAGCTGCGGACTGTTGGCGAGCGCCCGTGCGATCGCCACCCTTTGCCGCTCGCCACCGGAGAGCCGACCTGGTACGTGGCCAGAACGACCGTTCAAGCCGACCCGCTCCAAGAGCAGCGACGAGCGGCGGCGGCGGTCGCTCAGCTTGGACACCCCGGCCAGCGTCATGGCCAACTCGACGTTCTCGGAGGCAGTCAGCGCTTCCAGGAGGCCGAAGTGCTGGAACACGAAGCCGACCGTCCGGCAGCGGTACTCCGCCAGGTCATTGCCGGACAGCTCCGCCAAATCGTGGCCGTCCACCACGATCGTGCCCTCTTGGGGCCGGTCCAGCCCACCGATGAGCGACAGCAGGGTCGTCTTGCCCGACCCGGACGGCCCTACTAGCGATGCGTAGTCACCGTCGGCCAGGTCGAAGGAGACGTCGCGCAGCACGGGCACTTCGAGCCGGTGGCTGCTGTAGCGGTGCGACAGGTTGCTGACATGGATTATCGGATCACCCTATGCCTGCTGCCCGTGAATCCGCGATCGCACCTCGCCAAGCCACTCGTCGGCCAGCTGCCGCCGCGCCGTCACGGCCGCCCGCACCTCGTCGCCGGCCGCCCCCGCCGCCGGGTAGGAACCGAGGAACTTCACGCCAGCCTGCCCGGCGTGCAGCTCCCGCAAGCAGTCGCCCACGACCTCGTCGGACACGTGGCCCTCGAGGTCGATGACGAAGCAGTAGTCGCCGAGACCCTGCTTGGTCGGGCGCGACTCGATCTTGGTGAGGTTGAGGCTGCGCGCCGAGAAATGCGAGAGCATCTCGTGCAAGCTGCCGGGACGGTCGGCTTGCTGGAAACAGACGACGCTTGTCCGGTCGTGACCAGTCGGCGCGGGCACCACCCCTGGTGCCACCAGCAAGAAACGCGTCTGGTTCCCCCCATAGTCCTCGATCCGCTCACCGATCGGCTCCAGCCCGTAGAGGCGCCCTGCCAGCATGGGCGCGATGGCCGCGGTGCCTGGGCGTTTCTCCGTGCCAACGAGGCGTGCGGCCTCGGCGGTCGAGTTCGACGCCACGACCTCCGCCCCATCGAGCACGTCCCGCACGAAGCGCCGGCACTGTGCGCTGGCGTGCGGGAACGAGACGACGCGGCGAACGTCCTCCACGGCGGTGCCGGCCGGAGCCAGCAAGTGCAAGTGGACGTCGAGGACAGCCTCGGCCTGGATCAAGAGCTGCGACTCGAATACGAGGTGGTCGAGCGTGACGGCCACGGTGCCTTCGATCGAGTTCTCGATCGGCACGAAGCCGGCACTCACCTCACCGGCGTCCACCGCCCCGAGGACCTCGCCAATCGTGCCAAGGGGGAGCAGCTGAGCGCTGTTGAGCGCCGGCTGCGCCAGGAGAGCCTCTTCGGTAAAGGTCCCCCGGGGGCCGAGGAAGGCGATCGACGCGAAGGTCATTGCGTCCGGATAGTGCACCTCGCCCTTCATGCGGGCAGGATAGTGAGTGAGATGGACGAACTCGACCTGGCACGCCTCGTGGAAGACATCCGCGTGGGCGCCTGCGCGCCCGAGGAGGCGGTGGCACGCTTGAAGCGGCTGCCCTACGCCGATCTCGGCTACGCCAAAGTCGACCATCACAGGGCGCTGCGCCAGGGGATGGCGGAGGCTGTCTACGGCCCGGGCAAGACCTCCGAGCAATGCGCCGGCATAGTCCAAGAGCTGCTCACCGGCGGGTCGGGGCCGGTCCTGCTCACCAGGGCGACGACCGCCCAAGCTGAGGCGGCACTCGAGCTCTCGCCCGGGGGCAGCTGCGTGCCCTCGCTCCAGGACGCCGGAACCGAGCGCCTCGTGACCGTCTTCTGGCAGGCCAAGCAGTCTCGCCCGGGCCGCGTGCTCGTGTGCTCGGCCGGGACGGCTGACCAGCCTGCGGCTGACGAGTGCTTAGCGACGCTGCACGCTTACGGCTTTCGCCCCGACAGCCTGTCCGACTGCGGGGTGGCCGGCGTCCACCGGATCCTCGCCCACCTCGACGTGCTGGCCGAGGCCGACGCCATCATCGTCCTGGCCGGCATGGAGGGCGCGCTCGCTACCCTGGTCGCCGGCTTGACGCCGGTCCCCGTCGTTGCCGTGCCGACGAGCGCCGGCTATGGAGCCGCCCTGGAGGGCATCACGGCCTTGCTTGCTATGCACGCCTCCTGCGTGGCTGGCGTCACCGTCGTCGGGATCGACAACGGCTACGGCGCGGCCTGCGCCGTCGCCCGGCTGCTCAGATGAGCACGGCGTCGCGGGGGAGGATGGCGTGGTTCAATTGTTTCTCTGGGATTGCAGGAGACATGACCCTCGGGGCGCTCGTGGACGCCGGCGCCGACACAGAGGAGCTTGCCGAGCTGCTCCGGCGGCTGCCGATAGGAGGGTGGTCGCTCGAGTTCGAGCCCGTGCTGCGCAACGGGCTGGCCGCCACCCACGCCAAGGTGCACGCCAGCGGTGACGGTGTCGTCCGCACCCTTATGCACGTCCTCGGCGTCATAGAGGAAGCCCGCCTGCCCGACCGCGCCCGCCGGCGGGCTGTAGGTGCGTTCAATGTCCTAGCCGAGGTGGAAGGCCGCCTCCACCGCCGCCCACCCAGCCAGGTCCACTTCCACGAAGTCGGAGGCCACGACGCCATCATCGACATAGTGGGCTCAGCTCTGGCACTCGAGCTGCTCGACATTGACGTCGTCGGCGCCAGCCCGGTGGTGACGGGTTCGGGTGTCGTCAGAACTGCCCACGGACTGCTGCCGAACCCCTCTCCGGCCGTCGTCGAACTTTTGACAGGCTTGCCGACAGTCGGCCGTGACGTGAACGTCGAGCTGACGACACCGACCGGTGCCGCCATCCTCAAGGCCTGGGGAAGCGCTTTCGGCCCGATGCCGGCCATGACAGTGGAGGCAACGGGCTTCGGCGCGGGGACCAAAGAGATCGACGGCATCCCCAACTGCACTCAAGTGGTAATCGGCACGGGCGCTTCGCATGGCATCCCTGGCGCCGCCCCGAGCGGCCAGCCGCTGGTCGTCCTGTCGACGAACGTCGACGACGCCACCGGCGAGACCATGGCGCATGCCACTCGCCGGCTCCTCGAAGCAGGTGCCCTCGACGCTTGGATCGAGCAGGTCCTGATGAAGCAGGGTCGTCCCGGTCATGTGCTCAACGTCCTGTGCGACCCGGCTCTAGCGGGTGCCTTGTCAAGTGTCGTCATACGCGAGACGGGCACGCTCGGCGTGCGCTCGGCGGTGGTGGACAGATGGACGGCGGAGCGCCAACCTGACGTCGCCGAGGTCGAGGGCCTGCCGGTCCGGGTGAAGGTGAGCCCTGGGAGGGTGAAAGCCGAGCACTCCGACGTCGCCAGGGTCGCCCGGGTGACCGGGCTGCCGCTCATCGAGGTCGCCGCCCGGGCGGAGGCGGCCTGGCGGCTGCGGGGCGATCGTGGGGCTCTCGAAGGTGGCAATCCGCCGCCCGATGGCGGCGACTTGCCCCTGCCTAGGCGACCTGGAGCGTGACTGTCTCCTTCTCACCGGCAAACACGACGGTAAGGACGTAGCGGCCCGGTCTCATCACTTTCAGGGCAGGCAGGCTGACATCGACCGAGCTGCTTGCCGGCAGCGATGCAATGGCCGTGTTCACCGATTGGGTTGCCGGCAGCGGGGCCGCAGTCGTGGTCGTCCCCTTGGCTGACGACGGGGTTTGGCCAACAGCTCTGAGCGTCGCCTGAAGCCTCTCGTGGCGAGCGTCCAGGTCGCCGGCGTTGGCGACGACGACCTCGACCGTCAGCTTCGACGTCGGCTGCAACCAGGACACAGAGCCAGGCGGAGGGACCTGCATCGTCGTGGTCGTCGTCGTGGTGCTGGTCGTCGTGGTCGTCGTCGTGGGCCTGGTGGTCGAAGTCGTCTCGCCCGGAAAGGTCGTCGTGGTTGTCGTCGTGGAAGTCGTCGTGGTCGAAGTCGTCGAGGTGGTCGTGGTTGGCAGGTTGGTGTACCGCAGGGCCGGAGGGTCGATGGCGATGGCCAGGATCACGAGCGACCGAGAGAAACGCAACGCCGCCGCCGACCCCAACCCCCCCGCATACGAAGCCAGGGACGACGGGGCCCAGTCTGCCGCCTGGTACCAGGTCGACGGCGGCAGCTTGACCGCCTTGCGGACGTAGGCAGGTAGCCGGCGCACGAAGGCCAGGTAGTCGGCATCGGACTGCTTAAGGTCGGTCCCGGCCTTGGCGAGGGTCCGAGCTGCCGCCGTTACGTCGGGCTCGGGTCCGATGGCTTGCGTGACGCCACTCGTGACCTCGTGAGCGCCCGCCGAGCGGGCGGCGAAGGCTGCAGCAAGCAGTCTCCCGACAGGTGCGCTCGGTGGGCTTATCCCCAGAGACGAGAGCTGGGTCTGCACGTCCGTCGTCCCGGCCACCAGGTGGCCGAGTGCGCTCTCGAGCCCGGGGCGGCCGAGATGGACGGCGTCGTGTCGAACGTCGTGCAACCAGGGCAGGAGAGCGGTCGACTCGTCGATCACCGGCAGGACGGCGGCGGCATACGTTTCGTTGCTCAGTGCAGAGGCAGGGCCGCCCGAGTTGACGACGTCAGCAGCGACCTCGCCCACGACCACTGCGACGACCACAGCGACAGCCACGGAGATGACGATCTTGCGGCCCGGGCGGTGTGACACCTCAAGGGCTGGGCGGCGGCGTAGCAACCCGGCCATCACCCATCATCCAGCCGTCGCTGCGTGGGCACGCTCAGCCCGTCACCTGGCTCTTTGCTCGTGCGGTTTGCAGCATGTTCGACCGGACGGCCTGGACCGCGGCCGACCCTCATGAGGCAGTGATCTCCTTGTTCCATCGGCGTCTGTTGGCCGCATCGAGTTGTGCCGGCCGTTCGTTCCGGGGCCTTCGAGTCACATGACCGTCAGAAGTGACCTCTGGGCGGGCGCGTGCTCTTTGACGGCTGCGGCACGCGACCCGCTGACTCTAGCCGCGATCCCGCCGCCAAGTGGCCCCGGCCTGCGCCCGGACGTTCATTGGCCGGTCTCGGCCGGCAGTCGCCGGCAGGGTCGGAATCGCTGATCGTTCCGATCTGCGCGACACTGCTGGCTCCGCCGGTGTGGCGCAGCTGGCAGCGCAGGCGATTTGTAATCGTCAGGTCGTGGGTTCGAGTCCCACCACCGGCTCGTCTTCTTCCTGTCTCTCTCTCCGTCCGTCCGTCGATCGAGGCTGCGTGGGGACGAGCCAGCTGACATCCGACTCCCTACTCGCGGACCTCAGCTCTGCCGTAGGAGGTGAAATCGTCCACGGGTTTGGGCCTAGCCGGCTGATCGCCGCACTTCTCCGCCCGATCGCCAGCGGTATCTAGCGGTAGCGGTATCTAGCGGTATCTAGCGGTATCGAGAGGTATCTAGCAGCAGCTAGCGGTAGCTGCGGGGGATACGGAAGACCCGCCGGGCCCGGTCGTCGTCTTCGGTGCCATCGGTAGACCCATCGCCGCCGGCCCCGTCGCCGCTTGCCCCGTCGCCATCGCCGTCGGCCACGGCCACCGCGCCAGCAGCCTTGGCCCGGGCGCCGAGCGCCGAGCGATCGACGGGCTCGCTCGGGACAGTGGCGATCCGAGCGCCGAGGATGACGCTGCGGTCGAGCGCGACCGGGTCGAGCTCGGGCGGGGTGTCGCCGGGCCGGGCCACCACCTCGACGGTGCTGTAGCCACCTTCGGCAGTACGCATCACGATGTTGTGGCGCTTGGTCTTGCTTCCGCGGTGCGTGCCCTGCAGCTCGACGCAGATCCGGTAGGTGATCGGGTACGCCAGGATCGGCACCACGAATACGAGGATCCGGAAGGCTACGAGGACCGTGTTGAGGGAGACGGTCAGGTAGTTGGCGAGCACATCGGTGGCGCTGGCACCGAACAGCACGAGCAGGAAGCCGAAGACGGCAACACCGATAGCCGTTCGCTTCGGGCGGTCCCGTGGCCTGTCGAGGATCTGGTGGTCAGCCCTGTCGCCTGTGAACTTGGCCTCAATGAAGGGCCACAGCATGGCCGTGGTGAACACCAGACCGGGCAACAGGACGGAGGGGAAGAACACGTTGGGTATGGCGAAACCACTGTGCCAGGTACCGAGCGTCAGCTCCCAGCTCGGCATGACACGCAGGGCCCCGTCGAGAAAGCCCATGTACCAGTCGGGCTGCACGGCGTAAGTGACGTGGTAAGGGACGTATGGCCCGTAGAGCCAGATCGGGTTGATCTGCACGGCGGCGCCGAGGATTGCCGTGACGCCTGCCACGAGAAACAGGAAGCCCTGCGTCTTGGCGATGAACGTCGGCCACATAGGCGCGCCCACGACGTTGTGCTCGGTCGCGCCGTGGCCCCGGAACTGGGTGTGCTTCTGGCGTACGAGGAGGGTCAGGTGGGCGCCAAGCAACCCGGCGATGACGGCCGGGAGGATCAGGACGTGGATGACGTAAAAGCGCGGTATCAGGGCCGTACCGGGGAACTGCCCGTTGAAGAGGAAGGACGCCAGGTAAGTCCCGACGAGCGGGATCGACTCGAGGATCGAGAAGGCGATGCGTATGCCCGTGCCTGACACGAGGTCGTCCGGCAGCGAGTAGCCGAGGAAGCCGTTGAAGATGGCCAGGATCAACAGGTTCATCCCGATGAGCCAGTTCATCTCGCGCGGCCGGCGGAACCCGCCGGTGAAGAACACCCGGCCCATGTGCACGACGATCGCCCCGACGAAGATGTTTGCCGCCCAATGGTGCATCTCTCGCATCAGGTCGCCGCCACGGACGTCGAAGGCCATGTTGACCGTCGACATGTAGGCAAGTGAGACCTTCTGGCCGATGAGCGGGACGTAGGGGCCGGTGTAGGTGACCTCGGTAGTCGAGGGAACGAAGTACAAGGTGAGGAAGACACCTGTCGCCAGTAGGACGACGAACGAGTACAGGGCGATCTCGCCGATCATGAACGACCAGTGGTCGGGGAAGATCTTGTTGACCGCTTTGCGGCCGCCGGTCGACAGGTTGAGCCTGTCGTCGAACCAGTCGTAGAGGCGGTCTACCACTTGCCTACCGCTCCGAAGCCGGGGCCGACCGGCTCGTCATACGGGGCGGCTGCCCGCATGAAGCCCTTGTCGTCGAAGTAAATGTGCAGCTGCGGGAGCGGGCGAGGCGCCGGACCGAACACGTTCGAGGCCGGGTGGCCGGGGCCGACGTCGAACACGGACTGGTGGCATGGGCAGAGCAGCTGGTGGGTGTCCTGCTGGTAGAGGCCGACCGGGCAACCGGCGTGCGTACAGACCTTGGAGAAGGCAAGGTAACCCTTGGGGCCCCAGGTCTTGCGTTCCGGCGTCGTGGCGATGTAGTCGAGGCCTTTGGGCGGCAGCTGCCGGATCAGCATGGTCTGCGAGAAGGCCATCTCGGAGGAGACGACCCCGCCGTGGGGGCCCTCTGGGAAGATCGTGATCATGCCGCCGAAGTCGAGCGTGTCCTCCCTTATCCGGGTGCCGTCGAAGCTGACGGCATAGGAGCCCTTCCTCCAGAACGAGTTGGTGAAAAGAGTGCCGGGCTTGGGGCCGAGCGACCTGAGCAACGGGAAAATGGCCACGATCCCGAAAACGGCAGTGCCGAGGCCGAGAATCTTGGCCAGAAACGTCCGCCGCTCGATCACCACCATCCCGCGGCTCGAGACGTCGGTCTTGATCAGCTCTTTGGCCGCCTGCGTCGGGATCATCGAGTGGCGGTCCTCTGCGAACGGTCCTCGCGGCATCAAGTACTTGCCCCAGGCGACCTGACCGGCGCCGAGCCCGAGGAAGCCGACTCCGAGGCCGATACCGAGCCAGAACTCGGACGCATTGACCCAGAAGGCAGCGCCGAAGCCTGCGAAGCCCAGCATCCCGATGAAGAACATGACCGCCACGGCCTTCTCGACCGCCTTCGGATTGGCGGCCGCGACCTGGTACTGGGCTGAGTCCGTGCGGACCTGCACGGGGACCGGCTCTATGGCGTGGCCTGTGGCTTCGCTCAACTCACGACTCCGTGTCCTCGCCGGCGTGCTGGCTGCCGTTGTCCTCGCCGTCTTGGTCGTCGGTGTCCCCGTCGTTGCCCTGGGCGTCGCCGTCCTCGTCCTCGCCCGTGGCCTCGTCACCGTGGGCCTCGTCGCCGTAGGCCGTGGGGTCGGTGCGGTCGCCAACCCAGTAGGCGGCGACCAGGCAGACGCCTACACCGATGAACAGCCCGACGAAGCCTTCGGCTACGGGACCGACCCCGCCCAGGCCGAGACCACCGATGTCGGCCGGGTGCTGGACGTCCTTGGTCACATAGGCGACGACGTCGTTCGCCTCCTGGTTGGAAATGTCGTTAGGCCCGAACTTCGGCATGTTCTGCGGGCCGGTGCGGATCGCCTGCAGGACCATGAGCGGCGTGGCGCGATGGAGGGACGGTGCTTGCACACCGTAGGCCAGGGCATCGCCCGAGCCTGTGATCGTGTGGCACGGCGCGCAGTTGAGCGAGAAGATGTCGAAGCCTTTCGACTGGCTCGCACCCTTCAAGTTCAAAGGCACACTGTTGTAATTGCCGGGCAGGGTCGGGGCGGTCGACTCGACGAAAGCCACGATGTCGAGGATCTGCTGGCGGCTGAAGTAGACGGCCTTGACCGGCGGCTGCGGCTCGGAAGTCTTGAGGGGCATCCAACCGGCCGACAGCCAGAGATCGACTGTGGCACCGCCGACGCCCTGCAGCTTGGGAGCGCCTGTGCCGGAGGCCGTGTTGCCGCCCTGGGCGTCGCCTCCGTGGCAGGAGGCACACGTCTCGGAGAAAAGCGTCCTGCCTTCGGCGACCTCTGCCGACAGGGTCTGGTGGCTGGTCGCGGCCAGCCTCATCCCGGGGTTCTGCAACGACGGCGAGCTGGCGCTCACGCGAGAGCGGCCCAGTACGAAGGTCCCGAGGGCGGCGGCCGCCAGAACGAGGGCGAAGGGGATCAGAAGTCGACGGGCCATGCGCTGCATCAGAAGATATGTGCTCCTGACAGGAGGAAGAGACAGCTGTAGATACCAACCCACATGAAGTCGACGAAGTGCCAATAGTAGCTGACAGCCTGGAAGACAGCCGTCTCACCTGGGTCGGACTTGCTGCCGGCGAGGCGGGCGAGGAGTGCCAACATGGCCACGAGGCCAAGTATGACGTGCAGCCCGTGCAGGCCGCTCATGATGAAGAACAGGGACGTGTAAGCGTTCGTATGCGCCGAGAAGGGCAGCGAGTACCACTCGTACGCCTGGTTCAGTACGAATGCGAGGCCGAGCACAAAGCTGGAGACGATCCAGGCCTGGGCCTTCTTGAACTGCAGCTTCTCCTGTGCCCAGACGCCTTTTTGCATCGTGAAGCTGGACGACAGCAGGATGATGGCGAAGAAGAACGACCGCGTGGCGGCAAAGGTGTCGATGACGGTGCTCGCCGGCGGCCAGTGCGGTGCGGCAGCCCGGATCGTGAAGAACGCCGCAAACAGGCCGCTGAAGAACATGAACTCAGAACCGAGCCAGATCATCACGCCGACCGCCAGCATCTGCGGTCGGTCGGCTACATGGTGGCCACTGCCCGCGCCGTGCGGGCGTTCGAGGGCGGCGGCGTTGGCCATGGGTGTTGTTTCTAGTCGATTTCGTGCGAGGCAGGCCAACCAATACCCGGCCTGGCCGGACCGCCCGCCGGGGGGCCGGCCGGAGAGCAGGGTAGGGTCGGGGGGTGGCACCGGGCGAGGCATCGTTTCTTCGTGCCTGCAGGCGGGAGGCGGTGAGTCGCAAGCCCGTCTGGTTCATGCGCCAAGCTGGACGTTCGCTGCCTGAGTACCGGGCATTGCGGGGCGAGGCTGGCATCTTGTCGGCTATCGAGTCGCCGGACTTGGCGGCCGAGTTGACGCTGCAGCCGATCCGCCGCTACGGCGTCGACGCCGCCATCTTGTTCTCGGACATCGTGGTACCGCTCGTGGCAACCGGAGTCGGCATCGAAATCGTGCCCGGCAGAGGACCGGTCGTGGCTGAGCCCTTCCGCGGGCAGTCGGACCTCGCAAGGCTCCGCCGCATCGAGCCGGAGACTGACCTCTCCCACGTCATCGAGACTGTCAAGATCCTCGTCGGCGAGCTCGATGTCCCTCTCATAGCCTTCGCCGGCGCTCCGTTCACGCTGGCCAGCTACCTCGTCGAAGGAGGTCCGTCGAGAACCTTCGGAGCCACCAAGGCCCTCATGCACACCGAACCGGCGGTCTGGCACCGCTTGGCCGACCTGCTCGCCGACATGTGCCTGGCGACCGTGCGGGCCGAGGTGGAGGCAGGCGCTTCGGCCGTGCAGCTGTTCGACAGCTGGGCCGGCGCCCTATCGCCCGCCGAGTACGAACAGTTCGCCATGCCTGCGTCGACCAAGATCCTCCACGGAGTTGCCGATCTCGGCGTGCCCCGCATCCACTTCGGGGTGGGGACGGGAGAGCTGCTCGGCCTCATGGCCGCCGCCGGGGCCGACGTCATGGGTGTCGACTGGAGGGTCTCGTTGCCCGAGGCCGCGCGGAGAATCGGGCCGAACATCGCCCTGCAGGGCAACCTCGATCCTGCCATCTGCCTGGCGCCGGTCGAGGTGGCCCTGGCAGCTGCTCGGCGCGTGCTCGACGACGCCGCCGGGTTGAGCGGCCACATCTTCAACCTCGGCCACGGGGTGCTTCCCGAAACGGACCCCGGCGTCCTGGCTGCCATCGTCGACCTGGTGCACGCCTCGCCGCCTGGTAACCGGTCCGAAGGCGGCTGAGATGGCAGGCCCGATCGGCGTCCTCCTCATGGCTTACGGGACCCCGTCTCGCCCCGACGAGGTCGAGGCCTTCTACACCGACGTGCGCCGCGGCCGGCCCCCGTCACCGGAACAACTGGCCGACCTCGAGCGGCGGTACGCCGCCGTAGGTGGGACTTCGCAACTTCTCGCCCGCACTCTGGCGCAGGTTGCCGGCGTCCAGAGGGCGCTTGACGACGGCTCACCGGGTGCTTACACCTGCCGGTACGGCGCCAAGCACGCCGAGCCGAGAATCGAGTCCACGATCGCCGGTATGGCGGCCGAAGGCATAGACAAAGTGGTCGGTCTCGTGCTCGCCCCCCACTACTCGGTTGGCAGCGTGGGCGAGTACGTCGGGCGGGCCAGGGCGGCAGCCGACGACGCCGGCATGCGATCAGGCTTTGTAGAGGACTGGCATGACGATCCCGTGCTCATCGAACTGTTGTCGGAGCGCGTGGCCACCGCCTACGCCCGAGTCGGCACCGAACCGGGCGACACCTCCACCCAGCTCCTCGTGACGGCACACAGCCTGCCACTCAGGGTCATCGAGTCGGGCGACGGCTACGACAGACGTCTGCACGAGACCGCCGAGCTCGTTGCGACCGCCTCCGGCGCCAGTCGATGGGCAGTGTGCTGGCAGAGTGCCGGGCGGACGCCGGAGCCGTGGATCGGCCCGGACGTGCTGGAGGTAATCGCCGCCTTGCCAGGCCAAGGGGTGGAAGCAGTCGTCGTCTGCCCGGCCGGCTTCACTTCTGACCACCTCGAAGTCAGCTACGACCTCGATATAGAGGCCAAAGCGCTGGCCGAGGGTGCGGGACTGCGCTTTGCACGTACCGAGTCCCTGAACGACGACGAACGGCTCTGCAGGGCCTTGGCCGCCTTGGTGGAGGCGGCCGTACCGCTCGGCCCATGAGCACTGCGTTGTCCCTGCCGGTCCAGACGAGGGAGCCGGGGATCCGCCAAGCTGGATCCGGGTGAAGCGCGCCGTCGTGATCGGCGGCGGCGTCAGCGGGCTGGCGGCCGCTCGGCTGCTCGCCGGAGGCGAACCCGTCAGCGCGGCGGGTGCGGGCCTCCTGGGCGCCTTCGAAGGCTGGCAGGTGGTACTCCTGGAGGCATCCGGGCGGCTGGGTGGCAAGGTAGTAACTGCGACAGGGGCCAGACCTGTCGAGCTTGGCCCCGATCAGTTCCTGCGGCGAGATCCGAGCGCTCTCAACCTGTGCAGGCAGCTCGGTCTCGAGCACGACCTCGTGGAGCCTGCCGCCGGAACGGCTGCTGTGTTCTCCAGGGGCATGCCGCGCCAGCTGCCTGGCGGCTTGGTGCTCGGCGTGCCCACTGACATGGAAGCGCTTTCCAGTAGCGGGGTCGTCGGCGACGAGGCGGTCGCCTTTGCCGCCGGGGAGGGCGAGCGGCACGGCGAGCCACTCACGGCCGCCGACGTAGGCCTCGACGTCCCGGGCGTGAACGGGCCCGCCGCTGCGGACGCCGGTGGCGCTGACGGTGCCACAGCGGTCGCCGAGGACCCTGAGAGCAGTGCCGGCGAGATCTCGGCCGGCGAGATCCTGCGCCGCCGCCTGGGAGACGAGATCGTCGATCACCTCGTCGACCCGCTGCTGGGCGGCATCAACGCCGGCAGCGTCGATCACTTGTCGCTCGGTACGGCCGCGCCCCAGCTGGCCGGTGCGCTCGTCGGCCGGCACGACGTGATCGCGCCTCTGAAGGCACTGGCCACGGGCGGCGCCAGCGGCGCGGGTGGGCCGAAGGGCGGCAGCGTGGTGAGGGCGAGACCGACAGCCGCGGTGGCTTCCTCGCCGTTCTTCGGCTTGGTCGGCGGGCTCGGGCGGATTGTCGACCGCGCAGGCGCCGAGCTGCAGCAGCTCGGCTGCGACGTGCGCTTGAACTCGCCCGCTCGGAGCGTCAGGAGCGTCAGGCAAGGCCAGGGCGGCTACATAGTAGACACCGCCGCCGGCTCCATAGAGGCCGACCGCGTCGTCCTGGCCGTGCCGGCACCCGCCGCCGCCGCCCTGCTAGGCGATGTCGCCCCGCTGAGCGTGCCGCCGCTGGCAGCCGTGAGATATGCCAGCGTCGCGGTGGCAACCCTCTGGTTCGAGCCTGGCTCCAATCCCGCCATCGAGGGCTGGACCGGCGTCCTCGTGCCCCGAGCGGAAGGGGCGGTGGCGACGGCTGTGACGTTTCTCAGCTACAAGTGGCCGTGGATAGTCGAGACCGGCGGCGGCCCGCTCGTCAGGATGTCCGCCGGCCGCAGCCAGGACAACCGGGCGGCAGCACTCAACGACCGGGACCTCGGTCTGCAACTCGTGGCCGAGCTGGCTCGCTTCACCGGTATCACCGCCCGGCCGTCCGAGGTCAAGGTCACTCGATGGCCCGATTCGTTCCCGCAGTACCGCCCTGGGCACGCTCACCGGGTTGCCGCCTGGCAGCGAGCTCTCGAGCCCCATCCCGGCATCGCGTTGGCAGGCGCAGCCCTTGGAGGCATCGGCATCCCTGCCTGCATCACGAGTGGCGAACGCGCCGTCGCCAACCTGGTGGCGGGATCGATGTGAGACGAGCAGCAAGGCGCGCCCTGCCGATCCTGCTCCCGCTCGCCGGCGGCGCACTAGTCGGCCTCTCGCTCCCCCCGATCGGCTGGTGGCCGATGGGCATCGCCGGCGTTGCCGTCCTTGCCTGGTCCCTGTCGAACAGGCGGCCACGCGGCCGCCTCTGGATAGGGCTGGTGTGGGGGATCGGCCAATTCTCGGTCTCGCTGGCGTGGGCCTTCCAGTTCAACATCGCCGGCTACGTGGTTCTGTCCATCGTCGAGGCTGGCTTCGTCGCCGTCGCCTGCCTGCTCGTGCCGCCAGGACGGGGACGCCTGCCTGCTTTGGCGGTGGCCCTCACGCTGGCCGAGTGGGGGCGCCAGTCCTGGCCCTTCGGTGGCCTGCCGCTCGGGGGTATCGCCCTCGGGCAGGTGAGTGGTCCGTTGGGACCGTCCGCAAGGCTCGGTGGCACCCTTCTCGTGGCAGGGCTGACGTATCTCGCCGGCGCCTGTCTCGGGGCTTGCCTGCCTTCGGCGGGCCGGGCCGTCGAAGGCGGGCGGGACGCCAGCTGGACCTGGAGGGCCGGATTGCGCGGCACCAGCAAGCAGCCGGCAGGCCTGTCTGCCCGCTTAGGCGCCCTGCTGGCGAGCCTGGTGGTGGTCGTCGTGGCCGGAGCAGGCTTTTTGGCTGCAAACGGCGGCGCGGCCGGCACCGCGCGCCATCTCAAAGTGGCCCTTGTGCAAGGCGGCGGTCCCCGCGGGCTGGACCAACTGGAAGTGTCCCCTTCGCGGGCGCTGGCGGCGGCACTCAAGGAGTCCGCCCAAATATCCCCGGGCCGCCAACTGGTGCTGTGGCCGGAGGATGTGGTGGCCCTGGAGGCGCCGCTCGCCGGCTCTCATGCCGAAGCCGAGCTCGAGGCGCTCGCCGAGCAGGACAAAGCAACGCTCATCGCCGGCGTCACCTATCCCGTCGGTGCCTCTCTATTCCGAAACGAAATCGCTGCCTTCTCCCCCACCGGCCACCTCGTGGCCGTCTTCGAGAAGGTCCACAGGGTGCCGTTCGGCGAGTACGTGCCGTTCCGGGGTTTCTTCCGCCACTTCGCCAACTTGAGCGACATCCCCCGCGACGCCATCCCGGGCACCGGCTCGGGCATGATCGCCACGCCGGCCGGGCGGCTGGCGGCGCTCATCTCCTTCGAGGTCTTCTTCGGAGACAGGGGGCGGTCAGGCGTGCGGGCCGGCGGCCAGCTCATCTTGGTGCCGACGAACACCTCGTCGTACAGCGACGCCCAGGCGCCGAGCCAGGAAATAGCCGCCTCGCGCCTGCAGGCGCTCGAGGAGGGCCGCTACGTGCTGCAGGCGTCTCCGACTGGCTACAGCGCCGTCATCACGAACACAGGGCACGTCGAGGCAGCCACGCAGCTGTCTGCGGCAGCCGTGATCGACGCCACAGTGCCGCTCCTCAGTGGCGACACCGTCTACGAGCGCTTCGGGGACGACCCCGTGCTTGTGGCGGCCGGCATCGGCCTCGCCGCCGCCTGGGGCGTCTGGTTCAACCCGCCGTTGACTCGGCGCAGGCGCCGGCGCCGGCAGTCGGCGGTCAGCGCGAAGCTTCGAGCGGAGCCGCAGTGACCGGCGGACACTCCACAGCTTCAGTATCGATGACGTCCTGGCGCTGATCCTGGCGCTCGGGACGAGTACCGAACAGGTATCTGTTGAAGATGGTGTACCTACCCACCCAGATGAGGGCGTAGGTAAGCAAGTAGGCGGCCTGGACGACGACGCCCTTGACATCCTTCTTGTGGGAGATGATGTCGGCGTGGTGGGCGGCGAGCCCGACGGCCACAGTGGACAGGACCAGCCCGATGAAAGCGATGAGCCAGAAGGGCAGGACTTCGCTCCAGAAGCTCGACCTGCCCCGCTTCTCCCAGGTCCAGGTGCGGTTGAGCCAGTAGGCAGGAATCGTTGCGACGGCCGTGGCGATGGCGCTGCACTCCATCGCCGAAGCCAGGCTGACAACGTCAAAGGTGACGAACAGGACCGTCTGGGACACGATGGTCGTGATAACAGAGACGGTTGCGAACTTCAGAGTCCTCTTGAAGTGGGGACTCCTGCGAAAGGCCCGTACGCGTTCTACTAGCGCGTGCATTTGTTGAGTCTATCGTCTGGATGATGACCGATGCCCTCGCCGAACTCGTCGCGCTCCTCGATCTCGAGGACATCGAAGTGAACACTTTCCGCGGCTCGCACATCGACGAGGAGCGACTGCGAGTGTTCGGCGGCCAGGTCGCAGCGCAAGCGCTCGTGGCGGCCGGGCGCACCGTGTCGCAGGGCCGCGTCCACTCCCTCCACAGTTACTTCCTGCGGCCGGGCGATCCCCAGGTACCGATCCTCTACGAGGTCGACCGCATACGCGACGGCAAGTCGTTCTCGACGCGCCGCGTGGTCGCAGTGCAGCGAGGCAGGGCGATCTTCAACCTCCAGTGCTCGTTCCACATCGACGAGGTGAGCCTCGAGCACGAGGTGGAGATGCCGGAAGTCCCTGCTCCCGAGACACTCCCGACCCTGAAAGAGCGCCTGAAAGGCATACCGCACTGGGAGGAGTGGTTCGCGAGGCCGCGGCCGATCGACCAGCGTTTCGTCGGGGACCTGCCCTGGATCCGTGGCGGCAGCCCCTCGATCGACACCCGCGAGAAGCTCTGGCTCCGCGCCGACGGCAGCTTGCCGGAGGACCCGTTGCTGCACGCCGCCGTCGTGGCCTACGCCTCGGATATGACGCTCTACGACTCGATCCTGGCCCCGCACCGTCTGAGGTGGGAAGACGACACCTTCATGGGGGCGAGCATCGACCACTGCATGTGGTTCCACCGGCCCTTCCGTGCCGACCAGTGGCTGCTGTTCGACCAGGAGTCGCCGACTGCCTTCGGCGCCCGCGGCCTGGCACGCGGGCTGCTGTTCTCGCAGGCTGGCGATCTGGTCGTGAGCGTCGTGCAAGAGGGTCTCATGAGGATGAAAGGCCCTCGGCGGTGAACCTCGCCGGCGTGGCAGCTGCCCAGGCATCCTCGAGCTCGTCCGGCTGGCCGGTCGCCTTCATCGTGATGTTCGGCGTCTTCCTGGTGCTGCTCGCGGTGCTCGCGGTGTTCGTCGTCCGCTTTTCGGTCAAGCTGGGCCGGCGGACGACGCCTACGGCTGGCCCCTCGCCTGCCAGCGGGCCGTCCCGCCCCGGCACGCGACGCCCTGGCGTGGGCCCCGGACGCCCTACCGCGCGTCCTAAGGGTCCTGCGGCGCCTCCTAGACGGCGCCCCCCCGGCGACTCTCCCGGATGATCCCTGTCACTGCGATGAAAGCCAACGGGACGCCAACGGCCGCTGTCCAGATACCGAACACGAGGCCGATGCACACAAGGGTGGCAGCCAACCCGATGAAGAACGGCCAGACGCTCGAGGAAGGAAAGACCGCCACAATGCCGGTGCTCCCCTCGTGGGTCGCATTCGGGTCGTCCTCCGGCCGAGGCTTCATCCGCTTCGACCACCAGAAGTAATAACCGCCAGGGACAAGGCCGAGGAGCATCGTCCCGAACAGCATGAGGGTGCCGGATGCCTCCCAATGGTTGCCGTAGTGGTACGTCGTGATCCAGTAGATCGTCCCGACCACTCCGAAGAACGCGCCGATCCCTAAGAGCACCTTGCCTTCGACCTTCATGAGCCGTCACCCTCGCCGGGCTCTCCTGCCATCGCCGGAACCTTCTCGGGCACTGTGACTTCCTGGTGGCCGTTGCCTTCGGTGCCGTGGTTGTAGTCCCACAAAGGCCGGTCCGAACGAACTGGAGGAAGCCAGTAGAAGTTGTGGTGGGGCGGCGGCGAGCTCGTAGCCCACTCGAGGGTGCCGGCGTCCCACGGGTTGTCGCCGGGGGCGATCGGCTTGATGTACGAGTACACGAGGTTGATCATCGTGAACAGCACGGAGAGGAAGAGCAGGTAAGCACCGCCGGTCGAGGCCTCGTTGAGCGTCTTCCAACCGGTCAGGACCCCATACTCTGCGATGCGGCGTGGCATCCCGTGCAGGCCGAGGATGTACTGGGGCACGAATGTGCACCAGAACCCGATGAACATGAACCAGAAGCTCAGCTTGCCGAGCCACTCTCGCGTCATCCGGCCGGTTATCTTCGGGTACCAGTAGTACAACCCGGAAAAGCCGCCGAACACGGCGCTGCCGAACAGCACCTCGTGGAAGTGTGCGACGACGAAATAGGTGTCGTGGAGGGCGAAGTCGAGCGGCGGGGAGGCGAGGATGACGCCCGTGACGCCTCCGTAGAGGAACACTATGAGGAATCCGATGGAATAGAGCATCGGCGTCTCGAACGTCATCTTGCCGCGCCACATCGTGCCGATCCAGTTGAAGAACTTCACACCGGTCGGTACTGCGATGAGGTACGTCATCAGGCTGAAGAACGGCAGGAGCGCCGTACCCGTGGTGAACATGTGGTGCGCCCACACGCTCGTGGACAGCGCTGCGATCGACAGGGTGGCAAAGACCATGCCCTTGTAACCGAAGACGGGCTTGCGGGAGAAGGTCGCCAGCACGTCGGTAACCATCCCGAAGTAGGGTAAGGCGAGGATGTAGACCTCCGGATGGCCGAAGAACCAGAACAGGTTCTGCCACAGCACGGGGACTCCGCCGCCGGCGACGCTGAAGATATGCGTCCCGAAGTGACGGTCGCAGTACAGCATGATCAGGGCCGAGGTGAGGACCGGGAAGGCGATCAGGATGAGGATCGCCGTCACGAGCATGTTCCAGGTGAAAATTGGCAGCCGGAACATCGTGAGGCCGGGCGCCCGCAGGTAGAACACTGTTGCTGCGATGTTCACCCCTGTGAAGATCGCCGAGAAGCCCGTCAGGATCAGAGCCACTATCCACATGTCCGGGCCGGCGCCTGGCGTGTTGATCGAGTTGGAGAGCGGGGCGTATGCGACCCAACCGAAGTCGGCGGCACCGCCGACGGTGAGGAAGCCGAGGATCATGGTCGTGCCGCCACCCAGGTAGAGCCAGTAGCTGAGGGCATTCAGGCGAGGAAAGGCCATGTCGGGAGCGCCACACTGCAGCGGCACGATGAAGTTTGCCAGTCCGCCGAAAGCGAAGGGACCGGCGAAGAGGTAGAGCATCAAGCTGCCGTGCATCGTGAACAGCTCGTTGTAGAGGTGCTGGCTCACGAGGGTGTTGTCAGGCGAGGCCAGCTGGGTACGCATGACCATCGCCATCATCCCCGCCATGCAGAAGAAGATGAGGGAGGTGATCGTGTAGCTCTTCCCGATCACCTTGTGGTCGGTCGAGCTGATCCACTTGAGCCAACCGCTCGGACCATGCTCAGCCTCGTGAGCAAGACCAGGGGAAGCAGCGACCGTGGCGCTCATGACGTTGACCTCGAGTTTGAAGAATTTTGCAGCTTGGCCTGTTTACCGATCCACTGGGTGAACTGGGTAGCGCTCACTACGTGCACGCTGAAGAGCATCTCCGAGTGGTAGAGCCCACAGTACTGCGTGCACTGGCCCTTGAAGTAGCCGAGCGTCGTCGGCTCGATCTCGAATTGGTTCACGACGCCCGGCTGCACGTAACGGCTGAAGTTGAAATCGTGCACGTAGAAGCCGTGGATGACGTCGTTCGACCGAAGGAAGAACCGGACGGTCTCGCCCTCGGGCAGCACGAGCTGGGGGTAGAGCTTGGTGTCGAAGTAGTTCTGGGCGAGGGCGGAGGGAGCCGCGTTGGGTGCCGTCTGCACGACGACGCCGCCATCCGGCTTCGAATACTCGAAACGCCACCCCCACTGATAACCCGTCACGTTCACTATCACGGCCGGTGGCGCCAAGGTGTTGTCAACCTGGTTCTCGACGACGACGGTGAAGTAGAAGATGACCAAGACCATCAGCAGGGGAATGACCGTGTAAGTCACTTCGAGCCCGATGTGCTCGTGGGTCTGCTTGGGCATGGTCTCGTCGCCGCGCTTCTTGCGGTAGCGGATGATCGACCAGAAGATCAGGAGCCAGACGAAGATCGCGACGATGAAGCCGGTCACCATCATTCCGTGCCAGAGCCTGAACTCCTCGTGCGACTGCTTGGTGACCCCGGGCGTCGCGAAGAAGTCACCGTTGCAGCCCGAGAGGACCAATCCGAGAACAATGACCGACCCGGCGGCGAGGTATCCGCGAACCCGCCCGCGTCGAGAACCGACCCGATCTGGAGCTACCGAAGCGGTCGTAGAGGCCACGCCCCGACATTAGCCACAGGCGCCGTCAATCGGCCAGATGGCCTGCACGGCGCTGCCGGCGGCGCTCAGAGGGCGGCTGAGTTTACGAGGTCGAGTCCTTCGGGGCGTCGGTCGCGGCGTCGGTGTCTCCCGACTCCATTCCCTTCTTGAACTCGTGAGATGCGCTTCCGAGCCCGCGCGCGAGCTTGGGGAGCTTCGCACCTCCGAACATGAGAACTACGACGACGGCGATTATTATGACGACGCCTTCGGGACTGAAGAGGTCAGCGAGGGCCACCTGCCCTCCTTTCTTGAGGACGATCTAAACACTAGACCTTTACGCAGCCGTCCAGGGCAGCGGATGTCGCTGGGCGCCACCCTGCGGCCAGGTCGAGGCTACGACACCCGGCACCTGTTTGGCGCCACGGCTGGGGTTACTTCAGCGGCCTTGCCAGTTGGGGGAGCGTTTCTCTGCGAAAGCACTGGCGCCTTCCATGGCGTCTGCGCTGGTGAAGATCGGCACGATCAGCTCAGTGTTGAGGTCCCAGGCCTCGTCTTCGGTCAGGCCGAAGGACCGCTTGATGATCTCTTTCGAGGTGCGGACCGACATGGGGGCGTTCTCGCAGACCTTCTCGGCAAGCTCGAGAGCGGTGGCTACGAGCCGGTCGGCCGGCACGACCCTGTTCACGAAGCCAAGCTCGGCGGCGCGAGCGGCGTCGATCATCTCGCCCGTCAGCGCCAGTTCCATGGCGACGTGATAGGGAAGGCGCCGGTGGAGCCGCAGGAGCCCACCGCCAGCGGCCACGAGACCCCTCTTGACCTCCGGGATCCCGAACCGGGCGTGCTCTGCGGCCACCACGAGGTCGCACGAGAGCACTATCTCGAGACCGCCGGCCAAGGCGACGCCATTGACGGCTGCGATGATGGGCTTGGGGAACTTGCGGCGGGCGATGTTGGCGAAGCCGTGCTCGACAGACATTATGTCGCCGGCTTGGCCGGACACGAAGGCCTTCAGGTCCATGCCGGCGCTGAAGGCCTTGTCCCCTGTCCCCGTAAGGACCACTACCCAGACGTCGTCGTCTGAAGCCAGTTCCTCGAACGCCCGCCCGAGGGCGAGGCTGGTCGGCCCGTCGATGGCGTTGCGAGCCTTCTCACGGTTGAGCCTGAGGACCTCGACCCTGCCGTGGCGGGAACGGACGACTGGCGCCTCGTCCGAAGCGTCGGTCTGCTCGGTCGTTGACATGTGTCTCCTTGCTGGTTGTAGGGCCTGAGAGGGACTGGCCGGCTGGTTGTCTAGCTTGGCAGGAGGACGTGCTTAGCCCACAACCCTGTACCGCGGGGCGACCGGAGCGCCAGCGGCACCTTCGACCGAGACTCTGGAGCCGACCAGGAAACGCCCGGCGATGGCCCCTATGTCACCGTCGCTGGCGGAGGCAGCGACGCGGCGGCCGTCCTCGAGCGTGGCGATGACAGGGGCGGCGATCGGGCGGCCGTCCCTGTCGTACATGACAGTGGAGGCTTCGACAGTCGCCGTTGCGCTCGTTGCCTCGCCGGCTTTCACGCAGGGAAGAGCAGTCGCGTTGATGTCTTCTTGCAGGAGCTTGTTGTCGGCTGCCTTGAAGCCCCGAGGTGGCGGGGTCGTCCCGTATATGCCTGTGGAGTGCTTCGTCATGTACCAGCCGACGGCCGTGACCAAGCCAAGCGGACCGTGAGCCGAAGAGGAGGCCGTGCTGGCCCCGAGCAGGTCGAACATCGTGGCGATGGCGTGGGTCGTGTAGTTGTTGCCGGGGCCGCCGAAGTAGGGCAGGCCGCCCGTGACCGTAAGGCGGGAAGGCTCCACCGCGCTCGAAGGCAAGCCCGGCAGCCCGAGGGCGTCGGCGGCGACCTGCACAGCCGATGGGAAGCAGGAGTACAGGTCGAACAGGGAGATGTCGTCTCTGCCGACGCCGGCCAGCGTCATGGCACCGCGGGCTGCGGCTTCCAGCCCGGCCGAGCGTCCAAGGTCGGGTCTGGCCATCGGGTTCCAGACGTCGTGGACCGTCGACGAGGACCAGACGAAGACAGCTCGGTCCTCGAGGCCGAGCGAGCGAGCCACAGACAAGGATGCGACGACGAGGGCGGCTCCCTGGGCCCCGCCGAGGAAGGCGACCATCTTCTTCAAATACGGCTCGGCCACTAGCCGGTTCTCCGGTGAAGCGGTGGCCAGTTCGGCCGGGGAGCGGGCCTGGCGGAACCAGGCGTGGGGGTGGCGGGCGGCGACCTCGGTGAACGGTGCCATGAGCTGGCCGATGAACTGGCGTTGCTGGGCAGGATCCCGCCCGGCTCGGTGGGCGAGCACGCTCTCAAAGAGCGGGTAGACCTGCACCGGGATCACAAACCCAGCCATGTGCTCCTCATCTGAGAGGTCCTGGCGGTCGATGCCGACAACGGCGTCGGGTGGAGGTCTCTCCCCCGATGCGGCGACGCCGGCGTCACCCCGCGTCTTGCTCGCCTCCAGTCGCCCGGCTCTGACTGCCTCCGCACCTGCGATCAGCGTGGCATCCAGGCGGCCGGTGGCGATGTCTCGGGCGGCTCGCTCCACCATGAGCTGCGGCGAGTTGCCGCCGACATTGGTTGTGTCGCGGACCCGGGCGTCGAGGCGGAGAGTGGTCGCCAGGTCCGTCGCCGGGGACGGTCCCGCCCGGCGCGAGAGGATGTTGACGACGGTGACTCGCTGGATCGCCTTGGCCAGCCCCGGCGCAGCACGCAGAGCCTCTTGCGATGCAGCCTCGGCAAGCTCGAGAGGGCCAAGGCTGAGGTCACGGCTCTCTGCTTGGCCGACAGCCACCAAGACGGGCGTGCGGTCGGGATCGTTGCTCACGCCGGCCGCTCCAAGAGCCCGTCGAGCAACAGGTTCACCAAGAACTCAGCCGCCACTCCGGCTGTCTGGCCGTCATCTGTCGTGAGGCGCCGGTGTGCCAGTTGGCCGACGAGTGCCGTGATGGCAAAGGCGCTCATGCGGGGCGGGCGGGCGGCAAAGATTCCCTGGGCCTGGGCCGCCTCGACTAGGCGCTCGGCGTCGTCGACGAACGAGTCGTGTATCTGGTGGAGGTGGCGCTCGAAGGCTGTCCCGAGGGCAAAGGCGTCGCGGAACAGCAGCTTCACGAGCGCCCGGTCGGCGTCGTAGAACTCCAGGGTCGCCCTCACCGCCGCCTTGAACGGCGCAGCCGGCCCCTCGCCCGGCGCGGCCGCCCGCACGGCGGAGTCGATGTGGCAGCGGAGGGCCGCCGCCTCGGCCGACATTAGCTCGTGGAAGAGCACCTCCTTGGACTCGTAGTACCAGTAGATGGAACCGTAGGAGAGGCCGGCCGCCCGGGCGATGTCGGCGATCGTGGTCGCGTGGTAGCCGCGCTCGGCGAAGACCGTCTTGGCCGCCGCCAGGATGCCGGCGCGGCGAGATGCCTTGTCCTCGTCGCTAACGGCCCGGCGCCGCGGCCGGGTCAGCTCCGCCGCGTCTCTGCCCACGGAATTCCCTTGTCGACTTCGACTTCCCGGGGAAGGCCGAGGATACGCTCGGCCATCTGGTTGCGGAGCACCTCGGAGGTACCTCCCTCGATCGTGTTGGCCCGGGCACGGAGGAAGGCCGTCGCCCTCGACCCACCTTCTCCGCCGGCCGAGTCGTCCCAGGCGATCGACGACATGCCGGCAGCGTTCATGGCAACGGCCGACTTGTACTGGTTCAGCTCGGCGTTGAAGACCTTCGAGACGCCGCCCTCGGCTCCGGGAACCTGCCCGCTCAGTCGGGCAGCGCTCGAACGGAAAGATGTGATCTCCTTGACCTCGGTCGCGATGTATACGCGTGCCAGCTCCTGGCGGACGAGCGGGTCGGCGCGGTCTGCCACGCCCGACAGGAGCGCGTCCCAGGCATCTCGGCGGACGCCGCCCATCAGCGAAGAGGCGTCGATCGACAGGCCCGAGAGCGCCACCCGCTCGTTCATCAGCGTCGTGCGGGCCGCCCGCCAGCCATCGCCCACGTCCCCGACGCGGTTGGCATCAGGGATGCGGACATCGGTGAAGAACACCTCGTTGAAGTCGGCCGACCCGGTGATCTGGCGAAGCGGCCTCACTTCTACCCCGGACGACTTCATGTCGACGATGAGATAGGTGAGGCCTTCGTGCTTGGGGACCTCGGGGTTCGAGCGCGCCAGCAGCATCCCGAACGCCGACAGCGAGGCGATGCTCGTCCAGACCTTCTGGCCGTTCACGACCCACTCGTCGCCGTCCCGGACCGCCCGCGTGCTCAGCGAGGCCAGGTCAGAGCCCGAGCCGGGCTCGCTGAAGAGCTGGCACCAGATCTCCTCGCCCGAGAGGATCTTGGCCAGGTACCTGTTCTTTTGAGCCTTGGTCCCATGGGCGATGATCGTTGGCCCGGCCAGGCCGACGCCGAGCAGGTTCACGCCGAAGATCGGCAGCCTGTGGCTGACGAGCTCCTCCCTGACAAGCTGCTGCATCCACGCCTCGCCTGAGAGCCCGCCGTGCTCTGTCGGCCACAGCGGCGCCGCGTAGGGGGTCCGCCCGATCACGCCCATCCAGGCGAGCCAGTTGAACCCCTCCCTGGCTTTGGCGAAAGCCCCGTCGTCGCCCGCGGCAAGGGCCTCGACCCATCCTTCGGGCAGCACGCTTACGAGCCAAGCCTTGAAGCCGGCGCGGAACTCCGCCCGCTCGGGCGTGTCCTCTATCTTCCAGCGCATGCCTGCTCCTCCGTCCTGGCTCGGTGATCTGTCTTGGACCGGTGATGCTCGTGTCGCCCTGTGTCGCGTCGTGACGTGCCTGATACCACCTCAGCAGGCCGCCAGCGGTGCGAGGCGAGCGAGGACGGCTTCGGCTTCGGCAACGAAGCGCCGCACCAGCTCCCCAGCCGGCACCAGCTCGCCGATGGCACCCGTGCCTTGCCCCGCCGGGTAGCACTCCTTGTCCGGGTCGATCCCGCCTGCTGTGTCCTGCGACCCGAGGTGGAGGGCGCCGTCGTTGAAGGCCCGCCCCAGCTGGGCCGGGAACGGTTGCAGCTCGTCGGGGTGCTCCTCGAAATAGGCGGTGTAGTCGTTACGTAGGACTCGCATCGTCTTGCCCGAGTAGGCCCGCGACACCACCGTCGAGTCCTCCCGCGCCGCAACCAGGGCGTCCTTGTATCCGCCGACCGCTCGCGCTTCGGGTGTGGCAATGAAACGCGTGCCCACCCATACACCAGCCGCCCCCAACGCCAGGGCGGCGGCCAGCCCGCGCCCGTCCGAGATGCCGCCAGCCGCCACGACAACAACGTGCTGCCCGACGGCGTCGACCACCTGGGGCACCAGCGGCATGGTAGCCACGGTCCCGGTGTGGCCGCCTGCCTCCGTGCCTTGTGCCACCACGAGGTCGCAGCCGGCGTCGACGGCCCTGCGGGCGTGCTCGACCTTTCCGCACATGTTGACCACGAGGACGCCGGCTTGGTGGCACATCTCGATCACAGTGGCAGGCACACCGAGGGCGGCAACGAAGACTGCAGCACCCGCTTCGATGAGGAGGGCGACTTGACGCTCGAGGTCGCCGGGCATCGGAGTGAGCAGGTCCACGCCGAACGGCCGGCCTGTCAGCTGCTTGACGAGCCGAATCTCGGCCACCATCTGATCCGGGCCCATCGTAGAAGCGCCCAGGCACCCGAAGCCGCCGGCTTCCGACACCGCCGCCACCAAGGCTGCATATGAGACGCCGCCCATACCGGCCAGCATGACGGGGTGCTCGATGCCCAGCAGCTGGGTCAGTCTGGTCTCCATGCGTAACCTCAGCCTCCGTCCGTCCGATGTCGCCGAGTTGTTGATTGACGTGTCAGTTTATGCCAAGGCGGCGGCGCCGGCGTGCGGGCTGCCGGAGCCGTGGGCGGCGGCGTGAAGGCGGCGGCGTGCAGGCCGAGCCGTCCGGGGAGTCGTCGCGGAACGTTCTAAGGTGGGCAACGATCCGGTGGATGCGCGCCTCGTGCCTGCGGCGCTCTGGCTTGGCCGGCCGAGTGGGGCAGAGCTGCACCACCCGTAAAGGAGTCCTGAGTGGCAAGACTGACGAGAAGCGGGCGCGGGCGAGACGGCAGGCTCGGCTCTCCGGCTGAGAGCCCGATTACCGAGCTGGCGCCGCCACTGCCGGGCAGGGGCAACGCCTCGCCACAAGCAGTCGCTGGCCAACCGGTCTCGCCTGCGTCGATGGGCTCGTCGACCCACGAGACGTCACTGGCACCGGCCTCAGCGCCGGCGTCGCTTGGGGCCGAAGATGCGGCCCCAAGCCCCGACAAGTACCGCGGCTACCTCCGCTCCGAGCTCATCGAGGACTTCCGCCTCGCCTGCATGTCGCGAAGCATCGACGACCGGGAAATCGTCCTCCAGAAACAGTCACGGGTCTTCTTGCAGTTATCTTTAGCATTACACGTGTTCCTGT
>JBOGHW010000024.1:0-28989 GCA_050744865.1 Acidimicrobiales bacterium | reverse complement strand
CGTAGACGTAGACGTTGCTCGCCACCGAGACTGCGGCCGACTCGGTGATGCTGCCCCCATCCTCGAAGTAGACATAGCCGGACCCGATCGTGAGGTTGCCGTCGAGGTCGAGGTTCCAGTTGTCGAGATAGCCGGAGTTCTGTATGAAGGCAGTGCCGGCACCGGACTGTGTCACAACCGGCTGTGGGCTCTCCGCCGTCGGAGCGTAGAAGTCCCCGCCTGTCCAGGTGAAGGTGCCGTCGTCGGTGATGCCTACGGTCGTCGTGACCGTCGTGTCACCGAGGTCGCCGCCCGTCATCCGGAAGCTGCCGACCCCGAAGGCCCTGGATCCGGTCGGGTCGAGCTCGCCGCCTTCGACCAGCAACAGGCCCGAGATCGAGGCGCCGCCTGTGGCCGTCACGGTACATCCGTCGATCGTGACGTTGGCGACGTCGAGTGCTGCAGCGGCGTCGATCGTGCCTCCGCCGGCAGTCAGCACGGTTCCAGCGCCAGAGTTGGTCGAGCCGCCAGAGATTGTCACCTGCATGCCCGACTCGGTGTCGAACTCTATCGTCGCGCCCGAGGCGACCGTGAAGTTGGCGACGCTCCCACCGTAGGTGACGAAGTTCAGAGTGCCGGCCGTCATGGTGATGGGACCGCTGATCGCGAAGGGCATGCTGAAATAGAACGTGTCGCCCGAGGCGTTCATCGTGAGCGATCCGCTCGAGGTGATCGTGAATAGGCCCGGCCCACCCGAGCCGTAGATTTCGACGCCGGTGTCGACGGTCACGGCGGCGCTCTCAGTGATGCTGCCGCCGTACTCGACCTCGATCGAGCCGGACCCGAACGTGAGGTGACCGTCGAGGTCGAGGTTCCAGTTGTCGAGATAGGCACCGTTCTGGATGAAGGCGGCTCCCGCGCCGGATTGCCCGAGCACCGGTTGAGGGCTCTGGGTCTCGGGGGCGTAGAAGTCGCCGCCTGTCCACGTGAAGGTACCGTCGTCACCGAGGTTGGCCGAGTTGGTGTTCGTGTCGCCGAGTTGGCCGCCACTCATGTCGAAGCCATCCACGAAGCTCTGCTCGCCGGCGGTCGAGCTGGTGTCGGTTATCAGCAGCTCGCCTGCCTGCACGTCCAGGGTGGCGTAGCTCTTCAGCTGCGCGATCGACGTGAGGTTCGACCCGTTCGGGTCGTCGAACACGACGGGCCCGGTGAAGGTGCTTCCCGAGGTCCCGATGCACACCACGTCGCCCGTGGTCGGGAGGCGACCGAGGTCCCAGTTGGACGTTGTTGACCACTGCCCGCCAGAGGACGGACCTGCCCAGTTGATGGTGCACGTCCCGGGCGGAGGAGTCACGACCGAGAAGAGCCCTTTCGCGCACGGCGTGCGCGTTGCGGCGTTGTTGGCGTCATCACCGGCATAACCGGCGACCCACCAGTAGTCGCCGACCGTGGTGATCGTGACGCTTGGCGAGGTGTACTCGCCGTCACCGTCGACAGTGGTCGTGACCGTCTCTTCTGGCGTGCCCGTGCATGTGTTCTGTGTCGGCCCGAACAGCTCGTAGCTGATCGTCCCGGTCGGCGAGATGCCACCGGCGAGCGTCACCTCGTCCGCAAAGCCGCTGCCGGCGTCGCCTGACGTCGGCGTCGGCGTCTCGGACCCGAGCGTCGGGCTCGCCTTCACGACGGTGAAGGAACCGTCGGCACATGGAGTGGCTGCCGCCGCGTTGGCAACGTCGCCCCCATAGCTTGCCACCCACCAGTAGCTGCCGACCGTGCTGACGGCAACAGTCGGTGACGTGTAAGTCCCGTCACCGTGCACAGTTGTGGTGATAGTGCCGATTGGCGTGCCCGTGCAGGTGCTCGAGCTGTAATAAGCGAAGGAGATGGTGCCCGTCGGGGCAGAACCTCCCGAAAGCGTCACCTCGTCGGCGAAGCTTGCTCCGGGCACGCCCGAGTCCGGCGTAGGTGTCTCGGCGGCGAGCGTAGGCCCGGCCTTGGCGACCGTGAACACGCCGCTCGCACAGGTGGTGCTGGCGGCCTTGTCGGAGGCGTTCCCGCCATAGGTGGCCATCCAGTGATAGGAGCCGGCAGTGCTGATTACAACGGTCGGCGACGTGTACTGACCGTCCCCGGTCACGGGCGTGGTGACGGTCTGCTGCGGGGTGCCAGTGCACGTCGACTGGGTCGGGCCGTACAGTTTGAAGCTCATGGTGCCCGTCACTGCGACTCCGCCTGACAGCGTCGCCTTGTCCTCGAAGCTCTTCCCGGGCACGCCCGAAGCGGGTGTCGGCTTGTCAGCCCCCACGGTCGGCGCCGCCTTCGTCGTGCAAGTCTTGGCGGTCGCCGAGTTGTTCTTGGGAACAGGGTCCTCCTCGTTGCCGGTGACCTTGACCGTGTCAGTGATGCAGACGCCGCCTGTAACGGGGGCGTCTGCTGCGACCGTATAGGTCGCGCTGGCGCCGACCTTGAGCTCACCCTCGTCGCAGGTGAGGACGGTGCCGGTGACCGTGCAACCGGCGGAGGGGGTGGTGGCGGCGCTGACGCCGGCGGGCAGGGTGTCGTTGATGACATAGCCCGAGCTGATGCCCTTGCCGAGGTTCGTGACCCTGAACACCCACGACACGCTGGCGTCAACAGTCGCCGTGCTCGGCGCCGAGTTGGTGATGGACAAGTTGGCAGGCGTCGGGATGCAGGCGGCGCCGTCGTCACTGTTGTTGGCGACCGGCCCGGAGTAGCTCGATATGACGGCGAAGGTCGGCTTGGCTGCGCTCGGGTTGGTGACCGAGACCTGGTACAACGACCCGGTCGTGTTGTTGTCGAAGCCCAGGTTGCCGTTCCCGTACGTCCAGGCCGCCCCGAAGATCGCGCCGGTGCCGATCGAGGATGGCGCTGCGAAGGAGTTGACCGCTCCCGTCGTGAGGTTGAGCCGGTAGATGTCGTCGGTCTTGCCGGCAGGGCCCATTCCCCACATGAAGCCGCCGTCCCAGGTGAAGTCGGCCGGGTGCCATGAACCGGCAGGCGTGACGGTGACCTTCTTCAGGACCTTAGGTGGCGAGGAGCTGACGCTGACTTCGTCGACCACCGGGTTGGTGGAACTTGTCACCCAGAAATTGCCGGAGCCGTCGAAGGCACCCACGACGGCGCCGTCTTTGGTGAGCAACGAGTCCCCCGAGATCGCACCGAGGTCCTGCACGAGACCAGTGCTGCCGACCTGGAGCAGATGACCGGCTGGGTAGCTCTTGTTGGTCGAAGGCAGGCTCACGGCGTACAGGTACTTGTTCGACGGGTCGTACCCCATGGCGTTGTAGTTCCAGCCGTGCGTCGTCCCGATCTTCGAGAACGTCGTCTTCCCGGCGCCATAGAGGGAGTCGTAGAGCTGGGTCGGTTCGGTCTGGGCGAGGAAGATCGTCGGCGTGGCGCAGGTAAAGGCAGCGCCGGCCCCTGCTCGCGGACTTGTCGTCACTGGTCGCGCCGTTGAAGGCGGCCTGTCGGCGGCGGCCGCTGTGGAGAGCGGCACCATCGCCGGGCCACCGGCGAGGATCGCCGCGCCGACTGTCGCGAAGGCCAGCCGTCTAAGAGCCCGTCGATTCGTAGCTCTTGCTTTCGACCCGCTACCTGCGCAGCCTGATACCCGCCCGTCCACCGCAGCGCACATGCCCATTCACCCCGTCCGTGAAGAGAAACAACCGCCTAGTCAACGGCGCGCGGCTAGCTGCACGGACCAAAACGTCGCGCCCGCCAGAAGCCACCGCCGCTTCCAATGTGGACGATAGCACCGCTTGCTACGTTGCGAGAGCGGACGACAGCGGTGGCGAGCCTGGGACGTCTTTCAAACCCTCCGGCCGGGCTTTTGCGGACGCTCGACCTGGCGGATGCGGGTCAGGCTGCACCCCGGCTGCGTTGATGCAGCTGAGCAACCCGCTCATGGGAGGTGCCAAGCATCTCGACATGAGCATCGTCAGGTTCCTTGTCAAGCCAAGCAGCTAGGTCGGTGGCCATGTGCTGGATGTCCGGGATGCGTCGCGCTCCTCCTCAGCGCACTGCTAGTCGAGACTCACCAGTCCCGTCTCACCTTGGTACCAGGTGCGTGTTGCAATAACGACAACGAGCGGAGGGAGTGGGATTCGAACCCACGGTACGCATGACGTACAACGGTTTTCGAGACCGCCCGATTCGGCCGCTCTCGCATCCCTCCGAACGCGAGGATAGGTCTTTCTGAAGCAGGCCCGGGCCAAAGGCGGTTGACACCTCCTCTGGGGCGCGTCGTCTGGCGAGCAGGTCAGTTTGCCGGCGGGATGTTGTGGTTGACCCGGAACAGGTTATGCGGGTCGTAAGCCGCCTTCACCTGTGTCAGTCGGTCGTAGTTGTCGCCGTAGGTGGCTCGCAGGCGGTCCTGCCCCTCGTCGCCCATCATGAAGTTCACATAAGCGCCGCCGGCCGAGTACGGATGGGTGGCCTCGGAGTAGGCCATTGTCCACCGCTTCAGATCGGCCGCCTTGCCTGGGTCGGGATCCACTCCGACGATCACCTGGGAGAAGGTCGCGTCGCGATATGCCCAGGCCGTGTCTTCGGGCGCCACGCGGTTGACGGCGCCGTCGACGGGATAGATGTGCAGGGCCGAGTGCATGCTCGGCAATTCCTCGCTGAAGCTGACGTGGGCATCGACCGCCGCGTCGGGGATGGTCCGGAAGAAATCTCCGCGCCAGTACCACTGCAGTCCCTTGGGGTAGAGGCCGTCGAAGGCGGACTGCAGGCCCGGATAGGGTGCCTCGCCTATCCCGTCGAATGCCGGATGCATGGCCCGCACGGGAGCGAGCGCTTCGTCAGCCGCGGCGGGTTCGCCCAGATAGCACCACACCACCGCACAGGCTTTGTGGAGGTGGAACGCCTGCGGGAAAGTGTCGACGGGAGGCACGGTCATGGCGGCGAAGAAGCCGTATAGGTCGTCGTCCTGAGTCGGCATGAAGTCGCGGTACCACTTCAGGATGTCTCCCATAGCCGAGATTGGCCAAGCTGTGGGTCCGCAGATCACGTTGCGGACGGGGTGCAGGCGGAAGCTGAAGGATGTGACTATCCCGAAGTTGCCGCCGCCTCCCCGTAGCGCCCAGAAGAGGTCCGGGTGTTCATCCTCCGAGGCCCGGACGGCGCTGCCGTCAGCGAGGACGACTTCGGCCTCGAGGAGGTTGTCGATGGTGAGCCCGTGGCGCCGGGACAGGTAGCCGTGGCCACCGCCCAGTGTGAGGCCCCCGACTCCGGTCGAGGAGATGATCCCGGCCGGCGTGGCCAGGCCGTGCTCGTGGGTGGCGGCGTCGACGATCTGCCATGTCGCCCCGCCCTGCACTTTGGCCGTGCGGCGCTGCGGGTCGACTTCCACGGCCCGCATTGGTGACAGGTCTATGACGACTCCGCCCTCGACTGTGCCGAAGCCAGGGCCGTTATGCCCGCCGCCTCGTACCGCGATGGGAAGACCTGAGCGCCGGCCGGCCTCCAGGGCGGCCTGCACGTCGGCCACTGCCGCGCATCGGGCGATCAACACAGGACGGCAGTCGATCATGGCGTTGTGCACGCTGCGGGCCTCGTCGTACTCGGCGTCATCGGGGCACACGACCCCGCCGCTGATCTTCTCGGACAGTTCGGCCAGTTCGGTCACGGCGAGGTTCCCCTTTGGTAGTCGGTGGTCTCGTTGCCGTCAGCAAGCGGCGGCTCACTGGAGACGGTACGGAAGGAGTCTCTTTGCGTCATGACCGGAGCTGACCTATTTCTCAGCTGCCGTCGATGGTCAGATCTGACTACCCGGCTTTCAGGCAATGTCGTGTTGGGTGGCGTACATGGCAGCCTGGGTGCGATTGGCCGCGCCGGTCTTCATCAAGATGCTGCGGATGTGGTTCGCCGCGGTGTTGGCGCTGATGTGCAGTCGGCTCCCGATCTCCTGGTTGCTCAGCCCGCCGGCGAGCAGGCGGAGTACCTCGAGCTCCCGGTCGGTCAGGCCGTCCGGTCCGCCAACGCGGCTGACGTTCTCTATCAATCGTAGGACCCGCGCGTGCCCGATCGGTTCGGCGATCAGCCGGGCCTGGGCGGCGAGGTGTTCGGCGAGGCCGCTCCTGCCGGTGGCGGCAGCAAAGGCGGCGTAGTGGGCCAGAGTCTCGCCGGTGTGGACCGCCGATCGCATGTGCCTATCCATCTCGAGGGCGGCGGTGAAGCACCGGTCGGCTTCGACATGGTCCCCGGCGTAGGCGGCGACCCGCCCCAGGTAGCGCTCGCTGCTCCCGTAAACCGCGATCATCGTCCCGCACACCAGGTTCATGCCCGCGTACTCAGCGAGGAGAGGCCGGATGGTGCGCAGGACGTCAGCGTCGCCCACAGCTAGGGCCGCCTCGGTCAAGAAGACCAGTTCCATAGGCCACTGCGCCTCGTGGCTCCTGGCAGCAAGGTCCTTGCCCATCAGGTGGCGCAGGGCGCGACGGACACCGAACTCCACACCGAGCTCGGTGTAAAGAGCAAGGAGGCCCGGTACCCACCGTCCGGCGAAGTTCTCGCTTCCGTCGAGATAGGGCCGGAAGCGTTCGAGGCCGCCGGTCTCGCGTGCGAGCATGAACATCTGTACGCCGTGTGGCCCTTCGGTCATCTCGTCACCGAAGGTGTCGTGCTGCTTTAGTGTCTCGTCGGCGCAGTGCCGAGCCCCCTCGAAATCGCCTTGCATGAAGGCGCCAGCATGAGCCAGGCAGCCGTAGACGTGGCGGTAGTACGGCTGGCCGGTCGCCCCAACCGAACGGCGGGCGTCCTCCACGGCGGCGCGCAGTGCTTCGGGCCGGCCGACGAGGTAGCTGACCGTGGCTGAGAAGTTAGCTGCCGCACCGAGCGCCTCGTAGTCGAGCCTCGCCCGCGCAAGTTCGCGAACCGCCGTGGTGCGCTCCAGCTGCTCTGACGCCACTTCGGGTGTCGTCCCGTGCCACATGCTGGTGGTCAACACATGCACGAGGGCTGAGTCACCGCCGAGCCTGGCGGCCAGTTCCATTGCCTGGGCGCTCACGTGACGGGCGTGGCTGGTCTCACCTGCCAAAGCCAAGGCGCGACCCAGACTGCCAAGGCCGCGCACGTACAGGGGATCCTGGTGTTCCAGCCCGCACTCGGCCAGAGCGGCGGAGAGGAGATCAGCTGCTCGGGGACCGACCAGGCCCGGTCTCCACGTGGCATCCTCGAAGCCGATCGCCGCGGCCAGACGGACCGGCGTGTCGGCGATGGTGGAGAGCCGGTCGTAGATGGCGCGGGCGTGGGGGAAATGGCAGGCCCGCACGTAGTCAGCGGCCGCCGCGAGAAGCAGCTCAGACCGGATTGCAGGATCGCACTCTGGCAGCTCGGCGGCCCGCTCGAACCACACGGCGGCATCCTCGAACGCCAGACTGCGTTCGGCCAGCCGCCCAGCTTCGCGGCTGTAGCGCAGAGCACGGTCGTGAAAGCCCAGTACGTGCGACGCCAGGCAGTGGTGCGCCAGCCGGGGCACCAGCGAGGCGTGAGGAGGCTGGCGCTCGAGGGCCTCGACTGCCCTGGCGTGCAGAAGCATCCGTCGAGATGGGGACATGTGATCCAGCACGGCCTGGCGGGCCAAGGCATGCACGAACGAGTAGCTGTCACCGGCCGGCACGTCGGTCTCCACCAAGCCGACCGCCGTGGCCTCGTCCAGTTGGGCGAGGGTGGCCGCCTGGCTTGTCTCGCTCGCCGCCACGAGGGTGGCAAGGTCGAACGTGGAACCCAGGACAGCGGCCAGCTCGATCACCGCCCGTACGTCATCGCCGAGGGTCGACAGTCGAGCGGTGAGCGTGTCGCCGATCGAGGCAGGTACCCGCTGTGGAGCGCGGAGAGCCGCAACCCCGCCCCGGCGTTCCAGATCGGCCCACAGCTCCCTCAGGAAGAACGGATTGCCTCCGGTCCGGTCCCGCAGCAGAGCGGCTGGTGCCCGCGCTTCGCTGAGAGGGATCCCGGCCCGCAGGCTCAGGTACTCGGCGATCGCGTCGGTGTCCAGCCCGCTCAGGTCCAGGCGCCCGACGCCTTCCAATCGGTGCAGCTCGGCCACCCGGGCGGCCAGCTCATCGGAACGATCCGGCGAGGTAGTGCGGAAAGCGGCCACGACATCGGCGACCCCGAGCAGGCCTGCACCACGTGCTCGAGCATGGCGACGGTCGGCAGCTGTGCCCAATGGAGGTCGTCGATCATCAGGGCAAGGGAGCGTCCCTCGCCCAGGGCGCGGAAGAGCGACGCGACCGCGTCGAACAGGTGCCGCCGAACTTCACCCCCTGCCGACTCTCCGAATCCCACCTCGGGGCAGTGCCTGCGCACCTGCGCCGACAGGCGTTGCAGCTCGCCCCCGTTGTCCGCGACCTCCTTCCTCAAGGACCCTTCGGGACTGGCCGTGAAGAGGTGATCGAGCATTTCTGTGAAGGGCTGGTAGGGGATCCCGGCGTCCGGTCCGCAAGTGCCGGCCAGGACCGTCACGTCGATGTCGTGCAGGGCGCCGGCTACCTCGGCGATCAGGCGGGTCTTGCCGGCTCCCGGTTCGCCGCCGAGAAACATGACCTGGCGCCGCCCTGCCGTGACCTCTGGCCAAAGGACCTCGAGCGTCGCCAGTTCGATGCGCCGGCCGACAAGCGGGGTCTGGCGCGCAGCGATCAGGCGCCCCGGCAGGGGCGGGGTCCAGCGGGCTACGACCATGAGCGGTTCGACGGCTCGGAGCTGCCTCAGATCCTTGCCGTTGCGCCGTCGGCAAGAAGCCGCTCCGTCACCTCGACGATGACGTCAGCAGGCAGATCGGCGCGGGCCGCGGCCCGGCGGATCGCGTCGGGAGACGGTGCCTCGTAAAGGCAGTAGGTCTTGCGCCGGTCGGCGGAAAGGAAGGAGTACAACCAGCGAACCCCTTCCTCGTCGTTGATGCGGTTGATTCCATCAACGACCTCCGCGACCACCTCCAGCTCCTCCGCGAAACGCCTCTCAACCATGAAAATAGGCACGCTGTCCCTCCACTCCGCCGAGCGTCCTGTCACAAGCAACGCTAGTACTACCACCCGGATCGCAGCTATGCGTACACAAGAAGCTCAGGCAGACAGGCGACAGCGAGCTAGCGCTCGGGCACCCACGACACGGCTACGCTCGGCGGGCGGAGTCGCGCCACTCGGAGGCGAGGAGGGCGTAAACGATCTCGTCTGTCCACTCGCCTTTCACGAACTCGTTCTCTCGGAAGTGGGCCTCCGGCCGCATGCCGAGGGCTGTCATCACCCGGATGGAGGCAGCGTTGCGGGCGTCACAGCGAGCAACGATGCGGTGGGCGCCCGCCGCCTCGTAACCCAGTTTCATCACCTCCCTTAACGCCTCGGTCGCCAGGCCCTGGCCCTGCGCGTCAGGCCGGTAGACGTAACCGATCTCGCCCTGCCGGTGCACATGACTGCCGTAGAAGAAGAGAAGGTCGCCGACGACCTCGCCTGTCGCCTTTAGCTCCGCTGCAAGGTTGAGGGTTTGTTTGTCTCCGTCGAACTCGGGCACGTCGAGGCGCCGGGCCAGTCCCTTCAGGGCAGACTCCTCGTCGAAGGGCTCGGAGTACAAGTAGCGCGAGCTCTCTGGCGGCTCGTATATCGCTTTGAGAGCTGCCAGGTCGGTGGGAGCAAACGGGCGAAGGATGAGACGCGGCGTGACGATCGGGAGGTCGGCGCGGGTCATTGGGCGAGCGTAGATCCGCTGCCGCGGCTGGTTGTCTGGCGAGCAGAAGGCGGGGAAGGGCGTCGTTCGCGGAAGTAGTGCTCGAGCATCTCTCTTGCCTCGACCGCCAGTACGCCCGGCACTAGTGCCACCTCGTGGTTGAGGCGTGGATCGGAGCAGATGTTGTACAGAGAGCCACAGGCGCCGCTCTTCGGGTCGTAAGCACCGAACACGAGGCGCCCGAGGCGGGCCGCCACGGCAGCACCAGCGCACATGGGGCATGGCTCGAGCGTGACGACGAGGGTCGCCTGATCCAGGCGCCATGTGCCTAGCGTTTGTGCGGCGGCGCGTAGGGCTAGTACCTCGGCGTGCGCGGTCGGGTCGCTCGACGCCTCCCTCTTGTTGTGGGAGCGGGCGATGACCTGTCCCTCTACGACGACTACCGCCCCCACGGGGACATCTCCGTGGTCGAGGGCGGCGCGTGCTTCGACCAGGGCAATCTCCATGTTGTCAGCATCGGTCACCTCGGCGTGTCGCCCTGAGTGGCTACCCATGGGGCTGCAGGATAGGGCGACCCCAGACCGCCCCGCTGCATGCGGACATCGCCCGGCGGCGGCGCCAGCGCCGGTGGGTACTGGGCTGTGGCGGGCGGCGCTTAGGCTGGCGGCGTCAGAGGAGTGCTTCCCTGGAGGCAGTAGTTGACCGACTTTCCCGACAACCCTTCGCCTGGTGACGGAGATCAAGTGGCGGCTGACTCCGCGGCTGACTCTCGTTACGCCCCGCCGCTGGGCTACGGCCGAGGTCCCAACGGCGTTCCTCCGTCGGCCTACGCGGACTATGGCTACACGCCGTCGGCTGATCAACAGGAATACCCGCCCCGGGATGCCCAGGGATATCCGCCCCCGAATGCCCAGGGCCACGCGTCCGGGTACGGCCCGCCTGGGTATGTCCCGCCCGGGTATCCGCCATCTGGCTATGGACCGCCCGGGTACGTCCCGCCGCCCGGGTATCTGCCACCCGGGTATCTGCCACCCGGGTATCCGCCCTCCGGGTATGCCCCTCCCGGGTACGCGCCCTCGGGCTACAACTCGAGCTACGCGCCCTCCGGTTACCAGGGATACAACCCGGGCGTATACGGCCCGCAGGCAGGCTGGTACCCGTACCCACAGCCGCCGCCGCTCAAGCCGGCCAGCCGTCGCTGGCGCGCCGTGGCCAGCATCGCCATCGTCGTCGTGATCGTGGCCGGCGTAGCTGGTCTCACCCACCTGTCGAGCCGTTTGCCGAACTCGCCGGCGGGCCAGTCCTCCGGGCAGCCGCAAGCCGCCCCACAGCTCGGGACGTTCGCGGGCTACGCCTGGTGGGGGAGCGTCGACCAGGTCAGCGCACAGTGGAGCGTGCCTAGGATCGTCAACACCTCAGTACAGGACCAGCCGACAGCAGCGACATGGATCGGCGTACAGGGCCCGTCGAAGAGCGAGTTCTTCCAGATCGGGACGATGGAAAACGTCCAGGATGGCCACGTCGTCGACCAGGCGTTTTGGTCGGACACACCGCGTCACTTCCACGCCCAGTTCTTGATGAACGTGAAGTCCGGCGACGTCGTGGACGCAGTGATCCAACATGCTCAGGGAGGCTGGGTGTCGTCCATCACGGATCAGACGACGAGGCAAACACAGACGGCACCGGTCGACCCGAGTGACGTAGTCAACCTCGACCAGGTGGAGTGGCTGCAGGAGGACCCGACCTTGGCGTCCGGCAAGGCGGCACCGTATCCCGATATCGACCCGACCAAAGTCTCGGACATGAAGGTGGACAGTGCACCGCCTGACCCGAGCGACATGGTCCCTAACTGGATGGTATTGCCGCATGGGCACAAGGTGATTCCCGGGCCATTCGTAAGTGACGGCTTCACAACGCGGGCAAAGTAGGCCGGCGCTGCTGCTGCTACAGCCGATGCTGCGGCGTCAGATGCTGCGGCTCGTCAAGTGCCGACGGCGACCGCCTGCCCCTCCAAGAGCTCGAGATGTTCAGTCAGCTCGACTGACTCCAACAAGCGGCGGTCGTGCGTCACGAGGAGCAGCGTCCCCTCCCAAGTCGAGAGCGCTTGCTCCAACTGCTCCACCGCCGGCAGGTCGAGGTGGTTGGTGGGCTCATCAAGCACAAGGCAGTTGGTGCCCTGTGCCATCAACAGTGCCAACTCGGCGCGCGTGCGTTCACCGGCCGAGAGCGAGGCTGCCGGCCTGAGCACCTGAGATGCGCCTAGCCCGAACTTTGCCAGCAACGAGCGCGCTTGGCTGGTTGCCAAGGGAGCCGCTTCGACGAAGCAGTCCAGGAGGCTCGCGGATCCCTGAGAGAAACGCTGCCTCTCCTGTCCCAGCTCTCCCACCACCACCGACGGTCCTGCCCAGCGGCTGCCGGCGTCCAAGCCGACCCTGCCCAGTAGAGCGCCCAGCAGCGTCGTCTTGCCGCTGCCATTCGGGCCGAGTATCGCCAGCCGGTCTGCCCAGCTGACTTCGAGGCTGATAGGCCCGAGTTGCCAGGAACCGCGCCGTACGACCGCATCGGTGAGCCGGGCCACGACGTCGCCGCTGCGCCGGGTGCTGGCGATGTCAAGGTGGAGTTGCCATGGCTCGAAAGGCTTGTCCACTATTTCGAGACGCTGAAGGGCCTTCTCGGTGATCTTGACCTTGCCGGCGAGCTTCTCCGTGCGGTTGATGCGGAAGTCACGCTGCGCCTTGTCGTTGTCGTGCTGCCCGCGGCTCTCTCTGGCGACGCCGGTGACGGCCCATTGCCGCTGCTCCTGCAGCCGAGAGCGGAGGCGCGAGCTCTCAGCTTGATAGTTGTCAAAGGCCTGGTGGGCGTGTTGGCGAGCGGTCTCTTTGGCTTCGAGGTATGCCGCCCAACCGCCCCTGTACAGCCTGGCTCCGTGCGACGCCTCGTCGATCTCCAGTACGTCTGTGATCATCCGTTCGAGAAACGCACGATCATGGGACACCACCACGACGCCACCCCGGCGCTGTTCGAGCCAGCTCTCGAGACGCTCCAGGCCGTCGAAGTCGAGGTCGTTCGTCGGCTCGTCGAGCAACAGCAGGTCGTAGCGTGACAGCAGCAACGTCGCCAGCTCCGACCGGGCCCGCTGCCCTCCCGAGAGTGCTGCGGCCGGCATCTCGAGCAGACGCTCGGGCAACCCCAGCTCGTCCAGGACCGTCGCCGTGCGAGCCTCCATGTCAGGTCCGCCAAGCGACAGATAGCGTTCCAATGCGGTCGAGTACTCGTCCTCTGCTCCACCTCCTCCACCGACGAGTCTCGTGGCGGCGTCGTGCAGGGCAGCCTCGGCGGCAGCGACACCTGTGCGGCGTGCCAGCATGCCGAGCAGCGTCTCACCGGGGCTCTCCTCGGCTTCCTGTGCGAGGTACCCGACTGTGGCTGAGGCGGGCGTGACCGAGACCCCTCCGGAATCGGAGGACTCGAGGCCGGCGAGTATCCGCAGAAGCGTCGTCTTGCCGACACCGTTCGGCCCCACGACCCCGAGTCGCTGTTGCGGGCTGACGAGGACGTCTATGCCGGTGAGTACCTGTACGACGCCGCGCGCCTTGGACAGCTGATGTGCTGCCAGCACGGCGGAAGAAGAGGAAGCGGGAAGTGCCACGGCGATCTCCAGGACGCGAAACGGGACGGGCTGCGAAAGGGAGATCAGACCAACACGACGACGAGTGTAACTCAACAAGGTTGCCGCCCGGTGCGGCCGCCCGGGTCAGCGCCAGGTGTCCTGGCTCACCACCAGTCCCCGTTGCGGATCGAGGAATTGGTTGACGAGCGTGCGCTCGTCGTTGCGCATGCGCCACCGCAGGAGATCCTCTGCACACTCGAAGAGGACGCTGGCGTATTCCGGTAGCCCTGAGACGTCTTCGAGCTGCCCGGGATCGGCCCGCAAGTCGAACAGCAGTGGAGGCAGCACCGAGCTGTCGGCAGCGAATTGCACGAACTTGTAGTCGTCCGAACGGACCACGTTCAGCAGGCAGTGGGCCGACGGTAGACCCAGGTAGCTTTCAGCCAGCTTCATGACCGGGTGGCGAAAGTCCCACTCGTAGTGAGCCTGGGACCTCCAGTTCGGCGGTCGCTGTCCTGTGTGGATCCACGACAGGAGCGAATAGCCGTCCGCCTGGTTCGGGATCTCGGCACCGATCCAGGACAGGATCGTCGGCATCACATCGACCGCCTCGGTGAAGTCCCGGATGATCGCACCGCGAGTGGCGTCGGCGGCAGTGCGCGGATCGGCGACGACGAGCGGGATCGAGTAGCTCTGGTCCCAGTAGCCCGCCTTTTGGAAGCACCAATGGTCACCACCCATCTCTCCGTGGTCGCTCGTCAGAACTACCAGGGTGTCGCCGAGGAGGCCGGACTGCCCGAGATATTCGAGCAACCTCCCAAGCTGGTCGTCGACCTCACGCTGCATGGCGTGGTAGGTGGCCCTTGTCTGGCGGCGCTCGCGCTCGTCGTCGGGCGCGAACAGCGGGGGCAGCATCAGCATGACGTCGTTGAGCGGGTGCATGGCCCGCTCCTGGTCGCGTGTCGGCTTGGCGACGAAGGAAGGGACGTCGTCGGCCGAGTAGAGGTCGTGGTAGCCGGGAGGATTCCTGTAGGGAGGGTGCGGGCGGATGAACGATGCGTGGGCGAACCATGGCTCGCTCCCGTGCTGTTGGAAGTACTCGATGAGCTTGTCGACCATGAAGACGGTCTCGGTCTCGTCCTGGCTGATGTGAGCGGGTGCCCAGGCCGAGGCGTGCTCCGAAGCGCCCGGGTACGAGAGATCCGGCTCGTAGAGCTCTTGAGGGTCGGAGGGCACGTCTTTGCCCCGTGCGGCCAGCCACTTTCCCCACTCGTGGCTACCGGCGTCCGCCGGGTCGTTGACGATCGGTCTGAAGCCCGGGAGAACTCCTTCGTAGGAGTGCAACCGGGGGTCGTCCGAGTCCACGGTCCGCGGGTCCACGCTGGTGTCGGTGTACCCGAAGAGCACTGGGTCGTAGCCAACCTTGCGGGCTTCGAGGGCGACGTTGCTGAAGCGGGCATCGAGCGGGGTCCCGTTGAGGGCGGATCTGTGGTTCTGGAGGTACATCCCGGTGTACAGGCTGGCCCGGCTCGGCCCGCATGGGGCTGTGCTCGCCCAGTGGTTGGCGAACAGGACACCTCGAGCGGCCAGTGCGTCGATGGTCGGCGTCTCGACGAGCGGGTGGCCGAGGGCCGAGAGCGAGTCGCCCCGCCACTGGTCGACCGTAATGAACAGGACATTGCCTTTCGGGCTCATACGCAAGATTCTGGCAGCTGGATCTTAGGCCCGGCCGGGAATACCCTTTTGTGTATGGAGTTCACCCCCGAGACAGTGCAATGGCGGGGAGTCAACCACCTCGCCTTGGTGACGGCAGATATGGATGCGACGGTGCGGTTCTGGCACGGTGTGCTCGACGCCCGCCTGGTGGCGACGATCGGCACACCCGCCTTCCGCCACTACTTCTTCGACATCGGGCACGGTAATACCGTGGCGTTTTTCGAGTACTCTGACCAGGAGCTGGACAGCTACTCGAAGCCGGCAGGCGTGCCGTACCGCAAGGCCTCGCAGTTCGACCACCTGTCGCTGAACTTGTCCGACGAGGACGCCCTTTTGCGGCTCCGCGACCGCCTCAAGTCGCACGGGTGCGAGGTGACCGACGTAATCGACCATGGTTTCATACGTTCGATCTACTTCAGCGACCCGAGCGGGATAGCACTGGAAGCCTCCTGGTGGACCCTCGACGCGACCGCTCGCCCCGCCGATTACGGCGACGAGCGGCTGTTCGCCGACGAGAGTCCCGTGGCGGCTGCCACGGAGTTGCGCGAGCACGGTGCGCTCGACCACACGGTGCCGACGCAACTCGTCGACGGGATCACCTCTGACAACTTCAAGCCGTACTGACCCCTCGGCGTCGGCGATCTCGCCATAAGCCGTCCCGACGCGCTGCGGCGCCGTAGCATCAGGCGGGCCAAGGAGGCATGCGGCGACGTGCCGGACAAGAGGAGGTTGGTTGATGGGTGGTTTCAAGAAGTTCCTGATGCAGGGCAACCTCATAACCATCGCCGTCGGACTGGTTATCGCGCTGGCGTTCTCTACGCTGATAGAAGCCTTCACCGGCGACATCATCACGCCATTGATCAACGCCATAGCAGGAAAGAGCGCGGCGAACGGTCTCGGCTGGAAGGTGAACGGCCAGGTCATAGCGCTCGGTAGCTTCATATCGGCGATCATCTACTTCATCATCTTCGTCGGCGTCGTCTACGCACTCATCGTGGTGCCCTACCGGTCCTACATGGCCAAGAAGGGAAGCGTCGTCTACGGGGATCCTCCGGCCACCAAGGACTGTCCCGAGTGCCTGAGCGCCATCCCCGCCGCTGCCACGCGCTGTGCCTTCTGCACCGCCCAGCAGCCGGCGGCGTCTTGAGGCTCTAAGGCGACGGGCGCTGGGACCGGCTGCTCTCGTGAACGAGCAAGGGGTCGACGCGCAACAGTTGCTTGCTCGGCTGGCTGATCGCCAATCGAAGGACCCTGACGTCCATTCGGCCCGCCTGTTCGGGCTCGTTTACCCATCGGGCCGTCCCGACCTCGAGGACTTGATGACTGAGGTGACCCGCCGGTACCTATGGGGGAACGCCTTGAACCCGTTTCGCTTCCCGGAGTTGGGGGCAATGGAGTCCGAAGTCGTCGGTTCAGTTGCGTCGCTCCTCAACAGGAGCCAGAGCGAACGCCAGGCGGGGGCGATGACCTCAGGTGGCACCGAGTCGATACTGATGGCGATGCTCAGCTATCGAGAGCAGGGGCGGGCCAGGGGGATCGAGCAACCGCAGATACTCGTTCCGGCATCCGCGCACCCCGCCTATGCGAAGGCCGCTCACTACTTCGGCCTCGAACTGGTGCGCCTGCCACTCGATGCCGCTTGGAGGGCCGACGTTGGCGCCGCCCACCAGCTCGTGACAGATCGCACAGTCGCCGTCGTGGCGTCGGCGTTCGGCTACCCCTACGGGATCATGGACCCGGTCGAAGAGCTGGCGGCGCTGGCGGCCAGCGCCGGAGCGGGCTGTCATGTCGACGCCTGCATAGGCGCCTTCGTGCTGCCTTTCCTCGAGCGCCTCGGTGTCGACGTTCCGCCGTTCGACTTCCGAACCGCCGGTGTCACGACGATCTCGGCAGACGTGCACAAGTACGGATACGTGCCCAAGGGTGCTTCCGTGATCCTGCATGCCGCGGACGATTGGTTCGAGCGACAGGGCTTTCTTTACGACGACTGGGGCGCTGGCCTTTACGGTTCGGCGGCCATCGCAGGGGCACGGCCGGCTGCCCCGGTCGCGGTCTCATGGGCCGTCATCAACTACCTCGGGGCACAGGGCTATACCTCGATAGTGGCAGGCCTGATGAAAGTTGTCTCCCGGGTGCGGTCGTTCTTCGAGTCGGCCGAAGGGGTGGAGATCGTTGGCGACCCGGTCGGCCCGGTGATGGCCGTTCACTCCCCGCAGGGGCTCGACCTCCAGTCGGTTGCGGCGTGGATGCAAGAACGAGGTTGGTTCCTGAACCGCAACGTCGACCCTCCCGGTCTCCACCTCATGCTCTCGCCGGGACACGCGGCTGTGATCGAGGAGATGCTCGCTGACCTTGACGAGGCCCTACAGGCGGTAAGAGCCGGTTGGAGCTCCAACCAGAGCGAAGTGCGGTATTCCTGAGGAGTTAGCGCAGCTTCCGGCCTACGACCAGGCGAGGCAGCAGAGCCCCTCGACGACCGCCGGACCGAGACGCTAGGGTCCAAACAAGCTTGCAACGTAACTGCGCGCGGTTGATTGCGTTGGCGAACAGGAGGTTTCCTGCGGGATGCAGTCGAGCAAGTCAGAGGGCCGAGCACCGGTGGAGCGTCTCACGCGTTCGGTCGACCTGGCGGAGCGGGGGCGGAAGTTCGCCGGCGTGCCGGTGCTGCGACTCGACAGTGCGACTGCCGGTTCTTCATTTAGCTGCTGCTGGAGCAAGGCCACGCCGACGACCTGCTCGATCAAGAGACGCCGGCTCGGCGATCTGCCACCGCCCCAGATCGCTTCGACGGCCGCTGGCGGTGCCACTTGACCGAGCCTGACCGCCTCCTCGTCGTCGGCGTCGAGCGATCCGGTACGACCTGGGTTGCCAGGGCGCTCTCCCTGGCTATGGGTGCCGTCTACGTGCACGAGCCGGACAGCCCCGGCGCCTCGCCCGGCGCCCATCACGCCCGTCAGTTCGGCCGTTATCCGGTCGTGCGTGTCGGCGACGTGGTGCCCTTGTACGAGCGGGACTGGGACCTGGCGTTTCGGGGAGGGTGGGTCGCACCCAAAGCCACTGCTCCGGTCGGGCGGTTCCTGAAGAAGGTGCCGCATCAATTGCGCGTACCTCTTGTGGGCGTCGTCTCGCGCTTGGCCCGGACGATGCACCCTCGTGACCGGGTGCTCACGAAGTCCGTCATGTGCGCTTTCTCGTTGAATTGGATCATCGATCGGTACCACCCGCCTGTCGTCCTGGTGCGGCGCAACGCTCTCAACGTCGTCGCCAGCCTCATCGAGATGGGTACCACGATCGAGCAGATGGAGCGGCTCTATGCCCGCTACCGCGATCCCGTTCTTGTAGAGGCACTCGTCGAACCGCTCAACTTGCCTGACCTGCCCGACAGCCTCGACCTCGTGTCCCAGTGCGCCTACTGGGTCGGCCTCAACTCAGCGGCCTACCATGCCAGCGCCAACCTCCACGGCGGTTTCGTCATCGCCGACCACGACGCCCTTTGCACAGACCCGCTTGCGGGTTACTCCAAGCTCTCGAGGGACTTGGGCCTCGCCTGGAACAACGAGGCGGAGGACTACGTGAAGCGCTCGAACACCGAAGGAGAGGGCTACTCCACGAACAGGATCACCTCCCTCGAGCCCGAGCGCTGGCGCCGGACGCTGGCAGACCGCGAGGAAGACCTGCGCGCCATCCTCTCGCAGTTTCCCGGTACCTCACTCGCCTGACCCGTGGCGCGGCTCGCCGCGAAGGCGCTCTTTGTGGGTGCCTTGGACACGTTGAGCGACGGCTACTCGGTCATCCCTGTGGCGGAGGAGGTGGGATTTGAACCCACGGACCCTTGCAGGTCACACGATTTCCAATCGTGCCGATTCGGCCGCTCTCGCACTCCTCCCGTACCGCTGGCGGGCCGGTGTTTCGGACCGCCGCCGGCTGCGCGCGAAACGCAGGTGCGGCGCATCAGGGTATCGTGACGGGTAGGCGCTGTCGTGCGCAGTGGCCGGGTTCTGCGCAACTGGCGGCCGTGAACCGAGTCAGGGTCGGAAGGCAGCAGCTCTCAGCGGATCAGCTGGTGTGCCGCAGGGGACCTGGCTGCTGCGCCCGGCGGCGCCCGTTGCATGCCACGCGCTGGCGTTTCCTTCTCTACCTGTCACCACCAAAGAACCGTCGTGGCGGAACAAGCCCAGGTCGCCCGTGGAGAGCCATCCTTCGGCGTCAATGCTGGGGATCATCGATCGATCGCGTCCGTAGCTGAGATAGTAGGGCGACACAGTGGCGCCGCGGACTTGGATCCGACCGGTGTCGGCAGCTGCCACGGTCTTGCCGAAGTCGTCGACGATGCGGACATCGACCCCGATCGGCAGTCCGACCGAGCCGGGCCGGCGCCTGGCGGGTATCGCGAGAGAGTTGGCTGCGACCAGCCCTGCTGCTTCTGTGAGGCTGTAGGTCTCGATCAGGGGGACGCCTGTGTGCTGCCAGAAGGCGGCGTGGGTGGAGCGCGGCACCGAGTCTGCCGTCACGTGCACGTAACGCAACCGATCCTCGCCTTGCTCGCGCGCCTCGACAGTGCGCGCGAGGTCCTCCACGTCCTCGGGCGCCAGACTCATCCATGTCGCCTCCGAACGGTCTACGTCCGCCCAGGTGACACCAGAACTAGCAGCGTCCACGACAACGGTGCCACCAGTCGTGAGAGCGGCCAGCATCATGGTCAGGCGGTCGGCGCGGCTGAGCGGACCTGTCACGACGCCACAGTCGGACGGACCGAGGCCGAAATGGTCCGCCAGGGTCCGTGCAGAGCCGAGCAGCTGAGCCGACGACACAGGTACCAATTTGGGTGGGCCGGTCCAGCCTCTCGTCCGCAGCACCATGGCAGGGGTATCGTCGCCGGCCGTACCGGCATTGGAGCCACTCATACCCGGGCTGTGCCTGCTCGGGTTCCGGACGGCGCGTGGGAGGGCGTTCTCGTAAGCCTCGAGCCCTCCGCGGCCGAGGCGGAAGTTCCGGAGCTCTACAGGCTCGGCGCCGTCCAGCGCCAGGTGCGTGAGACCCAGGGTGGCACTCGCCCAGAGGAGCTCAGCGCTCGACAGCTCGGAGTTCATCGGGGCCGTGGGCACGCCGGCCGCCAGAGCGGCCATCACTTCGCGGCAGAAGTCCGAGCCCGAGCCGGCAACGACTCCGACAAGCAGAGAGTTGCGGCGTCCCTGAAGGTCGGCCGGGTATCTCTCGCGCCAGGACTGGGCGCAATGGGCGAGCTCCAGCCAGGTGGCGACCGCTCCCGTCGACGAGTCGACGAAAGCAGCACCGTCGGGGGTGGCGCAGGCGCGGCGAGCGAGCAGGGTGGATATGACGTTGCAGGCTCCGTCGGGGTCGCGGCGGCGCTCCTGGTGCTGCCGGCGATCGAGATTGCGAATGCTGGTGCGAGGTGTTGCCATGGACACAGCATTCCCGGGCACCCTGGGAGCGAAACGTGAACCGCCTTCACAGAGCCTTCCGACCCCTGAGACCTGGCTGTGAGCCGAGTGCATGCAACCTGCTCTGGCCACCGCCGCCGTGGCCTAATGTCGGTCGGCGTGGCAGAGGCATTCCAATCGCTCTACAGGCGCTACAGGCCGCAGCGCTTCTCTGAGCTGCGCGGGCAGCCGCACGTGGTCATGGCGCTCAGCCATGCCGTGCGCAACGAACGAGTGGCCCACGCCTATCTGTTCTCCGGCCCGCGAGGGACGGGCAAGACGTCGACTGCCAGAATCCTCGCCAAGGCTCTCAACTGCCAGGCGCCGCAGGACGGGGAGCCGTGCGGAGTCTGCGCCTCGTGTGCCGAGATCGCCAGCGGCGTCTCCCTGGACGTACACGAGCTGGACGCCGCCTCCAACAGCGGGGTCGACGCCATGCGGGACCTCGTCGCAAGGGCATCGCTGGCGACGCCGGGCAAGTGGAAGGTGTACATCGTCGACGAGGTGCACATGCTGTCGACGGCGGCTGCCAACGCGTTGTTGAAGACGCTCGAGGAACCCCCCAGCCACGTTGTCTTCGTGCTGGCGACGACTGATCCGCAAAAGGTGCTGGCGACCATCAAGAGCCGGACCCAGCACTTCGACTTCCATCTGTTCGATCCGGGTCTGCTGGCCACGTTGCTCACGGAAATCTCGGCAGACGCTGCCCTGGAGTTACCTCCCGACGGTATCGAGGCGGCAGTACGGCGCGGTCATGGGTCGGCGCGCGATGCCCTGTCTGCGCTCGACCAAATCGTCGCCGCCGGGGCAGTAGGCGACGAGTCTCGCCTCGTGCGGGATTTGATCGAAGCCCTGGCCGAGGCGGACACGGGCAAGGCGCTCATGGCTGTGGCGCAGGCTGCCGTGGAGGGCCTCGACGCGCCCCGCCTGGCCGCGGAGCTGATAGACGGGCTGCGAGGGGTGTTTCTTGGCGCCGTTGCGCCCGGTTCTTCCGGGGCGCTCTTTGGGCCAGACGGCAGGCCCGCGTTGAGCCCAGCCCGGAGCGTGCGTGCCCTCGAGGTAATCGGCTCAGCCGTCGTCGAGATGCGAGAGGCCTTGGATGCCAGGACTTGCTTCGAAGTCGCACTCGTCCGAATGACTCACCCAGAAGTGGACGACACCCCTGCAGCGCTCGTCGAACGGGTGGAACGCCTCGAGCGGCGCGTCGCCGACTTGGCTTCGGCTCCTCCCGCTCCAGGACGCCGCAGCCCTTCGGTACCTGCTGGTCCGCTCGAGGCGGCCCCAAGCGTTGCCGAGGCTGGAGGATCGCCGGCGCTCGGGGCGTACCGTCGTCCGGCCGCCTCGCCTGGAGGACCGCCCGCCGCGTCCGGTTCCGGCGCGCCGAGCGCGGCCACTGCTCCGGCGGCGAGCGAACCATCGCCAAGCGGCCCGTCGCCGACGCGGGACGACCTTGCGGCGGCCTGGGGAGACCACATCCTCTCGTCTCTGCGCGCCAAGCCCCGTGCGGTGTTCGCCGCCGGGCGTTTCGTGGCGAGCGAGGCCGGCGTTGCCCTCTTCGCCTTGCCCAGCTCGGTCCAGGTGTCCTACGCCGAGCCTCTCATCCCCGAGGTGGCCGCAGTCCTGAGCAACTACTTCAAGTGTCCGGTGGGCCTCAGGCTGACGACAGACGCGGCGACAGCCGATTCTCGGCCGGCTCCGGGGACCGGCTCGCCAGGCGGTAGTAGCCCGGGGGGCGCCCAGGCCGGCTCACCCGTCGGCGCCTCCTTGCAGAGCCGGTCGGCCGACGAGGAGTACGAGGACGTCGCTGATCTAGAACCCGGCGAAGCTGCCGGCAACCATGACCCTGTCTCGTGGGCGGCCAGTCGCCTCCTCGAGGCATTCCCTGGAGCAGAGGAGGTTCCGTAATGGAAGAAGACGGCCAAGAGGGCGCCGAGGATGCCGCCGAAGCCCTGCTGCCGAGCTTTGGCGACTTCCTCAGCCAGCTGTCCTCGGCTACCGAGCGCTTGGAGGCAGCAGCCGACGAAGCGCGGTCCACAGTCGTGCAAGGCAGCGCCGCCGGGGGCACAGTCGTGATCAGCCTGTCTGGCGAGCTTGACGCCCTGGAGGTCAAGATCGACCCGGCGCTGGTTGACGCGAGCGACGTGTCGCTGCTGGAGGACACCGTTCTGGCGGCGCTGCGCGACGCCTTGGGGCAGATCCGCGACCTGCAGACGGAGATGGCCGAGATGGCGGAAGCCAGCGTCGGCGGCGGGCTCGACCTGTCCTCGATGCTGGGGAATCTGGGAGGCATGCTAGGCAACATCGGCGATCCCGACCGCATGCCGGGCGCGCTGGGTCTGGGTGGCGGGCTGACGTCGATTTTCGGCGACCTGATGGGCGGGGGATCCGGCGAGGACGAGGACGCAGGAGCCGACGACGGTCCCGGGGCCTGAGGACCGATGTTCGCAGGGCCGATCCAGGAGTTGGTGGACGAGCTCGGGCGCTTGCCTGGCATCGGGCCGAAGTCAGCCCAGCGGATCGCCTTTCACCTCCTCGAGGTGCCCAAGGAGGAGGCTCTCCGTCTGGCGGCCTCGATCGCCGAGGTCAAGGAGAAGATCAAGCTCTGTGACCTGTGCTTCAACGTTGCGGAGGGCCAGTTCTGCACGGTGTGCCTCGACTCCCGGCGCGATCGAACTCTCGTGTGCGTGGTCGAGGACCCTCGCGACATAGTGGCAGTCGAGCGCACGCGCGAGTTCCACGGGATTTATCACGTCCTTGGTGGAGCTCTGAACCCGATCGACGGGGTCGGGCCGGATCAGCTGCGGATCCGTGACCTCCTGGCTCGCCTCGAGCCGCAGGGGATCGTCGAGGTGATCGTCTGCACCAACCCGAACCTCGAAGGCGAGGCGACGGCCATGTACCTAGCGCGCCTCCTCGGTCCACTGGGGGTCAAGGTCACCAGGATCGCAAGCGGCCTCCCCGTCGGCGGCGACCTCGAGTATGCCGACGAGCTGACGCTCGGGCGTGCATTGGTCGGCCGACTGGAGATGCACGGCTAAAGCGAGCGAAGCAGCGCAGCGTCACCCTGTCCGCCGCCACCGCAAAGGGCGACCGCACCGAGGCCGCCCCCGCGGCTGGCAAGCTCATGCAGGATGGTGATGGCCAGACGGGTGCCCGACATGCCAATCGGATGCCCGAGGGCGATGGCCCCGCCGTTGACGTTCACCACGTCACTGGATATTCCGAGGTCGTCCATCGAAGCAATGCCGACTGCAGCGAAGGCTTCGTTGATCTCGAACAGGTCGATGTCCCCGAGGGCAAGCCCGGCCCTGCTCAGCGCGGCGCGGATTGCGCCGGAAGGCTGTGTCAGCAAAGAGGCGTCCGGGCCGGACACCTGTCCGTAGCCGGCCAGCTCGCCGAACGGGCGGGCGGCTAGCTCGGTCGCCTTTGCCTTCGACATCATCACGACGGCGGCGGCACCGTCGGAGATCTGGCTGGCGTTGCCGGCGGTGATAGCGCCGTTGTCGTCGAAGGCAGGCCGGAGCTTGCCGAGCGACTCGACTGTCGTCTCGGGGCGGACGCCCTCGTCGGTGTCGATGACGATCGGGTCGCCTCTGCGCTGCGGGACCGAGACGGGAGTTATCTCCGCGGCGAAACGCCCGCCCTTGATCGCCGCAGCCGCCCTCTCATGGGACTGTGCGGCGAAGGCGTCCTGGCGGTCTCGCCCGATGGCGACCGCTTGGCTGTACTTCTCGGTGCTCGCTCCCATCGCCACCTTGTCGAAGGCGCAGAACAAGCCGTCGTACATCATCGAGTCGACGACCTTCTGGTCTCCGGCCCGGTAGCCGGCCCTGGCGCCTGGCAGCAGGTAAGGAGCCGCCGTCATCGACTCCATGCCCCCGGCGACGACGATCTCGGCATCGCCCGCCTGGATCAGCAGGTCCGCCAGGTACATGGCGTTCAGCCCCGACAGGCAAACCTTGTTGACCGTAGTGGCCGGGACAGTCATGGGGATTCCTGCCTTGACGGCTGCCTGGCGCGCCGTGATCTGGCCCTGGCCGGCCTGCAGGACCTGGCCCATGAAGACGTAGTCGACCTGCTCGGGGGCGACGCCAGCCCGTTCCAGGGCCGCCTTGATGGCCACGCCGCCGAGGTCCATGGCCGTGAACCCGGCGAAAGCCCCGGCGAGTTTGCCGATAGGCGTGCGGGCGGCGCCTGCGATGACGGATCCGGGCATTTGACCCTCCAAGTGGGCGATCTGGTTGAGGGCGCAGCCACCATCGGTGGGCGCCTGGTGAACGAGGCAAGCCTACCGTCGCAGGAGCGGACGCTCGCCAGCAGGAGCGGACGCTCGTCAGCCACTACTGGAGGGCAAGTGACGGCAAAGTAAGCTCCCTCCATGGAACGGTTCCTCGAAGCCATCCTTGCGGGGGCACCGGGCGAAGAGCTTGCCGCCATTCCGCTGCCGGAGTCTTACAGGGCGGCGTTCGTGGCAAAAGACGAGGCGGGGATGTTCGCCGGGCTCGAGTCTCGCGAGAAGGACCCACGCAAGTCGCTCCACGTCGACGAAGTAGCCGTTCCCGAGCTCGCACCCGACGAGTGCGTCGTGGCAGTCATGGCGAGCGCCATCAACTTCAACACTGTCTGGACGTCGATCTTCGAGCCGCTACCAACCTTCGGGTTCCTCGAGCGCCTCGGGCGCGAGAGCGCCTGGGGCAAGCGCCACGACTTGCCGTACCACGTGGTCGGCTCGGACGGCGCCGGCATCATCCTGCGGACGGGCTCGGCGGTTAGGGACTGGAAGTCAGGCGACCGAGTCGTCATCCACTGCAATTACGTGGATGCTCAGGACCCTTGGGCGCACGACGACGCCATGCAGGCGTCGAACCAGAGGATCTGGGGCTTCGAGTCCAACTTCGGTGGCCTGGCTGATCTCACCGTCGTGCGCGCCAACCAGCTCATGCCCAAGCCTGCCCATCTCAGCTGGGAAGAGTCGGCGGTCAACGCACTGTGCAACTCGACGTCTTATCGAATGCTCGTCGGGCGTAACGGTGCCCAGATGAAGCAAGGCGATGTCGTCTTCGTCTGGGGCGCCTCCGGTGGCCTCGGCGGCTATGCCGTGCAATACGTCCTGAACGGCGGGGGGATCCCTGTCGGCGTCGTGTCCTCCGAGTCGAAGGTCAAGCTCCTCGAGGCCCTCGGGTGCGAGGCGATCATCGACCGTTCAGCCAAGGCCTACAAGTTCTGGGCGGACGAGCACACCCAGGACGAGTCGGAGTGGCGCCGCCTCGGCAAGGACGTCCGCAGCCTGGTCAGAGAGGACCCGGACATCGTCTTCGAGCACCCGGGTCGCCAAACGATGGGCGCCTCGGTGTTCATCGCCAAGCGGGGCGGGACCATCGTCACTTGCGCGGCGACCTCGGGCTACATGATCGAGTACGACAACCGGCACCTCTGGATGAAGCTGAAGACCATCAAATCGTCTCACTTCGCCAACTACCGGGAGGCTTGGGAAGCCAATCGCCTCATATCCCTCGGCAAGATCCAGCCGATCATGTCGGCCGTCTACCCGCTAGCCGAAGTCGGCGAGGCTGCTTCTCAAGTTCACTTCAACTTGCACGAGGGCAAGATCGGTGTGCTGTGCCTGGCGCCGCAAGAGGGATTGGGGGTCACTGACCCGGAGTTCCGGGAGAAGGTGGGGGAGGAGAGGATCACGATGTTTCGGAGGTTGGGCGCATGACTCTAGGGTTCGAGCTTTCCGAGATCGACCATGTTGCCATCGCAGTTCGGGATCTCGACGCCGCCGTCGAGTGGTACGCCACCACGCTTGGTGCCACAGTGGCCCACCGCGAGACCATCGAGACCGACGGTGTCGAGGAGGCGTTGTTGAAGATCGCCGACTCCTACGTGCAGCTCCTCACGCCCACCCGGGACGACTCCCCCGTCGCCAAGTACCTCGACAAGCGCGGCGAGGGCATCCACCACGTGGGGTACCGCGTAACGGACTGCGCCGCAGCCCTCGAGTCCATGAAAGCGGCTGGGGCTATGACTATCGACTCGGTGCCGAGGCCAGGATCGCGGGGGACCACCGTGGCCTTCGTGCACCCCAAGAGTGCCTTCGGGGCCCTTATCGAGCTCGTGCAGGAGTAGCTCGGGTCGCTGTGTCACCCGGCTAGTGCGGTTGCCCGACCCACTTCACGCCGGTGAGCTGCGTGACAACCTTGGCGAGCGACCAGGTGCCGTCTTCGAGAACAGGCTCCGTCACGTGGCCGATCTTGAACGTCACGTTGCCCACACCCATCTCGGCGAGAACTGGCGAGTCGGTGACCACTGTGCTCGGGATAGAGGACTTCCCGCCGTAGAGGCCAGCCGTGAACTTCTCGCCGTCCCAGGAATGGCACAGGCAAGGCCCGCCCGGGTTCACGGTGTGGTCCGGGCGGTCGAGGGCGTCGAGCGCGGCCACGAACAGCTTGATAGAGGCAGGGTTGGCGATCGTGTAGCTCCGGGCGCCAGGCAGCCCGGCGACGGTGATCGTCAGGCGGTCGATGCCGGCGGGAGCCGTCTCGGTGGCTGGCCTGTTCGGCGTGTAGAGGTCCTGGGCGTCGACCCGGACGACGCTGCCCTTTCCGTAAGCAGTGACACCGACTTCGATGTCACGTTGGTCGAGCACAACCGTGCTCGGCCACGTGTAACCCACGTCGACTATCTCGTAGGACGGACCGCTCGAGGTACCCCCGGAGCTCTTGGTCGAGCCCGCTGGAGCGTGGTCCGTGAACCAGGCGACGACCGACGCGGGCGACATCTCCAGGACCGTGTAGCGAGCGAGATCGACGACGTACGGGCTCAGTGGTTCCTCCGCCGGCTGCCGCATCTCTGCCAGCAAGCCCGCCGGAGCCTTGCTGCTCAGTGCTGGGGCACCCGGCGGCAGCGCGACGAGGGTCAGCAGGTGGGCGGCGTCCTTGGCGGCGAGGACTTTGTTGCTCGCCGCCGTGCCGTGACTGCCGCCAAGCAGCCGCGCCGGCGTAGGGGACTTGGCACTGCCGGTCGCGGGCAGCTGCGTCCGCCCCGTTGGCGAGCTGGCCGGCTGCCGGCCACGGGAGGCGGCTGCGGCGTAGCCACCGGCTGTGACGGCGATTGTGGCGGCCGCCAGCAAGCCTACGACCAAGCGCCGACGACCTCCCCGGCGCCTCTGTGGCCCCGTCGCCGGCGTCTGTGCAGAGAGCCTGACGAGCCCCTGGTCGCCTTCCACCTCTTGATCATGCATCGCAGGTGCCTCCCTCGGTGCGGCAGTCGACGCCAGCCATGACGCCGTTGTCTCTTATGACGACGGGCGGGTCGTCCGAGTTCCACCTAGGTCCGGCAGGCCGGTAGCCTTCGGGAATGGCCGACCCCACGACTACGGACCCCCTCGCCGATGTCGTCGAGACAGAACGTGTGATAGTCCACGACCACTCGATCGGCGCCCGGCTGCAAGCCCTCGATGAGCAGAAGGCGCAGGCCCGCCAGCCCGGTAGTGAGCGTTCGATTGCCAACCACCGCTCCAAGGGCAAGATGCTGGCCCGCGAGCGACTCGAGTACCTGCTCGACGAGGGGTCGTTCCAAGAGCTGGATCTGCTGGTCCGCCACCGCTCGCACGGGATGGGCTTGGAGAAGTCGCGTCCTTACTCTGACGGTGTCATCACAGGTTTCGGGACTATCGACGGGCGCCGGGTCTGCATCTACTCGCAGGACTTCACGGTGTTCGGAGGCGCGCTGGGCGAGGCCCATGCCGAGAAGATCCACAAGCTGATGGACCTGGCCGTCAGCACCGGTGTGCCTGTCGTCGGGCTTAACGACGGTGGGGGCGCCCGCATCCAAGAAGGTGTGGTTGCACTCAACGGCTACGGCGGCATCTTCTACCGCAACGTGCTGGCGTCGGGCGTCGTGCCGCAGATCAGCGTCATCCTCGGGCCGTGCGCAGGGGGCGCCGTCTACTCGCCGGCCATGACCGACTTCATCTTCATGGTCCACGAGACCAGCCACATGTTCATCACAGGCCCCGATGTAGTGAAGACCGTGACAGGCGAAGACGTCACGCTGGAGCAGCTGGGCGGCGCCATGAGCCACGCCACGCGCTCGGGAGTGGCTACGTTTGTGTCCGCCGACGAGAAGGCGTGCCTGGATGACGTCAGGTATCTCTTGTCGTACCTGCCGAGCAACAACCTGGAGATGCCGCCCCAGAGCGAGCGTCCCGACGACGCCGAGGCCGAGATCCCCGAGCTGCGGGATATCGTGCCGCCGAGTCCCAACCAGCCCTACGACATGCGCAAGGTCATCCAGGCGATCACCGACGATGGGGAGTACCTCGAGTACTTCTCGCACTGGGCGATGAGCTTGACCTGTGGCTTCGCCCGCATCGGCGGCCGGGCCGTCGGGATCGTCGGCAACCAGCCGGCCGTGCTGGCCGGAGTGCTGGACATCGACTCGTCGGAGAAGGGCGCACGCTTTGTCAGGACGTGCGACGCCTTCAACATCCCGCTCGTCACGCTGGTGGACGTGCCCGGCTTCATGCCGGGGACCGACCAGGAGTACGGCGGCATC
>JBOGHW010000023.1:0-30805 GCA_050744865.1 Acidimicrobiales bacterium | reverse complement strand
CGCCGGGGTACGGGCAGCCGCCGCCGGGGTACGGGCAGCCGCCGCCGGGGTACGGGCAGCCGCCACCGGGGTACGGGCAGCCGCCACCGGGGTACGGGCAGCCGGCTGACGCACAGCCGCCGAGCCCACAACCTCCCGGCGTCGACGACCGGCAGCAGCCTGGATACCCACCGACGCCGCCGTACGACACTCCTGCCGGACCGGCCGACCCAGCTGTTCCTCCAGAGGATTAGCGGCGACCATGCCAAAGGCGTCGGGGTTCTCCGAGTCTGCCCGCAAGCAGGCTGCCCACATCCTGTCGCAGTCACCGTTCCACAAGACCCAGGGACGGGGCTTCGCTCCGCTGCGAGGCGTGCTGACCCAGATCGGGCAGTGGTTCGAAGACGCCTGGGATCCTGTGTGGCACCTCCTGTACCACGACACCATCCACCGGTTCGTGGTTGTGCCATTTCACGACCTCTTCGGCACGTACGAGTGGATCCCGATCGCCGTCATCGTCCTCGCCGCCGGTCTCGTGCTCGGCTTCCTGTTGATCAAGCGGCGCACACGCATACAAGCAACCCCGTCGGAGGCAAGGGCGCCTACGAGCGGCGCGGACAACGTGGAGCAGCTCGAGGCAGCAGCGACGGAAGCCGAGGCGGCCGGTGACCACGAATTGGCGGTCAGATTGCGCTTCCGGGCCGGCCTCGGCCGGCTGGAGGTCCTCGGCGCGATCCCGAGTCGCGACACCGCCACGACACAACAGCTCCACAGATCGCTCCACTCCCGGACGTTCGAACAACTCGCGCGATCGCACGAGGCCATCGCCTACGCTGGTGCACCTGCAACTCCGAGCGACTCGGCGTCTGCCCGCGAAGGCTGGCCCATCCTCGTGAGCGAGGTGGCTGCCACACGCCAGGCGGCGTCCACCGGCAGGCCTACCCAGTGAGCACTGTCGTAAGCGTTCGCAAGCCGGGCGCCGGCGAGCGGTGGAAGGCTTTGCCCCGGCTCTGGCAGGTAGTGCTCGTCGTCGTGGCCGCGTCGGTGGCCATCGTGCTCGGCCTCGGCGACATCAGCTCGCTCTACTCGTCGCCGAACAACACCGCTATCGGTCCCGCCTCCTCACTCGACAGTGGCGGCCCAGGCACGGCCGCACTCGCCGACCTGCTCTCGCAACGCCATTACCACGTACGACAGCTAACGGCGCCAATCACGCCATCCAGCCTGCCGGTTACCGGGACGCTGTTCGTCCTCGACGCCGCCACTTCCTTGGCAGGCGACCTGCCGGCGATGAGGCGCTACGTCGCCGACGGCGGCCGGCTCGTACTCGGCGGACGTCTCGCACCAAGCGTCCTCGGCGCACTCGTGACAGGAGAGCCGCCATCCTGGCAGTCGACGCCGGCCAGTGTTGCCCACCCGATAGGCACCGCTCCGGAGACTCGGGGCGTCGCCCATGTCGACACTGGATCGGCTGGCACTTGGACGGTTCCGCATTCGAGCCAGGTGAGGGTTCTCATGGCTGGCGCCGGCGGTGCATATGCTCTGGTCGCGGGTAGTCCAGCTGTCAGCGGGAGCCCGAGCAGCGGCTCGCTCGTCCTACTTGCCTCGAGCGCTCCTCTTGAGAACTCGAACCTTGCCAAACTCGACGACGCCGCCTTCGGCCTGGACCTCGCCGGCACACCGGGCACCAGCGTGGCCTTCGACGAGTACGTTCACGGCTTCGGACGCCCGGGCAATGGTCTGGCGGGCCTGCCAAGTCACTGGAAGCTAGCCCTGATCCTGGCAGTCGTGGCGGCCGCAACTTGGATGCTCTCTGCCTCTCGCAGGCTCGGCCCGCCGCAGCCGGCCAGCGTTGCCGCCATGCCGCCTCGGGTTGCTCACGTCGACGCGCTGGCAGAGCTTCTCGCCTCGGGGCCAACCACGCGAGCACTCGCCGGTGCAGCCCCATTGAGAGAACGCGCCCGCCAACTGCTCTCGAGGCGCCTGCAGGCGCCGTCGGGGTGCGAGGACGATGCGCTCGGGGCGCTCGCAGCGGCAGCCGGGGACCCACTGGTGGATCCGCGCCTCGTAGCCTGCCTGCTGAACGAGCCGCGGTCGCCTGAAGAGCTGGTCGCCTTATCGCAGGCACTTGCGGAGATTGAACGACGGACGACTACGAAGGGACGGGATGAATGACGAGTGTGCCGCCAGCCGGGGGCCGGATGGCCTCGCTGCGCTCCGAGCTGAATGCCGAGGTCTCGAAGGTCGTCGTCGGGCAGTCGCACGTCGTCGACGCGACGCTGATGGCCATGGCAGTAGGCGGCCACCTCTTGCTCGAAGGCCCTCCGGGAGTGGCCAAGTCGCTGTTGGCCTCGGCGGTCGCAAGGGCGTGCGGCATCTCGACGAGGAGGATCCAGTTCACCCCTGACATGCTTCCCTCGGACGTGACGGGCACCCTGACACTACGCGGCCAGGAGCTGGCATTCCGCCAGGGTCCTGTGTTCACGAATCTCCTGCTGGCCGACGAGATCAACCGCACACCCCCCAAGACGCAGGCGGCATTGCTCGAAGCAATGCAAGAAGGGCAGGTCACAGTTGACGGTGCGGAGCGGCCACTACCCCAGCCGTTCACAGTCCTGGCCACCCAGAACCCAATCGAGTACGAGGGGACGTACCCGTTGCCTGAGGCACAGTTGGACCGTTTCTTGATGAAGGTCAACGTGGCCTACCCGGCGCCCCACGCTGAAGAGGCGATGCTCAAGCTGCGACGATCCGGCCTGGCTCCCGTCACGCTCGGCGACATCGCACCAGTGGCAGCTGCAGCCGACCTGAGCGAGATCCGCGCCGACACCGACGCCGTGTCCGTGCACGACGCCATCGTCAGCTATGTGGTCGCGCTGGTCACCCGCACACGCCAACTCCCGAGCGTCCTGCTTGGAGCCAGCCCTCGCTCCGCTGTTCACTTGCTCGCTGCCGCCAAAGCGTGGGCATGCTTGTCCGGGAGGACCTACGTCGTGCCGGACGACGTTGTCGCCCTCGTCGAGCCCGTCCTGGCCCACCGCCTGATCCTCACGCCCGAGGCCGAGATCGACAGGTTCACCGCCAGTTCCGCCCTGGCGAACGTCCTGTCGAGCGTCCCGATTCCGCGCTGAGCAGGAGCATGCGAAACGAAGCCGCCGCACCCGCCGCCAAGCCAGGCTCACCTCCAGTGAGCGACCGCTCCCGACCTCACCGCAGCCACAGCGCCATCAGGCCGACACGCCGAGCAGCTGTGGCCGTGGCGATCCTGGCAATACTGGCAGCTGCACTGCCGATATCGCCTGTTCTGCCAATAGTGCTGGCGATAGTCCTCGCCGGATGCGTGGCAGCCGACTGGACGATGGGCCGCAGCTACACCCCTCAGCTCGAACGCAGCGACGTGCCCACCCTCTCTCTCGGTGTCCCCATCGACTTCCTGGCCAGCGCCGAGGGAGTCGAGAGTGCCCGCAGCACTCGCTTGCGACAGCCCGTCTCACCCGGGCTGCTGGTCCAGCCGGCCACCGTAGACGGCAGCAAGATGGCCGGGAGGCTGACCGGTGTCCACCGCGGGACTCATGAGTTGCCGCCTGCGGTCGTCCGCAGCTCTGGCCCTCTCGGCCTGGCATCGGTCGACCACACTGTTGGCCAAGCCACGACGGTGACAGTGTTCCCGGATCTGCCCCGCGCCCGACGGCTGGCAGCGGCCCGCCGCCGAGGCCACACAAGCGACGAGGGCCGCATACGCGCAAGGCTCGGCCTCGGAACCGAGTTCGAGACCATCCGCGACTACTCGCCGGACGACGACATTCGTCAGGTCAACTGGGTGGCGGCGGCCCGGGTCGGACGGCCGATGTCCAACCAGTACCGGGTCGACGAGAACCGCGATGTGATGTTCCTGGTCGACACAGGGCGCTTGATGGCCAGTCCTGTCGGACCCATGACGCGACTCGACGTGGCGCTCGATGCTCTGGCGGTATTGGCCGTGGCCGCCGACGACGCCGGGGACCGCGTCGGCGCAGTCGCCTTCGACGCCAGGGTGACACGGCAGCTGACCCCTCGCCGCCGCGGTGCCGAGACGATCGTGCGCGCTCTGTTCGACCTCGAGCCCTCTGCGGTGGAGAGCGACTACGAACGGGCCTTCTATGTGGTCGGCCGCCAGAAACGAGCCCTCGTCGTCCTGTTCACCGACCTCTTTGACGAGGCGGCCGCCCGCACGCTTGTAGACGCCTGCCCTGTCTTGTTGCGCCACCACGCAGTCCTCGTCGCCAACTGCGCCGACCCGGATCTGGCTGCTCGCACTTCGGTTCCGGCACACGACGTCCGCGACGTCATGCGTGCAGCAGTCGCCTACGACATCCTCTCGAGCCAGGACAGGGCGGCAAGAATGCTGGAAGGGCTCGGCGCTGCGGTCGTACAGGCAACGGCTCGCCAGCTAGGTCCCGCCTGCGTGCAGGCTTACCTCCGGCTCAAGTCCCGCGCCCGCCTTTGACGGCGGGAGAAAAGACCCCGGGCGCCCGCGCCAGAACACCATGGCCCAGAAGAAGCCGGCCAACGGCACGCCGACCGCAAAGGCCCAGACCGTCGGCAGGTCGAAGGGCGTGATGACCCCCTCGGTGGTGCCGGCGACGACGAGGAAGATGATGTCGGCGAGCATGGCCGTGGCTAGCGTCGGCCTTAGTCTGGAAAGGCCCTCGCTTCGGGTGGCGACTCCGGGGTCGACGAGGGCTCGAGCTATCGCGAACCCCGCCGCACCGGCCACGGTGATGCACGAGAGCTCCAGCAACCCGTGGGGCACGATCAAGCTGAGGAAGCCGCCCAATCCACCGACTCTCCACTCCAACCCGCCCAGGACGCCGATAAGGGCGCCGTTGTATGCCAGAGAGAAGGCCGTCAAGACTCCAGCGCTCAAGCCACCGGCTATGGCCAGGGCCGTCACTTCGATGTTGTTGACGAATATGGAGACGGCCAGTCCAGCTCTGCCGGCGATTGCCACTCCGTAGTACCCGCCACGATTGTGGGCGCTGACGTGGAAGCCGGCAGGCAAGATGCCGGCAGCCGCCACGGGCTGTGCGATCGCCCAGATCGCACCGAGCAGCACCGCTCCGAAAAGAAAGGCTGCCGAGATCGCCAGGCATGGCCCGAGTGACCGGAGGCGCTGCCACATCCCGCTCGAGAGGTACTGCCAAGCCGTCTCTTGCCGGCCCGCTTTTGAGTAGAGGGTCCCGTTGGCCCGGATCACGAGGTCCTGCAACCTGACCGTGCCGGCGGCGCTCGGCCAAAGGCGGTTGGCCAGCGCCAGGTCGGCGGCGGCCGTCCTGTAGAGGGCGCCGAGCCGGAGGAGCTCGGCGGGGTCAAGCTTGGCGGTACGCACCTGCCCGCGGCGCAACAGATCCTCGAGCTCGGCCCATGCCGGCCCTCGCTCCTGGACGAATCTGTCTGCGTTCATGTGCTCCCGCCGAAAATCTGCACACCGAGGCTCTACGGTTGATCCTGTGGAGATCGACGACCGCTACGTTACGGCCGTGCCTGAGGGGGTGCATCTCGAGGTTGTGCTGGGGGGGCTGGGCTCGCGTTTCTGTGCGTATCTGATCGACTTCATCATCCAAGTCGCTGCCCTCGCAGCCGTGTTGATCGCCTGGGCCTCGCTGAGCCGCCATACCGGCGAGACCGGGGGCTTGATCGCCGCCGGCGCCTTCGCCCTATTCCTGTTGGTCGACTTCATCGGCTACTTCGTGCTCTTCGAGATGCTCTGGTCCGGACGCAGCCCGGGCAAGCGGCTGACCGGCATCCGCGTCGTCAAGGCCGGGGGGCAGGCAGTCGGGTTCTGGGCGAGCCTCCTCCGCAATCTCGGCCGCCTCCTCGACGTCCTGCCGAGCATGAACGCTCTGGGCGTCGTCATGATCTTGGCCACGACGCGCAACCAGCGGCTCGGTGACCTGATGGCCGGGACCGTGGTCGTTCGCGAGAGCGTGGGCGTACCATCCGCGCAAGCGCCCCACCCATGGTCCAGCGGCAACGCCTTCCAGTCGACGCCGGGCGCGCCTTGGGCCTGGGCCCCCAGCCCTTTCGGCGCGCCGTGGCTTCCGCCCGAGCTCGCCCACTGGGACGTGAGCGCCGTGCCGGGACAGGAGTTGGCGCTCCTGCAGACGTTCCTCGCCAATCGGAATGGCTACACACCTGACGCCCGGCAGCGGTTGGCTCTGGACCTCGCCAACCGCCTGTGGCCCTTCGTAGCCGGTCCGTCGTCTCTGCCGCCGCCAGAGGTGTTCTTGGAGATGGTCGCCCAGGTGAAGGCCGTGCGGGGCTAACTGCGTCCAGGGCCGGCCGTCGCTCTCCCAGGTGGGACACGCCCAGGCAGGAGTGCAAGGATTGAGCGATGGACCCAAGGCCCCTGGGCCTGCCCGAGCCGAGCAGCAAGGCAGACGCGCCGCCGGGACACCAGCCCCGCTTGCGCCGCTGGGTATACACCGGCTCCGGGTCACTCGAGCGCCTCTCAAAGTCCGTCGTCGGTGGCAGCGAGATGGCGTTCCTCGGGATGCGCACCGATGGAACGCTCGTGCTGTGCAACCAGTCGATGGCCGACCTGGTCGGACGCACGATCAGTGAGTGCATCGGGCACAACGTCGTCGAGTGGCTGCATCCGGACGACTACGAACGGGCTGCCGACCTCATAGCACTGACCTCCTCGGACGGCCCTCCGCCTGGCACGAGCCGTTTCATGGTCGCCCACAGTGACGGGTCCTGGGTGCCGCTCGAGATCGCCGGCGCTGTGGCCTCCGACGGGGTCGAGAGGCTGGTCGTCGTCTACTGCCGCAACGGCGCCCCTCGCCTGGCTATTGAGGAAGTCATGTCCTTGCTCCTGCGAGGGATGGACCTGCCGGACGTACTCGCGAAGGTGTGCAACGTCGTCGAGTGGTCCGGGTACGGGACGCAGATAGCGATTGCCTGGTACGACGACGCCATCTTCCAGCACGTCGGCACTGGCCTGCCGGCGGCCATCGCCGGTGCCGACGACGAGCTCGGCAATTCGCCCGAGACACTGACACTATGGGCCAAGTGCCGGTCCGACCGCGAGCCGGTCTTCGCCAGAGCCGACGATCTCGACCCGGTGCGTCGCGAGATGGCCGTCCGTCACGGTCTCAGCGAGGTCTGGATCGTCCCGGTCGTCTGGGACGACATACGCCCACCGGCGACGATCACCATCTGGACCGTCGGCGGTGGACGCAGCCCTCAGGTGCACGCCTACGGGATGGAGGTCGCCCGCAACATGGTCGAGCTGATCCTTCGCTGGACCGACCAGCAGCGTGGGCTCGAGCGCGCTGCTCACCTCGACGCCCTCACGGGAATCGCCAATAGAAGGGTGTTCTTCGACACGCTTGCGTCGAGCCGCTCAGGAGGCGCAGTGCTGTACTGCGATCTCGATCACTTCAAGCCCGTGAACGACAACCTCGGCCACTCGGCTGGCGACGAGGTGCTGAAAGCAGTCGCACAGCGCGTCGTGCACTGCGTGAGAGCCAGTGACCTCGTCGCCCGGCTGGGAGGCGACGAGTTCGCCATCATCTGCCGCGGTGCCTCGGAGTCCGAGGCCGTCGAAGTGGCCACTCGGATCGAGAAAGGGTTGGAAGCTCCGATAGTGATCGACGGGCTTTCGGTCAACGTCGGAGTGAGCATCGGGGTCGCCCACAGCGACGAGCCGCTGAGCGAAGCCCTCGTGGACGCCGCCGACGAGGCCCTGGCCGAGGCCAAGGCCGCCGGCCGGGCGACGTTCCGGGTGGCACGCGAGCACTAGCCCGGTGCGGTCGTCCGGTCCGGCATAGCGCCGTATCCGAGGCGACGAGCGACGCCCCGCTTGGTCACACTTGGAGGTCACCGTCCTCATCGGTATCTCCAAACCGGTTCGTAGAGGCCGAACGGCTTGTGTCGCCGAAGGGCCCTTGCTCACCGAAGATCCAGTCAGGCACACCGAAGCTCCATCCAGGCCCGGACCGGCCCCAACGCCCACGACGGCGCCCGCCGAACGGGCCGAGGTCGGCGGCCTCGGGAACAATGGCAACGAGCGTCTGGCGGAACTCGACGAGCAGCTGCCCGATGAGCAGGCGCTGCTCCTCGTTGCTAGCCCTTAAGGCAGCCATCAGCGTCCTGGCGGCCTCACTGGCGGCGGCGAAGAGGTCGCGATCGGGCTCGGTGCCCTTCTCGTCAGGCTGTTCCCATGGCGGCCTCGATGACTCCGTGCGCTTGACTTCGGCCCTTCCGGCATCGGTCAGGGTGAACACCCTCTTGCCGTCCTCAGACTGGCTACTCGTCACGAGACCTTCGTCCTCCAGCATCTGGAGTGTCGGGTATATGGAACCCGGGCTGGGGTTCCATCGGCCGCCCGACCGGCGCGACATCTCCTGGATCATCTGATAGCCGTGCATGGGTTGCTCGCCCAGGAGCGACAGGACTGCGGCTCGAACGTTGCCACGCTTGGCCCGGCGTTGGCCCTGGCCTCCCCGGCCGGCGTCCCAGCTGCGGCCGGTAGCAGTGCGGTCGCGGCCTCGATCGCGGTCATGCTCCCCGCCGTGGGCGTGCCCGTGACCGCCGCTCGTGCGGCTCGAGCCACCTGCGCCGCGTTGACCGGATCGGGTCCGCTCTCGGTCGCGAACGCCGGAGCCGCCTCCCCGCCCGCGGCCGCTCCCGCGGCCACCCGCGCCGGCGACCTGGTCGAAAATCCCGCCCGGTCCGAACGGGCCGCCCCGTCCGAACGGGCCTTCGGCTCCCAAGAGGCCTGGGAGACCCTCGAGTGGCCGGCCCCGCGTCAGCCAGTCCATCCAGTCCGACCAGTTGCCTAAGTCAAACCCGCCATTGCCGCCTCCCGGGTCGCCGCGCCGGCCGGTAACCTCGCCATCGTCCGCGTCATCCATCTCGACGTCGTCATAGTCCTCATCCGGGGCGTCGTCTACGTCGTCTACGTCGTCTACGTCGTCTACGTCGTCGACCGGGTCGCCCGTGGCGCCACCCGGCTGAGTGCTCTCAAAGTCAGTCATGCTGTCTCTCTTCCTAAGGGCGTCACGGCCCCGCGATTCCCGGGTCTGTGCCCGGACTGTGCGCCGGTTGCCGACGGCCACAGCCATGACACGGTCGCAATAACGATATATCGCTATTGTACCGATATATCGTTGCCGGTCAAGTCACGCACAAGGACGCGGAGCTGGATGCCGAGATCACTCCGTCCTGTGGAAACGCGCTCCACGGCGAAGCGGCTTCACACCGAGGAGCCCGTCGCCGAACTCCCGCTGCCTAGCGGGCGCCCGCACGCTCCTTCTTGAGTGACACCTTGCCCCCCTTGATAACGGCAATCCGCTCTGCCCGGCGGGCCACGGTGCTGTCGTGGGTGACCATGACGATGGTGAGGCCGCGGTCGCGCCAGAGGCCTTCCATGAGGCCGACTATCTCGTCGCGCGTCTCCTCGTCGAGGTTGCCGGTGGGCTCGTCGGCGAGCAGGACCTTTGGTGCCTTGACGAGAGCGCGGGCGATCGCAACGCGCTGTTGCTGGCCACCGGACAGCTCGGCCGGGACGTGCGCCGCCCGGTCGGCCAGACCGAGCTCCTCGAGTGCCTCGAGGGCCCTGCGGCTCCGCTCGCCGCTCTTGGTCTTCAAAGGCACGAGCGCCGTCTCGACGTTCTCCTGTGCCGTCAACGTGGGGATCAAGTTGAACGTCTGGAACACGAAGCCGAACGCCGTCGCCCGCGAGTGAGCCAGGTCGCCCTCGCTCAGTTTCCCGAGGTCCTTGTCTTCGAACATGACTTCGCCGGCGGTCGGGCGGTCGAGGCCACCAAGAAGCGTGAGAAGGGTCGTCTTGCCCTGGCCGGTCGGCCCCTGAATCGCCAGGAACTCCCCGGCGGCAATCTGGAGGTTGACCCCGTCAAGAGCGCGGACAGCTTTGCCGTTCTTGTCGAAGTACTTCTTGACGTTCGTCAGCTGGTACATGGTGGGCTCTGCGTCTCCTCGACTGGGTCGGGACAGTGAAATGGTACGGGTCGCTCAGTCACTGCAGCCGCCTCAGGGCCGCCGCTGGGCGGAGCCTGGCGGCGCGCCACGCCCCGAAACCGCCGGCCACCAGGCCACCGGCCACCGCCAGGATGATGGCCAGGCTGACGGAGCCGCTCTGCAGAGGCGCCGCCAGATGGACGGCGACCGTGTGAGCTGCGCTGGCAGCGTTGTGGGCCAAAGGGGACTGCCTGAAGGCGCCTGCGGGCCTCGAACCGCTGCCAGGAAAGCTGCCGCCGTCGAAACCGCCACCTCCGAAGCCACCTCCGCCGGTGAAACCGCCGCCGCCTGTCGAGAAGGAGGGACCGACCGTCGCAGTCAGCTTGGGTGACACGGCCGAGATGAGGGCTGATCCGCCAAAGCCTCCCAGCAGGCCGATGGCGCCTCCGACAACTCCGAGAGTCATGCCTTCGCCCATGACTTGGCTGACGACCCTGCGTGTCCGCCATCCAATGGCCTTCAGCGTGCCGAACTCCTGCACCCGACGGGAGACTGCGGCCATCATCAGGAGCCCAGCAATAAGAAACGCCACCACCAACGCCATCAACGACAACCACTTCCCTAGGTTGGTCGCCAGGTTCGAAGCACTGGAGATGGAGCCGGTCACCTCGCTCGCCAGGGTGGCGGACGTCGTCAGTGTGGCCTTCGGAAGCGCCTTCTTCACCGAGTTGCTGAGTGCTGTGACATCTGAGGCGTTGGCGGCACTCACGTAGATGATGTCGACCTTGTTCGGCAACTTGGCCAGAGTCTGAGCCGTCCCGAGCGGGATGAAGACATCCGATGATCCCGACGGGAGCGAAGCAAGACCGACGACCGCGAGCTTCTTGCCGGCGACGGTGATCTTGGAGCCGACCTTGAGGCTGTGCTGGGTGGCGTAGGCAGAGTTGACTACGGCGACATCCGAGATGGCGTCCTTCGTGGTGAAGTAGCGGCCGGCGCTGATCTCCGACGAGTCGAGCGGTCCCACTTCAGACGCCGATATCTGGAGGCCGTCGACGGTAAACGAGTTCGTGGAGAACGCCGACTGCTTGGTACCGACGCTGCCGAAGCCCCCACCTCCGCTGTTGAAACTTGGAATGGTCCCGGAAAGGCTGGTGTCCGTCAAGGTCAGGCCTCCGGTGGCGGCGGCCGTGCCGTGCAGGCGACTCACCATCGTCACGTCAGACGACGGCAGCGTGGTCTCTCCGAAGGCAGGCGTCAAGCGGTCTGTCGAGAAGTGAGTTCCTGCCGTTGGGCGGCTGCCCGTACCTGGGGTGCCGGTCCGGAAGTTGAACGGTCCTCCCGTTCCCGCTGCAGCGGTCTGCGTAACGGTCATGTCCGTCCCCACGCCGTACAGCGAGTGCAGCACTTGCCCTTGGGCGTTCTTCACTCCTGCCGCTGCGGCCGAGACAGTGACGACCAGTGCGATGCCGATGGCGAGGCCGAGAGACACGACGATGGCGAGCTTGTTGCGGCGCCGCAGCTCTCGCCTGAGATATGTGAAGAACATCGGTTGCTCAGCCTCTCGTCTTGTCGCGACCTTCCAACGGCAGGCAGCGCTTGCGCCAAGTGAAGCTTGCAAGTCTTGGAAACTCCTGGGAGACGTATCCGAATGGCCTGCTAATCGAGCGGTTCCAAGACCCCGCCGGGGTTCAAGAAGCGGGGCTGTACCTGTAAACCTCGCCGTCGGCGGTCCGACTGACTCGCCCCTGCGCGACCAGCAGCGTCAGGTGGGCGCCGGTCTCGGCTACCGCAAGCATCTGGTTGAAGTAGTCAAGCTCGTCGAGCTGCCGGTGGCGGCGAGTCCAGCGAAGGATGCCGGCGACCTCGAAGGCCGTAGTGGCACCAGCCTCGAGCGCGGCTACCGCCTCGTCTAGGCGCACGCCATGGTGGTCCACCAGTTCGTCGATGCGGGCATGGACGCTCGGGGATACTGGGCCGTGCGCCGGCAAAAGCACCGAATCGGGCAGAGCGCGCACTTTGGCGAGCGAGCCGAGGAAGTCGCCCAGCGGGTTCTCGGACAGCAGCGGTTCGAAGCCGATGGACGGAGTGATACTCGGCAACACGTGGTCTCCCGCGAACAGCAAGCCACCGGCCGCATCCCGGAATACGACGTGGCCCCTTGTATGCCCAGGAGTCTCGATGACTGACAGCCTTCGGCCCGAAGACAGAGCCAGCTCTCCTTCGGTGAGCCACTCGTCGGGTAGCTCCCAGATGGAACGATCCGGCGCCGGGTGGCCCACTGCACCCGCCAGGATGCTGTCTACGAGACGGTTCGCCCCGTACCACTTCAATTGCTCCAACTGTGGCTCCAGAGGGAGGCGACCCGGGTCCCGGAGGACTTCGATCGTGCCACGCTCACCTACGCCGAGCCCGATCTTTGTGTGCCAGTCCCGTCGCACTTCTATCCCTTGCGTGAAGTGGTCCCGGTGGGCATGGGTGATCAGGAAGCGGTCGATGTCCCCGAGACTGCGCCCGACAGAGCGCAGTGCCGCCTCGAGGCGCACTCGCGATTCGGGGATCGCCCACCCGGAGTCGATCAGCACGAGCCGGTCACCGTCGTCGACGGCGTAGACGTTGACTGCCTTCAAGTTGTCATTCGGGAGCGGCAGCGGGATACGCCGGACACCGGGCGCAACCTCCTCGACTTGAGGAACGGTCCAATCGGCGCCGGCCGCTGTCGCAGTCATAGAGAGCCTAGGTTTGGCATGAGGTTGGTCTAGCCGCTGGCCGGGCACGACACCCGCAGTGGACCAGGAGGTTCGGCCTGAGCTTGCGGCGCCGCAGAGGTGTGTTGCCCGTGCTCGCGCATTGCGCACGCGCAGCCAGGGAGGCGTTATGAGCACTGTCCAGATCAGGGGCACCGGGCGGCGTTTCGGTCGCAGTTGGCGTTTTGGAGCCGCTGCGGTGGCCACGGCGGGAACTTTGCTGGCAACGGGTCCGCTCGTGTCGCAAGCGTCAGCCGCAGCGCCGGCGACGGCGCCCACTTCCCTTTTGCAAGGCCTCGGCAGAGGTCAGGCGCCGCAGACAGTGACGCTCCCGCCCGCGGTGGTCGGCCGTCCGTACTTCGCCGCCTTGCCGGTGCCTGCCAGGACCGAGGGGACGTCCGGGTCCTCGGCGGCGTCAGCCTTTGGCAAACCGAGCAGCCAGTCCGCCAAGGCCCTCGCCGCAACCCGGTGGCGGATCGCCTCCGGGACGTTGCCAAAAGGGCTCTCGTTCAACTCTCGTTACGTGACGGGGCTTCCCACCGCACCCGCGACCGCCACCCTGGTCCTGAAGCCCCTCAGCTCGGGCGGGACCTCGACCGAGGCTCACCTCCGGATTGTGACGTTGACAGTGACACGATCGGCGGCACCAGCCAGTCACGCACCCAAAGCGGCCGGGACAACGGCCACAGGAACCATCAGCGGCAAAGTCACGTCCGGAAGCACGCCGCTCCACCTCGCCTGCGTCACGGCCGTCGGGCAGTCCGGCGCGGCCGTGACCGCCACCACGACCAAGTCGGGCACCTACTCGCTGTCGCTGGCCCCGGGTAGGTGGGAGCTTCTCTTCGACGGCTGCGCCAACAACGACGTCAGCCAGTGGTACCCGACCCAGGCCACCCAGCTGACGGCCCGCGCCCTCAGCATCACCGCCGGCCAGACCGCGAGTGCCTCGGCTGACTTGCGACCGGGAGGAACCGTGAGCGGAACAGTCACGGTTGCGGGCAAGGCCGCCTCGTCCCTCGAGGTGTGCGCCTACGCCGAGTCCGAGGACAGCGTCGACGGATTGTCTACGACAGCTGAAGGTGCTGCGGCTACGGCCAGCGGCGGCGCGTACTCGGTCACCGGCCTGCCGAACGGCACCTACGACATGTACTTCGTCCCTTGCAGAGCGAGCGACAATGTGCAGTCGAGCTGGTGGAAGAACCAGGCTGACCCCACGTTCGCCGCCGGACTGACCGTAAAGGGAGGCGGGACGATCGCGGGCATCTCGCCCGATCTCCAGCCGGCTGGCCAGATAACCGGAACGGTGACTTCGGCCGCGACGCACAAGCCCCTTGCCGGCGTGTGCGCCTATGCGGTGTCCGTAGGGTATGCCTTCGGCGGACCGGCTACGACAGCCGCCAACGGAGCCGAAGTCGGTTTAGCAGTGACGAACCCGGGCGGCGCCTACCGGGTCACCGCCCTCGGCTCCGGGCCTTACCTGGTCGAGTTCTTCGGCTGCGCTTCCGGCCCTGCCGGCAACTACCTCGAAGCACTGTGGCACCAAGCTGCCAACTTCGACGCCACGCCGCCTGTACTGGTGACCGCCGGCAAGACAGTGTCGGGGGTCTCCATCGCCCTCAGAGGAGGCGGAGCCATATCCGGCACCGCCACCTCGGCCGTCTCTCACCTACCGCTCGCCCACGTGTGCGTCCTGGCCGCCTCGGTGAACGGCGAATACGGGACAGAGACAGGGCCTAACGGCAGTTACTTCCTCGGCGGCCTGACCGCTGGCACCTACGAGGCCGAGTTCCTGCCGTGTTACGACTACCAGAACTACCTACCTGTCCTCTGGGAGACAGGTAAGGCATTCTCGGTCCGGATCGGCCACGTGACGGCTGGGATATCGGGCGCCCTGGTGGCCGGAGGCCAGTTCGAGGGAAGTGTTACGTCGGCCAGCGGCCAGCCGCTCACAGGGGTCTGTGCCCTCGTCGAGCAGACGGCATCGGGAGGTGAGTACGGAGAGGAGTACGGCCCTGTCGGATTCGGGGGTGAGTTCGACATAGCAGGGTTGCCTACAGGCAAGTTCTCGATCGGCCTTGACGGCTCCTGCACCAACGTCAATCTCTCGGCGCAGTGGTGGGACAAGGGCAAGGCGGTGAGCGTCAAGGCAGGCGGCACCGTCAGGGGGCTGTCCTTCGCCTTGCCCGCCGGCGCCGAGATAACCGGGAGCGTGAAGTCTTCGAACGGCTCGGTGCTGAGCGACATCTGCGTCCTGGGCCAGGATAGCTCCTCCCTCTTGAGCTTCCATGAGACAGTGACGTTCAACGGAAAGTACGAGCTGAGGGGCCTGCCCACAGGGAAGTACCTGGTGGCCTTCGAGCCCTGCCTCGAGTCGCAGAATTACTTCACGTCCGGGGCGCTGGTGTCTGTCCAAGCCGGCAAACCGGCTACGAACGTCTCGGTCACCCTGAAACCAGCAGCTGCCATCACGGGCACGGTCACCGACAACAAGGGCGTGCCGCTGACCGACATCTGTGTGACGGCGACACAAGCCTTCAGCGCCAACCCGATCGAGACGTACACCTTCGCAGGGTCCTACGAGATAAGTGGCCTCGCCCAGGGAACCTACGAGGTCGAGTTCACCGGTTGCGGAGTCGGCTACCACAACCAGTGGTGGAAGGACGCCTCCACGCAAGCCAAGGCGACGCAGATCGTGGTGGCGAAGGCATCCACCGTGACAGGGATAGACGCCACGCTCGCGCCATCGTGAGCTTTTAGGCGCGGCTACTTCTTGGGCCGCAGGCCCTCCATCTGTGTCGTCCCGAGCGATTGCTGGCTCTTTTCCTTCTTTTCCGCTCGCTTCTCTTTGATCGACTTCCCAGCCTTCTTCGGGCTGGGCTTCCTCGGCGATTTGTCACCCATGGTCGGCACTCCTCTTTCTCCGTCGAAGCTACAGCACGATCGGCCCAGTGCAGCGTATTCCCGCCACCAACTGCACGCCGCGGAGAGCCTTAGCCTACCTTCGGCTGCCAACCGAGCGGGAGGTCATCGCGCCGCTTCCAGCCGAGCGGGAGGTCATCGCGCCGCTTCCAGCTCCTCGGCGAGAGCAAGCCAGCGTGTCTCCGCCTCGGCCAAGGCGCCTTGCACGTCCGCCACGGCGCTGCCGAGACGGGCCAGCGCGACGTGATCGCCGCCCGAGGCCGCCAGGGCTTCGTGCAGCTCGTCGCGTTGCCGGGCGAGCCGGGTCATCTCTTTCTCGGCCTCACGCAACTGGCGCCCAACCGTGCTGGGAGAGCGCTGCGACCGCTGGGGCGCGGCACTGCGGGATACCGCCGCCTTGGCCTGCCGTGGCCCGGCGGCTGTTACTGAAGCTACCCACCCGTCGAGGCCACCGGCGATGGCCGAAGCTGTGCCGCCCTCCACCGCCACCAAGCGTTCCGTGGTCCGCTCGAGAAACGTCCTGTCGTGGCTGACCACCACCAGCGCACCAGCCCAGTCCTCGAGAAAGTCCTCGAGAATGCGGAGAGTGTCGAGGTCAAGATCGTTGGTCGGCTCGTCCAGGAGGAGGACGTTCGGCCGCTCGGCAAGCACCAGCAGGAGCTGTAGCCGCCGGCGCTCACCACCCGAGAGGGCGCCCGCCGTGGCGAACTGCAGCGCTCCGGCAAACCAGAAACGCTCCATCAGCGCCACGTCCTCCGGCGCGCCCGGAACCCGCGCGGTGCCCGCTACCAGGTCGCGGACACGTGCCCTCGGGTCGAGGTCGATCCCCGTCTGGTCGTAGTAGCCGGTGACAACCGTCGGTCCTACCTCGATGCGGCCCGAAGTGGTGGCCCGCCGGCCGGCCAGCAGGTCAAGAAGGGTCGACTTGCCCGATCCGTTAGGCCCGACAACGCCGAGCCGCTCGGTGGGGTCGAGCAGTAGGTCGACACCGCTCAGCACCGGCTCAGCACCCGCTTGGTAGGCGTACCCGGCGGAGACACACTCGATGACCTTGTCGCCCAGGCGCGGGGTCCCGAACGAGAGCGTGATGCCCGCCGAGCGAGCCGGCGACTCGAGGCGACTCGAGATGAGCTGCTTGGCTGCCTCGATCCTGGCTCTTGGCTTGCGCGTCCGGGCCGGCGCCCCGCGGCGCAGCCAGGCAAGCTCGCGCCGGGCAAGGTTGCGCCGGGAGGCTTCGGAGGTGGCTGCCGCCTCCTCGCGCTCGATGCTTGCTGCCAGGTAGGCCGAGTAACCCCCCTCGTGCACGTACTCGTGGCCCCGATCTAGCTCGACCATGCGCGTAGTCGTCCGGTCGAGGAGATGGCGGTCGTGCGACACAAGGACGAGGCCACCCCGGAACTCCCGCAGCCACTGCTCGAGCCAGGCGATCCCCCGCAGATCCAGGTGGTTGGTTGGCTCGTCGAGTACCAGCAGGTCCGCTGGGTGCGCCAGGACGGCTGCCAGCGCCACTCGCTTGGCCTGGCCGCCCGACAGCTCCGAAGTGCCCAGATCGGCTTGAGCGCTCATCCCAAGGCGATCGAGAGCGGCCTCGGCCTCCCAGCCATGCCCGACGGCGCCTCTCACCGTGCCGCCGGGGAGCACCGGGTCCTGGTTGAGGAACCCGACGCGCACGCCTCGACCACGCCGGACCAGGCCCTCGTCGGGCCTCTCGACGCCGGCCAGAACCCGAAGGAGCGTCGACTTGCCGGTGCCGTTTATGCCGACCACACCCACGCGGTCGCCGCCTACGACAGTCAACGACAGATCGCCGAACAGGGTCCTGTCGCCGCGCCTGACGGAGACGTCTTCGAGGTCGACGAGCACGGGCACGGCGCTAGAGGAGCTTGTCCACCCAGGTATCCGGCGTGGCAGCTGTCACTATCTCGATGTCGCGGTCGTACTGGAAGTCTCTTGGCCCGTTGCGCTCGATCCAGTCGATCATCGAGATCAGGCCGTCCCGCAAACAAGTCGCCGTCTCGTAGCCGAGCAGCCGGCGAGCCTTGCCGGCGCTACAGGTTGCCTCACGAACCTCCAAGGGACGAGGCGCCACAAAGATAGGGTCGAGCCTCACACCCAGCAGCGAGGCGATCTCTTCGGCGAGGCCGAGTATTGTCACAGCCCCCTCGTCAGGCCCGACGTTGATCGTCTCTCCCGCCGCGGCAGGCCAAGACCCCATCCGCTCCAGGCAGTCGAGCACGTCTGTCACGAAGCTGAAACACCGGCGGCTTGAGCCGTCGCCGTAGATCACAGGCTGCAAGCCTCGCAGCATCCGGTTGATCATGATCGAGGCGACGTTGCGATACGGGTCGTCGAAGCGCTGGCGCGGGCCGATGATGCTGTGCGGCACGGCGATGGCGTACTCGCCGCCGTGTGTCTCGGCCAGGTTGGCTACGATGAGCTCGGAGCACCATTTGGCGAACCCGTAAGGGCTGACGGGAGCCGGCTCCATGTCCTCGGTAAACGGTGCCGGGAGGGCACCGTAACGAGCCATCGAAGAGCAGTGCACGACACGCGAGACGCCCGAAGCGACCGCTGCCGACGCGACTTCCACTGTCGCCTGGACGGTGTGGCGGTAAACGAAGGCGGGCGAGAAGAGGCTCAGGCCGTCGTAAGCGGCGCAGGCGCAGTGGTACACGAGGTCCGAGCCCGCCATCAGCGGCAGGTACGACTCCCGCTCCAGGCAGTCACGCACTTCGAAACGTACCCCCGCCGGTACGTTCCCCTCGCGACCGCCCTGCAGGTTGTCGATGCCCACGACCTCCCACCCGAGGTCACGGAACCGCTCGGCGACGTGGCTCCCGAGGAAGCCGGCGACCCCTGTCACAAATACCTTGGCCACAACGCATCGCTCCCCAACGTCGCCGAGTCAATCCCGCAAGGCTAGGCGCCGCTGGGGCCCTCGGTCATGCTGGGCGGCCCGCCGGCGCGCAGCACCACGATCATTCGGGTGCCCCCAGCTGGGCTGGCGGGTGAGAGGGCTTCCACGTGGCCTCCCATTGCCTGCAGCAGCTCCGCCACTATGGCAAGTCCGAGGCCGGAGCCGCCAGAGCTGCGACGGTCTGCCTGGTAGTAACGCTCGAAGATCCTCGACAAGTCCCCCGCCGCCACGCCCGGTCCGTCGTCCTCGACGGTGATCGTCACGCCTCCCGACCCGGCAACCAGAGCGACTGATACGCCCGAGGCCGCGTACGTCAACGCATTCTCGACGAGATTGGCCACGACTTGGGCGAGCCGGTCGGGGTCGGCGACGACGTCGACGGCGGTCGGCGGCACGTCGGCGCGCAACGCGATCCCCGCAGCGGTGGCTCTCGGCAAGAAGCCATCGGTGGTCGCCCTCACGATGGCAACGGCGTCCGTCGGGACCAGATGGAGGGAGAGAGCTGACATCTCGAGCCTGGCCAGGTCGAGGAGGTCGGCCACGAGTCGCTCGAGGCGGCGGGACTCGGACACGATGACGCGGGCTGCCTTGGAGGCGTCCTCGGCCACTCCGTCGGCGACGGCTTCGGCGTAGCCGCGTATCGAAGTGAGCGGCGTCCTCAGGTCGTGCGAGACCGACAGGAGCATCTGCCGTTCCCGCTCCCGGCTGTGCTCGAGTCGCTCAGCCATGGCGTTGATCGAGTCGGCAAGCGTGACAAGTTCCGGCAGATTGCCGGGTGTGGTGGCGATGCGAGCACTCATCTCCCCCCTTGCGATCCGCTCGGTGACTGCGGTAGCGGCCACGAGGGGGCTCGTGATCCTCTGGCTCAACCAGAGCGCCAGCAGGACGGCAACGGCGAGGATGAGCCCCGTCACCAGGACGAAGTAGACCCAGCTGGGGCCAAGAGAGCCAACTGAACGAGTCAATACGACGGCCAGCGAGCCGCCACGCAGACGCGGGTAGAACGGCGTCGGGCTCACCGGGACGGCGGCGAAGGCAGTACTGCCAGTCCATCCCGACACGGCGCGGCCCTGCAGCACGTGCTGAGCCTGCGCTGCCGTGAGCGTCACATTGCCCGGCAGCTTGGCTAGGACGGCGCCTGCGCCACTGATCCCGATGACCTCGCCGCCCTGCCGTTGCAGGACCACGTCGACGACTCGCAGTACGGCCTTGGTGCGTACCTGATCGGCCATCCCGGAGAGGACGGACGCCTGCTTGAGGAGCTGGCTGGTGGCATCCTGCCTCGCCGAGCGACGAGCGATGAGCAAAGTGCCGATGCCGGCTGCCACGAGGGCCCCAGCCACGAGGGCCACGAGCACGATCATGATTCGCTTCCTCACAGCGGATCTGCCCTCACCGGCGCGCGCGGGACCACCTCAGCCGAGGCGGTAACCGGCCCCTCGGAGGGTGGTGAGCGGGAGGGAGTCGCCCAGCTTCTTGCGGAGCTGGGCAACGTGGACGTCGACGGTTCTCTCGTCCCCCACCCAACCCGGCCCCCACGCTCCCTCGAGCAACTGCCGGCGGCTCAGTACGAGCCCGCGATGAGACGCCAGCAGCGCAAGCAGGTCGAACTCCCGGCTCGTGAGCCCTACCGGCCGCCCACCTGCCTGCACCTCGCGACGCCCGGGGTGAATGACGATGCCGCCGCCGAGATCTACTGCGGACGGCTGGCTCGGTACCTTTTCGGACCGCCGGAGCACCGCCTTCACGCGGGCGACGAGCTCGCGAGGCGAGAAAGGCTTGGTCAGGTAGTCGTCGGCACCGAGCTCGAGGCCGAGCACTCTGTCGACCTCGTCGTCTCGTGCTGTGAGGAAGAGCAGTGGCAGGTCGCTCTCGGACCTCACGGCCCGGCAGACGTCGAGGCCGTCGCGCGGCCCCGGCAAGCCGATGTCCACGATGAGCATGCGCGGGCAGGATTGGCGCACCAGCTCGAGGCCCCTGTCGGCATCGGCGGCGCTGAGCACCCGCCAACCTTCGCGCCGAAGGTAAAGGTCGACGAGGTCGGCGATGTTGGCGTCGTCCTCGATGACCACGATCGTGCCGGCTTCTTGGCTCACTTCAGCGTCCTCCTGGTCATGCAGCCTCGCGCCGCAGTGCCCAGCCGCGGAGGATTCGCACCTCCGTGGCTGGGTCTGGAAGCGTGGCGCTCCCTTCAGGGCGCTGTGGCGTGCCTTCAGCCCTTGGCGGCGGCGGGCGGCCGTGCCCAGACGACGATGGCCTTGTGCCCGCTGCCCTGCACGAGAACCACGCGATCGTCCTTGGCGAGCTTCGATTCGGCCAGTCCACGGAACTTGGTCGACGACGTGATGGTGGCGCTCACCGGCGGCCCGTCCGGGCGGACGATCGAGATCGAGTTCGAGGAGTCCGTGCTCAGAGTTCCTCTGTCGATGTCGATCGTCTGGTACCCGTGCCCGGTGTGGACGATCAGGGTGGCGTGAACGGTGTGCCGCGCCAGTCGCCCCGCGTCGTGACGCAAGTTGCCGCTCGTGGGCGCAGAGTTGCCGGCGGCCGGGGCGGAGCTGGCAGTCGGCGCCGGCTTGGCGGACGGCGGCGTCGTTGCCAGCGCCACTCCGCCTGCCGCCAGCGCCACCACGGCGGCGCCACAAGTGACGGCGAGCAGCCGCTTGGTGAATGAGTGCTTCGTCTTTTCCATCGTTCCGTCTCCTTGCCGGGAACCCCGGCGCGCTCGTGTTGAACTCACGCCCCATTAGGCACCCCGAGCGTGAGCGGGCAGTGAAGCGGCTGTTATGGCTTTGTTAGGGGCACAAGAGCTGAACTTGGAACTCTTCTCACTCGGGGCGACAATACGTTTCTTGATGGAGGACAGAGGGCCGGACGAAGAGGACATGCGGGCATCCCGTGCCGAGCCCGATCGATTTGCGTCGATCTTCGAGCGGCGGGTGCGGGATGTTCACCGCTACGTGTCATACCGCGCTGGTCCAGGATCGGCCGACGAGCTGACGTCGGAGACATTTGCGCAGGCATTCGCTTCCCGGGCTTCTTACGACCCGGCGAAGGCGAGCGTGAAGACTTGGCTCTACGGCGTCGCCACAAACGTGGTGAACCGTCATCTCCGCCTGGAACAGCGTCGTCAGGAGGCTGCTACGAGAGCCAGGGCACAACGTCAACTCGACTTCGGGCCCGACGACTCTGCCCTCGATATCGACCGCCTGCAGCTCAAGCGTGCTCTTGGAGATATGAGCCCTCGGTTGCACGATGTAGTCATCCTCGTGGCTGCTCTCGAGCTCACCTACGAGGAGGCCGCTCACGTGCTCTCGATCCCTGTCGGCACCGTCAGGTCCCGCTACAGCCGGGGCCGCAAGCAGCTCAGCCGCTCCCTTGCGTCCACCAGGGAGAGCCGAAGCGAAGGAGAGCTCGCATGAGCGAGATCGAGACCCGGGTGAAAGACCTTCTCGACGCCGTCGAGGCCCCTGGTGAGGAGTCACTCGTCAGGCTGCGGGCGGAGATGGCAGACGTCATAGCCGGCAAGGAGGCCCCTGTACTGAACCTCGCGCCGATCGAGCCCGCAAGCAGCAGCCAGGGATCGGCGGGCAACCGTACGGGGCTCCGTCGCCTCTGGCCGGAACAGGTGGTGAGCCGCATAGTCCTGGCCGCCGCCGTGCTGGTGTTGGTGGCGCTCTCGGTCGCACTGCCGCTGGCACTCTCACGATCGACTCACAGCCTGCCGCCAACAGGCCCGGCCCGCCATGAAACGTCCACACTCGTGACGACACCGACCACCACGACGCCGAACACCACGACGCCGCCTCCAACGACTTCGAGCGTCCCGACCACGACCCTTCCCGCTCAGCGTGGGTACGCCACGCTTCCTGTGGTCGGCTGTACCCAGGAATCGCTACCTATACCGAGCGACATCCAGGCGGCACCAGCGTCGATGCAGGTCCGCTTGCCTGCGGGCATGTCTGCGTCCCACCTCGCCGTCTACGACGACAGGCTCATCGACGTGGTGGCGCCACGAGCCTGGCATTGCGCGGGCTGGTTCTACGAGGACGGGCAGGACGTCATCGCCGTGTACCCGCCGGGCGGGCACGCCCCGCCGAATACCCGCCTGTATCAGTGGACCCTGAAGGCGTTCTACAACATCGAGGGTGTCTTCGCCGATGAGACGTCGGCCTGCTTTGAGTGCACCCTCTCCCAGGCTGCCGAAGCCTTCCCGGCCGCCGTCAAGACTCTCGACAAGGACTACAGCCACTCGCCCGCCTTCACCCCACGTGCCGGGTGGCACACGCAGGCCCTCAGCAAGACGGCCGTCGAGTTCGGGTACCCGGACGCGCCTAGCTCGGCCCTGGGAGTGATCACGTGGAACCCGTCGAGCCACAACGGCAGCTATTCCGAGACGTGCAACCTCCCGGCGGCAGACTCGGGCATCTGCAGCGTTGCCGTCCAGGCCTTCACCGCCCAGTACCAGTCGCAGTAGGCCCGTCCCGGCGGCCACAGTCACCCGGGGGCTAGGCCCGGGGGCTAGGTGGGCCGCCGGACGTACGTTTCGACGGTCGATTCGGCGCGTGAAACGGCCCACCTGGCGCCCAGGGCGACGACCAGCACGGGCGGGGGCTAGGTGGGCCGCCGGACGTACGTTTCGACGGTCGATTCGGCGCGTGAGACGGCCCACCTGACGCCCGGGACCACGACCGCCACGCCCGAGGGCAGGACCGAACGGTCGCCTAACCGGCGCCCACTTCTTCGAGCGCCCGGCGCACGAGCACAGTGGCGGCGTGGGCCCGGTACTCGCCCGACGCACGCACGTCGCTCGGCGGCTCGAGGCCGTCGGCAGCATGTGCGGCCGCTTCCCGGGCCGATGCGCCTCCGTCGAGCGCCGACTCCACGGCAGTGGCCGCCAGCGGCGTGCTCCCCATGTTGACCAAGCCGAGCCGAGTCTGGCCGTTGCGCACAGCCGCGACGCCGACGATGGCCCAGTCCTGGGCGCGCTGGGCGAGCTTCTGGAACGACCAGGGACATCCGGCCACCTTCGAGAAACGTATCTCCGTCAGTATCTCGTCCACCGCCAGCTCCGTCTCGAGGAAGCCCCTGAAGAAGCTCCGGGCGCTGACTTCTCTCCTTCCGGCACGGCTGCTGAGCACGAAGGTGGCCTGCAAGGCGAGGCAGGCCGCCGGGAGATCCGAGGCCGGATCCCCGTGTGCCAGCGAGCCACCGATGGTTCCGCGGTGGCGCACCTGAGGATCGCCCACTTGGCCGGCGACGTGCGCCAGCAACGGCACCTCCGCCTTGGCCAGGGCGTGGCGGCTCAGGTCGTGGTGGCGAGTGAGCGCCCCGACGGCCACGTGGTCGCCGCCATCCCGCACGTAGGACAGCTCGCGCACCGGGCCGATGTCCACCAGGAGCGAGGGAGAGGCGAACCGGAGCTTCATGAGCGGCAACAAGGAGTGTCCTCCGGCCAGCAGCTTGGCCTCCTCACCACCGCCGGCCAGCGCCGTCAAGGCTTGGTCGAGGGAGGTGACGCGCTCGTAGTCGAATGGCGACGGGATCACGAGCCTGCCTCCTTCGCCTTGCGGGCTTGTTCGAGCGCACGCCAGACGCGTTCAGGCGTGGCGGGCATCTCGAGGTCGCTGACACCGAGAGGCGACAGGGCGTCGCAGACTGCGTTCATGACTGCCGGAGCCGACCCGATGGTGCCGGCTTCGCCGACACCCTTCACGCCGAGAGGGTTCGTCGGGCTCGGCGTGACCGAGGATGCCAGCTCGAAGCTCGGAAGCTCGGAGGCCGCAGGAACCAGGTAGTCCATGAGGGTGCTCGTCAGCAGGTTGCCAGCATCGTCGTAGACGGCTTCCTCCCACAGAGCTTGGGCGACGCCTTGCACGATGCCGCCGTGGATCTGGCCCTCCACGATGAGCGGGTTCACCTGGACGCCACAGTCGTCGACGGCTATGTAGCGCGCCAGCTTCACCGTGCCGGTCTCGGTGTCCACTTCCACGACGGCCACATGTGTGCCGAACGGAAAGGAAAAGTTCGGCGGGTCGTAGTGGATGGACGCCTCCAGGTTCGGCTCCATCCCGTCGGGAAGGTCGTGAGCGGTGAAAGCCGCGAAGGCAACCGCACCGAGAGGCAGCGTCCGAGTCGGCGTGCCCTTCACGCGGAACTCCGCCTCTGACAGCTCCAGATCCTCCGGCGCCGCCTCCAGCATGTGGGCCGCTATCTCACGAGCCTTGTCGATCACGCGATCGGTGGCCATCGCAACGGCCACGCCGCCGACAGGAAGCGAGCGAGACCCGTAAGTGTCAAGACCATAGGGGGCAATAGCAGTATCGGAGTGGAGGACGTCGACGTCGTCGGGACTGATCCCGAGCCTGTCCGCCACGATCATCGACCACGACGTCTCGTGGCCCTGCCCGTGCGGCGAGGTGCCGGTGACTACCTGCACCTTGCATGTCGGCAGGATCCGGACAGTGGCGGCCTCCCAGCCGCCGGCCGAATAGTTGAGCGAAGCGAGCACGCGCGAAGGCGCCAGCCCGCACATCTCCATGTAGGACGACAACCCGATCCCCAGCTGGCGGGTGTCGCCCGACTCCCGGCGGCGCGCCTGCTCGGCCCGCAACTCCTCGTAGCCTGCCGCCTCCAAGGCCGTCTGCAACCCGTGCCCGTACCGACCGCTGTCGTATGTGAGCCCGGCGACAGATGTGTACGGGAACTGCTCCTCGGTTACGAAATTGCGGCGCCTGATCTCGGCCGGGTCGACGCCGACCTGTTTGGCGAGGGCGTCGATCGCCCGCTCGATGGCGTAGGTCGCTTCGGGGCGGCCCGCACCACGGTAGGCGTCTGTCGGCGTCTTGGTCGTGAACACGCCCGTGCAGGAGAACGAGTAGGCCGGTACGTCGTACACGCCGCCGTAAAGGAAGCCTCCGAGCAGTGGGATGCCGGGCGTCACCAGTTGCAGGTACGCCCCCATGTCCGCCAGGAGCTTGACGCGGACCGCTGTGATCTTGCCGTCGGCGTCGGCAGCAAGCTCGATGTCCTGGATCTGGCCGCGGCCGTGGACAGTGGCCTGGGCATTCTCGGACCGCTCCTCGACCCAGCGGATCGGCTTGCCGAGACGCTTGGCCAAGGCGAGAGCGAGGAGCTCTTCGGCGTAGACGTCGAGCTTCGACCCGAAGCCGCCGCCCACGGCAGGTGCGATCACCCGGATGCTCGTCTCGGGTATCCCCGTCGTGACCGCCAGCATGATTTTCAAGATGTGCGGGATCTGGGTGGCCGAGTAGACGGTGAACTCGCTGCCGTACGGCTGCGGGACAACGAGCACGCCCCGCGGCTCCATGGCCGAGGGGATGAGGCGCTGCTGTGTGTAGCGGGCCTTGACGTGATGCACCGCTGACGAGAACGCCGCCTCCACCTTGGCGGCGTCGGGGACGAGCTCCCACACATAGCTCGTGTTCGTGCCGAGATCCTCGTGCACCAAGGCTCGATCCGAGAGGGCGTCTTCCAGGCCGACCACGGCAGGCAACGGCTCGTACTCGACGACGACAGCCTCGGCGGCGTCCCTGGCTTGGTACTCGGTCTCAGCCAGCACCACGGCGACGCCGTCGCCGACGTAGCACACGGTCTCGGTGGCCAGCGGCAGGTGCGCCGGCGACTTCATGTCGGGCGTGACGACCCAGGCACACGGCATCGGCGCCGCCCAGTCGGCCGCCAAATCGGCACCCGAGTAGGCCGCCACGACGCCCGGCATCGCCTTGGCCGGCTCCAGGTCGACAGAGACGATCCGCCCGTGGGCGACGGTGCTGCGTACGAGAGCGGCATGCAGGCAGCCGGCCACCTGGATGTCGGCAACGAATCGGGCCTCGCCCGTCAGCAGCGGGGGATCCTCCTTGCGGAGCAACCGTGTCCCGAGAACGCCGGCCGGGGCGGGTGCGGTCGTGGTCATGACGCCACCGCCGACGCCGTCTGCCTGGTGGTGGCAGCCTCGAGCACGGCCTTGACGATGTTGTGGTACCCGGTGCACCGGCAGAGGTTGCCTTCCAGCCCGAGCCGGACCTCCTCCTCGGTCGGATCAGGATTCTCGGCCAGCAGCGAAGCGGCGGCCATCACCATGCCGGGCGTGCAGTAGCCGCACTGCAGGCCGTGCTGCTGTCGAAACGCCTCCTGGATCGGGTGCAGATCCCCCCCTGCCATCCCTTCGATGGTGGTTATGTCGGCGCCTTCGGCCTGGACCGCGAGCATCGTGCAGGACTTCACCGACTCCCCTCCGATGAGCACGGTGCACGCCCCGCAGGACGAAGTGTCGCATCCGACGTTGGTGCCGGTCAGACCGAGCACGTCGCGGATGTGGTGAACCAAGAGGAGACGGGTCTCGACCTCGCTCTCGCGGGCCCGGCCATTGACGGTCATGGATACACGCATCGCTCACTCCTTGCCCGGTGGGATGCTGCTGCTGCCGTCCTAGCATCCCGATGGGCGACTGACAAGCGAGCGCGGAGCGTGATGGCGATGAACCTGGGAGCCTTCGGGATCTGGTGGAGTGGTTGGCAAGCCGACGATGGCCTCGAGGCTGCCGCCGGAGAGCTGGAAGCGCTCGGATATGGGGCGATTTGGATGTCCGGGGGTTTCTCTGCTGGGTTGACGCCGAGGTTCGGAAGTGTTCTCGATGCAACGACCTCGATAGTCGTGGCCAGCGGCATCGTCAACACCTGGCTCACACCTGCAGCCGACCTGGCGGCTGCGACGGCAGCCCTCAACTCCGAGCACGGCGGTCGGTTCCTCCTCGGGCTCGGAGCCAGCCACGCTCCGATCGTCGAGGGAAACGGCCAGCCCTACGTGAAGCCTTTCAGTCAGGTGGCGGGGTTCCTGGACGAGCTCGATGCTTGCGAGCCGCCGGTCGGCAAGGACGACCGCATCCTGGCAGCCCTGGGTCCTCGGATGCTTCGGCTCGCCGCCGACCGGTCGCTCGGTGCCCATCCGTACTTCACGACCGCTGAGCACACTGCCTCTGCGAGACAACTCCTTGGCCCGGACGCCATCCTGGCCCCAGAAGTGGCAGTGGTCCTCTCGACCGACCCCACCGAGGCACGCGAGAAGGCGCGGCACTACATGGCCGGCTACCTGGGCTTGCCCAACTACGTAGGCAACCTCCGGCGCATCGGCTGGAGTGAAGACGACCTGGCCGACGGCGGCAGCACCAAGTTGGTGGACGCCCTCGTGCCCTGGGGAGCACCAGGGACTGTGGCCGAACGGCTGCGGCAACACCGGGACGCCGGAGCCGACCACGTCTGCATTCAGGTCGTCGGCGGCGGCGGCGCCTTCCCAATCGCCTCATACGGTGAGCTGGCGCCGGCGCTCGGTCTGCACTGAACCACCGACAGCCCTGCCTCGAGTCGTCAGTCGAGGCCGAGCACGGCTTGAAGGGCAGCGTTGACGGCCCCCATCTCGGTGCTGTTGAGGCGGCCGGCGAAGTCCCCGAGACGCACCTGGGGATCTACCGCTGTGAGGTGCTCGACCATCACCCGGGTCTTGGTGCCGTTGACGTCGATCTCGGGCCGGAACGAGGCGGCGCGGCGGCCGGTCGAGGTGGGGGCGATGATCCAGGTGGAAAGCGGCAAGTCGTCGGACTGCACGACCACTGCGTAGCGCGCCCCGGTTTGTTCGTGGCGGCGGGTGTCCTTGGGAGCCTTCAGCCGGTACAAGTCACCGCGCACGTAGGGAATCCATCTCGCTCGCCAGGGCACGTGAAGCGGCGAGGTCTTCGGGGTCGTTGCGCAACTCTTCGGCCTCGGCTCGGAGTCGTTCCCGGCGTTGCGTCCGCTCGGCTTCGAGGATCGCCGCCCGAGCCGCCTCGGAACGCGACTGTCCGTTGCTGGTCAAAGACGCCAGGGCGCGCTCCACTTCTTGGTCAGTGCGGATTGTCAGCGTGGCAATCACGATATTGTACGGCATATTGCAGTCGGCTTCGCACGCAGTAGGAGGCCGACGGCCTGTTCGGCGTGGTGCCCGGAGAGACGAGACGGCGCTACACGGCGGCGGCACCCGCAGCGGGCTTGGCGTCAGACCATCGCCCGATCACCGCCACGTCGGCAAGGAATCGGACCGAGTCGTTCGGCGCCCAGCGCCGCACGGCCTCTTGCAGGCAGTCCGCCACGAGCTGAGCCGTGGCTGGAGCGTTATCGGCGGGTGCGTGAACGAGCAGCTCGTCGTGCAGGCACATCACGATCTGCGCATCGAGACCGGCGGCGCGAGCTCGTACCGTCACGGCCCAGACCTTGAAGAGCTCGGCTGCTGCTCCTTGGACGACTGCATTGCGCCCGTAGCGACCCCTCGCTGCCGCCCGGCCTCTGGCCTGTCGAGGGTCGAGCTCGCCGTCGTCGTGAGGGCCCGCCAACCGGATCAGGCGCCCACCATAAGTCCGCACGTCCTGGCCAACCTGCCCGGAGCGGTCGGCGTCGGCCAGGTACGCCATTGCCACCGGATAGGCCGCTTCCAGCCGGCGCAGGGCCCGGGCACCGTCCCCGGTCGTCTGGCCATACATTGCGCCTAGCACGGCGACCTTCGCCGTCGCCCTGTCCACGGCCAACTGCTCGGCGACGGGGGCGTAGAGGTCGTCGGCAACCGTCGCTCGTGCCAGCGCTTCGTCTCCCGAGATGGCGGCGAGCACGCGGGGCTCGATCTGGCCGAGGTCGGCCCGGACGAAGAGATGACCTTCTTCGGCGACAACGGCCTGCCGCATCTCGGCCGGCATGTTGTGGAGCCCGCTCGACGCCGTCATCCGTCCTGCGGCGCCGTCTGAGCCGGACCAAGCGCCGCGCAGCCTTCCGTCATCCCCGAGGTGCTGGTCGAGCCAGCCGTACCCGTAGGTGCTGGCCAACCGTTCCGCCTTGCGCCAGGCCAGGAGCGCGTCGACGACGGGGTGGGTACCACTTAGCGCTCTGAGCCGGGCCGCCCGAGTGTCAGGGAGGTCGAGCCCGACCCGGCGAAGCAACGATCGCACCTGACCGGGGCTCCGCAGATCGACTCCGTCGGCACCTGCGACATGGCGCAACACCTCCCCGTCGCGGCGAGCCCGCTGCTCGGCCGCTTCTGCCGCCGAACGGGGGCGCTCGCCAGCCACTCGGCCGATGAGGTCCTCGGCGGCACGGCGATCCATCGGCAGCCCGTCAGCCGAGAGCTCTGCGCACAACAGCTCGGCTGCAGACTCTGACCGCGCCGTCGCCGCTGCGGTTCGCCTATCTGCCAACCCTTCAAGCTCCGCCTGCTGGAGCGGGGCGACTCGAGCGGCCGCCTCCGCCCATCGCCGGAGTCGTTGTGACGTGTCCAGGCATCGGCCGCTCGACCACTCGGGTCGCAGGTAGCCGTCGTGGCGCACAGGATCCTCAGCGTCACCATCGTCCTGTCGCCAGCTGAACAGGTCCGGGGGGACCTCGGTCGGAATATCCGCAGGCGCCAGGCCGTGCGCCAGCGACCAGGCCAGAGCGGGCTCGGCCCGCCAGCCGCCGTACAACAGCCGATGAGCGGCCGCGATGTCGTAGCAAGTGGCCACCCGGACACCTGCCTCGAGGAGAGCCGACGGCGTCTCTTTCGACCACCAGATCCACCGTGGGCGGATGTCTCCTTCGATCCTCCGCACCACCTCTGCGGGCTCGTCGCAGTCGGCTGCGACCGAGAGCGTCCCGGCCGGCGTCGCCAAACCCAGGCCGACACCGCGGGCAAGCACGACGGCGAGGGCGTCTCCTCGCGAGATCCCTGCTCGGCGAAGCTGTGCGACCACATCGGATTGGGCTCGAGTCACGACCAGGACATGTCTATCGACTCCTCATACGAGCCCTCAGTCTGGCCGCCTTCCCACAGGTCTCCGGTCCGCGGCTGTCGCTCGCCGACGACTCGGCCGTAGCGGCGGAGTGCTGATCGTCCACGCTGGGAGCGTGGGGAGCTCCCTCAAGCAGCCCCGGTCTATTGCCGATACACCGGCCCTGTCGGTTCCACGCTCTGGATCGGTCATGGCTCGATCTTCCTCCACTGGTCGTGGAGACCCCCCGATGTGGTCTGATTTCGAAGCCGATCCGTGTCGCGAAGTCAGGCGCAAACCACCCGCCAACATCGCTGGTGTGCGTTGCTGATACTTCCCGTTGCCCAGGTCCACTCGGAATCAGTTGGGTGTGGATCCCTTGGAGGGACGGTCAGGCTGCCATGTCGGCGACCGTGCCGGCATATCTCGCCTGGTGAACGCGTCGGTGCTCCTGGTCGAGGTGGTAGGGCCAGTACTCCTCGAAGTCGCCGT
>JBOGHW010000022.1:0-10423 GCA_050744865.1 Acidimicrobiales bacterium | reverse complement strand
GTAGCGATATCTCCCTACAGACAAGTAGACCGCAAACACCCCCTCGGGTGGTGGATACCTGGTCAACGGACGTTCAGGCCAGGCCGACAAAGCACAAGACAGGTGTCACTTCAGGAGAGCCGCACCCGACTCGAAGTATGGCCGGTGCGACGACAACAGATCGAGCGACCAGTCGATCTCTTGAGCCAGTCCGACGCCCTTCACCACGCCGGCCACCACGCCGATGCCGCCGTGCGAGATCGCTCGTGATCGCTCCGACACCTCGTAAATAGCGTGGTGACGCCCGAGGATCGGACCGGACTCGTTCACCTGCACCGCACCGGCGAGGCGCCGTCGGATCCGAGAGGCTTCCTGGTCAACCAACCGCGCCCGCCTCCGGCGCTCGGCTCGACGGTGCTCCGCTTGCTTCCGAGCACCAACAGTGGATCGCGACGAGCTATTCTCCACCTGGAAACGCCTTTCGGGGTATGGGTTTAACTGGCTATTTGCGAACCTGATATTCCCATACCCGGAAGGTCTTTCCGTGGACCCGCTCCGCGCCAGCGCTCACCCGAAACTCGCACGCCGGCGATGCCTCGGAAGCTCAAACCCCGCTCTACACAAGTGGAACCGGCAATGCCGGGCTAACGAACGCTTGTTCTAGGACTAATGCCGTCACCACCACCATCACCCTCTCCTCCTTGACACTCCCATACGCGCTGGCCGTCGACCCGGAGACTGACACTGTCTACGTGGCGAACGACGGCGTCGGCTCCAATGGCAGTACGGTGTCGGTGATCGACGGAGGCAATAACACCGTCAGCGGCACCATCGCCCTCCCGCCGGTGAACGGGCAGGATACCGGCCCAACCGCGCTGGTATTCGACCCGGTCAACGAGATGCTATATGTGGCCGACACTGGGAGTGACTCGGTGACCGTGATCGACAATCCCGATGACCCGACCTTGGCGTCCTTCAGCACTATCTCTTTGGGCGGGAACCCGGGCGCGCTGGCCGTCGACCCCTCCAGCGGTACCGTTTACGTCGGCTACGACGCTTTCAACAACGGCACAGTGGCGGTGGTCAGCGAAGCCACTAACTCAGTGACCGCGACCTTCTCCGTAGGCGGGATCCCGCAATCGATGGCTCTCGACCCGACCTTGGGTTTCCTCTACGTGTCCTACCCGTCGGCTACGGCGTCCGCTTACGACGTGAGCGCGTCCGGCGACAACACCTTTGTCGGATACATATCTTACTCAGCATTCCCGCAGGGACTGGACGTGGACACGACCACTGACGTCGCTTATGTCACCTTTCCCGACACCATCTACCCTCAAGACGGGCTGGTGGAAGAGGACGACGGGAACGCCCTCATTGAACAACAAGGCGGCGGCGGCAACCCTGGAGGGCTCTACGAGAGCGATTTCAGCTGCGACGAGCCGATTGCCGTGGCCGTCGATTCGGCTACCGACACCGCTTATGTGGTCAACAGCGGTACAGGCGGGAACGATGTGTGCTCAGCGGAACCCGCCTCACTGTCCGTGCTTTCTGCCTCCCCGATCGTCCCTGCCGCCCCGACTGCGGTGGCCGGGACCCAGCAGGCGACAGTGACCGTCGCGGCACCCAGCCCAGGCTCTGGGGGAACCCCCACCGGCTACACGGTGACGGCCACCGACACCACAACCGCGGCCAACGGCGGGCAGACCTGCACGATCAGCGGGGCCGGTGGCTCGTGCAACGTCGACAGCCTCACGGCTGGTGACACCTACACGTTTACCGCGACTGCGACTAACGCCGTGGGCACGAGCCCACCGTCGGATGCGTCCAACGCGGTCACGGTGGAATCACCGGCGACGCTCGCAGTCTCCTCTGTCTCGCCTGACTCAGGCTCGGTCTCCGGAGGCACGGCCATCACCATCACCGGCACCGACTTCGCAACCGGGGCAACCGTGGTGATCGGGCAGGGCTCTGGCTCGGGCGCGGGCGCGATTGCTGCCACCGGGGTCGACGTAGTGTCGTCGACCGAGATCACCGCATTCACAGGTGGCGGTGCCAAGGCAGGGACGTTCAGCCTGTTCGTCACCTCGGGTGGTTCGACGAGCGTTGGGCATAAGGCGGACGACTTCACCTACGAGAACCTATGAGCTATCGGCGACGCTCATAGTCGCCCTCAGCGGACCATATCCTCGATCGAGAGACCGAAACGAAGGATCCCTCCTCGTGGCCGCCGCCCGGTGGCGGCGTCTCGCTAGTCACCGAATACCCTAAGCGGCCCTATCGTTGGTCCGGTGACGTCGTGCCCGGTCTGCAGCGCGCAGCTTCCTGCCGGCGCGCGCTTTTGCCCGAGTTGCGGCACGCCTGTCGAGGGCTTCCTGCAGGCTCAGGAACGGCGTCTCGTGACAGTGCTCTTCGCCGACTTGACCGATTCCACTGCGCTCACGCAGCGGCTCGACCCCGAGAGGGTGCGCGACATCCTGGGCGCTTTCTACCGGGCCGTCTCGGAGGAGCTCTGGGCGCTACGAGGGCGGGCCGAGAAGTTCATCGGCGACGCCGTCATGGCCGTCTTCGGGCTCCAACAGACCAACGAGGACGATGCCCTCCGCGCCGTACGCGCCGGCCTCGGCATTCGTGCCCGCGCCCGCCGCCTCAGCGAGTCGCTCGGCCTCGGGGAGTCGGCCCTCGAGGTGCGAGTCGGCATCGCGACGGGGGACGTTGCGGCCGGGCTGGAAGCCTCCGGGCAGTCGCTCGTGACTGGACCGGCGGTGAACATGGCAGCTCGGCTGCAAGTTGCAGCCGAGCCCGGTGAGATCCTCGTAGGAGGCGTCACACACGCGCTGACGACCGAGTCGGTTCTCTTCGGTGACGGGCGAGATGTGAAGGCAAAGGGTTTCGACGATCCCCTTCGGGCCCATCCCGTGGAGGGATTGACGACAAGGTCGATCCGAAGGACGATCCCGCTCGTCGGCCGGCATGCGGAGCTGGCTCTCATGCGCGACGCATTCGAGTGCGCCATCTCGACCGGCCAGCCGCAGTTGCTGTCGCTGCTGGGAGAAGCGGGCATCGGCAAGACGCGCCTCATTGACGAGCTCGCCGCCGGACTGGAGACGCCGTCGAGAACTTTGGTCGGCCAGGTGCAGCCGCCCGACTGGGGCCCGACGTTTTCCGCCGTCTCCGAGATGCTGCAGCAATTGGTTTGCGACTTCTGCGACCCGGCGACGATAGACACCATCGCAGGGATCGAGGATCTGCTGGACGGCAACGACCACGAGTCTGGCCGGATCCTCAGACAAGTCTCGTTGTTGCTGGGGCCGCCGGCGAAAGAGCGAGAGCAGTCGACATTTGTCTCTGAAGTGCAGGAAGGTTTCATCGGGCTGATCGGGCAACTTGCGAGGAGAGCACCGATGATCGTCGCTTTCGACGGCCTGGAGCGGGCGTCTCCCCCGCTGCTCGATCTCGTCGAGCGGCTTGCGGCCCGAGGCAGCGACCGCCCCGCGCCCGTGCTGGTGATCGCGGCAGCACGCGGACAGATCCGCCACTCGGACGGGAGAAGTGACTGGGGAGGGCGGGCCCGCAGCCACACCATGGTCCGGCTCACCCTGCTTGACGAGGCTGCCAGTACCGAGTTGGTGCGAGGCGCAGGCGCCGGGCGAATCAGCCCGGGGTTGGCAAGCGAAGTCGCGAGGCGGGCCGGCGGCAATCCCTTCTTCATCGTCGAGATGACAGGACAGCTGCTGAACGACGGGCCGGCGGCCGGCGATCCCGGACCGGAAGCAATCCCGCCTACTGTGCACGCGGTCGTGGCGTCGAGACTCGACCTACTTCCAACAGACTTGCGGACTCTCGTGCGGCGGGCTTCGGTGCTCGTTTTCTCATTCGACCTCCAAGACCTTGCCCTCGTCGCCGAGGCCGGCGAAGCGCAGCTCGCCGCCCTAGAAGAGGCAGAGGTGCTCGTCCGGGAGGAGCGCCGGCGGGCAACATGGCGATTCCGCCACGAGACTCTCCGAGAAGTCGCCTACGCCACCCTGAGCAAGCGAGAGCGACTTCGCCTACATCTCCAGATAGCCGACGGCCTCATCAGCCAAGGCAAACGTCCGGCTTGGGTCCCCGATCACCTGGAACGCGCCGCCCAGGACTCGCTCGACCTCGACCCCACCGATCGCTCCGTCGCCGATCGCGCCCTCCGGGCCCTCGCCGAGGCCGGCGACCGGGCTCGCGGGCGGATGGAGAGCCGAGCAGCCATCAGCCGGTACAACCGGGCGCTGGCTCTCATGGACGAGCTCTCATCCTCCGGCGCGCCACAGGCTTCGATCCTCGCCGGTCTCGGCGAGTCCCACTATTGGCTCGGGGAGTACCAGGCCGCCGCTGCCGCCTTGCGGAAGGCCGAAGCCTTGTCGATTCAAGCTGGCGATGATCGCACACTGGCCGCGGCGCTGCGCTTCTTGGGCGACATCGCCCTCAACACGAGAGGCGGTCTACCCGAAGCAGGCGAGATCTTCACGCGTGCGCTCGAGGCGGCGGAACGGTCGGGTGACGCGACGGCGCTCTGCCGTACCCTCCTACTGGCTGGCTGGGAACCGTGGACTCGAGACGACTTGGAGGAAGCCAACCGGATCTGGGCACGATCGCTCGAGCTCGCCCGCAAGACCAACGACCGTTGGGCGGAGGTGCGAGCTCTCTGCTCACTCTCCGCCTCGGCAGATCAGGCGAACGATCCCGACGGCTGCCGAGCCTTCGCCAACGCGGCAGTCGAGTTGGCCACCGATCTCGGCGACCGATTCAGTCTGGCGGTGGCGACGGTACAACTGGGGCGGGCGTTGATGGAGACCGGCAACCTAGAGGAGTCGATCACGGCTTTCAACCGCGCTTTGCCCATGTTCGACGACCTCGGGGCCCGGTGGGAGTACGCCGACCTTCTCAGGACGCGGGGCGGGGCGCTTCGCGACCTCGGCCTGCTCTCTGAGGCGGAGGACGACCTCAAGGCGGCGATCAGGATCCTCGACAGCCTCGGTGAGCTGTCTCTCGCGCACTGGACGTGGATGGCACTGGCTCGGGTGGCCGATCGGCGAGGTGACAGGGCGCAGGCCGAGCATTGGCGCCAGCACGCCGGGGTGCCGCCCGACTCCGTGGACTGACTAAAGCGACCGCGACAACGCTCCGGCCGGGGGCACTTCATCCCCGACCGGAGCGACCGCGACAACGGCCCTTATGCGGCTTCCATCACTTCGAACTCGGCGACTTCCAGCTCCACATCGACCGCCTCGGCGACCGACGGGATCCTGACGATCGCAAGGATTATCACTAGCGCGGCTACGGCGAAGGCTGCGCCGGCGGCGAAGGTGACGTCGAGGCCGTGGACGATAGCGGCGCGGGCCGAAGCCCCAGCGGCGTGGCCGAGCGACTGGGCGGCGCTACCGGTGGCGCTGTCGAAGACGGTCACGAGCACGGCCAGACCGACTGCCGCCCCGAGTTGCTGCATCACGTTCACGAGACCCGAGGCAGCGCCGGCGTCACGAGGATCGACGCCGGCCAGGCCAGCCGTCGTGAGGCTCACGAACGAGATCCCCAAGCCGGCTCCTATGAGGACGAGCGAGACCAGTATCTGCACGTACGAGGATCCGGCCTGCAACTGGGTGGCGAGGATCAGCCCTGAAGCCGACAGTACCGAGCCGATGATCATCAGCGCCTTGTCGGGCAGACGCTTCACCAGCACTCTGCTCGTCACTTGGGAGGACAGGAAGACCGACAGTGGAGTAGGCAGGAAGCCGAGACCGGTGACGAGCGCCGAATGGCCCTGGATGTCCTGCAGGAACTGCGTGAGGAAGAAGATCATGCCGTACAAACCGGCGTAACCGAAGCCTCTCGCTATGTTCGCCCCGGCCCGGGTGCGGTCGGCAAGAACGCGCAGCGGAAGCACCGGCTCGGTGGCCGTTCTCTCGATCCTGACGAAGAGCCCGATCAGCGCCACGCCGGCGACTAGCGGGAGGAGGGTGATCGGCGCCGACCATCCAGATGAACCGGCCTCGACGAGACCGAGCACGACTCCGCCCATGCCAAGCGTGGAGGTGACGGCGCCGGCGAGGTCGAAGCGACCGGCGCGGCGCTCCGTCTCGGCGAGGCAGGCCCAGCCGAGCAGCAAGACCGCCAGACCGATCGGCACGTTGACGAACATGACCCACCGCCACGATGCCCACTCGGTGAGCACTCCTCCGGCGACGAGCCCGATGGCACCGCCGGCAGCGGACACCGTCGTGTACAGCCCGATCGCGCGTACCCGTGCCGCTCCCTCAGGAAACACGGATGCGAGAAGAGCCAGAGCCGCCGGAGCAGCAAGGGCACCGCCGATTCCCTGCGTAGCCCGAGCGGCGAGCAGCATCCAGGCCGACTGGGCGAGGCCGCCGGTGAACGAGCTCACCGTGAACAGGGAGATGCCGGCGAGAAACGTCCGTCGTCTCCCGAGCAGGTCGCCCGACCTCGCTCCGAGCAGCAGGAGGCCGCCGAAAGTGAGCACGTAGGCGTTGAGCACCCACGAGAGCGACGAACTCGAGAAACCCAGGCTCCGCTGGATATGCGGCAACGCCACATTGACGATGGTGGCATCCAGCACCACCATGAGCTGGGCCGTCAAGATCACGGCCAGCACCAGAGATCGACTCTGCCTCAACCGGGAGACGAGAGGCGGGAAAATTGCTGATTGACGCATTGACAACGACCTTTCCGCTGGTATTCTTTCGAGTAAGCGGAAGCTTCCTCCGGTTACTATACGGAGGGCGCCTCCGCTTTGCAAGCGGTTTGAGGAAGAAATTTCTAAAGGGCCTGCGTGAGTGGCCCGGGAGGTTCCGGTCATGGCCGGACGTGGGACCAAGGTGAGGGACGAGCGCCCGATGCGGGCCGACGCCCGGCGCAACAACGAGCGACTGCTCGACGCCGCCCGCAAGGTCTTCGCCGACCAGGGCAGCGCAACCTCGATGGAGACCATCGCCAAGCAGGCCGGGGTGGGAGTGGGCACGCTCTACCGCCACTTCCCCAAGCGCATCGACATCGTCGAGGCGGTCTACCGCGACGATGTGGACGCCCTCGTCGGATTAGCAGAAGGGGGCTTGTCGAGAATCGAGCCTTGGGACGCCCTCGAGCGTTTCCTTCGGGCGTACGTGGATCATGCGCGGGCGAAGCGGACGTTTCTCAACGAGTTGCACGAAGCGTTCGACAAGAACCCCGAGCTGAAGTCGATCTCTCGCGACCGCGTGTGGAAGTCGTGCAACCAGATCCTGCGCCGGGCTCAAGAAGCCGGCGTGGCACGGACCGACATCACCGGCGAGGACCTGATGCAGCTCATCGGACCGATGTGCATCAACGCCACGCTCACGCCCGAGCAGGCCGACCGCGTGCTTCCGCTCGTGCTCGACGGGCTGCGGGTCACTGGGGGCCGGGTTCCTCATCGGTAGCGATCCAACCGGCGACAAAGCGTCATAGAGGCGACTCGCCCCAGCACGGCACCCAGAGAGCGATGACGGTCCGTCGAATTCAACCCCAGGGTTGACAACACGACAACGGGCCCTATACGGTTGTGTTCAACCAACGAGTTGAGGTGGACCAATGGCTGGGGAATCGATGGTGACCGTGTTTTCGGCGCTGGCCGACGAGACGAGGCTCGACATGGTGACTCGCCTCGCCGACGGCGACGCGACCTTGAGCGAGCTGGCCGAGCACTACGACATGTCGATCCAGGGGGTGTCCAAGCACCTCGCGGTGCTGGAGGACGCCGGGCTCGTGTGCCGTCGCCGCGAGGCACAACGTCGACCCGCCCGATTGCAAGCGGAGGTGTTCGACTTGATGACGAAGTGGATCGAGCGATACCGCCAGAACGCCGAGGCCCGCTACCAGCGCCTCGACCAGGTGCTTAGCCAACTCGACGACCAGACCCTGGCCAGCCAGGAAGGAGCCGGAACATGACGACCACCGCCCACCGCGAGGCCGAGATCACGATCGATAGCAGGACGCCGTCGATCACGATCGTCCGGGAGTTCGATGCGCCGGCCGAGGCCGTATTCCGAGCACACACTGACCCGGAGCTGTTCGTGCAGTGGGTAGGTCCAGACAGCCTCGACTCCAGCCGCGTGGACCGTTGGGACTGCCGCACCGGTGGCGAGTGGCGCTACGTCTCGACTCGAAACGACGAGGAGCATTGGTTCCGGGGCTGCTTCCACGAAGTCCGCCCCGACGAGCTAATCGTCCAGACCTTCGCCTACGAGCCGATGCCCGACAGTGTGTCCCTCGGCCGCCTCACTCTCGAGGACCTCCCCGGTCGCCGCTGCCGGCTCACGGCGGTGTCGCTGATCGACAGCTTTGACGCCCGCGACGCGTTCGTTGCCAGCGGCATGGCCGCCGGCGTCCAGGAGGGTTACCGAAAGCTCGATGGGCTCCTCGCCCGATGATGGCGGTAGCTGCGATCGACGGCCCGAGGGGTACGCCATGCGAGAACTGATCGTCGACTTCATCACCTCCCTGGACGGTTACGCGGCGGCGAAGGGCTGGCCGAGGTGGTGGGGTCTCGAAGGCCCCGAGTACCTCGGGTGGCTCGAAGAGCAGCCCGAGGCGTCGCTGCTGATGGGCGCCAACACGTACCGGCTGATGTCGAGTTTCGCCGCCGGCGCCACCCCGGCAGGTACCGACGAGTTCTCCACCGACGAGGAGGGCTCGATCAACGGGCTCACCGCAGCGTCGAAGGTGGTGTTCTCGTCCACCCTCGAAGAACCGCTCTCGTGGGCGAACACGACCCCTCGTACGCGACGACGCTGTCGAAGCGGTGCGCGCGATGAAGGCGGACGGGCCCGGCCTCCTGAGCACGATCGGCAGCATCAGCCTATGCCGGTCGCTGCTGCGAGCCGGACTCGTCGACCGGTTCCGGGTCGTGATGTTCCCAGTCATCACCGGCGTCACCGGCTTAGAACGCATCTACGACGGCTACCCCGACGTCGCGCTCGACATGATCGCCAGCCGAACCTTCGATGAGCGGATCCAGCTCGTGGAGTACAGGCCACGGATCCTCGAACACCCACCGCCAACGAGGACCGAGTGACTGGGGAACCGCTGGTGGTATCGGACGAACGAATGGCGCTGGAACTGCAGGGGACGCTTGACCGAGGAGCTGTTCTCCGACGGGAAGGACCAGCGAGCTCTCGACAAAAGACCGACTGGGCGGCGATGCCCCGCACTCTTCTCCGGCTCGGGTCGGCGAGGGCCTCGTGGGCCCCGTCTTTCAGGTAGCCGTTGAAGCCTTCGATCGTGTTGCGGTAGGCGGCATAGGTGCTCCGCCACTCTTCTGACCCAAAGGCCAGGTCCTGGCGGAAGCGGGCGCCGACGTCGGGGGCGATGGTGACGGCGCTCTGGCAGCAGAGCTTGGGCGGAGACTTCGGTGGCACCGTCACCGGGATCTTGCCGAGTGACGACTCGTTCTCCCTCAACGGGCAGCACAGCTTGGGCCGCTCGCCCAAGGCCGGGCAGGCGAAGCGCTCGTAGCCGTCTTGGTCCGGGCCCTGTTTGCGGACGAGGCTCCAGGCCTGTCGTGCCTTCACGAGCTTTTGGAAGCTCTCGTCGTCGATCACCCCGGCGCGGTGATCGGCGCTGGCCTTAACAAGGGCCGGTGGCATGGCCGGGCAGTAGAAGGAGCCGTCGACCATCATGGCGCCCTGGCTGTTGGCCTGGGTGCCGAGGTCGGTGGCCTTGTAGTCCATGACGAGCTTGTAGCCCACAGCCCTGACAGGCAGGTGGAACTTCTCAGCCCTGCACTGGCTGTAGCCGCGGTCGGCACCCAAGAACCCTGTCTTGAAGCCGGCCCCGGCCACCTGGGCGAGCAACTTGGACCCTGTCCCGCCCGGGTCGACGCCCGGCACGCCGAGGGTGATCGCCAGCACGAGGTTCGGGTAGGTGGGCGCCGCCCCGTTCGGCCTGCCCATGGTGACGATCGTGGCTTCGAGCGCCCAGATCGACTTGGCCTGCCTGCGGCCCTTCTTGTCCTCGAGGTGGCCTTTGTCGGGCTGTCGCACGTACCAGCCGCCGTCGGGGTCAGACGCAGTCCTGCAGGCCGAGGTGACCGGTCCCCGGCTGAACAGCGGCACCGGCGTGGCATCCAGGCCGACCGACCCGTCGAAGCCAGACAGCTCCTCTTTGCTCAACACCGCGACCGAGGCTGACACGAGGCCGTCGACCAGGGCGGCCAGCAACTTGGTGCGCTCGGCCACCTCGCTGTTGGTGAGATGCCTCTGCCGTTGCAGGCCGGCCTTGTCGTCCTCGACCCTGTTCTTGGCCAGCAGCGAGGGATCGACGACAGAGGTGATCTTGTGGAACAAGTAGCGCACCTGGCGGTAGCGGGCGAGCATCTCTTGGCGGCTGCCGGCCTGACGGTTTATGCCGAGGTGCTGCCGCCAGGCTTCGGGCAGGCAGAACA
>JBOGHW010000021.1:0-29838 GCA_050744865.1 Acidimicrobiales bacterium | reverse complement strand
CGCTGACTCGCGGGCAGGAACCCCCGGCCCGACCCGCCCAAGTGCCCACAAGTCGGCCTGCCGGTGGACTCGCTCGGCTAACCGCCCACCAGCTAGGCCAGCCAGCCGGGCAAACAGGTCAGCGCTTGGCGATCTCCACGTAGTCCCGCCGGCCCGCCCCGGTGTACACCTGGCGCGGGCGGGCGATCTTGGTGTCCTGGCCGAGCATCTCCAGCCACTGGGCGAGCCACCCCGCCGTCCGGGGGATGGCGAACAGGACGGGGAACATCTCCATCGGGAAACCCATCGCCTGGTAGATGAGGCCTGAGTAGAAGTCGACGTTCGGGTAGAGCTTGCGAGAAGTGAAGTACTCGTCGGTCAGAGCCGCCTCTTCGAGCTTCAAAGCGATGTCGAGCAGCGGGTTCTTGCCGGTGACCTCGAAGACGTCATAAGCGACCTGTCGGATGATGCGCGCTCGTGGGTCGTAGTTCTTGTACACCCTGTGCCCGAATCCCTGCAGCCGCCCGTGCCCAGCCTTGACTGCTGAGATGAAGTCCGGCACGGCGTCGATCGAGCCGATCGACGAAAGCATTCTGATCACGGCCTCGTTGGCTCCCCCGTGGCGAGGCCCGTACAACGCCGCCGCCGCGGCAGCGCAGCACGAGTACGGGTCGGCGTGGGACGAGCCGACCACCCGCATCGCCGTCGTCGAGCAGTTCTGCTCGTGGTCGGCATGGAGGATGAAGAGAACGTCAACGGCACGTGCCAAGGCCGGGTTGGCGTCGAACCGCGGCTCGGCCGTCTTCCACATCATCGACAGGAAGTTGGCGGGGAACCCCAACGAATTGTCCGGGTAGACGAAGGGCATGCCTGCGCTGAACCGGTGAGCTGCTGCAGCCAGCGTCGGCATCTTGGCTATGAGCCGGACGATCTGCTTGTCGCGGATGTCCGGGTCGAATATCTCCTTGGCCTCTGGGTAGAAGGTCGAGAGCGCCGCCACCGCCGAGACCAGGATCCCCATCGGGTGTGCGTCGTAGTGGAAACCCTCCAAGAAACGCTTCCGCACGTTCTCATGGATGAACGTGTGGTAGGTGACCTCGTGTATCCACTGCTCGAGCTGGGTCTCGTTGGGCAGCTCGCCGTTCAGCAGCAGGTAGGCCACTTCTAGGTACGTGGACTTCTCGGCGAGTTGCTCTATCGGGTACCCCCGGTACTCGAGTTTGCCCTCGTCGCCGTCTATGAACGTGATCTGGCTCTCTGCTGCCGCCGTCGTCATGAACGCCGGGTCGTACAGCCAGATTCCCGGCAGCAGCTTCGCCCAGCTGTCCGACGACACCCCACCGTCGACGATAGGTATCTCGATTGTCTCGCCGGTCCGGTTGTCCCTGATCGTGATGCTCTCGGCCACCGGCCGACCTCCTGTGTTGACGATCATTCACCCGATGCCAGGTGTGCTCCGGTCGGCCATCCTACGGCCAGGATAGGCCTGCCGAACAGTGAGGCTCACCGCGGGTGCTCAGCCAGGAGCCGGCGGGCATCTTCGGCAACGGCATCGCTCAGTTGCGCGACGAGCCTAAGCCGCTTCGTCGCGGTCGCAGCCTTCAGGAGGGCCAACTGGTCGATGGGCGAAAGAGGCGCCAGGGAGGACCAGAGCCACGAAGAGCCTACGAGGGTGCCGGTGCTCAAAGCCTGGGGCGAGCTGGCGCCGAGCTCCGAGAGAAGGCCCCAGGCCCGCCGCACTGCACTCTCCGCCAGCGCAAGGTCTCCGGCGTCGGGATCTGCCTCCGGCTCGTCGAATATCTCGACCATCGCCTGCGGGTAGGGGTCGTCGAGCAGCCACTCGCCGACTTGCAGGCGGTGCTCGCCGCGGCACACGAGCGCGAAGTGCCCGTCGGGCAGGCTGGAGTCCGCCTCGATGACAGCGGTCGTCCCGTAACCGGCTCTGACGTCGCCACCGCCAACCTCTCGGCCCCTCTCGATGAGCACCACGCCGAACGTCCGGTCCGAGTCCAGGCACTGACGGGTCATGACTCGGTAGCGCTCCTCGAACACGTGCAGAGGCATGCGGACGCCCGGAAGTAGCACCGATTCGAGTGGGAACATCGGCAGCCGGCGAAGCACCACCACCTCAGCCGCCGAGCCGCTCCGCCAGGAATGCCTCGCTGGCGTCCATCTCCTCGGCGGGGACGGCGCCGTGCTCGCCGGGGTGGGCGTGCAGGCGCTTGTCGGTCGACCCGAGAGCCCCGAACAGGTCGAGCGCCAACCGCCTCTCGAACAACTCGTCGTCCCACTGCAGAAGAAACAGCACCGGACACGTGACGACCACCGCGTCAGCGGCGATCCTGTCCCTGGTCGGGCCCGCGATACCCATCAGGCCGAGCACGGCAGCGCCTATGCGTGGCTCGGCTGCCACCAAGGGCAGGCCGAGGATCGTGCCCATCGACAGGCCCCACCATCCGACCGGCCCGTCACCGACTTCGGGGAGCAGTTGGAGCGAGTCGAGGGAGGCCTGGTAGTCCCCGATCATCTCGTCTGTCATGGCCTCGTCCGAAGACCAGAGCTGGGCAAAGTCTATGAACACGACTCCGCTGTCGGAGGCGGCACCGGGCCGGACGAAGGGACGGCGGTCGCCGTGGACGGGGCCGTCGAGCGCGGCTGCGGCGAAGCCGTGGTGGCGAACCAGCCGTAGAGCCATGGAGACGACGTAGTCCTGGCGTTTGTGGCCCGAGGCGCCATGGGCCATGAGAACAAGCGGCCTCGGCCCGTCGGCTTCGGCGGGTGTCCAGAGCACCCCTGGCGCCACCCGCTCGTTGCGGGAAATGCGGAACTCCCGTTCGCGAACGTTGCGGCTGACAGCGTCACCGACCCACTCAAGGCCGGTCGAAGGCTGAGGGGCACCGGTCATCGGAGTTCGTACCGATAGATGTTGGTCTCGCGCGCAGCAAAGCCCATCTTCAAGTACATCTTGTTGGCTGCCTGCCTGGACGGGCGCGACGTGAGGTCGACGTGCTTGGCGCCCAACCGCTCGGCCTCGGCCAGGGCTGCTTTGACGAGTGCGCTGCCGGCGCCGGCACCCCGAGCGCCCTCGTCGACGACGACGTCCTCGATGACGGCGTGGATGCCGGTGGGCACCCGATAACACGCCAGCGTCAGCATGCCGATCACCCGGCTGCCGCCGCCGGAGCCGACGACGCCAGCCAGAAACAGTGCCGAGTTTGCACTCCCCACGATCTCCTCCAGGACGGCTCTGGTCGGCGGCTGTGAGCTGGACGACAGCTGCGGGATGAGCCGAGCCAGGTCTTCGACGAGCTGCTCGGTCACCTCGGTGGCGCGTTCGATGCCGACGCGTCGCTCGACGTCTGTCACGGCGCTGCTTTCCACACTGGCGAACGCGGGCGGTCGAACAGTACGTCGAGCGGCTCGCCGCGGACCGCCTTGAAGGCATGCTCTTTCCAGACGCCTGCACCGGCGAGAGGAGTCGGCATGGCGTCTTCGGCGAACCAGCCGACGTCACGGCACTCGAGCGGATGCGCCCGGAGGTCTCCGCCGATCGGTCGCAGTTGGAAGACCAGCGAGTAGAGGGGTATCTGGGTTATGCCGAGCCTGAGGCCGTCGAGCACCATCACCAGCCGGACCGGCTCGACCTCGATGCCCGTCTCCTCCTGCACTTCCTTCACCGCCACCTCGGCGGCCGAGTACCCGACGTCGGCCCAGCCGGTCGGGTAGAGCCACACACCCGAGTCGCCGCGCTGGACGAGGAGGATGTCGCCGGCCTCATTGCCTACGATCGCACCGACTGCGATCTTCGGGGTCACGTAGCCGGCAACGCCGTTGCCGACGATGCGCAGCCACTCGTGCACGAGCCCTTGGGAGTCGTCCGAGCCGTCGGTCGACGGTTGGCCTTCGCGAGTCAGGGAGGCGGCGGCGGCGGCCCGAATCTCGCCTGCCACGCGTAGGACCTCTTCGAAGCGCTCCCTCTCGTACAAGTTCTCGGTGAAGCCCAAACCAGTCCTGGCAATGGCCGAAAGGGTCTCGCCCCACCGCAGGAGCTCTCGGGTCGAGGCTGTGTCGTCCGCCACAGGTGCGACGCTACCGAACCGGCGACCGGGGCGGTACTCCGGCGCGAGACTCACGGCCATGTCGAGAGCTCATGCCAGGTCGGGGTCGCCGTTCGAGGAGTCGATTGGCTTCTCGAGGGCGGTGCGCGTCGGTGACAGGGTCATCGTCTCCGGCACTGCGCCGATCTGGCAGGACGGTTCGTGTGATGGATCGGTCGTTGTGCAGGCGGGGAGGTGTTTCGAGATTGTGGCGGCAGCCTTGGAAGAGCTCGGTTCGTCGCTGCGCGAAGTAGTGCGGACTCGCATGTACCTAGTTGACGCTGCTGATGCGGCGGCCGTCGGGCAGGTGCATCGTGTGGCCGTCGGGCCGGCTGCCCCAGCTGCGACGATGGTCGTGGTCGCAGCCCTGCTCGACCCGCGTTGGAGAGTCGAGATAGAGGTCGAGGCGGTCGCCGGGTCGGCCCGGGAAGACTGATGCCTGACAAGATCAAGCTCGACCTGCACGAGATCTTCAACAAGGGCGAGGCCATCGACGCCGCCCTGCGCCGCGTTATGGCCGAGGCTGTGCGCATCAAGGCCCGTGAGATCGAGATCATCCCCGGCAAAGGGTCGGGTCAGCTGAAGAAGAGGGTCATCCGCTTCCTCGAGCAAGACGAGATCAAGCCTTTGTATCACCGCATCGAGAAGGACTCGAAGAACTTCGGCCGCATCTTCGTGCACTTCAAGTGGAAGTAAGTCAGCGCTCGGCTGGCGTCAACCAAGTGCGGCCGTCGACGTTCAGTGCTCGCACCGCCAGGTCGCTGATGGCGGTCTCAATCAGAGATTTGAGCGGTTCGACGTAGCGAAGCCAGCGCAGAACCTCACGCGTCTCGGCTACGACGGCCGAGTGCAGGCACTGACCAAGTACTGACCCCAGCGCTTTGTCGCTTCCCGGTTCCGGCTGCTCACCGAAGGTCGTCACCGTGGCGACGTGATGACCGGCGTCCTGGTGCTCGGAGCGGGAGCGAACCAGGAGTCCAGCCTCCAGCGCCTGGCGAGCCGGACGCCATGACTTGCCGGCGAAACGTGGGTCATCCGACCGCACCTCCTCCCCGCTAGACACAACGTCCCACAGCCGACGTGCCGGCGGCGGCAGCCCGGCGACCACCCGGGCCCGCCGTTCCTCGTCGGCAGCGAGCCGGGCCAACGGCAGTCTCGCCGCCGGTGCGACCAGCGTGTGCTTGCCCTCGACCAGAGCAACGTCCAACCACTGCGTTCGCTCCTCCAGCTCGGTCAAGAGCCGGTAGATCGCACCGCCTTGCCGGTGGGACCACCAGCTACCCGCGATGGTCTCGCCGGCGATGGCCTCGGCGGCGCTGGGCACCGCGCTCCGGCCGCTGACCAGCGTGATGCCCTGCTCAGTGAGCCACTCCTCCAGATCCTCGAGCGACTGCATCGGACTTCGGCTCGTGACTCGGTGTACTTGGGCGCGCCTGGCCAGCAGCGCATCGAGCTCGGCCCCGTCTGTCACGCTTCCATACGGTCGGCTTCTCGATAGCTACGGGCGCCGTTGAGGTTGCCCGAGCGCAGCCCTTCGAGGTCGAGGGTCACGTAGCGGTACCCGGCTGCCTGGACGGCCGCGACGACCTCGTCCCGCTGCGCCAGTACTTCACCCAGCTGGCCGACGGGCACTTCCAGGCGTGCCAGGTCGCCGTAATGGCGCACCCGCAGGCTGCTGAACCCGAGCGCCCTCAGGCCGCTCTCGGCCTTGGCGACCTCGTTCAGGACGCCGAGGGTCACGCGGGTGCCGTAGGGGAGACGGGAGGCCAGGCAAGCGGCTGCAGGCTTGTCAGCGGTCCGCAGGCCGAGCTGGCGGGAGATCGCCCGCACGTCCGCCTTGGTGAGTCCCGCATCGACGAAAGGGAACCGGGCGCCTCGCTCTGCGGCGGCTTGCTGGCCAGGGCGGTGGTCTGCGAGGTCGTCGAGGTTGACACCTAGCACGGCCGTCGCGCCGCTCGCCTCGGCGATTGGGGCCAAGGCGCTCATCAGCTCGGACTTGCAGTGGTAGCAGCGATCCTTGCCGTTGCGGGCGTACTCCACAGACTCGAGCTCGTTGGTCTCGACGGGGCGCCAGTCGAGCCCCCACTCGGCGGCCAGCGTCCGGCAGTCCTGCAGCTCCTCGGGGGCCAGGGAGGGCGACACGGCAGTAACACAGATCGCCCTTTGCCGTCCCAGGGTCTGGTTGGCGAGATAAGCGAGCAAGGCGGAGTCGGCACCCCCCGAGAAAGCCACCACCACCGTGCCGAGCTCGGTCAGCTCATGCTCGAGTGCGGCCTGCAGTGACACGTCAACCGACCCCGACTGCCTCGAGCACGGCGGCTGCGTCGCCGACGGTGCCCGTGTAGAAGCGGCCAAAGTCCGCATAGATCGCCGAACCCTCATCAAAACGCATCCGGTACACACAATCCTTCAAATCCGCCAGATCCCTACCGAACAGCGTCACGCCCCACTCGTAGTCGTCGAGCCCGGTCGAGCCCGTGATGAGCTGCAGGACGCGGCCCCTGAACTCGCGCCCGACGGCGCCGTGGCCGCGCATCAGGCTCATTCGCTCGTCGAAGCTGAGCGTGAACCAGTTCTCCGCACCCGGCGACCGCCGCTTGGACATCGGGTAGAAGCAGAAGGCACTCATCTCCTCCGGTGGCAGCACCGGGAAGAGGCGGGCCTGCTTCATGGCCTCAGGCACGCCGGCGGCGTACTCGGACACTTCGGTGAGCGAGACGTACGAATCGACGATGTCGATGCCCGCCCGAGCGAGCGCGGTCTGCAGGCCACGTAGGACAGTTGGCTCCGGACCGACGGCCAGGACGCAGAGGTCGGCCTTGTGCCCGAGCATGGCAGCGGTCACAACCTGGTGGTCGCTCTTGCGGGCGGCGTCGATGGCATCGAGGATCCCCGTGGCGTCGGCCGGCCGGTCCGTCGGCGGCCGGCAGAAGAGGTGAAGGACGGCCCACCCGCTCCGAGCGGTGGTGGGCGTGTCTGGTGAGCTCTCGTCTTCCACGGTCACCGAGCCAGTCTAGGAAGCGCTAGGCGTGTCTTCGACTCTGGTACCGAGCCTGGCTCTCCACTCGGCTGCCCTCAGCCCGCCGAAGGGCTCCGTGCCGGCTGTGACCGCTTGCATCACGAAGTCGGCGTCCCGGCGGGCTGCTTCCACGACTTCGGCGGGATAGCCGAGCTCGACCTGGTGGGTGGCGAACTCGTCCTCGTCGAGCAGCTCGATCTCGCCGGTCCGGCGGCGCACGACGTCAAGGTCGAGGTCGATCATCGTGACGACCCCGTCGGTTCTCGTCAGGTCGGTCACTATGTCGACGTAGAGGTCGAAAGCTCCCTCGCTCGGGAACCAGGCGAGCCATCCTGGCGCGCGGCCCGGCGCCAGCACCAGGCCGGCCGAGCCATGGAAGAGAATCTCGTCACCTCGGTACACGGGGTGGTCGGCGGCGAGCTCGATCCAGAGGCCGTACTCGTCTTCCCCGACGGTCCGGCCTGGCACGGCGTAGTGCGGTGCGCTCGGCCACTTGAGGCGCTCGACCCAGATCTCGCTCACGCGGCAACTCTTGCACAGTCCTCGGGCTCGGAACCCCCGCTGGCGGGCGCCCAAGAGACCCTTTGCTCCGCCAGCCGTGAGACGTCGGCGGCCGTGAGACGCCGGCGGGGCCGGGCGCGACAAGAGGGGCGCCGGAGCGCCCCTCTTGTGACTGATCGAAAGGATCAGGAGGACTTAGAAGTCCTCCATCCCACCCCCGCCCGGCATGGCCGGCGCCTTCTCCTCCGGCTTGTCGACGATGACAGCCTCGGTCGTAAGGAACAGGGCGGCGATCGAAGCGGCGTTCTGCAGCGCCGAGCGCGTGACCTTGGCAGCGTCGATGACGCCCGCCTTGAACAGGTCCTCGTACTCGCCGGTGGCGGCGTTGAGGCCCTCGGCGGCGTGCTTCAGGTGACGCACCTTGTCGACGACGACGCCACCCTCGAGGCCGGCGTTGACGGCGATCTGCTTCAACGGCTCCTCGACGGCACGGCTCACGATGCGGGCACCTGTCGCCTCGTCGCCTTCGAGCTTCTCGGCCAGGTCGGAGATCGCCGACTGCGAGCGCAGCAGCGCCACGCCACCGCCGGGCACGACGCCCTCTTCGATGGCCGCTTTGGTGGTGGAGACAGCGTCCTCGATGCGGTGCTTCTTCTCCTTGAGCTCGACCTCGGTAGCCGCGCCGACCTTGATGACGGCGACGCCGCCGGACAGCTTGGCGAGGCGCTCCTGGAGCTTCTCACGGTCGTAGTCCGAGTCGGTGTTCTCGATCTCGGTCTTGATCTGGTTGATGCGGCCCTTGATGTCGGACTCCTCGCCGACGCCCTCGACGATCGTCGTCTCGTCCTTCGTGACGACGATCTTGCGGGCACGGCCCAGCAAGTCGAGCGTGACGCCGTCCAGCTTGAGGCCGACTTCCTCGGTCACGACCTGGCCACCGGTAAGGATGGCGATGTCCTGCAGCATGGCCTTGCGGCGCTCGCCGAAGCCGGGAGCCTTCACGGCGGCGGACTTGAAGGTGCCCCGGATCTTGTTCACGACGAGCGTGGCGAGAGCCTCACCCTCGACGTCCTCGGCGAGGATCACGAGCGGCTTGCCGGTCTGCATGACCTTCTCCAGAACCGGGAGCATGTCGCGCACGGCGGAGATCTTCGAGCCGACGATGAGGAGGTAGGGATCCTCGAGGGCCGCCTCCATCCGCTCGGGGTCGGTGACGAAGTACGGGGAGATGTAACCCTTGTCGAAACGCATGCCCTCGACAAGCTCCATCTCCATGCCGAAGGTCTGCGACTCCTCGACGGTGATGACGCCGTCCTTGCCGACCTTGTCGATCGCCTCGGCGATCATGGAGCCGATCTCGTTGTCGGCCGCCGAGATGGCGGCTACCTGGGAGATCTGGTCCTTCGAGTCGGTGTCCTTCGACAGCGTCTTGATGCTCGTGACGGCTGCTTCGACAGCTGACTCGATGCCCTTCTTCAGGCCCATCGGGTTGGCGCCGGCTGCAACGTTGCGCAGGCCCTCGCGGACCATGGCACCGGCCAGCACCGTGGCGGTCGTCGTGCCGTCGCCGGCGACGTCGTCCGTCTTCTTTGCGACTTCCTTGACGAGCTCGGCCCCGATCTTCTCGTATGGGTCCTCGAGGTCGATCTCCTTGGCGATCGATACACCGTCGTTGGTGATGGTCGGCGCGCCCCACTTCTTTTCGAGCACGACGTTGCGGCCCTTGGGGCCAAGCGTCACCTTGACTGCATCGACCAGCTGGTTCATGCCCTTCTCGAGCGCCCGACGAGCGTTCTCGTCGAATGCGATCATCTTGGCCATCTAGGTCCTCCCTTGGCCCGACGTCAGTCGGGTCGTTAGCACTCTCACCGATCGAGTGCCAGATTAGCACTCCCGGTGGCCGAGTGCTACCGCCCCCCTCCGGGGTTGCCCGGGAAGGCCGCGCGCCCTGCAGGTGTTGACTGGGGGAGTGGCGCTCCCCGAGACCCCCACGCGTGCTCCGGCCGGCATCTCCAACCGTCTGGTCTGGCTGCTGGCTGTAGCCACCGGGGTCACGGTGGCCAGCAACTACTACGTGCAACCACTGCTGGCCGAGATACGCCACAGCTTCGGCGTCGGCTCGGGCGCCGCCGGGCTCGTCGTGACGGCGGCGCAGGTGGGCTATGTGCTGGGGCTGGTGTTTCTCGTGCCGCTCGGCGACCTCCTCGAACGGCGCAGGCTGGTTCTGGTGATGTCGCTCGTGACGGCGGCTGGCCTCGTCGGGGCGGCCTGCTCCACGCAGCTGTGGATGCTCTACGTGTTCGCCGCCACAGCCGCCTGTACTTCTGTCGTCGCCCAGGTCCTCGTTGCCTTCTCCGCCACGCTGGCCGGCGACGCCGAGCGAGGGCGCGTCGTCGGAACGATCATGAGCGGCCTCCTCCTGGGCATCTTGCTGGCGCGGACGGTGGCGGGCTACGTCGCTGCCGCCACTTCGTGGCGAGGCGTCTACCTGATGGCCGCCGGCCTGATGGCTGTCATGGCCTTCGTGCTCTGGCGCAGCCTCCCGCGCTATCCGAGGCAGACGGAGCTCAGCTACCAACAGGGCCTTGCCTCGGTTCTTGCCATCTTCCGCCGCGAGCCGGTACTTCGCCGCCGTTCGATGCTGGGCGGGTTGTCGTTCGCGGCGTTCTCGGTGCTCTGGACAAGCTTGGCGTTTCTCTTGTCAGCCGGGCCGTACCACTACGGTGCCGGGACGATCGGCCTGTTCGGGCTGGCCGGTGCAGCCGGTGCCCTGATGGCGTCGGTCGCCGGGCGCCTGGCTGACAAAGGGCTGCAGGCGCTTGTCACCGTCATCACGGCTCTGGCCATCTTCGGGGGCTATGCCTTGCTCTGGGCGGAGCCGCGCCTGTTGCTCGGCGTGATTCTCGGCATCGTGATCCTGGACGTCGGCTGCCAGGGGATGCACATCACCAACCAGTCCGAGATCTACAAGCTCGGCGAGGCCCGCAGCCGCGTCAACTCGGCGTACATGACTTGCTACTTCATCGGCGGGACAATCGGCTCGGTCGGCTCGGCGCTCATCTTCGCCGCCTATGGGTGGCACGGGGTGGCGGCGTTGGGTGCCGGCATCGGCCTGTTGACCCTCCTGCTGTCACTTACCGAGGGGCGCTTCCGCCGGCTTCAAAAGGCTCTGGCCGAGGCCTAGCCGGCTAGCCTCCGGCCACCGCGGGCACGACCGACACCGTCTGACCGGCCGACACAGCTGTATCCAGCCCGTCGAGGAAGCGCACGTCCTCGTCAGCCACGAACACGTTCACGAAGCGACGAAGCGCCCCGTTCTCGTCGAGCAACCTCTGCCCGAAGCCCGGGTGGGCGGTTTCGAGGGCGGCGATCAGCTGGCGGACCGTGCCGCAGGCGACGGTCACCTCGCCGGCTCCGCCGGTCAACTGGCGCAGCTGTGACGGCACCCGCACTGTCACAGCCGTGCTCGCCGCCGGGGCGGCGCCGGGACTGGTGAAGTTGGTCATGACTGGTACTCCGTGCCTTCGAGAGCCGCCGCGACTGCGTCGAGGCTGGGGGCGATTGGATCGTGCAGCGGCAGTTGTCCCGAGAGCGCCTCGACTGTCTTCAGGCCGTTGCCCGTCACATAAGCGACTACTCGCTCGTGCCGCCTGACGATGCCGGATGCTGCGAGTTTGGCAAGCGTGGCGATGGTCACACCCCCGGCAGTCTCGGCAAAGATGCCCTCGGTGCGGGCCAGAAGGCGGATGCCCTCGACGATCTCGGCGTCGGTCACCGCCGCGATGGCGCCGCCTGTCCGGCGGGCCACCTCGAGGGCGTACCAGCCGTCGGCGGGGTTGCCGATGGCGAGCGACTTGGCGATGGTCGAAGGCTTGACAGGCCGTACCTCGGCGGCCCGCTCCGCGAAAGCGGTGGCGACAGGTGAGCAGCCCTCGGCCTGTGCGCCGGAGACTCGGACCGGCCGGTCGTCGACCAGACCCAGCTCCGCCAGCTCGCCGAAGCCCTTGTCGATCTTGGTCAGCTGGCTGCCGGAAGCCACGGGCACCACGACGTGGTCGGGCAGCTCCCAGCCGAGTTGCTCGGCGACCTCGAAGGCCAGAGTCTTCGAGCCCTCCGAGTAGTAGGGCCGGACGTTGACATTGACGAAGGCCCAGTCCGGGTGCTCGCTCGCCAGCTCGGCACAGAGGCGGTTGACGTCGTCGTAGTTGCCGTCGACTGGTAGCAGCCGGCCTCCGAAGACGGCCGTCATGAGGATCTTCGTGGTCTCGAGGTCGTGTGGCACGAAGGCCACAGACTCCATGCCGGAGCAGGCGGCGTGGGCGGCGACCGAGTTGGCGAGGTTGCCGGTCGAGGCACAAGCCGCCACCTTGAACCCGAGCTGGCGGGCTTTGGTGAGAGCGACCGAGACCACGCGGTCCTTGAAGGATCCCGTCGGGTTGACCGTGTCGTTCTTGAGGTAAAGCTCACCTAGCCCGAGCTCGGCCGCCAAGCGCTCGGCCCGGACGAGCGGCGTGAAGCCGGCTCCCAGGCTCACGGGGGCAGCGTCACCGACAGGCAGCAGCTCGGCGTAGCGCCAGATGTCCGGTGGGCCGGCGGCGATGCTCTGCCTTGACACCACCGACCGCATCGCCTCGTAGTCGTAGGCGACCTCCAAAGGCCCGAAACAGTACTCGCAGACATGCACAGCCTCCGCCGCGTACGAGCGCGAACACTCCCGGCAGGACAGACCAACGACGGAACTCACGTCTCCTCCTCATCGCTCGGGCATTGGCACCTGGGCCGACCGCGGACCTCGTCGTCCGGATCAAATACCTGGTTGCCGCGGCGTCAACGGGCCCGTCCCTCAGCCGCTCTGGATGATCGTCCTAGTCTAAGCGCGCCCAGCGGAGTGCCGCCAACCGAACCGGGGCGAGTGACCGTTCCGAGCCGCACCCCCGGACGGACGCTCCCGCCGTAAGCCCTAACGTGGCGGGCAATGGCGGCCTTCCTCGACGACCTGGATAGCTCGGGCCTCCCGATCCGGAGCTACCTCCACCACGACTTCGCCGTGGAGGCGCTGTTGCGCGCCAAGGCCGAGGCTCACCAGCAGATCGCCGTCTGCATCCCCGCCCGTGACGAGGAGCGCACGATCGGGAGCATCGTGAGATGCATCAAGGACAACCTCGTCGACGGTCCCCACCTTGTGGACGAGCTAGTCGTAGTCGACGACTGCTCCACCGACGCCACCGCTGCCGAGGCGCGCAGTGCCGGCGCCACCGTCGTGAGTGGGCCCGGTCTCGGCAAGGGAGAGGCCATGCGGCTGGCACGAGGCCGGGGGGCCGACATCGTCGTCTACTTGGACGGAGACGTCGAGAACTTCGGCGCGCACTACGTCACGGGCCTGCTCGGCCCGATGCTCAACGACGACACCATCATGCTCGTGAAGGGCGCGTACGCCCGCGCATTCAGGGACAGCGATAGCGGCGGCGGCCGCGTCACCGAGCTCGTCGCCAAGCCTCTCATCGCGCTGCTGTTCCCGGAGCTCACAGGCCTCGCCCAACCACTGGCCGGCGAGAGCGCAGTCAGGGCTGCCGTGCTCGACAAAGTCGAGCTTGATGGTGGTTACGGTGTCGAGATGGGGATGGTCGTCGACGTGTCGTCGCTTTGGGGGGGCTCTGCCATCGCCCAGGTGGATCTAGGTATGCGACGGCACCGCAATCGCAGCCTCAGCGAGCTCGGCCCGCAGGCTCGCGACGTGATCGCGGCGGCGCTGGCGAGATCGAACTTCGTATTGCCCGATCTGTGACCGACCTGTGAGGGCAGATGGGCCGGTGGCAGGTGATGCCGACCTGGTCGTGGTGTCGAACCGGGGCCCGTTCTCCTTCGAGTCCGGCGCCGATGGCAGCCTTGAGCCCAGGGCAGGAGGAGGTGGGCTGGCGCCGAGCCTTGCCGCTGCCCTCAACCAGCGGTCGGCGGAGGGCACCGCCGTCTGGGTCGCGGCAGCCCTCACCGACGGCGACAGGCTGGTCGCCGAAGCCGGAGAGGCTGTCGACTCGGGCAGCCCGGGGCTGTCCTTGCGCCTCGTGGCATTCGAGCCCGAGGTGTTTCGCGCCGCCTACGACGTGATCGCCAACTCCACGCTCTGGTTCGTCCTGCACGGCTTGTACGACGCATCCCGGCGACCTGTCATCGGCCGGCGCTGGCTGGAGGCCTGGGACCACTACCGCACCTACAACGCCGGCTTCGCAGCTGCCACTTCCGAGGTGGCGGCGCCCGGCGCAGTCGTTCTCGTCAACGACTACCACCTCTTGCTCATGGGCTCGATGCTGGCTCGCCTGCGGCCGGACCTGCGTACAGTCCACTTCTGCCACACGCCTTTCGGCTCGCCCGAGGAGATGGCGATGCTGCCCGATGCGGCAGGTCGCGAGCTGCTGGCGGGCATGGCGGGATTCGGTGCTTGCGGGTTTCATGCGGGGCGGTGGGAGCGAGCGTTTCTTCGGTGCAGCGAAGCCTTTGGCGTGGCGACCCCGGCGACCTTCTCTGAGCCTCTCGGCCCCGACAAAGCACGGTTGGCGTCTGTGGCGGGCTCACCGGCTTGCGCCGAGCGCCTGGCAGAGTTGTCAGGCCGGCTGGGCGGGCGCCGGTTGTTGTTGCGAAGCGACAGGGTCGAGCTGTCCAAGAACATCCTGCGCGGGCTGCTCGCCTACGACACGCTCCTGGAGGAGCGTCCCGAGTGGCGTGGCGAAGTCGTGCATGTGATCCGCGCCTACACCACCCGGGAGGCTCTGCCCGAGTACCTCGCCTACCGGGCCGAGATCGAGCAGCTGGTGGCGCTCGTCAACGAGAGGTGGTCAAGCCCCGGATACGTGCCCGTGCTGCTCGACGTCGACGACGACTTCGCCGCTACCGTGGCCGCCTTGCGTCTGTACGACGTCCTCCTCGTCAACCCGGTGCGAGACGGCATGAACTTGGTGGCCAAGGAAGGTCCTGTCCTCAACGAGCGCGGCGGAACCCTGGTGCTGTCTGACCGGGCCGGCGCCTTCGACGAGCTGGCGCCGGCCGCCTTGGCGGTGAACCCGTTCGACGTCAGCGCCACGGCGGCAGCCATGCACGAGGCGTTGTCGATCGGCAACGCCGAGAGGGCCTCGACGTCGGCTCGGCTGGCGAGCCTGGCCTCGGCAAACCCGCCGGGTGAGTGGCTTGCCAAGGTGCTGTCCAGGTCGCGCACCCCTGCGGGACAGTGACTAGGCGCCGACTCGGGCGGCCAGGCGAACCAACAATGAGACAGCGTCCGCAGGCTGGCCCAGCACGACGTCCGCCTTGTCGAGAAGTTCCTTCGGCGCCTCGTCGCTCGACACGGCCAGCTTGAGCCCTTCGGTGACCCCGCTGGCTGATGCAGCATCGATGGCATCGAAGGCCAGGACGTCGCTGAGGTCGTCACCGAGATAGGCCAGGCGACTCAGCCCGCCCCGGGCGATCCAGTCGGCCACGACGGTTCCCTTGTCCACCCCGACCGGCAGCACCAGCTCAACAGACTTCTTGCCTGGGCGCTGGAGGAGGCCCGATGACAGCGAGCTGCCCACCACAGAGAGTGCCTCGGCTTCGGCGCCCACCGGGTCAGCCGCCTGGCGCCAGTGGAGCGTGACTCCGTACTCCTTGTCCTCGACCGACACGCCCGCAGCCTCGAGTTCGGCTCGGCGAGACGTGACGGCCGCTACGGCCGGCCGCCACTGTTCGGCTCCAGGCGCCAGGTCGACCCCGTCCCCTGTCGTGTGCTCGACGCCGTGGAGCCCGTAGGCATGCAGCCGACCAGGCCCGTGGAGGCCCAGCTGGGCGACAAGGAAGGCGACAGGGCGACCGGACACGACGGCGACTACGGAGAAGATGGACGCCAAGGCGTAGAGCGCCGACACCGAGCCGGGTACGGGTCGAGCATCACGTGCTGCCGGCACGATGGCAGACACAGTGCCGTCGAAGTCGGTGAAGATCGCAGTCTCGCTCGGCGCCGCCGCCAACCAGGCGAGCGCCTCTTCGGCCGTCACCGGCGAGGCTGGGTCTCCGGCGGCCCGACCGGTCTGTACGGCACAGCCGCAGCAGTCTGCCCGACGACGCGGTCTCTCCTGTCCCTCGCCATCCTCCTGCGAAGGCGCTGAACGACGAGAGGGCTGTAGCGGAAGGCCTCAGTTGAGGCTGCAAGGTGGCGGAGCGTCGAGTAGTAGACGGCCTGCGAGCACCCCAGTCGCTCCGCGATCGCCTGCTTCTTGGTAGGAGCGAGCTGCCACCACTCGCGCTCCAAGTCGAGGACCGCCCGCTCCCGCGTACTCAGTGCCATGTGACTCGACAATGCCAAGGATGCCACCGCGAAGCAAGCATTCCCCAATATGACCAGGTGACAAGTTGGTGTCGGCCGGCGGGGACCCGCCGGAACGGACTGTCATTATTTACAACCCTGGGCGGAAGGTGGCACGCTGGCAGGCATGGGGACGGGGAAGGCGACTCGACCGTCTGCCGGCGACCCACATCCGGCCAGCGCCGAGGTTGCGAGGCTGGGTGCCGTGGAGATGCAGGCAATGCTTGGCGGTGGTGCGCTCTCTTCGCTGGAGATCACGAGCGCCCTTCTCGCCCGCGTGGAAGCCATCGACTCCGGCGGTCCGCGCCTGGCGAGCGTGCTGGCTGTCAACGACCATGCAGAGTCCGAGGCGGGCGCCCTCGACGCCGAGCGGCGGGCGGGCCACTTGCGAGGTCCATTGCACGGGCTCCCCGTCCTGATCAAGGACAACATCGACACCGCCGGCCTGGCCACGACTGCCGGGTCGTGTGCCCTCGCCGGTTGGGCACCGGCCGCAGACGCCCCGCTGGTGGCGGCCCTGCGCCAAGCCGGCGCTGTCGTCCTCGGCAAGGCGAACCTGTCGGAGTGGGCGAATTTCCGGGGCCGGCCCTCCTCGAGCGGCTGGAGCGCAGTAGGGGGCCAGACCCTCAACCCGCATGCCCTTGACAGGTCACCAGGAGGGTCGTCGGCGGGCTCGGCGGCCGCTGTCGCCGCCGGGCTGGTACCCCTGGCGGTCGGCACCGAGACAGATGGCTCGATCACGTGCCCGGCCGCGTGTTGCGGCATCGTCGGCCTGAAGCCGACGCTTGGCCTTGTCAGCAGGACCGGCATCGTCCCCATAGCCGCCAGCCAGGACACCGCCGGCCCGATGGGCCGCTGTGTTGCCGACGTGGCGATGATGCTGTCGGCGATGGCCGCCGCAGTGAGCGACGACGAAGACCCCCGCCAGGCCGGGAGGCCTTGGGACTCGGCCGCCGGCATGCCTGACTACTCCGCAAGGTTGTCCGGGGACTTGACAGGGATGAGGGTCGGCCTGACGAACCAAGTCGTCACAGGGCAGATGCCTGCGGTCGCGTCCGCATTCGATGCCTCTCTGCAGGCGTTGCGCAGTGCCGGAGCCACGCTGGTAGAGGTGCCGGCCATCGCAGCCTCCGGTGACGACGAGCTCATCGTCCTGCAGGCGGAGTTCAAGGCAGGGCTGGCGGCCTACCTCTCCCGGCGGGCGGCGGGGCGCAAGGCCGCCGGCTTGGCGGGTGAGCCGCTCGTGAGGAACCTCGACGACGTCGTGCGGTTCACCCGGGAGCACGACGCCGAGCTGCCCGGCCAGTTCCCGATCGACCTTTTGGAGGCAAGCGCCAGCGCCTGCACTCTCGACGACGAGGTGTACCTGGCAGCCAGGGAGCGCAACTGGCACAAGACGCGGGCTGGCGTCGACGGTGCCTGCGCCGAGTGGTCGCTCGATGCGCTCGCCACGCCGGCTATGCCTCCGTCCTGCTTGATCGACCATGTCACAGGCGACCACTTCAAACAAAGCGGATGGTCGGTACCAGCTATTGCCGGCTATCCGTCGATCGCGGTGCCGAGCGGGATGGTCAACGGTTTGCCCGTGGCGACGATCTTGTTCGGGCCGGCCTGGTCCGAGCCGCTGCTCCTGCGCCTTGCCTTCGCGGTCGAGGCCCAACTTGGGCTCGAGCTGTGGCCCTCATGGCGGAGCGGCTCGAGTCTGGTCGCTCCCTAGCCGTCGCTCGCCAGCCTGCGGGCGACGTGCAACAGGATTCCGCCGTCGCGGAAATAGTCCTCCTCACCGGGCGTGTCGATGCGTAACACGACGTCGAAGGTCGTCTCGCCAGCTTGTACCGACAAGTGGCGCCCGACGAGCCCGCCGGGCTCGGCGCCGGCCACACCGGTGATCGAGATCACCTCGTGGCCCGAGAGGCCCAGTGACTCGACGTTCTCGCCAGCCACGAACTCGAGAGGAAGCACTCCCATGCCGATCAGGTTGGACCTGTGGATGCGCTCGAAGCTCTCGGCCAGGACCGCCCGGACCCCGAGCAGTGCCGGGCCTTTTGCGGCCCAGTCGCGCGACGAACCGGCGCCGTATTCCTTGCCCGCCAGCACCACGAGTGGAACGCCCTCGGCTTTGTAGCAGTCGGCGGCCTCGGAGATGGGCATCTCCTCGCCGTCGGGAAGGTGCAGGGTCACGCCACCCTCGGTGCCAGGGGCGAGGTGGTTGCGGATACGGGTGTTGGCAAAGGTGCCTCGCACCATCACCTCGTGGTTGCCCCGCCGGCTGCCGTACGAGTTGAAGTCGGATGGCTCGACGCCGTTGTCGATCAGCCAGGTGCCCGCCGGGCTGCTTGCCTTGATCGAACCGGCCGGCGAGATGTGGTCCGTCGTGACGCTGTCGCCGAGGATGGCCAGCACCCTGGCGCCGGCGACGTCGTGGAGGGCGGCAGGCTCGGCGGCCATGCCTTCAAAGAAAGGAGGCTGGCGCACGTAGGTCGACACGTCTCCCCAGGCGTAGCGGTCGCCCGTCGGGATCTCCAGCTGCCGCCAGGTGTCGTCGCCGGCGAAGACGTCTGCATAGTCCCTCCGGAACATCTCGGAGCCCACGCACCTGGAGACCGTCTCGTTCACCTCGGCGAGGCCCGGCCAGATGTCCCGCAAGTACACGGCGTTGCCGTCCTGGTCGTCGCCGAGGGCGTCGGTTGCGAAGTCGAGGTCCATGGTGCCGGCCAGTGCGTAAGCCACGACCAGCGGCGGTGAGGCTAGGTAGTTCATGCGAACGTCCGGGTGGATACGGCCCTCGAAGTTCCTGTTGCCCGACAGGACCGACACGCATGCCAGCCCGTTGGCGTTGATCGCCTCGGAGATCTCGGGTATGAGCGGCCCGGAGTTGCCGATGCAAGTGGTGCAACCGAAGCCGACGAGGCCGAAGCCGAGCGCCTCCAAGGGCTCGACCAGTCCGGCTCGCTCGAAGTAGTCCATGGCGACTCGCGACCCGGGCGCGAGCGTCGTCTTCACCCACGGCTTGGACTTGAGCCCACGGCTGGCGGCGTTACGGGCGAGGAGGCCGGCGGCGAGCATCACCTGCGGGTTGGACGTGTTGGTGCACGAGGTTATGGCAGCCACCACGACATGACCGTGGCCGAGGCCGAACTCTTGCCCGCCGGCCAGCTTGACGTGGACCGGCTGGCCTGTCGGACCGGCCGACTCGGCGGGCAACGACGTCGGGAGCGCCTCGGCGAAGGAGGCCTTGGCGTCGGACAGCCTCACTCGGTCTTGCGGGCGGGAGGGGCCGGCGATGCTCGGCTCGACGTCGCCGAGGTCGAGCTCGGCGTGCTCGGAGTACTGCGGCCGCGCCTCGGGGTCGTGCCAGAGTCCCTGCTCCTTGGCGTATGCCTCGACGAGGGCGAGCCGTTCGGGCGGGCGGCCCGTCAGCTCGAGGTAGCGAAGGGTCTCTTCGTCTATCGGGAAGATGGTGACAGTCGAGCCGTACTCCGGAGACATGTTGCCGATCGTCGCCCGGTTCTCGAGCGGCACCGAAGCCACGCCCGGGCCGTAGCACTCGACGAACTTGCCCACGACGCCGTGCTGGCGGAGCAGTTGGGCGATCGTGAGGACGAGGTCCGTGGCCGTGACTCCTTCGCGGAGCTGGCCCGACAGGCGCAGGCCGACGACGGGTGGCACCAGCATCGAGATCGGCTGGCCGAGCATGGCCGCCTCCGCCTCGATACCGCCGACGCCCCAGGCGAGAATGCCGAGCCCGTTGACCATCGGGGTGTGGGAGTCAGTGCCGACGACGCTGTCGGGGTAGGCGGCGCCGTCGTTGTCGGTGAACACGACCCTGCTCAAGTACTCGAGGTTCACCTGGTGGCAGATGCCTGTGCCGGGAGGTACGACACGGAAGTTGGAGAACGCCTGCTGTCCCCAGCGCAGCAGCTTGTACCGCTCCGAGTTGCGCTCGTACTCGATGCCCGTGTTGATGGCCAGAGCGTCCGGGCGGGCGTAGACGTCGGCCACGACCGAATGGTCGATGACGAGGTCGACGGGCACTTGGGGGTTGACGACGTCGGGCTTGCCGCCGAGGGCTTCGACGGCGTCGCGCATCGCCGCCAGGTCCACTACACACGGCACCCCGGTGAAGTCCTGTAGCAGGATACGGGCGGGCGAGAATGCGATCTCGCGGCCCGAGACGGCACCCGACGCCGCGCTGGCGGCCAACCCGGCAATGGCCTCGGCGCCGACGTGGCGTCCGTCTTCGTGGCGCAGGAGGTTTTCGAGGAGAAGCTTCAGCGAGAAGGGGATCTTGGACAAATCGGCCAAGCCGGACAGAGCATCCAGGCGGTGGATCGAGTAGCTGTCCTCGCCGATCCGCAGTGTGGCAGACGAGCCGAAGCTGTTCCGGCTGGGAGAGGTGTTTTCGGTCATCGGTAGCGACGCTAGTGCCGCACCGGTCGTGGCGGGTCAGTCAGGCGAGACCCTCGCGGCCTGCGGGTTGAGGTGGTCCCGGATGCGGCGGAGGAGCGCTTCCAAGTCGGCGAACTGGCCGTCGTCGAGGACACCGCCCAGCACCGACTGGATCTGGCGGTGGTGGCAGGCAAGGGCTTCGCACATGCGAGTCGTGCCGTCCTCTGTGAGGGCGGCGAAGCTGCCGCGGCGGTCCTCAGGGCAGACCTGGCGGGCAACCAGGCCGGCATCGCACAGGCGATCGACAGCACGAGTCAAGCCACTTGGAGTGAGGGCCGTCTGAGCGGCGAGGTCGCTCATCCGCAGGCGGCCGCCGGGAGAACGGCTGAGGCGGATCAGGACCTCGAGGCTCTGCGGCGGAAAGTCGTAATCGCGTTCCAGGGGAGGGACGATCGCCCTGCGCAAGCCGGCAGCCGTCTCGAAGACGAGACCGGCGAGGGTGACCAGATCCAGCGCCTCGCATCGTTCTGTGACCATCGGGGAAAGTCTATCGTAAAAAGTACTTGCATGAGCAACTACTGTCCTGTATAGTTACTTGCGTACACAAGTAACAAAGGAGCTTGAAGAGAATGACTGCCACGACAACCACGACGACCGGCCAGATCGATTTGACCACGGACTACCAGGGCCTCACGGTGCCCACGGCGGCGACGTTCCACCTGGACGCCGTGCACTCGGAAATTGGTTTCGGGGTCAAGCACATGATGGTGAGCAAGGTGAGAGGGCGTTTCGAGAAGTACGAAGGCAAGGTCGAGGTCGGTAACGATCTGTTGGCGTCGAGCATCGAGATCGCCGTCGACATGTCGAGCATCGACACTCGGGACGAGGCAAGAAACAATCACCTCCGCTCAGCCGACTTCTTCGAAGTGGCGGCTCATCCCACGATGACGTTCAAGAGCACGGGGATGGAGCACAAGGGTGGTGACAGGTTTGCCGTCACCGGCGACCTCACCATCAAGGGCGTGACCAAGCCGATCACTCTCGACGTCACCTACGAGGGCGTGGTCGCCGACCCCTACGGTGGCCAGCGGATCGGCTTCAGCGCCCGCGGCGAGCTCGACAGGTACGACTACGGAGTGACCTTCGGCGCTGCTCTGGAGACGGGCGGGCTCGTCGTCGGCCGCAAGATTGCCCTCGAGTTCGAAATCGAGGCTGTGCGGGCCGCCTGACAGGGTTAGGGCTCCCTGGCAGCGCCGTTTGGCCCGCCGGGGAGCCTGTACGCTGCCCAGTGCATGGCACGTAAGGAAGTCATGGAGGACCCGGCGCCTCCACCCCCGTCTCTTTACCTGCAGAGCCTTCTCGACGCTCTGCCTGCGGCCCTGTTCGTCATCGACGAGGCCGGGACGATCCGCTATGCGGCCGGGCAGCTTTCCCGGCTTGCCGACCGGACGTACTCACAGCTCGTCGGCGCCAACGTCGGGGATTTCCTGGCGTCGGACACCGAGCGGCTCCTGGTGGAGGATCTAGTCGCCACGACAGCCGGCGTGCCCGAGGGCGAGATGGTCGGACCTGTCCGCCTGCCGTATCTCGACACCGACGGGACCGCCCGCCTTACCGAAGTGTGGGCCGTCAACAAGACGGCCGACCCGACGACTGCCGGTCTCGTCGTGATCCTCCTGCCGGAGAGCGCCTACGACAGGTTCGACCAGGTGCTCGTCTCGATCGTCAAGGGCGCGCCGCTGGCACAGACATTCCTGGCCTTGTCCAGGGCCCTCAAGTTCCCGCCGTTCGGCGGCGAGTGCTTCTTCCTGGTTCCCGGGAGCGACGATCGGGGCACCCTGCAGTTCCCCGCCGCCACCAAGGTCCCAGGACCGCCGCTACCCGGTCCTTGGGACGCGATCTGGACGGCGGCAGAGCCGATCGAGCACCCCAGCCTGACGCGTGTTTCCGTGGCGTTGCGCGAGGCCGGTCGACAGGCTGGTTACGAGTCCGTGGCGTGTTTCCCTGTGCATTTCGGCTTCGACGGCAAACCTGACGCCGCGCTCGTCGCCTGGGCCCGGGAGGAGCGGCCCTTGCCACCCTTTGCCCGCCTCGCCATCGAGAGGGCGATAGTCATCGCTTCGCTGGCGATGTCTCACCGGAACGAGGAAGATGGCCTGAAGGATGCCGCTTTCAAGGATTCCCTGACTGGGCTCGGCAACAGGCGAGCCTTCTTTCAAGCCCTCGAGAACAGGATCGACGCCGGCGATCAGCCCGTCGTGCTCTACATCGACCTCGACGGCTTCAAGCAGGTGAACGACCAGTATGGCCATCTCGCCGGCGACGCCGTCCTGCGAGTGGCCGCCAGGCGGCTGATCAGCGTCATGCGCCCGACAGACGAGATAGCCCGCCTCGGCGGCGACGAGTTCGCAGTGCTGTGTGCCGGAGCGCCGTCCGAGGCGCAGGTGACGACGATCGCCGACCGGGTGGTCGAGCAGATGTCACAGCCGTGGACGGTCTGCGACGGCGTCACCGCCGAAATCGGGGCGAGCATCGGGATCGCCATCGACCTTCCGGTCGGGACTCCCCTCGACACGATCCTCGGCCGGGCCGACGGTGCCCTTTACGAGGCCAAGGGGAAAGGCAAAGGCCAATGGGTCCTTTCGCCGGCAGCCGTCGGTTGACGAGGGCGGCGCTCTTGCGGGCCGCAGTTGCCGGTGGAGTTCTCGCCGCCGCGGCCGCCCTGGCAGGGTGTGCCTCGCCGTCGACGGGGCCGCTCGCAACGAGATCTCCCCAGGAGATCCTGAAGGCGGCGGCAACGGCCCTCAAGTCGAGCAACTCCTTTCACGCCTCTGCGCTCGGCAAGAACGGCAGCGAGACCCTGTCGACTGACCTCGACGTCTTCCGCAACGGCGACTCGTCAGGACAGGTCGTGTTGAACGGCTCGCCGATCGGCATGGTCGCGATAGGAAAAATCGTGTATTTCAAAGCGTCGAAGGCGACCTGGGAGACTTTGCAGCTCTCGGCCACCGACGCCGCCAGCATCGCCGGCAAGTGGGCAGCCGTACCCTCCTCGGCAGGTGTGGACGTCAGCGGGCTCAACTACCAGTCGATCGAGAAGCAGATCAGCGACCCTGGCAAGGTCTCTTACTCCAAGCCACGGACCACTACTCTCAACGGGCACAAGGTCATCGTCGTCCAGTACGGCGGATCGACCGGAGGGACGTGGTACATCGCCGACACCGGCCCGGCGTACCCCGTTCGCTTCGTAAGCGGAGGCTCCACCAGCGAGCTGGTCAACCTCAGTGGCTGGAACAGCGGGACACAGCCATCGGCGCCTCCCGACACAGTGGTCGTGCCCGGGAGCTGACAGTGGCGGCGCCAGGTCACGGCGGGCACTCGCACGGCTCCGCTGTAGCGAGCCCGGGCGGGCTCTATGTCGCCTTGGCTTGCAGCGTCGCTCTCATGGCAGCTGAGGTCGTCGTCGCTTTCGTGTCAGCGTCACTGACACTGTTCGCCGACGCCGGCCACCTGCTGACAGATGCCGGCGCTATCGCCGGCGCCCTCTGGGTCATGCGCCTGGCCCGCCGGCCGGCCAGCCCTGTCTGGTCGTTCGGCTTCCGCCGCGCCGAGATCCTGGCCGCTGCCGTCAATGGCATGACCCTGCTCGTCGTCGGCGTCCTTGTGGTCGTCGAGGCGGTGCGGCGCCTCATTCACCCCTCCCATGTGGCCGGCGTCCCCATGGTCGTGCTGGCCTGTATCGGTGTCGTCGTGACTCTGGTCTCGACCCTGGTCTTGGCGCGGGCGGATCGCACCTCACTCAACGTCGAGGGGGTGTTCCAGCACGTGCTGACGGATCTGTACGGCTTTGCAGGCACCGCCGTCGCCGGCATCGTGATCATCACCACGAAGTGGTTCCGAGCCGACGCCGTGATGTCGCTGCTGGTTGCCTACCTCGTGCTGCGTGCGGCCTGGGGCCTGCTGCGCACCTCGGGCCGCGTTCTGCTCGAAGGCACGCCCGAGTCTGTCGACCTCGAAGCCGTACGCCGCCATCTGTTCGAGCTGGCTGAAGTCATCTCCGTGCACGACCTCCACGCCTGGACGCTGACTTCGAACCTGCCGGCGCTGAGCGCTCATGTGGTGGTGGAGGAGTCGTGCTTCCACGACGGCACAGCAGCAGTGGTGCTCGACCACCTGCAGGACTGCCTTGCAAGCCACTTCGACGTGGAGCACTCGACATTCCAGCTGGAGCCGGCGACGCACCCCGAGCACGAGCTCGGTACGCACGCCTGATCCTGATCCTGATCCTGATCCTGTCCGCCCGCCGGGAGCCGGGAGCCGGGAGCCGGAAGCCGGGAGCCGGGAGCCGGGTCAGAGCCAGTCGGCCAGGTCGTCGACGGCGACCATCGGCAGGCTCCACCGAAGGCACAATCGCTCCAGCTCGGCATCCCCGGCCATTGTGCCGCCGCAACCCATCACTTCGCAGATGACTGCGACGGTGGCAAGGCGGGTTGCCTCGCACATCGCGATGGCGGCCTCAGTGTGGCCCCGGCGCTCGGCAAGACCGCCTGCGCGGGCTCCGAGAGGGAACACGTGCCCCGGCCGTAAGAAGTCGCCCGCCGTCGCTTGCGGGTGGGCGAGGCGCCGGACAGTCGCTGCGCGTTCCACGGCCGAGACCCCCGTGCCTGAGCCGACTGCCAGGTCGACAGGCAGGTGCGGGGCTGTGCCGTGCCTGTCTCCGCCCCCCGGGAGCGGTGGGATCCCGAGCCGTTCCAGCCTCGCCAAGTCGCACGGGACGGTCGTGTGGCCGCAGGCCTGCCTCAGTAGGAAGCTCATCGACTCGGGCCGGAACTTGGCGCCGGCAAAGGTGATGTCCCCCTCGTTCTCGCGCTGAGGGTCGAACACGACGACGCCACCTCCGCCTGCGAAGTGAGCCAGCACCTTTTCGACCCCGAGCCGTCCGCTCAGCGGGCCGGCCCAAGGCAGAGCGCCCACCACGGCGGCCAGGGCTGCGCCGGTGCTGGCTCCAGCTGTCAGGGCCAGTTTGGCGACGAGGTCGGTCTCCAGGTTGACCCGCTGGCCGGGCTCCAGGGCGCTGAGCGTTGTCTCCGCCAGCGTCGTCGGCACCAACGCCACGGAGAAACGGTCCCTCCCCACCTCCGCCACCGTCAAGCTCACGCCGTCGACGGCCACGGATCCCTTTGGCACGAGTTGGGACAGCACATGGCCTGTCGTCCGGATCCAGACGCGCCGGCCGGCTCCCTCGGCATCGACTTTGGCGACCTTGCCCGTGCCGTCGGCGTGCCCCTGCACCAAGTGGCCGTCGAAGGCCTTGCCGACTTCGAGCGCCGTCTCGAGGTTGACGGGCGAGCCGACGGCAAGGCCCGGCAGAGTGGACCGGCGGCGGGTCTCTTCGGAGAGGGAAGCCACGAAGTCGTTGCCCTGGACGTCGGCCACGGTCAGGCTGACGCCGTTGATCGCAATCGACCCTCCCGAGGCGGCAGCGACCTTGGGCGCCGTGACCCGAATGTGGTCAGCGGAAAGGTCGCAGACCAGCCCGACCTGACTGATTCTTCCAGTGAACATTGGTGTTCCTCCTGCTGGCTCGACCACCCGCCGAGAAGGCGGGAGGCAGGAAGGCGGCTACCTGCCGACCTTCAGCGGGGTATCACCGCGCGGCCGCGGACTTGCACCGGGTCGACCGGCCAGCGGCAGGTCCGGCGGGCTCTACCGCCGCTCCTAGGAGTTGCACCAAGTGAGCGTCAGCCTACCAACCCTGGGCGGAGCCCACCATGGCGTGGCGCCGCTCGTCGAGAGCAACGGCAGCGTGGTGGCGCGTCTCGAGGGCGACCACCTTCTGTGCCCGCTCGATCGCCAGGCGGTGGAAGTGGATCAGCGCCGCCACATAGGTGGCCGTCAGGCCGAGCGTGAGGAGCATGATCGCCCACATCACCGTCGAGCCTGAGACCAAAGCGACCAGGAGGAACAGTGCCGTGGCAGCGGCGAGGCCGCCGAGGGCGCGCCGCCTGCGCACAGCAGTAGTGCGCGACGTGGTGACTGTGGTCGCCGGCCACCCGGCTTGCGACGTGCCGGACGCCTGGTGCCATGCGTCAGCCGGCGCGTGCCCGCGCACGGGCTCGAACGCCGCCGTCGGCGCGTCGCTCTCATAGCCGTATCCACCGCCGGTCTCGCCGTATCCACCGCCAGCCCCGACGTATCCACCGCTTGTCCCGACGTATCCACCGCTTGTCCCGGCGTATCCATCGCTGGCCCCGCCGCGGTGCCCTCCCGGCGAGCCCCACTGGTCGTAGCCGGCGCCGCCCGACGAGTAGTAGCGACCGCTGGCACCCTGCGAGGCCGCCGAGAACCCGATCACGGCGCCCGGCACGCTGGTTGAGGTGCCGGCGTACGAGGCTGGCTCACCTCCCAACATGAGCAGCCTCCGGAACGACCTCACAGACGAGAACTGACGGTTGCTCAGCTTCTTGGCGATCGTCGGTCCCAAGACGGCCAGCCAGACGACCACAAGGATCAGCCAAACCCACATGCTCACGCTCCTCGTACCATCCCTGCGTTGCGGGAGACCCTACAACCGGGCCTCTTGCGGTTAGTGGATTTCCGAGCGGCGCCAGATCCCCGAACGTCCTCCTGTTTTCTCCCACAGGCATAGATCACCGATCACCATTGACCGGTCAGCCGACTTGCACATGTCGTAGATGGTGAGGGCGGCAACGGCGCATGCCGTCAGCGCCTCCATTTCCACTCCGGTGCGGTCGACTGCTTCTACCTGTGCTTCAACCTCGACGACATCGTCGCCGATCGTGAAATTGATCACCACTCCTCCGACAAGCAAGGGATGGCAGAGAGGGATTAGCTCGGGCGTTCGCTTTGCCGCTTGGATGCCCGCGATGCGGGCTGCCCCTAGAACGTCCCCTTTGTTGATCGCGTTGGAGGCGATGGCTTCGGTTGTCTCAGGAAGCATCTGGACGCGGCAACGGGCGAGGGCCCTCCGGTGCGTTGTCTCCTTTGGGGTGACGTCAACCATTCGGGCCCTGCCAAGCGGGTCGAGATGGGTGAGGCCACGTTCGGGCATTGGTCCGAGTGTAGGCGACCGGTCCGAGCGTGCAAGGAAGACTCTGTGACCTGGTGAAAGCTCAGGCTGCGCGTTCAGGCCGGCGGAAAGCAGATAACGACCCGGTTGTCAAGAGCGGGGGGCGGCGTCCTGGTTGTTAGTGCGCCGGGCAGGCGAGTGCCCTCAACCGCCGATTTGGCTCATCGATCGCCGGGGCCGGATGAAGTCCACCTTGCCGATCCGGTGGCCCGCCCACTTCAGCCCGACGGCTCTGGCGGCGAGGTCGACGAGCTCGTCGTCGGTCCCACCCGACCGCAGGAGGGCCCGGAAGTCGTAGTCGTCTGTCGCGAACAAGCAGGTCTGGAAGGAACCCTCTGCCGTCATACGGATCCTGTCGCAGTCGTCACAGAAAGGTTTGGTGACCGAGGCGATGACGCCGATCTCTCCTAACCCGTCGCGGTAGCGCCACCGGGAAGCCGGCTCAGGCCCGTGCGCCACCTCTTCTAGTGGGAACACGGCGTCGATCGCGGCCGTGATCTCGTCGGCACTGACCACCTGCTCGATGGTCCAGAGGCCGTCAGCATCGAGCGGCATGAACTCGATGAACCGCGGCTGAACGCCCTTGTCCCGCCCGAATCGCGCGAAGTCGACCACTTCGTCTTCGTTCCAGCCCCGAACGACGACTGCGTTCACCTTCACCAACCCGGGCCAGGCCTCGACAGCGGCGGAGATCCCCTCCAGCACTTGCTCGAGGGAGTCGCGCCGCGTGATCGCCTCGAACCGGTCGCGCTTGAGCGAGTCAAGCGACACGTTGACCCTTGTCAGGCCGGCGTCCTTGAGGCGCCGCGCCAGGGCGGCGAGCTTGAAGCCGTTGGTGGTGAGGGCCAGGTCCACTTTCGTGTCGCTGGGCGTCCGCAGCTCAGCGAGGGCCGCGACGAGGTCGGTCAGCCCGGCCCTGACAGTGGGCTCGCCGCCGGTGAGGCGGATCGAGTCGACCCCCAACCGGCTGACGAAGACCTTGGCAACGCGGACGATCTCCTCGAAGGTGAGGATCTCTTCCCTGGGAACCCACTTCAGGCCTTCTGCCGGCATGCAGTACTGGCAACGGAAGTTGCACCTGTCGGTCACCGATATTCGGAGATCGTGCGCAACACGGCCGAAGGAGTCCTTGAGCGGTGTGGTGGCCTCGTGGCCTGTGACCGGAGTCATCGGCGCAAGTCTACGGTCTGTCTTGCGCCGAGCCAACGGTCGGCCCCCTTTTTGGCTTCGGTTGTGGTCGGTGAGCGGTCCTCGCACCTCAGGTGGGCCGCCCGACGCGCCGAATTCGACCCCGACACGTACGTCCGGCGGCCCACCTTGATCCATGGGCCTAAGCAGTGTCGCTCAACTCTCCTACCTCGCCGATCAGGAGCAGGTCGATGTCGTCGCCGGCAGCTGCACCCTCGCCGTCACGCAGGACGGCCAAGGCGTTGGCACCGGCCATGGCGCTCAGCTGGTGCGACATCTGCCCGCCAGCCGAGCGGGCGACCAAGCGCCCGTCGTTCCGCCAGCAAGCCTCGACTCTCACGAAGTGAGTCTTGCCGTCCGGCCGCCGCCGGAGGTCCTCCCCGGCGACGCCTCTCACGCTGGTCGGGACCGTCGCCGAGTGCCCGCCCAGGACGCGTAGGGCCGGCAGAGCGATCACGCGGTAGCTCACCAGGGAAGAGACCGGGTTGCCGGGAAGGCCGAAGACAGGCACGACTCTCCCGTCGCCCGCCGGGAGCCAGGCCAGCACCAGCGGCTTGGCCGGCCGGATGGCTACCTGCAACACCTCGACCCCAGCTCCCGTGCCCCCCGCCTCGCCAGCGCCCGTGCCCCCCGCCTCGCCAGCGCCCGAGGCAGGCCCGGCGAGCCTGGAGAGCACGACTTTCACGTAGTCGAACTCGCCCATCGATACCCCGCCCGTTGTCAACAGGGCGTCACAAGTGCCGAGGGCCTGTTGAAGTGCGGACTCCACCGCCTCCGGGGTGTCGCGCACTATCCCGAGATCGACGGCCTCGTAGCCGTCCTGTCTCAGCGCTGCCACTAGAGCGTGCCGGTTCGAGTCCCGTATCTGGCCGGGCAGGAGGTCTCGGGCCACCCCGCTCTCGTCCAGCTCGACGAGCTCGTCGCCGGTCGTCATGACGCCGACCCTCGGTCGCCGGTGGGCCATCACCGAGCCGCACCCGACGCTTGCGAGTACACCGATGTGGCCCGGTCCGAGCACGGTGCCCGAGCGCACGACGACCGAGCCAGCCTGGATGTCGCTTCCCACCCCCCTGATGTGGACACCCGGCGTCACCGCATCGAGGATTCGCACGAACCGCCCACCCCCACCGCCTGGCTCGAGCCGGTCGCCGTCGGCGGCGTCACCGTCAGCCGCTCGACCCTGCACAACCTGGATGAAATCGAACGCCTCGGCGTCCGCGTCGGCGACAGCGTCCGCATCGAGCGC
>JBOGHW010000020.1:0-53525 GCA_050744865.1 Acidimicrobiales bacterium | reverse complement strand
CCGTGCACCCTTCCGAGGCTCCGGCGACAAGGTTGCAGAGGAGCGCTAGAGGACCTGAGTGCCAGCCTGTCTGGCGTTATGGTTCGCCCAGTTGGCAGTATGCGCCTGATCGGGGAGGATTGCAAGCGGTTTGTCTCCACCGCACATCATCGGGCTCCCGGGCGCCTGTCGGTAACGGTGATCGTGTCGTTCATCGATGCCCGACGAACATCCGAACCCACCTTGGCGGGTCACATCTCGGGGTCGGCACACGACAGACCGCCAGCAACATTCCCGCCCGCGCCCCCGAGCCCTTCCATCGGCGCGGCACGAACCCTGTCTGGTTACCTAACTTCCACCCAACATCTGCAGTCCCAACGCCGCTCGCTCTGTCCTGCTGTTCTGCGTTCAAGGCGTACTGGGTAACTGCCTGCTTGGTCCGGTGCCGGCGGGCGGACTCGCCGGTACTGTGCGGGACGCTGGCACTCACCTACCACAACTCGTAATGCGCAGGTCAAGGGTTCAAATCCCTTCTCGGGCTCCTAATCAGACGCATAGTTGAAGCGATGTCACACCCCTGCACTAGAGCGTGGTCCAACAGTTGGTCCAACAAGTGTTGGACCGGGATACAACGGAGGTGTGCGGTGGCAGGCAGCATTCGACAGCGGCCTGATCGTGGGCCGGACGTTTGGGACCTCCGTGTCTATGTAGGTCGCGACCACAGGGGCCGGGTTCGTCACAAGACGAAGTTCTTCCGCGGCACTCGTCGAGCCGCTGAGCGAGAACTGGCGCGGATGGTGACGGCTACCACTGACGAGCCCGTGGTGGTGCCTGACGACTCGAGCCGCCACTGGGGGCCGCAGACGACCTTCAACGATGCCATCGCCGGCTGGAAGGCCAACGGCTGGGAGGATCTCTCGCCTCTCACCAGCGCCCGGTACGAGAGTGTCTGGCGTCTCCACATAGAGCAGGGGATCGGTTACCGAAAGATCGCAGCAACAGGCCCGTACGACGTGGCGCGCTACTTCCGCCAGCTCAAGCAGGCCGGGGTCGGCAAGGAGAGGGTTCGCTACGTACGCTCGGTGCTGCACCGGGCCTGCCGGCTGGCACGCAAGTGGAGCGGGAACTCGCTCCCCAACCCCGTTGCCGACACAGAGCTGCCCACGTGGGCACCCTCTGACCAGCCGGGCCCGGTGCGTGCGCCGTCGCTGGAAGAGGTCCTGGCGGTGCTCGAAGCGGCCGAGAAGCTCGACATTCGCTACTTGGCTGGGCTCCGCGTCGTCGCCAGTTACGATTCATCATATGGCGATGAGGTCGAGGGCTCGGGCGGCTGGGAGCTTTGGCCGAAGGGTGCGAAACCCATACCTGGTGCTGCACCCTACACCTTCAACTGGATTAAGCAATCCGCAGCTTTTGCAACGGCTGGGCCCTGAGATCAAATGTCAGCGGTGCCAGACTTCGCGGCCGAGTGTTCCCTGTCCGCAGGGATAAAGCCACAGCGACTGGTTTGGTGATGCGACGCCATAAGCGCTTTTGGGTTCTGGCGATATTGATAATTGTTTCCCTCGCAGTCTTTGCCGGAAGCCAGCTGGTCGGACGAGCTGCAGGCGGGACTCATGGCACTCGAACTAATGACAGTCCTTTGCTACACAGTCCGACGTTGCGAGCCGAGTCCGTGAGCATCGCAGCCAGCGAGCAGTTGCTCAACGGAGAGGGCCAATACGGACCCATCCCGTACCTTCTCGGCAGTCCATCCGGTCCAGGCGTGTGGTTCTGGGACTTCTCAGCGACAGACGTCACGATCTTTTACTGGGACGGACAGAGCCAGTTGCAATCTTGGAACGTTCTCAGCGGTACGAGCTATGCACCACCCGAGGCTTCCGCAGGCCTGACCGTGGACGGGCAAGGAAACGTCTGGTTCGGCTACAACGACACCCTTTTCGAGCTCGATCCCACCACTGCTGATATTTCAACTTGGTCTATCCCGCCGCCCCCGACCTCTGCGGCCGAGTCGCAACTCCCGTTTGGCCTTCAGGGCATCCAGGCGGTCACCAACGTCGCGGTTGGGCCGACGGGAAGGGTGGCAGTTGCCCTCTCGTCGGCCAGTGGGGTCGAAGTCCTCGATCCCACCACTGGGTCATTCTCCGTGATCGCCACCCCGGCCACGGCGGGTACGCCGGTCTCAGTGGCGTGGGACCAGGACGGCTACCTTGCGGTAGGGCTCCAGTCTCAGCAGGCAGGATCCAAGAACTCCGTCGTGCTGGTGAGCCCCTCTCAGACCCAAACCGTTGTCGGTGGTTTGCCTGACACCAGCGCCATCGCTGCATTCAGCTCCTCAGAGTTTGTCGTGGGTTCTAGCCAGCCGTACCTCGTGACCGAGCAAGGGGGTAGCACGCCGGTTGTGCTGTCGACCGTGCTCATCCCGAATCCAGGACATCCGGCTCCGTTGCCGATGAACCCTGAGGGCCAACTCGTAGGAGGGACTTCCTTAGGGCTGCTGTCGTTTTCGGCGACGGCAGCCTCTCAGTCCGCCGCGACGAGCTCGGCGGTGGCACTCTCTCTTCCCGAAGCTCCCTGTGCGTACGGGGAGCAAGGGTCGACGCCGGCTACGACCAGCCCACAGGCAAGCACGACGTCCACCGGCGCCGGCCAACTGTGCCCGCAGGGCGGTTTCCAGGCATACGCCGTCGACGAGACCGGGTCCATCTGGGTGGTGCCGCCCGGCGAACCGGAGACTATCGCAGAACTGACAGCAGGTTAGGGATGGTGTTCCCTCGGACCCGTCGAAGCGCCTCTGTGGTCGCCGCGCTGTGCGTGGCGAGCCTTGGTGTCTCCGGTTGCACGTCAGCCGCCCCTCCCCGCGGCACGTTGGTGGGACTCTTCCAATCAGAGCGCGGGGACCTTCCGGCTCCGCCGACTCCGTTCGCTGCTTCCGTCACGATTCTGACTACGGGTCACAAGCTGGTGGTCACCGTCAAGTCGAATTCGCAAGGTCACTTCCGAGCCACCCTGAGACCGGGTCACTACCTGGTTGGGCCCGGTGCAACAGCTCCCTGCTTGTCCTACGACCTACCCGTTCACGTCACGACCAACGCCGAGGCCCACGTCACTCTGGTTTGTCACTCTGACGTGTCGTAATGGCTCGACCGCTGACAGACGATGCGGATGACACCGCGTACGCCTTCGCTCGCAGTGCCGACGGACAGTTGTGGCCCAAGCCAAGTGTGGTCTGACTTCATCGAGTCTTTGAGGCTTCGTGGGTCAAGAGGCTCAAGCTATTGGGCACGACGACGACCCGACGGCCATGCAGTTGGTCGTCGACGAGCAGCTGACCGCGTCCAGCCGCCCGTTGCCTACGACCGGATTGAGGGTCCTTTGTACTGACCAGCCGACACCGGCAACACTCGGCACGCCAGCAACTATCGGCGCTGGGCGGGGGCGGTGGCGGGAGCGGGAGCGCGAGCGCCAGACTTGGCGGCGGTGCTGGCCACTCCAGCCGGGGCGGCGATGGCAAACGCGATCACTGATGCTGCTGCCAGAACTCCGTGTCCGGTGCGCACTCGGCCAACCGTACTTCTCCGCAAACCCATGTGAAGTGCGCAATCGCCTCATCCGATGAGCGCTCGCTGTCGGAGAGAACCTGGTTGGCGTCGTGTAGGTTGACGACCGTCTCCTCAACAGGCGCCAACAAACGGCTGCGAACCGCGATTGACGCATCGATGGAGTGAGCGATGGCGCCGAAATCAGGCGCTGTTGGCATGCCCCCCGCAGAGTGACAAGCAGATGCGGTGCGTCAGAGGGCAGAATTGGTCGGCATGGGCAATTGCGAGGACCAGGGTTACGAGGACTTGTGTATGGCCGCTACTTCCAGCCAACACATGACTCGGCGATGACCGGCTACACGACTCGTCGCATCCCCGGCGTCGGCGGAGCGGAGCTGGTGTGTGATGTTTGGGATCCGGCCCTGGGCCAGCAGCAGAAGCCGCCGGGTGTCCTGCTCGTGCACGGCCTGGCATCGAATGCTCGCCTTTATGACGGAGTGGCCGAGCGCCTCGCCAGAGCGGGTCGCGCAGTCGCCGCGATCGACTTGCGCGGGCACGGCCGGTCGGGCAAACCCGACACAGGATACGACTACGAGTCGATGTGTGGCGACGTCGTCGCCGTTCTTGAGGCGCTGGTCCTCGATCCGGGAGAGGGCTTCAGCCGTGCTGTGCTCGTAGGCCAGTCGTTCGGCGGCAACCTGGTGCTCGAGCTGGCAGCACGCTGGCCGGAGCGAATCGCCGGCATCGCCTGTATCGATGGTGGCACCATCGACCTCCGTGCCGGGCACTCGTCCTGGGAGAAGGCGGCTGCGGACTTGGCTCCCCCGAAGATCGCCGGGGCGCGTTACGAGGTAGTAGCCGCCCGTCTTCGCGCAGCGCACCCGGACTGGCCGGAGACCGGCATCAGCGGCTCTCTGGCGAATTTCGAGGTGCGTGCCGACGGCACGGTCGCGCCCTGGTTGACCCTCGATCGGCACATGCAGATCCTCCGCACGATGTGGGATTCGCCGCCGGCGGGCTTGTACGCCGGCATCCACGTACCTGTCCTGTTGCTGCCCGCCGAGTCGCCCGGGGCCCCGGCTGGGTGGGCGGCGGGCAAGCGCGAGGCTGTCAACAATGCGCTGGCCGGGATCGAGCGTGCCGAGGTGCACTGGTTCTCGCCGGCCGACCACGACGTCCATGCTCAGTACCCCGACGAAGTGGCAGCTGTGCTGCTGGAAGCTCTACAGAGGCTGTTCGTCTGACGGAAGAGCGTCAGAACGCAGCTGCGCCCTCGCGGCGGCTCCCGCGACGTGAGGGCCCGCTGCATGCTGGCAACTACTCGCCGCCTGCTGATTCACCGGTTCGTGACCGGCACTCCGATCGTGATCGGCTGAACACTGCGACCTAGCTGGCGAACCCTCATGCTCCCGGCGGCGCCGGCGGCCGGCTCACACGTTGCCGCGGTAGCGTTCGCTTGTGCTGACCAGGTTCATGACGTCCCGGGTGCCGGCGGCAGCCAGGAGGTCAATCCGCTGGGTCCGAGTGGTTTGGCTGGTTGGCTTCTTGATGTTCGCCGCCGGGGTAGTGGTGCTCGGCATTGCGATCGTCCACGACAGCTCAGGCATCAGGGTCACGACTTGCAGCCAGCAGTTCCCCTGCGGCTCCGAGAAGCCCGCCTTGGCGCTCATCGTGGTGGGCATAGCTCTGGAGGTCGGCGCCACCTTTGTGGGCGCCCGCCTGGTCGCGAAACGTGTGGGCCGGGAGGCGTACCGCCAGATGGTCTCGGCTCGTCAGCAGCCGCCGAACCGTCGCCGCCCTGGGCAGGCTTACCCGTCACCAGGCATCCCCAGCTCTCCGTACTCGGGTGCGCCGCCGTTTGTCCCCCCGGCACCGCCGGTGGAGCCTCCAAGCAGCGATCCGCGCTGAGAGCTGCCCGAGCTAGCTCTCGTCCTCGGCGCCTGTGCTCATCCGGTCGCGAATGGCATTCACGACAGTCGGGTCGAGCAGGGTGGTCACGTCGCCAAGCTCGCGTTGCTCTGCGACGTCACGGAGCAGGCGCCGCATGATCTTGCCGCTCCGGGTCTTCGGCAGCTCGGGCGTGAGCAGGATCTGGCGGGGCTTGGCGATCGGGCCGATCTCGTGCGCGACGTGGTCGCGCAGCCGGGCAACGAGTGCTTCGCCGGCGTCGCCGCTGTCGTCAACCAACCCTTTGACCGTGACGAAGGCGACGATGGCCTGTCCCGTGGTGGCGTCGGATGCCCCGACGACGGCGGCCTCGGCCACGTCGGAATGGCTAACGAGGGCGTGCTCGACTTCGGTCGTCGAGATGCGGTGTCCGGCGACGTTCATGACGTCGTCGACTCTCCCGAGGAGCCACAGGTCGCCGTCGTCGTCCTTCTTGGCCCCGTCGCCGGCGAAGTACCACTGCGGGAAGCGCGACCAGTAAGTCTCGCGGTAGCGGGCCTCGTCGCCCCAGATTCCCCGCAGCATCCCGGGCCACGGGTCCGTGATGACAAGGAAACCGCCTTCGCCATTCCCGACCGGATGGCCGTCGTCGTCGACCACCTCGGCATTGATCCCGGGAAACGCAACCATCGCGGCCCCAGGCTTCGTCTCGGTCAGTCCAGGCAGTGGCGTGATGAGGATGCCGCCCGTCTCGGTTTGCCACCACGTGTCGACGATCGGGCACCTCTCGCCGCCGATGACGCGGCGGTACCACATCCATGCCTCCGGGTTGATGGGCTCACCGACGCTCCCGAGCAGGCGCAGGCTGGACAAGTTGTGAGCGCCCGGGAGATCCTCGCCCCACTTCATGAACGTCCGGATCGTCGTCGGCGCCGTGTAGAGGATCGTCACCTTGTACTTGTCGATCAGCTGCCACCAGCGGTCCCGGGACGGCGTGTCGGGCGTGCCTTCGTACATCACCGACGTGGCTCCGTTGGCTAGCGGTCCGTAGACGATGTAGCTGTGGCCGGTCACCCACCCGATGTCGGCTGCGGTCCAGAAGATGTCCGACTCGGCCTTCAAGTCGAATATCAACCGGTGGGTGGCGGTGACGTGGGTGAGGTACCCGCCCGAGGTGTGGAGGATCCCCTTCGGTCTCGCCGTCGTGCCCGAGGTGTACATGATGTAGAGAGGGTGCTCGGAGTCGAAGGGCTGGGCCTCGTGCTCGGTCGGCCGCTTGTCGACGACGTCGTGCCACCAGTGGTCGCGCCCGTCGGTCCAATCCACGTCCTGGCCGGTGCGGCGGACGACGAGGACCGCCCTGACGTCCGGGCAGCCTTGAACGGCGGTGTCGACGTTCGGCTTGAGCGCGCTCGGCGCGCCGCGGCGGAAGCCCCCGTCGGCGGTGACGACCACGCGGGCGTCGCAATCGAGGATTCGCCCTCTCAGGGCATCGGCCGAGAAGCCACCGAACACCACCGTATGAGGCGCCCCCAGCCTGGCGCACGCCAGCATGGCCACCACGGTCTCAGGGATCATCGGCATGTAGATGGCGACCGTGTCCCCTGCCCTCACCCCGAGCTCGATCAGGCCGTTGGCTGCGCGGCAGACGTCGTCGCGAAGCTCCGCGTACGTGATCGTGCGGGTGTCGCCCGGCTCTCCCTCCCAATAGAAGGCCACCTTGTTGCCGCGGCCAGCCTCGACGTGCCGGTCGACGCAGTTGTGGGCGACATTCAGCTTGCCGCCCACGAACCACTTGGAGAACGGCAGGTCCCATTCGAGGACTTGCTCGAACGGCTCGGCCCATGACAGGTACCCGGCCTGCTCGGCCCAGAAGCCGAGCCTGTCGGCGGTGGCGCGCTCGTAGATGCCCGGCTGGGCGTTCGCCTGGGCGGCGAAAGCATCCGGCGGCGAGAAACGCCGCTCCTCGTGCAGGAGGGCAGAGAGCGTGGCCGGCGATTCGGCGTCTGGCATGAGACTCCTTAGTGAATCCCGCCGGCGGCGAACCGACAGGGACGGCGGTCTGGTTGCCCGTCCCGTGGCCGCACCGCCGGCCGAGGCGTACGAGGCGACGATACCCGCCACGTGCGCAACGTGGTCGCCTGCGCGTAGAGTGCGAGCTTGAAGGGGCGTCCCTCCGATCGCGCCCGCCATCCTTGGAGGTAGTCATGCGTTTGCTAAGGACAAGGACGTTGTTCGCTTCCGGCGCCGCAGCCGGCGTCATCGTCGGCATGCTGGCGCTGCCAGCTGCCCCGGCGTCCGCGAGACCCGCTGCCGGCCTTCACTACAAGGCGGGGCCGGATAGCTCGATGATCGTGATGTTTCGCTCGCCGCCTGGGGGGTTGGCCACTGCTGGCACGGCCAGGGTCCGCCAAGTCGCCCGCGAGCAGGCGCCCGTCGTCACCCAGCTGCGCGCTTCTGGCGTCAAGTCCATAACATCGCTGAGCTTGATCAACGCTCTGGCCGCCACGATGTCCCCGCGCGAAGCCGCCGCGCTTTCTCAGAACAAGCTGGTCGCCTCGGTCATACCCAACGGCGAGATCCAGGGCCCGACGCCCATCACGGCCAAGACCGTCGGTCTTGCCGGCACGACAGAGTCCGGCGTGAGCAAGGCAGCGGCCGCCTCCTGCGGCACGAAGGCGCACCCGCAACTGAACCCCGAGGCTTTGTCGAACATCAACGCCACCGGGGCGACGGCGCTCGGCTACGACGGCGCCGGGGTGACTGTCGCTTTCATTGCCGACGTAGTCAATCCCAAGGACCCGGACTTCACCCGCAACGCTGCTTACGCCTCGTCGGGCTCGCCCAAGGGCTCGGCCGTGATCACGAGCGACGAGAACTTCACGGGCGACCCGTCGGGAACGCCGAACGCCGACGGCGAGGCTTTCCTCGACGCCAGCTCCATCGCCGCCCAGGGCAACACCGCCTACGACCTCTCGAAGTTCGTCAGCCCGGCTCACCCATTGCCGAAGGGGTGTGACATCAAGATCGTCGGCGCTGCCCCGGGGGCCGACGTCATGGCCCTCAGCGTCTACTCGGCGCTCAACGACACCACAGAGTCGAACTTCATCCAGGCGATCCAGTACGCCGTCGACCACGGAGTGAAAGTCATCAACGAGTCGTTCGGCGGCAACAACTTCCCTGACACGACCCAAGACGTCATCCGAAATGCCGACGACGCTGCCGTCGAAGCCGGCGTGACCGTGGTCGTCAGCTCCGGCGATGCCGGCATTTCCAGCACCATGGGATCCCCGGCCACTGACCCCAACGTGATCAGCGCCGGCGCCTCCACCACCTACCGCGCCTACGAGCAGGCCGCCTACGGCGGCGCCACCGTCAAGGGCGCCAGCGGCAAGTACGTCGACAACAACATCTCCGACCTGTCGTCCGGCGGCTACTCGCAGCAGGGAACGACGGTGGACCTGGTTGCCCCGGGCGACCTCAACTGGGCGCTGTGCGACAGCGACGCCTCGGAGTATGAGGACTGCACCAACTTCAACGGCCAGGGCTCACCGATCGAGTTCACCGGCGGGACGAGCGAGGCTGCTCCCCTGACCTCTGCCGGTGCTGCCGACGTCATCCAGGCATACGCCAGCAGCCACCACGGACACGACCCGTCGCCGGCTCTCGTGAAGCAGATCCTCATGAGCTCGGCCACAGACATCGACGCCCCTGCCACGCAGCAGGGCGCCGGCCTGCTCAACATCAAGGCCGCCGTCGAGATGGCCAAGTCCCTACCCGGCACCACGGCTCGCGGGACCGGTGGGACGCAGGTCTACCCGAACCAGATCGACGTCAGCCAGGCACAGGGCGCGACCACCACCAAGACCATCTCGCTCACCAACACGGGTTCGGCCTCCGAGACCGTGCACCTGTCGACGCGTGGCCTCACAAAGACGGTGGCAACCTCGTCGGGCACGTTTTGCATGCAGCCCGGCAAGCCGGTTGCCGGCTGCCCGGCCAACTCCGGGAGCATCGCGATCTGGGACGGCGTGATTGAGGTCGACCAGACCGAGAGCTTCACGGTCCCCGCCACGACGGGAGTCTCACGCCTCGTATTCGATGCCGACTACCAGTACACGGGCCAGGGCTCGGTGGAGCACGTCGCACTGCTCGAGCCGAACGGTGCCTACGCCATGTACTCCGAACCGCAAGGTCTTGCAGACTTCGCCGACCTCGAGGTGGCCAACCCGCCGGCCGGCAAGTGGACGGCTGTCTTCTTCACCGAGAAAAACGGCGCCACGGCGGGCGGGATCGGCACGAGCGGTCCGGTGCAGTGGTCCGCCCGCACCATGGAGTACACGGCGGCCAGCAAGATCAGTCCTGCCTCGCTGACCATCGCAGCCGGTAAGACAGCGACCGCCACTCTGACTCTGGTCGGGCCGAAGTCGGCAGGCGACAGCTCGGAGTCGGTCGTCGTAGCGAGCCCGAGTGGGACCACGACGATCTCTGTCGTCGAGCGCACCCTCGTCCCGATCACCTCGAGCGGCGGGTCCTTCACCGGCGTGCTGACGGGCGGCAACGGTCGCGCCGACGCCCCGAGCCAGACGAGCACCTACAGCTTCATGGTGCCCAAGGGCGAGAAGGACATCGACGTCACTTTCGAGCTGGCGCCGGGCGCCTTGCCATCCGACGCGGTCGTCACGGCGTTCCTCGAGAACCCGACCTGGGAGACCGAGGGCTATTCCACTAACGTCACGACGGACAACTTCGGCAACCCTGTCGAGACGGGTTACCTGAACATGTACCACGCAAACCCGGTTGGGGGGGAGTGGTCGGTCGTGCTCGAGTTCGGCAACCCCGTTCAGGGGGACCAGCTGTCGGAGCCCTTTGCCGGGTTCATCCAGTTCAACCAAGTTCACGTGACGAGCAATCTGCCGCATGGCACGGTGCTCACAGTCGGCAAGACCTACACCTACGGCGTGACGATCACGAACAGCGGTATCTCGCCCGAGGCTTACTTCGTCGATCCGCGGCTCACCAGCGACGCCACGGTGCATCTTCTGAACGAGAACTCCGGTGTCGACCCCTCCAAGATGACGCTGCCGCTGGGGAGCGGCGACTACCCCTACTACTACGTGCCGCCGGCGACGAAAGCCCTCGACGCCTCGATCACGAGCAGTGCCCCGGCAACGTTCGACCTGGGGTACTTCCCAGGTGACCCGGACGTATCGCCTGCCGTCGCGACGAGCGGCGTGAAGTCTGCTTCGGGGAAGGACACCGCGGGGCTGACGTTCACCGAGCACGACGTGAGCCCGGGGCTCTGGGACATGAACCCGAGCGAAGTCGGGCCGTACCCGGCAGGTGGCGCACCTGAGGTGAGCGCCACCCAGAAACTGAACGCAGTCACACTGGCCTTCAACAGCCAAGTCAAGTCCTCGACAGGGGACCTTTGGGAGGCGGCGAACGGGATCGGGTCGCCGAACTTCAACCCCGTCTACGTACCGGCTGGCGACAGCGTGACCATCACGGTCTCGATCACGCCGAAGACGACGGCAGCCGTCAGCGGCAACCTGCTCGTCGAGGACTATGTGCTCGGCAGCATCCCCGGCTACGCCTTCCCCGACGCCGACGTGCTGGCGACCCTGGGTTACGGGTACTCGGGCTAGACGCATCGAAGTGCGGAACGAGGTCGCGCATCCGGTAGTGGGTGCGCGACCTCCGTCGCCGGAGCCGATCTTGGAGACGATCCGCTCGTCCGTGCCTTCCAGTCCGGCCTGGGCCTAGGTTCGCTCCTCGTGCCGCGCACGTGACTGGTAGGCCGCCGCACGGAAGATGCCTTTGGCCATCGTCGAGGTCTCGGCCTCCACCCTGGCGGAGAACACGGCAGCCCTAACGCGATGGATTGCAGGGTCGTCAGGCGCTGCCAGCATCGCCAGCTCCGCCAAGTGTCCCGCCAATCGGTAGTCGGTGTCGGATCCGCCGGCCAATAGCGCTTCAGCCCGTGCCGCCAGGCGGTTGGCTCCGCCCGCGAGGTCAGCCAGCTCCGAGGCCAGCCTGCCCGCCGGTGCTGGCTTCAGCGAGCTCGGGTCGCCGTCGTACCAGCCGCCGTACTGGCGCCAGGTGTTTCGCACCACGAATTCCGGTTCGTCATAGACCGGGCGCAGCCAGGGAAGGGCCAGGAGGTCGGCAGGAACTTCGACGGAGTGGATTATCTCGTTCAATCCGCAGCCTGAGTTCATCATCTCGATCACCTGACCGACGAGTGACTCGAGCAGCTCGGCGGTCGTGCTGAGCGCGCGTTGGACCCGATCGACCCCGACCACCGGGAAACCGTGGCCCGGCAGCAAGACTTCCGCCGAGAGCTCGCTCATGGTGCGAAGAGCCCGCGCCCACTCCAACGGGTAGCGCTGGACCTTCTGCGGGTTGCCGGCATTGGGCGTCGACCAGATGAACAAGTCGCCCGGGCACAGGATCCTGCTGTCGGGGATCCAGGTCCAGGTGTGGTCGTCCGTCTCCCCCCGCGCGTGGTGAAGCTCGAAGGCGCGCCCTCCAACCTCCAACTCCAGCCGTTCTCGGTAGGTCTGGTCCGGATAGCGGTACTCGGTCGGCCAGTCCAGCTTGGACACTCCGAACTGCCGGCGGTTGATGATCGCGTTGTAGCCCGCCGTCATCCGGTAGCGGTCGAAGCGAGCCGGCATCGCCTCGTGCGCCACCACAGCCGGCGCCGTCCAGGAGTTGGAGCGGGCCTCTTCCTCGAAGACCCCGACGCCGAACACGTGGTCGATGTGGCCGTGGGAGAAGACGGCGGTATTGAGGCGGTTGTCGGTGCCGGCTGGCGCCCACCCCCGGATGGCGGTGTGGATCTGACTTGCTGCCAGCTCGCTGCCCGTGTCGACGAGCACGAGCCCGTCGCCTGTCTTGAAAGCGCTCACCCTTGCGAACGAGGCGACGTAAGCGACGCCAGGCACCACCTCCACGAGGTCGCCGCCGCCACCGAGAGGGTGATGCCCGACGATGTCGGTGGCTCCGCGCCAGAGGCGGTCGGCCAGGTCGAGGATGTCTTCCATCTGGCTGACGCTATCTGGATTGACCCCCCGGCCGCCTCTGGCGGAGCGGTCGGGTCGTATCTCAGAGCCCCGCGACCGGTTACTTCTGGTGCTGGCTGAAGAACTGCCAGATGACGTGCGTGGCGTTGAGGGCGGTAGACGGCGGGTCGCTGTGCATCAGGCCGCCAGAGCCGGCTCAGTGGATCCCGAGCGCGCTCCCGAGTTGCTGCAGCACCAGGAAAGCCGAGAAGCCCCCGACCCCCAGCACCGACGCCAAGCCGAGTGTGCGCGCCCACGGTCCGTTGGCATGGCTGCCCAGCAGCGTCCGGCTGTTGGCAAGGATGAGGACGAAGGCGAGGGTGATCGGGGTGATGATGCCTTCCAGCACCTGGGTGTTGATGATCAGCGTGATCAAGTTCCCGGGCACGAGGACGACGAGAGCCCCCAGGATGATCTGGCCCGTGAACAGCCCCAGGAACAAAGGGGCCTCTGTGAAGCGGTTCGAGACCGACCTCTCCACGCCGATCGCCTCGGCCAGCGCGTACGACGTCGACAGCGGTACGACAGCGCCGGCTAAGGCTGAAGCACCGAGCAGCCCTAGGCCGAACAGGTACTTGGCCGCCGAGCCGGCGATCGGGCCTAGCGCCTCGGCGGCAGCCGCCGCCGACTTGAGAGGACCCGTCCCACCGATGGCCGCCCCGGTGGCCACGATGATGCATGCGGACACGACGTCTGACAGGACTGCTCCTGCGATCGCGTCGATGCGGGCGTAGTGGAACTCCTTCGGCCCGATGCCGCGGTCGACGATGGCACCGGCTTCGTACAGCTGGATGTATGGGGTGATCGTCGTGCCGATCAGAGCGACCCCCAGCAATATGAAGGCCGAGGAGGTTTGCATGTGCGGGATGACGAGGTTGCTCCCGACCTCGCCCCAGTGAGGGCGCGAGAGGATCATCGCCATCGGGTAGGTCAAGAAGGCGAGGACGAGCATCATGAACACGCGCTCGGCGTAGCGGTACGAACCGAGAACCACGAGAGCCCATATCACGAGCGCCGCCACGGGCACCGACCAGTAGCGGGACACTCCGAACAACCCGAAGGCCGTTGCGATGCCTGCGAATTCGGTCACAACAAGCCCGAGGTTGGCCACGGCGAAACACCCCATCGCCAACCCAGTCCACCGCAACGAGAACTCCTCACGGATGAGTGCGGCCAGGCCCTTGCCGGTGAACGCCGCCAGCCGGGCCACCATCTCCTGTACTACGGCATAGGCGACTGTGACGATGAGCATGAAGAAGAGAGTGCGGTACCGGAATTGGGCACCTGCTGAGGCATAGGTGGCGATGCCTCCCGCATCGTTGCCGGCGCTGGCGGCGATGACGCCTGGGCCGAGGATCGCCAGCAGCGGCAGCAGGCGGCGCCGCAAGGTGCGATGGCGGCCCCGCACCCGGCTTGCGGGCGCGCCGCCAGCAGCGGCGGCACCGCCGGAGCTGTTGTCGTTAAGGTCGGCCGATGTCGTGTCTTCGGCAGTCGAACCGGGCATGGCGGTCCTCCTGGCAAGGGAGGGGCCCCGGCGCTAGTCCGTGCGGCGGGGCGATCAACGCTGTCGGGCAGCACGCCGGACGTGCTGCTGCCGGCGGACTCAAGAAGTTGCCGGCTCGTAATCCGTCGGATCCCTGCCAGTATGCCTACCGCGGTGCTGGTTAGGCAGACGAGGCGAGCATGCGCGTGAAGGCCCGAGCGGTGAGTAAGGCCGGTCTACTTGGGGGCTCGCCACGGATCACGACCTCACCTCCTTGAACTCATGCCCACGGCCGGAGGGCAGCTGAACGACTTTGGCCAACCGCACGATGTCGAACCGGACGCCACCTGGCAAGCGGTGCCTCAGCGGCTCGACCCCGCAAGGTTAGTCGCGTCAGGCCTGCGGTACCCCCGCCCGCACATCCAGTGACGCCGTCATCGCAATGCTGACTTCGTCGGGTCTACCCGACGCATCGACTCGAACCAGTAGCCCGCGCCCGTCGTAGAAGGCAAGGAGCGGTTCGGTCTCGGCGTGGAACACGCGCAGCCGCCGCTCGGTGACGTAGGGGTCGGTGTCGTCCTCGCGTCCCTCTGCTGCCCGGGCGGCGATCCTTTCCCGAACCACCTCGTCGGGTACCGCCAGGTACACGACGGCATCGGCGGTGACTTCAGCCAGCAAGGCCCGCCGATAGGCCTCCTCTGCTTGTCGCATGCTTCGCGGGAAGCCGTCGAGCACGTAACCGCCCGAGGCGGCCGCCTCCTGGAGGGGCCCCCACAGCAGCTCGAGGACCACCTCGTCAGGGACGAGCTCCCCGGCTTGCACGTAGGTGTGCACACGCTGCCCGAGCTCGCTGCCCGAGGCGATACTGGTGCGGAGCAAGTCCCCTGTCGAGATGTGGGTAGACCCGTAGCGCTTCGCCAGCACGGGGCCCTGCGTTCCCTTGCCGGATCCCGGAGCGCCCAGCAGGATTATCCGCAAGCCGAGCTCACCAACGCTGCGCAGTGGCCCCCGAGTCCGAGTAAACCAACCCGGTCATCTCCGGATGGGTGAAGACGGACTGGATGGCGACACGCCCTGGGCCGTAGAGGGCAACCCACACCTGCTTGACTCCCCAGCGGTTGCCGAACCAGTAGGCGCCGCCGGGATATTCGAAGTGCAGCCGCATCTGCACGGTGTGGTCCTTGTAGACGAGAGAGCTCGGCTGCACGAGGATGGTCTGGCCAGGGGCCAGGTCGCGGACGAACACGTTGCCGGGCGAGTGCAACAGGAGGACCCCTGGTCCGCCTTTGGCCACGAAACGATCCAGGAACATGCCGAGCGGGTAGTGGGTCTCCTGGTCGTTGCCGTTCCTGGTGGTGTACCAGATGTTGCTGTTCTGCCAGGTGTATTCGACGTTGCCTGTTGCCACCAGGAAACGATGCTCGGCGACGTCTATGGCCTGCCCCCCGGCCAGGGGGATGGCGATCGCCTCGCCGGGGTCGTCGTGGCTGAAGGCGATGTGGCCCGGGCCGGCGGCCTTCATCATGACCAGCGGCATCCCGGACAGCATGCGGTTCCAGGAGCTGCCGAGGTTGTGGTTCTCCATGCGCACCGTCGGCCCGGCGAACAGCAGGACATGGTGCGAGAAGTAGACCCAGTCGTCGCCTTGCAGCCCGAAGTCGGCTACGGGGACGAACTTCCCGCTGATCTGGCACGTCGAGTGGGAGAAGTGGATGCGCGCCATGTCGCGGATGGCGGGCTGCTCCACCCAGCCGGAGTCCGAGATGTGCTCGCGGACGTCGACGGGCGCCCCGCAGTGCGGGCAAGACTGGTCAACGGTGGCACTTGACTGCCGGCAGTAGGGGCAGGTATAGGAGCCGCCGCCCTGTGGCGCGGGCGGAGCGGAGGCAGGCGGGGGTCCCGCTGGAGGCATCGTCACCAGTCCTCCTATTCGGTGCCGACGTGTACGTACATCGACTGGATGCCGACGCGCCCAGGGCCTGTCATCTCGGCAAGGAACATCCGGTGCCCGCCGATCACCCCGGTCTTGATGTTCTGCTGGACCGTGTTCATCTGCACAGACGAGTCCTTGTAGAGGAAGCCGCCTGGCTCGATCAGGATCTTCTCACCCTGCCCGAGCGTCTTCTGGAACACGTTGCCGTAGCCGTGCAGAAGCAACAGGCCGGGCTCGCCGCTCGTGACGAAGCGGTCCATGTACATGCCCTCCCCACCGTGCAGCACGTTGGCGAGTCCCTTGATGCGGACGAACGAGTACTGCAGGGAGTGGGTGCCGGCCAGGAAGGCGTGCTCCCTGACGTCGAGCTCCATCGACGGGTGGAGGGGTAGCACTACCACCTCCCCGGTTGCGTCCTTGGAGAAAGCGATGCGCCCCGGGCCGTGAGCGACGGTGATGACGTGGGGCATGCCGCCGAGCATGCGTTTCATGCCGCCGCCGGTGTTCATGGCCGTCAAGGGGACCTGTGCTTCTTTCCAGAGCATCACGTGGTGCTCGAAGAAGACCGAGTCGCCTTGCGCCAGGGCCAGCTCGGCGACCGGCACCACCTCGCCCTCGATCTGGCAAGTCGAGTTGGAGAAACGGAACTCGGTCATGTCCCGCAGCCGCGGCGCCTCCGCCCACCCGGAGTCCGTCACCAAGTCCTTGCGGTCGAGCGGGGCGCCGCACGTGACACAGCTGGTCCTGTTCGCTTCGTTCTGCGCTTTGCACCACTGGCACTCGATCCGTTCCATATACCGATCCTCTCAGGCTCAGCGGCCTTGTTCTGTACGAAGTGAACCGCACACTACTTGTGGCGCCCGCCAGCCGCCTTTGTCCCCGCGCTCAGGCAGCAGCTGTCGGGGACCCCGTCGGCGTGCCGCACGAGTCGCAGAATTTGGCACCCGGGCGCAACGCCTCGTGACAGTTGGAGCAAGTGACCGCCGTCGGCGTCCCGCACGAGTCGCAGAACTTGGCCCCTGCTCGCAGCTGTGCCTGGCAGTTGGAGCAAAGCATTCCTCCCTCGGTCGCTGCCGAGGTCGCGGGTGCTGCAGGCGCTGCCGCAGCGTCGGGAGCCGCCGCCGTCTCAGGCACAGCCGCTGCAGGTGCCGGCCCTGCACCCTGTTGTGGCGGCGGCGCAGCCTGTTGTGGGGCCGGGGCGTACCCTGCGCCTCCTCCGGCGAATCCCGGCGCCGGCGGAGGCGGGTACGGGGCCGCCTGCTGTGGCGCCTGCATCATGTTCCCAGCCATGCCGAAGCCGGCTCCCATGAACATGGGCGTGACGGCAGCTCCCCCCTGTGCCATTCCCTCGCCTGCGCCCTGCAGTGCCTCGGCCTGGGCAGCTTGCAGGAAACCCCCGGCCAACCGGCTGTAAGCCGTGTCGCCTGCCAGCTTCTTCAGCCGGGCGCTGTCCTCTTCGGCCAGGTTGACGTCGAGGTTGCCGAGCCGGCAGATCTGGATGCCGTAGTTGTCGAGCTGGCCGTCGGCGGCAGGCTTGATGGCTGCCTCGATCTCGGGGAGGTGGGCGGACAGTCCCAGGATGGCCCATGTGCCGGTCATGAGCTGCGTGGTGACCGACGCCCGGGTGACCTTCAGGAGCTGTTCGGCCACCCAGCCGGTGATGTTGTCGTTGTTGGACACGTCGACGGTGCCGGTCAGGTTCAAGATCAGCTTGGTCGGCTCGGCGACTTTGAGCGAGTACTCGCCGAAGCTGCGGAGAGTGACGACGAGGCCTGTCTGTGGGTCCTGCACGTCGTCGAGGCGGCCACCGAACTTGTTGTTCGGGTACTCGCGGGTACCGACGAAATAGATTTCGGCCTTGAAGGCGTCGCCGCCGGAAGCCCAGTCGATGAACATCCCGAGAAACGGCCACTCCTTGGCGTCCAGAGTGTGCTGACCCGGCGGCAGAACCCCCATCACTTGTCCCTGGCTCATGAAGACGGCCTGTGCGTCAGGCTCCACGATGGCCCGTGTGAACTTCCGGATGTTCTCGTCGGGCCACTTGTAGACGATCTGGCCCTTGTGGGAGTCCGGCACCGCGATGAACTCCCGGCGGACCTCGTGCATCAAACCCATCGTCGGCCTCCCTTATGCGTGCTTGACTCCGTGCAGGAGACGACTTCAGCGTAGGGCATCGGCGCGCCCCACAAAAGCGTCGCGTACGCCAGGATGGGTGCGTGCCAGACGGTGATTCCGAGCAGTACGTCATCAGCGAGACCGAGCGCAACGACGCACTCGCCACGCTCGTGCATGCGACGAGTGCAGGAGGCCTCACTCTGGACGACTTCAGCCGGCGTACCGACGCCGTGCTCGCCGCCCGGTCTCGAGGCGAGCTTGTCGCCGCCACACAGGGCACAGGAGCCCCGCTCGACGCCGGCCGGGTCAAACGGCGTTGGCTGTTGCTGGTCGGCACGCGCTTGAAGCGCGGGCGGTTCGTCTTGCCCGAGCTCACCAAGGCGACGGTCCTGGTGGGCGAGCTCCACGTCGACTTGCGCGGCGCCACCCTTGTCGGGCCGGAGCCGACGATCCGCCTGCACGTCCTGATGGGCTCGCTCCGGCTGCTGGTCCCGCGGGGCATCCGCGTCGAAGTCGACCAGTCGTCCCTGTTCGGCGGGCGGACCATAACGGCGTTCGGGCCGCCGCCCCCGCCTGCGAACGGGCCCCTGCCCGGTCCTGTTACTCCTGTGCTCAGGGTTCGCATGGTCGACGTGCTGGGGAACGTGCGCGTGACGGACGATCCCCACAGTTTCAGCCCGGACTTGTTTCCTGCCGTCAGGCAGTAGCCGCCGCTCCGGGTGGCGTCTCAGACGAGCCGGCGCTGCGTCGCCCACTTCGTGAGCTCCTTGCGGGTGGAGAGCTGGAGCTTGCGGAGGACAGCTGAGACGTGCGTTTCTACCGTCTTGGTGGATATCGACAGCTCGCCGGCCGCTTCCCTATAGGTGTAGCCGCGGGCGATCAACCGCAGCACTTCTCGCTCGCGCCGGGTGAGTCGGTCCAGCTCCGGGTCTACAGAGACACGGTCGCCGCTGAGAAGGCCTGCCGGGTCGTCGGCCATCGAGGCGAAAGCATCCAGAACGAAGCCGGCCAGCCGTGGCGAGAAGACGGCATCGCCGCCCGCCACCCTGTGGACGGCGTCGACCAGGTCGGGCCCCGAGATCGTCTTGGTGACGTAGCCGCGGGCACCGGCACGGATGACTGCGATGACGTCCTCGGGTGCGTCCGAGACCGACAGGGCAAGGAACTTGGTGTCCGAGCCGCTCGCCCTGACTCCCTGGATCACCAGCTGGCCACCGCCGCCCGGCATGTGGATGTCGAGCAGCACCACGTCGGGCGCCCGCTCCACGATCAGCTCGATCGCCGGTGCGACGTCGTCCGCCTCGCCGACGACGTCGAGAACGGTGTCGATCTCGGCGCGGACGCCTCGGCGGAACAACTCGTGGTCGTCGACCAGGAAGACGCGGGGGCGCTCCGCCTTACCCGTGCTGGCCATCAGCAGATCCCTCTTGGCCTGGCTTGAAGGAGGCGGGCCGCGTCGACGCCGTCATCGAGAGGGCGACCTCTGTCCCCTCACCAGGCACCGATCGGATCGAGGCGCTGCCGCCGTGGCGCGTCATCCGGCCACGTATCGACTCTGAGATCCCCTTGCGGTCTCCTGCAGTGTCCTGTTCCACGAAGCCCACACCCCTGTCCCGCACGTAGACGCATACCCGGTTGCCGTCGATCTCGCCGAACAGCGACAGCGTGGACGCCCCCGACCACTTGGCGGCATTGACGAGTGCCTCCCTGGCGGCCGCGAGCATGGCGCGCAAGGAGTCATCGAGGGGGCAGTCGCCGACGACGACCGTCTCGACGGGCAGGCCATGGAGGGCTTCGACCTCGTCCTGGATGCGCTTCAGGCCGGCCGCGAAGCTCCGGTCGGTGGCAGTACCAGGCCCGGGGGTACCTTCGAAAAGCCAAGACCGCAACTCGCGCTCTTGTGCCCGGGCAAGTTGGACTACCTGGTTCGGCTGGTCGGCTCGCCGCTGTATGAGGGCCAGGGTCTGCAGCACCGAGTCGTGGACCCGGGCTGCCATGTCGGCTCTCTCCTCGGCCCTGGCACGGGCTTGGCGCTCGAGCACGAGGTCACGGGCGATCCGGAGCCACCATGGCCCGAAGAGGACCACGAGAGCAGCTATCACGAAGAAGAGGCCAGCCAGCGGCTGGACCGTCTGCTTGCTGACGCGCCCGTGCTCGACGAGGAGTATCAAGCCTGCCAGAGCAAGCGCCAGCGACACGGCCGCCCTTGCCAGCAGGCTGTTCACCCGGCCGCCGGCGCGAGGCTGGATGAGTTGGCGGACAGGTTCAGCCGCTCGCTGGAAGATCAAGCGGTCGGCCTGGTCGCCGTTACGCCACACCAGCCAGAGGACTGCCGGCGCAAGAAACGTCGGCCAAGCCAAGCTCCCGACCACCGAGAAAGCCTCGCCGACGAGCACGCCGACGAAGACGAGCGGCAAAAGGGCGACTGCGATGGTGATGCCCGTAGGGTCCCTCAGCGCTCGCCGGCCGATCGCCTCGTCGGCGGAATCCTCTGGCATCAGCAACCAGGCCACGGCGTACACGATGAGCCCGACGCCGCTCGCCAGGCCTGCGATGACAAAGAGGATCCGCACAACCGAGGTGCTCGTGTGGAAGTGTCGGGCGATTCCGGCGGCCACGCCTCCGACCAGCCTCTCGCCCCCGGGGCGCCGAAGCGGCGGGCGGTTGCCACGCAGGTACCCGGTGTGGCGCATGCCGTGGGGACCGAATCCGTAGGGATGTCCGCGGCGGCTCCAACCTTGCCGAGACCAGTCCGCCTCACCCTGCCCCGATCCGTCAAACCGACTGTGCCGCGACCCGTCGGCCCGCGACCCGTCGACCCGACCGGGGCGCGACCCCTCCCGCCCATCACCTCGCGCCTGCGCTGAGGAGGATGGGCCGACCGGTCTCGAGCCGGTTGCGTCGGTGGGCGTGGGCTTCTCGATGCACAGATGATCGCGCTCTGGGTGTTCCAGGGGTATCCGGAACCGACCCTGAGCCCTCTCAGGGTCTCTCTGGGTGCGAATCAGGGTTATGCCCGATACCCAATCTGTCCGGCTTGGCGGATCATCTGGGTATGAGCACCGAAGCGCACGACAACAGCGGCAGTGACAACGCAGGCGGCGCGGGAGGAACGTCTCCCTGGTCCGCCGCCGAACGCCAGTACCAGCCTCTTGAACGATCTGGTGACGACCGGATGATCGCCGGCGTCGCCGCCGGCGTCGCCGACTACTTCGGCCTCGAGGTCACGATCGTCCGGATCGCTTTCGTAGTACTCGCCTTGGCGGGAGGCATCGGCATCCCTGCCTACCTCGCAGGCTGGCTCCTCATGCCCGACGCGGAGTGTGGCTGGTCCATCGCCGACGACATCCTCCAGCACGCCCGGCTGCGCTGAGCCAGCCGGCAATCCACGCCAGCCGGCAATCCGGCAAGCGGGGCAATCCAGCAAGCGGGCAGTCAATCCAGCAACCGAGACATACGATCGAAGGGACACCTTTCATGAGCAGCACCTCTCCTCCTCCTGGACCATGGTGGGAAGCGATCCGCCGGACCTACGTGCCTCCGTCGGACATGCGCGTCTCGGACGCCGAGCGGCACGCCATGAGCGACGTGCTGTCTCGCCACTACGCCGAAGGGCGACTCGACGACAGCGAGTTCCAAGACCGGCTGTCCAGGGCCATGTCGGCCAAGACACGAGGCGACTTCGCCGGCCTCACCTACGACTTGCCGCCGTTCGAGGGCCAGCCCTTGACGGCGCCTCCCCTGGCGCCCCACCCCCGCAGGGGCCTGGCGCACTTGCTTGTCTGGGCAGTCATTGGGTTCGCGATCCTGAGCCTGGCCTCGGCCTGGTCCTGGGTCGCAGCGCCCCACATCGGCTGGCTGGTTGTCGCCGTTGTGGCCGTCGCTGTGCTGGCTCGTCGCGGACACCACCATCACCGCCATCACGTCCAAGGGTCGCCGGAGGTGGGGTACCTCCATGGGCAAAGGGGCGACGGTCAGTCGTACATCTGAGTTGTGTCCCGCGGCCTAAGGTTGCGACGTGGACAAGACCGGCCGGCCAGCCAAGGGTGATGGTGCCCCGAAGCAGGCCGACGTGGTGTCGTTCGCGGCAAAGGCCCGCCAAAAGAGGCGTGTCATCGCCGACGCCGGGCGCCATGACACGGAGCGAAGTCACGTGAGTGGGCACACCCAAGAGCCAGTCCGGCCGAGCTCGGCGGCGCTGATCATGCACGGCGCCATGAGGCGACGGTTGGCCGGGTTCTCTCGCTCGCCAGACGGACAGCTTCCCGTCGACGACGAGCTGGCCAAGCTGGTGTATGACTCGCAGGCAGGCGACGGCGACGCCCGCGAGCCGGCCGTCCGAAGCCTCGACCCGAGCGTCTCGGCCACACGCCAGCTCACCTTTGAAGGCCCAGACCTCCTCCTAGAGGTGCAGGTGGACGGGCGCCGCAGGGAGCTTGTCTGCCAGGTGGTCCCGCCACAGCCGGCCACTCTCGAGGTCCGGCACGCCAAGGGTTGCATCGACCTCGGGCCTGACCCTTTCGGCACGTTTCACTCCCCCGAGCTGCCCGCAGGCGCCGTCAGCCTGCGCTGTGTGCAGTTGTCCGGCCGTGCGGCCAGCACCGCCACGAGCTGGTTGACCCTCTGACAGAGGCCTTGGCCGCCGCCGAGCGGGTGCTCGACCAGGCGGTCGTGGACCCGCAGGGCGCTCTCGAGGGGGCAGGGAAGCTGCTCGCAAGCGGCAGGCTCAGCCCCGAGGCGGCCGCGGTGGCGGCGCGCGCTGCCGGAGTGGCCGAATTGCACCTCGGCCGCCTGGCTGAGGCGCGTGGACGGCTCGCCTCGGGCAGGGACGCCGCCCTTGAGAGCGGTCTCGTCAACAAAGCGGCAGAGATCCAACTAGTCCTCGCAGTCGTCCTGCTGCAGGACGAAGAGCCAGCTGAGGCTTTGGAACAGATAGATATGGCGATCGAGCGTGCTGGCGACTCGGCCACCTTGGGCAAGGCGCAGTCGCAGCGCGCCACGATCCTCATGCGCCTCGGTCGTATCGACGAGGCGTTCGACCAGTCCGACCTGGCTCTCCGGACCTGTCGAGCGGGCGGGCTCATTCAGTCGGTGGCGCAGATCCTGTCCAACCGTGGTGTCGCGTTCACATACCGAGGGCAATTCACTCGAGCCGAGGCCGAGCTCGAGGAAGCCCACGCCCTGCTCAAACAGCTCGGTTCAGACAGAACAGCTGCGCAGGTCTTGCACAACCTCGGCTACCTGGCCGGCCGGCGGGGGGACGTGCCGCGGGCCTTGTCCCGCTTCGACGAGTCGTTGGCCGAGTTCGCCCGGCTGGGGGTCCCGGCCGACGTCAGTCCCGTCGACCGCTGCGAGGTGTTGATGTCGGCTTGGTTGCTTCCTGAGGCGCAAGAGGCCGCCCAGGATGCCGTCGCGCGGCTCACCGCTGCGGGTCTGCTCGCAGATCTGCCCGAAGCGCGTCTCTCCTTGGCAGAGGTCGAGCTTGCACTCGGTGACTTCGCTTCGGCCCTGGACCAGGCCGAAGCCGCCGAGGCTGCGTTTGTGCGCCAGGACCGTCCGGGCTGGGCGGCTCTCGCCCGGTTCGCGGTCGGCCGCGCTCGCTGGGCGGCTGGACCCTGTCCCAGCCCCAAGACGGTTCTCGCTGAAGGGATCGAGCTCGTAGTGGCGCTGGAGCAGGCCGGCTGGACATCTCAAGCGCTCGAGTGCCGCATCAGTGCCGCCAGGGCCGCGCTACAGCTTGGAGATCATGCCTTGGCAAGCACTATCGCAGCGGGTGCTGCCAGCCCAGCTCGGGCCGCATCTTGGCACGAGCGGGCCCGTGCCGCGTACGCCGTCGGGCTCTCCGAGCTGGCGGCAGGAGACCGGAGCTCCGCCCTGGCATGCCTGAGGAAGAGCGTGGAGATCTCCGAGGAGCAGGCCGGTCTCTTTGCCGCCACCGAGCTCCGGGCGATGTCGGCTGCTACCTCGGGTGATCCGGCCGACCTCGGGCTTCGGCTGGCCTTGGAGGGGGGCGACACCGAGGAGATCTTCACTTGGGCAGAGATACGCCGCGCCCGCTCGCTCTGGCGCCCGACCGCCCGGCCGCCTGCTGACCCTGACCTGGCGGAACTCCTCACAGCGCTGCGCCATACGGCTTCCTCCTTGGCGCGGTCTAATGCCGCCGGCCAGGATGTCGAAGTTCTTCGCAGCGAGCGGCGGCGGCTGGAGGCCGCAGTACGGGCGCACTCGCTTCGCCGCCTTCCGCCCGGCCCTGCCGACCTTCCGCCCGGGCCGGCCATCCTCAGTGTCGGTCCTGGCGACCTGTCGCCCAGCCGCCGGCCCTCGGAGGAGCGGCGGCCCGAGCTGCCCAACCTCAGTGCCAACCTCAGCGGGTTCATGGAGTCTCTCGGTGCACGCACGCTGGTGGAGATGATCGAGGCAGGGGGCAACCTAAGTGCCCTCGTCATCACCAGGAGCAGGGCGGACCTGGTCGAGCTCGGACCTCTCGGCGATGTCGGGAGGAGCGCGGCGGGGATGCGTTTCGGGCTGTCTCGGCTAGTCGAAGGCCGAGGCGGTGCTGCCACGATGCAAGCGGCAGCCGAGCTGTTACTGCGCTCGACCGCGGCGCTCGACGAGGCCCTGATGCAGCCGATTGCCCGATTGCTCGGCGACAAGGGTCAGACGCGGTCCGTAACTGGTGGGCCGCCAACCACGGTCGTCCTGGTGCCGACCGGGTCCTTGCACTCGATTTCCTGGGCTTTGTTGCCGACTCTGGCCGACCGGGCCTTCTGCGTGGCGCCGTCGGCGGCCGTGTGGCAGGACTGCGCGGCGCGTGCAGGCCACGAGGGAGCCGACCGGGTCGTGCTGGTCGCCGGCCCCGGCCTGGTCACGGCGCCCGGCGAGGTGTCCGCCATCGCCGGCTGCTACCGAGACGCCCTGGTGCTGGCCGGCAAAGACGCCACGGTGGCCCGTGTGACCAGCGCCGCCAGCGGCGCGGCTGTGCTCCATGTCGCAGCTCACGGGCGGTTCAGGGCAGACAACCCTCTCTTCTCGTCGCTCGCTCTTCACGACGGTGAGCTCACCGTCTACGACCTCGAGCTGCTCAGGGTCCCGCCGAGACTTGTCGTCGCCTCGGCGTGTGACGCCGGGCGTGCCGACGTCAGACCAGGAGACCAGCTGATGGGGACATCGGCCGCGATGCTGTCCATAGGGACCCAGACAGTCGTGGCGAGCAATTCGCCGGTCGGAGACGCCTGCCTTCCCGAGCTGATGACCCTGCTGCACGCGGCCGTGTCGAGTGGTGGCACCGTGCCGGCCGCGCTCGCATCACTGCGCGGGCTGTACCCGGCCGTCACACCGGCGACAGCCTGCTTGGCCAGCCGTGCTCCCAGCGCACTGGCGGCGCTGGCGGCGGGGTCGTTCGTTTGCCTTGGCAGCGACGCTGCTCCCTTAGGCCGCCAACAGGGCGCGATGCGCCGCTCTCAGTTAACTGTCAGTATTACGAAGTGACTAACGAAGTCGAGAACGCCAGCGGGATCTTCACGTCGATAGTCGAGAACATCCTGCGTGTGATCCAGGGCAACGAGTCGGCCGTCCGGCATGCCGTCGCCTGCCTCATCGGCGAAGGGCATCTCCTGATAGAAGATGTCCCCGGCGTCGGCAAGACGACGCTCGGCAAGGCCATGGCCGCATCGGTGAATTGTGAGCACCGGAGAATCCAGTTTACCTCTGACCTGCTTCCTTCTGATGTCACCGGGGCAAGCGTCTTCGATCGGGAGACGTCCAAGTTCGAGTTCCGTCCGGGACCGATCTTCGCCAACATCGTCCTCGGGGACGAGATCAACCGGACGCCTCCCAAGACGCAGTCGGCACTGCTCGAGTCCATGGAGGAACGCCAGGTCACAGTCGACGGGGTGACGTACCCGCTGCCGTCGCCGTTCATGGTCATAGCAACGCAGAACCCCATCGAGCACGAGGGCACTTACCCGTTGCCCGTCAGCCAGCTGGACCGCTTCCTCATGCGCCTGCACCTCGGCTATCCCGACCCCGCTGCCGAGGTAGACCTCCTCGAACGGCACGGGATAGAGGAGCCTCTGCTCGATCTCGCAGCAGTCGCCACTCCTCAGCAGGTCCTCGCCCTTACCGCCAAAGTGAAAGAGGTGCACTGCTCGCCGGCGGTTCAGCGCTACATAGTCGACCTCGCCAACGCAACTCGCACTCACCCTGCTGTCCTTCTCGGCATGTCGCCACGGGCCGCTCTCGCTCTGCAGCGTGCGGCGCGGGCCTGGGCAGTGCTGCATGGGCGCGACTTCGTGCTTCCCGACGACGTCAAGTCGCTCGCCCTGCCTGTCATCGGGCACCGTCTGGAGCTGAGGACGGCGCGTACGGCCGGCACGGACCATGTCGCCTCGGTCGTGAGCGAGCTGCTTGCAAAAGTACCGGTACTCGAAGGTGCTCACGCAGGAGGTTGATCTCCTAACCGTGACCTCGTGCCCCGAGATGGCGGGATGCTGACCAGACGCGGGCGGTTCGCCCTGAGCGGCTTCGTCGTCCTCTGGTTCGCCGGCCGCGTTCTGGGAGTCACCGAGCTGGTCGGCGTAGCCTTCGCGATAGGGGCGCTGGTTCTCGTCAGCTACCTGCGGGTCAAGCTGTCCCGTGCCAAGGTGAGCCTGGCGGCTCGCCTCTCGCCAGAGGTGATCGAAGCCGGCAACCAGTGCGTGCTCGAGCTGTTCGTCGAGAACATCGGGCTCGGTCCGACGCCGGCGTCTCGGCTGCAGCTTCTTCCCAGCAAAGGCGGCAGGCACCGCATCCTGGTCCCCCGCCTGGCCCCAGGTGAGAGGGCGACTGTCACGATCGGCCTGGACAGCTCCCACCGCGGCCGCCATGCCGTAGCAGGCTACGAAGCCGTCATGACCGACGGGCTCGGTCTTGCCAGCCTGCGCCTCACTTCGACTGGCAGCATCGGTTACCTGGTGCGACCCCGCACTGAGGAGCTGCCTCGGACCCTGCCGCTCAGCGCCGGGAGCGGGCGGGAAAGCCTGCAGTCGTCAGCCGAGCGCCTCCGGACGGGGATCGCCATGCTGCGCCAGTACATCCCTGGCGACGACGTCCGCCGCATCCATTGGAAGACGACAGCGCGCGTGGGCGACCTGATGGTGCGCGAAGGCGGTGACCCCGACGCAGAGAGCAGGTCTGGGACGTCCATCATCCTCGGGACGGGCGGAGAGCCGTCGGACGACTTCGAACGCGCCATCGAGGTCGCGGCGAGCCTGGTGGCAACGGCCGCCCGCGAGGGCAACGTGCGCCTGCTGACCACGGGCGACTACGACAGCGGCTTCGAGAGCGGAGCTGCCCACTCCGATGCCATCGCCTCGGCACTGTCGACGATCGAGGCGACTGGTACGCACGTGGCGCGGCACCGTGCGCGGCGACGGTGGCGCGCCGGGCAAGCCGACTCCGATGGCGCGCCGGAAGGACGCGACTCCACCGATGACGCCAAAGAGCGCGCCGGCGAAGCCGTGCTCGGTCGTTTGGTACACCGCTCCTCGGCGTCCGACTGGCACGTGCTCGTCACGGTCGAGGCATGCACCGACGCAGACGAGGCCGAGCTCAGCCCTGACATCCTGAGCGGTCTCCCGGGCAGAGTCGGGAACGTGGTCAGCGTCCTGGTTGGGGCGGAGGTGGCACGTTTTGAACGCATCTCGCGCAGCCAGGTCGTCGTCTACCTGCCGGCGGACAGAGCGATGCACGATATCTGGAACATGGCCTTCGACCTGCCTGTCGGCGAGATCTACACGATTGACGTCGTTCCGACGGACCTGGACGGCGGCGAGCTGTCGAGTGCAGGCTCCGGATGACGAGCGCCTGGCTCGCCCTCGTCCTCCTCGACGCCGTGGCCATCGCCGCCTTTGCCCGGTGTTTCACCGGCCCGGGCGAGCTTCTCGTGGCGATCCCTGTTTGCATAGCGGTCCACGTGGTCGCCCACCTGGCCCGCTGGAGAGCCGCGAAGGGGCAGCGGCTTTGGGCGTGGCTCGTGTGGCTCGCCGCCGTGCTCGTGGCGGTCGCGGCACCGATCCTGTTGGTCGACGGCAGTTGGGCCCACGTCGGGAGCCAGATGCAGGCGGCCTGGCACATCTTCTCGTACAACGTCGCACCTGTTGAAGAGGCGAAAGGTCTGGTGCTGGCCTCCGGCTGGGCAGCTGGCGTTCTCGCTCTGGCGGCCGAGGCGCTGGACGCCGACTCAAGCCTGCCGGCGATCGTGACGTTGATTCCTGCCTTCGACATCGTCATGTTCACCGGCACGCTTGGCACCCCTGTCGGGCGTGCGCCCGAGTTGGCCGCTTTGGCGGCTCTGGCCGTGTGGTACCTGACGGGGACCCGTCGGCATGCCCACCAGGAACAGGTCGTCACGGCACGGCTCGAAGGCTCCGGCCGGTCAACCGCAGGGCTCGAGCCTGCAGCGTCGTCGTGGCTGGCGAGGATGTCCGCGCAGATGGGGGCACAGGCGCCAGGGCTGGTAGCCGTCGCCGCACTTGCGGCCGGTGTGATCGGCCCGCTGGCGCCGGGCGCCCAGACGGCAGCCGTCATCCAGTGGCATGGCTCGGGCAACGGCTCGGCAGCCAATCAAGGCGGTCGCAACGGCAGCGGCAGCGTAGGTCCGGTAAGCGTCTCCAACCTCGTCAAGGTGCAAGAGGTCGAGATCAACGATGCCAACGTGCCGCTGTTCATAGTGACAGAGCCGTTTGCAACCCGCCAAACCCTGGTGGTACTGGACGGCTTCAACGGAAACGAGTTTTATCCGGTCGCCAACGGGTCCGTGCAACAGGTCGCCCAGGACTCGGAGGGACTCCTCGGCGACAAGGTGCCGCCGCCCATCGTCGGGAGAGACGGTGCGCAGGTTACCGAGATCGTGACGGACATAGCCCTCGCCGGCAACGAGGTTCCCGTTCCCGGATACCCCGTCTTCTGGGTTGCAGGCGACTTGTCCCAGGCGACGCGGCGAGGAGCTGACGGCCCCCTTCTCGATGGCGTGCCGCTCGCCGCTAAGGACCAGTGGGAGGAGGAGACTGAGGTCGCCCCCTCGCCGGCGGTGGCGCAGCCGTTCGTCGCGTTCTCGACCGCCAGGGCGCCAGCCGTCGACACGAGCTTGCCGAAGGGCATACCGGCCAACATCGTCGCCCTGGCCCACGATCTCGTGCGGGGGGAGTCGTCGCTAGCCGCCAAGGCGACGAGCATCCAGGACTTCCTCAAGACGCACTACACCTACAAGTTGGCCACCGTGTCATCCGGCTCCAGCAAGCCTTACGCCGCCTTGGAGGACTTCCTGTTCCACTCCTACAAGGGCTACTGCCAGCAGTTCGCCGGGGCCTTCACCGTGCTGGCCAGGATCGACGGGCTCCCCACGCGCATCGCCATCGGCTTCTTGCCCGGCGACAGAGAGACAGCCTCTGCCGACACATACGTAGTGACCGGCTCAGAAGTCCACGCCTGGCCGCAGGTCTACTTCCCGGGTACCGGTTGGATCGACTTCGAGCCGACACCGGGTGCCGGGGCGCCCCCGAGGGCACCTGTGCCGACCACCACAGTTCCGACAGTCACGGTTCCTCCTACGACTCTGGGCGGTGGCAGCGTGCCGACCACCAGGGTCGCTTGCCGGGGTTGCCAGCCGCTGAGCGTGAAAGGGACTAGCCCAAAGGGGACTTCGTTGCCACCGGGTATCCCCAAGTCGGGGGGAAGGGTCCTAGGAAGCGGCTCGTCTGGCGGCAGCAGCGGCAGCAGCGGAGCAGGTTACGTTCTGCTCGTCATGGGGCTGCTGGCTGCGTTGTGGGTACTGGTCGTGCCGGGCTCGCGTCGGGTGCGCTGGCTCCGCACCAAGGTTCCTGTCGCCGGCATGGCTCTTGCCTGGCATGACAGCGTCGTGGCGCTGGCTGCGGCGGGATTCCACCGGAGGCGAGCAGAGACCCTTGTCGAGTTCGGCGACCGAGTCGGGGCCGCCGGCCTGCTGACCGACGAGGCCAACGCCGCGCTCGACCGTCTCGTAGCTGCAACCAACAGGACGCATTTTTCCCCACGCGCGCCGACGGCAGACACGGTGGCGGCAGCCCGTAGCGACTCACGGCTCATTTGCGAGTCGGCGCGGCGCTCCGTCAGCTGGTGGCTCCGGATCCTCATGTCCCTCGACCCACGAGACCTGACGGACCAGGTCGCCTGACCAACTAGTGTGCGGGGGTGGCCGATCAGGCGAATTTCGCCGAAGACACCGAGCAGTTCATGGGTTCGCTCTACTCGGCCGCCCTTCGTATGACGAGGAGCCCCGCAGACGCCGAGGACCTGGTCCAGGAGACCTACTTGAAGGCATTCCGCGGGTACGCGTCCTTCAAGGAGGGCACGAACCTGAAGGCATGGCTCTACCGGATCCTGACCAACACTTTCATCAACAGCTACCGCGCCAAGCGTCGTCACCCCGAAGAGACAGAACTGGAAGAGGTCGAGGACTTCTACCTCTTCCATCGCCTCGGCGGGCTCGAGGCCGCCGCGGCCGGGCGTAGTGCCGAGGACGAGGCACTCGACGGGATCACCGACGAGGAAGTGAAGGGCGCCGTCGAGTCGCTGCCGGAGTCCTTCAGGATGGCTGTCCTGCTCGCCGATGTCGAAGGATTTTCCTACAAGGAGATCGCCGAGATCATGGACGTCCCCATCGGGACCGTCATGAGTCGCCTGCATCGGGGAAGAAGGGCGCTCCAGAAGGCGTTGCACGACTTCGGAATGGCAAGAGGACTGGTGGCAGCAGAGCCGTGACGTACGAGATGATCGATGGGGAAGGCACCAGCTCGACAGGTGGCCTCCGAAGTGATCGAGGGGGCCCCGATCATGCAGGATGAGGATCCGTTCGACTGCCGCGAGGCACTTCACCGGATTTACCACTTCCTCGACGGGGAGTTGACGGCCGACCGGCGCAAGGAGATCGAGTCGCATCTCAACAGGTGCTCGCCATGCCTCGACCTGTTCGGGTTCGAAGCCGAGCTGCGCCGTGTCGTGGCGGACAGGTGCCGCGACGCCGTGCCGAGCGGCCTGCGCGAGCGCATAGCCGAAGCCCTTCATCACGAGCACCAGCTCTGACACCAATCTTGCCGCACGGCCTCTACGATGCAGGGGTGGATCCGACCGAGTCCCTTGTAGACTGGGGATTGGCCGAGAGGGTCGCCAAACGGGTGGCCGAGCGCGGCGCTGCCCCGATCGACTCCCGCTCGCTGAGGCGGATCGGCGAGGAGTTCGCCGAACTGACACCTGTCGCAGAGGCGCTGGTCCAGGAGTCGACAGGACTCGTCTCGACACCTGGCGCAGCCCGCGCCCAAGTCACCGACCGGGGGGAGTGGATCCACGCCAACATCGGGTCATTCCGCCGGTTGCTTAAGCCCTTGCTGGAGAGGGCGGCCTCCGACGGCCCACTTGGGAGGAATCTTCCGGCGCCCGTGGCACGAGCGGCCAGGCTCACCGCCGGCGCTGAGCTTGGTGTGGTGCTCGGCTGGATGTCGACGAGAGTCCTCGGCCAGTATGACCTGTTCCGGTCGGATGCCGAAGCCCCCGGCGACGCTGTGTACTACGTCGCTCCCAACATCATCGGCCTCGAGCGCCGCCACGGGTTCCCGGCCAGCGAGTTCCGCCTCTGGATCGCGGTGCACGAGCTGACCCACCGTGCCCAGTTCACCGGCGTGCCGTGGATGAGGGACCACTTCTTGGGTCTCGTCGACAATGGTCTGTCGCTGACGGCACCGGACGGCAAGCAGGTGCTGAGTGCCCTTGCTCGGATGGCTGGCGACCTCAGAGCCAAGCGCAATCCCTTGCAGGACGCCGGCCTCGTCGGTTTGCTGGCCCCGCCTGAGCAGATGGCCGCCCTCCGTCGCGTCCAGGCGCTGATGAGCCTCCTCGAAGGTCACGGCGACGTGACGATGAACCGGGCGGCAGCCGAACGGATTCCGAGCGCCGACCGCTTTGCCAGCACTCTGCAGGCGCGGCGCGAGTCGGCCGGCGGCTTGACGCGAATCGTCCAGCAGCTGATCGGCCTCGAGGCCAAGATGCGCCAGTACCACGAAGGCGAGCGTTTCGTGGAGGCAGTCGAGAAGGCCGGTGGCCCAGAGCTCTTCGCCCGCGTTTGGGAGCGCGCTGAGCTGTTGCCGACGCTGGAGGAAGTCCGCGAGCCCGCCAGCTGGGTGAGCCGCGTCGTCGGGCACGAACTCGAGCCGGCCTGAACATGGCGGCGGCGCCGCCCGGCGGTGCCGGGCGAGGCCCCCGAGTGCTGCGGTCGCTGTCGCCGCTCGAAGCTGCTCTGCTCCCGAGGTGCTCGTTCCCACCGCCGGGGTCCGACGTAGCCCTGGCCGTGTCGGGTGGCGCCGACTCCCTTTGTCTCCTCGCCCTGGCCGGAGCGGCCGGCTGCCGAGCAACCGCCTACCACGTGGACCATGGCTTGCGGGCGGGCTCAGCCGGAGAAGCCGCCCTCGTGGCCGGCGCTGCCGGCCGGCTGGGCGCAGGCTTCGTCGCCTTGACAGTTGACATCCGGCCGGGGCCGAACCTCGAGGCCAGGGCCCGATTGGCGAGGTACGCAAATCTCCCGGCCGGTGTGGCCACCGGTCACACGGCTGACGACCAGGCCGAGACGATACTCCTCAACCTCCTCCGCGGTGCCAGCACCGACGGGCTGGCCGGCATGCGTTCAGGGACAAGGCACCCGATACTCCGACTCCGCCGGTTCGAGACTCACGCTCTGTGCGCGGAGCTGGGTCTGGAGGTGGTCGAGGATCCGTCTAACGACGACAGGAGCTACATGCGCAACCTCGTCCGGCACGAGCTCCTGCCGGCGCTGGCGAAGGCGTCAGACAGGGACCTGGTACCGGTCCTGTGCCGGCAAGCAAGCCACTTCGCCGCCGAGTCGGACTTCCTCGACAACCTCTCACTTGCCCTCGACCCAAGCGACGCCAAGGCGCTGGCGTCGGCGCCCGTCGTGCTCGCCCGGCGAAGCGTGCGGCGCTGGCTGCGTTCGACGGACCCCGAGGGGCACCCGCCTGGCAGCGCGGCCGTCGAGCGCGTTCTGTCCGTGGCTCGCGGTGAGGCGCTGGCATGCGAGATACCCGGCGGCACCAGGGTCCGGAGGCGGTCGGGACGGCTGGTGCTGGTACCGGCAGCCGTACCTGGCGGGACCACGGCCGCGCCTGGAGAGGCCACCGTGTCCCCGCCTGCAGGAGAAGCGCCTTCGTCTGGAGGGCCAGTGAGCCCCGCCGCAGAGCCCTCGCCACCGCCCGTAGAGGTGACTGCCAACCGGCCCGGGTCGACTGACGCCCGGGCGCACTAACCTCAGCGGCCGTGAGCCAAGACTCAGCCGGAGACCACGCTCCTGTGACAGGCAGCGAGGCGGTCGCCGATGATCCGATGCTCGGCCCCGTCGTGGTCCCGGCCGCCGAGATCGCAGCTCGCGTGTCCGAGTTGGGCGCGCAGATCACTCGCGACTACGAGGGCCGGCCTCCCCTCCTTGTCGGTGTGCTGAAAGGCGCCTTCGTCTTCCTGGCTGACCTTGCGCGGGCGATAGATCTCCCCGTCGAGATGGACTTCATGGCGGTGGCGTCCTACGGAAGCGCCACCAAGACGAGCGGAGTCGTCCGGATCGCCAAGGACCTGGACATCGACCTCACCGGGCGGCACGTGATCGTCATCGAGGACATCCTCGACAGCGGCCTCACCTTGTCATACCTGCGCAAGAGCCTCTTGGCGCGGGGGCCCGAGTCCCTGGCGATCTGCACTCTGCTGCAGAAACAAGGGCAGCAAAGGGCGCGTTTCGAGGTCGATTACGTCGGCTTCTACATCAAGCCACAGTTCGTCATCGGCTACGGGCTCGACGTCTCCGAGCGCTACCGCAACTTGCCCGACCTGCGTATTTATGCTGGTGACGAGCCGGCATGAGCGTCGACGGCCAGCGCGTCGAGAGTGCCGTGGCCGAGCTGTTGCTGGCCATTGGCGAGGATCCGGCTCGTGAAGGCCTGAGGCGGACACCTGCCCGGGTGTCGGCCATGTACGAGGAGATTTTCGGCGATCTCCGAGACGACCCCGCCCGCCACCTCACCGTCACGTTCGCCGCCGACCACGATGAGATGGTGATGGTGAAGGACATCTCGTTTGCGTCGTTGTGCGAGCATCACATGGTGCCGTTTCTCGGGAAGGCTCACGTCGCCTACATACCGTCTGAGGACGGCCGGATCACCGGCTTGTCCAAGCTCGCCCGCGTAGTCGACGGCTATGCACGCCGGCTGCAGGTACAGGAGCGGATGACGAGCCAGGTGGCTGATGCGATAGAGCGAGCACTGGATCCGAGGGGTGTCCTGGTGGTCATCGAAGCCGAGCACTTGTGCATGTCCATGCGTGGGGTCCGCAAGCCCGGGACCCTCACGGTGACTTCCGCGGTGAGAGGGCTCTTCCGCCGGGACCCGGCGACCAGGGCCGAAGCGATGGCATTCGTCCGGGGCTCCCGCGGGGCGGCCTCTTGACCGATCCGACGCGTTCGGTCGCGACACCTCTCGTCATGGGAATCCTCAACGTGACACCTGACTCCTTTTTCGACGGCGGGATGTACCTCGACCACGACGCCGCCATCGCCAGGGGCCGCCAGATGCTCGAGGAGGGCGCCGACATCATCGATGTCGGAGGCGAGTCCACTCGCCCAGGGGCGGCACACGTCGAGGAGCGGGAGGAGCTCAGCCGTGTCATCCCTGTCGTCGAGGTGCTGGCCACCGAGTGCCGCGTCTCGATCGACACGAGCAAGCAGTCGGTGGCGCGGGCGGCGCTGGCGGCGGGCGCCTTCATGGTCAACGACGTCTCGGCCTCCCTGGCGCCGGTGGCAGCCGAGGCCGGAGCCGCCTTTGTGGTCATGCACCGGAAGGGAACACCCGGCGACATGCAGGACAACCCCACTTACGACGATGTCGTGAGCGAGATCTGCGCCTTCCTCAGGGAGCGGGCGGTTGCGGCCGAGGCCTTGGGGATAGCGGAGGTGTGGATCGACCCCGGCTTCGGATTCGGCAAGACGGCCCCGCACAACGTGGAGATTCTGGCGCGGCTCCGAGAGATCGTGGCGTTGGGATATCCCGTGCTCGTGGGCACGAGCCGCAAGACATTCCTCGGCAAGATCGCGGCCGGGGCAGTGTCGTCGGATGTTCCGGCTGACCCTGTCGGCGACAGGTTGCAGGGCTCGATCGCCTCGGCCGTATGGGCCATGTCCACGGGGGTAGCCGCCGTGCGGGCCCACGACGTCGCAGCGACCGCACAAGCGGCCAGGATCGTAGGTGGGATGGGATGAGGGGTCGTTGGGCGGCGGGGATCGTCCCCCGCAACTTCGCGTGGATCATCAAGGACAGGCTGGCGGTGAGCGAGCGCCCGGGCGGGTACGCACCGAACCACCGCAAGGTTCGTCGCCAAGAGGAGCTGCTATGGCTTCGCGCCCAGAGCTTCAGCCGGATCGTCTCTTTGCTGCCGTCGTCGCACAACCTTCACGCCTACGACGAGTTCAACCTCGCCTGGTCGCACTTCGCGCTCCCGACGGCCGGCCGGGTCGAAGCCATCTCGGTGCTCAACGAGATGTACCCGGCTATCCACGGGTGGCTGGCCAAGGGTGAGCGGGTGCTCGTACACCAGGACGAGCTGGGCGATCGTCTCATGGGGGCAGTCGCCGGCTACATCCTTTGGAGCGGTCGGCTCGACGGACCGCAGTCGATCGCCGTCGTCGAGCAGATCCTGAGCCGGCAGATGGGCTCAGCGGGGCGGGTGCTGGTGGCGCTCGTGCCCGAGCTGGTCGCACCCCCGGAGCGCCCATCCGGGCCGGCCGCCAGGTCGGGGCAGTAGGTGCCTGCCGGCACCGATCGCATCGTCGTCAAGGGCATCCGTGCTGTCGGGCGCCACGGCGTGCTACCGGAGGAGACGGAGCGCGCCCAGCCGTTCGAGGTCGACTTGGAGATCGACGCCGCCCTGGAGCTGGCGGGTCGCCGAGATGACATCGACGTCACCGTCGACTACGGGGAAGTCATCTCGGGCGTGGTGAGCATCGTGGAGGCCGGCGGGTACCAGTTGCTCGAAGCGCTCGGTGCCGCCATTGCCGACTTTGTGCTGGCTCACGAGCGCGTCGACGGCGTCGTCGTCGAGGTACGCAAGCTGAGGCCGCCGCTGCCCTTCGACGTCGGGTCTGTAGCGGTCCGCCTCTGCCGCGCCAAGGCGTGATCGCCTACCTCGGGCTCGGCTCCAACCTCGGCGATCGCCTGGCCCATCTCCGGGAGGCAGTGGCCACCCTCCGTGATCTCGACCGGTCGCTAGCGGTCTCGCCCGTCTACGTCACGGCTCCCGTTGGCGGTCCCCCACAGGACCCGTTTTTCAATTGCGTCGTAGGGCTGCACACCGATCTGGCTCCCTTGGAGCTGCTGTCCCTGGCCCAGCGACTCGAGCGATCGGCAGGACGGGTCCGGACCGTGAAGGACGGTCCACGCACCCTCGACGCTGACCTGCTCTTGGTCGATGACGTCCACATCGACACGCCGAGCCTCACCATCCCCCACCCGCGCCTGTTCGAGCGCGGCTTCGTGCTGGCGCCGTTGGAAGATCTTGATCCCTCCCTCGTGCCGCCAGCCTGGCGGACGACCATTGCAGGTGCCGCGACTTTGGCGACAGACGTAGTCCTGCTTGGTAGTCTTGACTGCAGCTGAATCACGACCGGCACCCGACAAGGGACCGGAACGCAGAGAGAGGCATACAAGTGACATCGATCCGGATTGTCGGCGGAGGGCGCGCCGGGCTCTCGTTCGAGAGAGCATTCGAGGAGCTCGGCTACGACGTGGTCGGCCTGCTCCATCATGACGACGTGCTGCGTCGAACCGCTGATGGTGTCGACGCCGTTCTCCTGGCGGTTCCCGACCGCGCCGTGGCAACCGTGGCCGCCGCGATCGACCCGGTCGCCGGCACCGTCGTGCTGCATTGCTCGGGCTCTCTAGGCCTTGACGTGCTGGCGCCTCACGAGCGTCGGGCTTCGATCCATCCGCTCGTGACGCTGCCCGACCCTGTCATAGGGGCGCTGCGGCTGCGCGGGCACCCGTTCTTCGCCGTGGCCGGCGATCAACTGGCGACCGACCTTGTCCTCGGGCTCGGCGGCGAGCCGATCGTGGTGCCGGACGCGATGCGCCCGACCTACCACGCGGCTGCCTGCATCGCCGCCAACCACCTGGTGGGCTTGCTCGGCCAGGTGCAGAGGGTGGCCGAGTCAGCTGGACTTCCTCTGCAGGCGTTCCTGCCGCTCGCCCGCGGGGCGCTGGACGACGTCGGCCTGCTCGGGCCGGCTGCGGCACTCACCGGGCCGGCCTCGCGAGGCGACGCGATGACGCTGGACGGGCACCGCTGCGTTCTCGATCCCAGCGAGCTTCCCGGTTACGAGGCCGGCGTCGCTCTGGTCGGTCAGCTTGCTCCCAAGGTCTCTCATCCTGTGGCGGCCGTGCGCGGTCGGTGAACCTCGTGACCGGCCGGGGCGCCTGGCGACAGATGCTGGGCGCGGCGAGAGACGACGGGTCGTCGGTCGGGCTGGTCACCACGATGGGGGCTCTCCACCAGGGTCACCTCTCGCTGGTCGAGGCGGCGCACCGCGATTGTGACTTCGTGACCGTCACGATATTCGTCAACCCGACTCAGTTCGGCGAGGCGGCCGACCTGGCGGCGTACCCACGGGATCTGGGTGCCGACTTGCTGTTGTGCGAGCAGGCGGGGGTGGACGCCGCTTTCGCCCCTTCGACCGAGGAGATGTACCCGTCAGGGCCGCCTGCCACGGTGGTCTCGCCGGGGCCAATCGCATCGACGCTCGAGGGAGCCTCGCGACCTGGTCACTTCGCCGGCGTGGCGACGGTGCTCACCAAGCTCTTCACGCTCGCCGGCGAGTGCACGGCCTACTTCGGGGAGAAGGACTACCAGCAGCTAGTCGTGGTGAGGCAGCTGGTGCACGACCTGGACCTCCCTGTCGCGGTACGAGGATGCCCGACCGTACGGGAGCCGGACGGGCTGGCGCTGTCGAGCCGCAACCGCTGGCTCAGCCACGACGGGCGGGTTGCGGCGTTGTCGCTGTGGCGAGCGCTCGGTGCCGGCCGGTTGCTGGTCGAGGGAGGCGAGAGCGACGCCGGGGCGGTCGAGGCAGCGATGCTGACTGCTCTCGGTGCGTCCCCGCTCGTCGTGCCTGACTACGCCGTGGCAGCCGACCCCATCTCGCTCGAGCCCGTCGAGACGCTCGAGAACGAGGTGCGCCTGCTCGTGGCAGGCCGAGTGGAGAGTGTGAGGCTGATCGACAACGTCGCCGCTTCGGTAAAGATCTCCGCTTGATGACTGTCGCCAAGTACTCGGTCCGGCTGGACGTCCTCGTGCTCGGCAGCGGTGTCGCCGGCCTGTCGGCAGCCGTGCGCCTGGCTCAGACAGCAGGCGCCCGCGTCGGCGTCCTCACCAAGGGCGAGCTGCAGCAGGCGACCACGCGCTGGGCACAAGGAGGCGTGGCGGCCGTCCTGCCCGGTGACGAAGACTCGACGGATCTCCATCTCGCCGACACGCTGCGGGCCGGAGCCGGGCTGTGCGACGAGGCGGCCGTCAGGATCCTCGTCGACGAAGGCCCCGCCAGCGTCCACGAGCTGATCGCCCTCGGAGCCGTTTTCGACCGCGGGCCGGCCGGAGACTTGGCGCGGGCCCGTGAGGGAGGCCACTCGACGGCCCGCGTCCTGCACGCCGGCGGCGCTGCGACGGGGGCCGAGGTGGAGAGAGCCCTGGTAGCCGCGCTGGAGGAGAGCGCGGCCGCAATCCTCGAGCACTGGTTCGGGCTGGACCTCATCGTCGAAGGTGGGCGTTGCAAAGGTGTGCTCGCTCTCGACCCGCGGGGCGTGGTGACCCGAGTCGAAGCCGCTGAGGTCATTCTCGCCTGCGGTGGGGTCGGCCAGCTGTTCGACGTCACGACCAACCCGCGGGAGGCGACCGGTGACGGCATCGCCATGGCCCTGCGGGCCGGGGTAGCCGTTGCCGATCTCGAGTTCGTGCAGTTCCATCCGACGGCTTTGCACCACCCGGCCATGCCCCGACCGCTCGTGTCCGAGGCGTTGCGCGGCCATGGCGCCGTGCTCCGGACCGGTGCAGGGGAGCGCTTTGTCGAGGAGCTGGCGCCGCGGGACGTAGTCAGCAGGGCGATCGCCCGCGAGCTTGCCGAGACCGGCACCGAGTCGGTCTGGCTCGACTGCACCGGGCTGGACGACTTTGCCAACCGCTTCCCGACGATCCACCAGTCGCTGGCGGCCGTCGGGCTCGATCCGGCCGTCGAGTGGCTGCCTGTCGCCCCCGCCGCCCACCACCTGAGCGGCGGGGTGCTGACGAACCTCGACGGGGCTACCTTGCTGCCAGGCCTGTGGGCTGCCGGCGAGACCGCTTGCACCGGTGTCCACGGGGCCAACCGCCTAGCGTCCAACTCCTTATTGGAAGGGATGGTCTTCGGCGCCCGCGTAGTCAACGCCGTCCTGGCCGGCGGTGGGGCAGACTCGCCCGCCGCTACCGGGCTGCTGGCGAGCGCCCCGACGGTGCCATTGCGGGATCTCCGGTCTTGCCGGTGTGGACCACCTGGGGGCGGCATCGACGGTGCTGTCCTCGATACAGGCGAGACCGGCCCTGCCCACGTCCCACCCGCTTCGGGGGACGAGGGCGTGCCAGGTGGCCAGCAGGCAAAGGAGGTCGAGGCGTTGCGCAACCAGCTGCAGCGAGCCATCAGGACTCATGCCGGAGTGATCAGGGACGGCACCTCGCTGCAGTCAGCCGCCCAGGCGCTTGGCGATGTCGAGGCCAGCCTGTCTGCCTTGAGCGGGCCAGCGGTGGCCCGCGCCGAGCTGGTCAACCTCGTCACGGTCGGTCGAGGGCTCGTCGAGGCGGCGTCCGCCAGGCAGGAGAGCCGAGGCGCCCACACGCGGTCGGACTTCCCGGCCCAAGACGCCGGTCTACGGCTGCGTTACGTGCATGGCGGCGAGAAATGACGACCGCCAGCCCGGCAGAGCCGCCTGCCTCGGCTGTGCGCCGGGCCGTGGCGGCGGCCCTCGAGGAGGATCTCGTCCCGCTCGGCGATATCACGGCAGCCCTGCTGCCGGCCGATGCGGTTGGAGAGGCCGCATTCGTCAGCCGGAGCACCGGCGTTGTCGCCGGGACTGCCTGCGTCGCCGAGGCGTGCCGGCAGGTCGACGGCCGACTGTCGCTGACGCTGGCCCTCACCGACGGTGACGCCGTAGCGCCCGACACCGAGATCGGCCGCCTCTCGGGTGACTTCTCGTCGATCGTGACAGTCGAGCGGACGGCGCTCAACTTCCTTTGCCACCTGTCGGGGGTCGCTTCGCTGACTGCCCTTTACGTTGCCCTAGCCAGGCGTGGCAACCCGTCCTGCCGGGTCCTCGACACGCGGAAGACGACGCCGGGTCTGCGCGCGCTGGAGAAGGCTGCAGTCCGGGCAGGCGGCGGCACCAACCACCGGGGCAGTCTGTCCGAGGGCGTGCTCGTGAAAGACAACCACCTCGGCCACTCGACGATCACCGACGCCGTGCGGCGGGCACGGGAGTTGTGGCCCGGCAGGATGATCGACGTCGAGTGCGATCGCATCTCCCAAGTCGCCGAAGCCGTTGAGGCGGGCGTGACGATGGTCCTGTGCGACAACATGGGACCCGAGGAGCTTCGCCGTTGCGTCGAGCTCGTCCACTGCCGTGGGGCCCGAGGACAGCGGGCGCTGGTCGAGGCGTCGGGAGGCGTTTCCCTCGACACCGTGGAGGCCATTGCAGCTTCGGGCGTGGACTTCGTGTCGGTCGGGGCGCTCACCCATTCAGCGCCCGTTCTCGACATCGGGCTCGACCTCCTCGACCCGCCGCCGGGCTCCTGAGGTAGACACTCTCCGTGCTGCTAACGATCGATGTCGGCAACACCCACACCGTCATAGGGGTCTTCGAGGCGCCTGGCCCTGTCGCTTCGGATGGCAGTAGTGCCACCAGCGAGCCAGCGGTTCGCCCGCCCGGGCCTAGCCCAGCCCGCTCGGCTACCCGCCTCGGTGGCGAGCTCCCGGACCTCCGCTACCACTGGAGAGTCGCCACCGACGCCAGCCGTACTGCCGACGAGCACGCCCTGCTGGTCGTCGAGCTCCTGAAGCTGGTCGGCATGAACGTACAGGGAGACGAGCTGCCTCAGCAGCTGTCCGGCATCGCCGTGTCGTCCTCGGTACCGACGGCCACGGCCGCTCTTCGCGAGATGGCCCACCGATGGTTCCCCGTGCCGACTGTGGTGATCGAGCCCGGTGTGCGGACCGGAATGCCGATCCTTTACGACAACCCGAAGGAGGTGGGTGCTGACCGGATCGCCAATGCGGTCGGCGCCCTCGACTTGTTCGACGCCCCGCTCATCGTCGTGGATCTTGGCACTGCGACGACATTTGACGTCATCTCCGGCACCGGCGAGTACCTAGGTGGGGCGATTGCTCCGGGGATCGAGATATCGACCGACGCACTCTTCGCGTCCGCCGCGGCTCTGAGGAGGGTCGAATTCGTCGAGCCTCGCAACGTGATCGGCAAGTCGACAGTCGAGTCGATCCAGTCAGGCGTGATCTACGGTCAGGTGGCGCTCGTCGACGGGCTCTGCCGCCGGATCCAGGAAGACCTAGGAGAGGCGACGGTCCTGGCCACGGGCGGCCTGGCCTCCGTCATCGTCCCGCTCTCGCAGGAGATCGACCACCACGAGCCCTGGCTGACCCTGCACGGGCTGCGCATCGTGTTCGAGCGCAATGCCGAGCGCCTCGCCGCCCGCGGCTGAGGGCGGCTGCACCCACGCCGATCCGGAAGATGCGGGGCCTTCATGGCGCCGAAGGTTCTCACCACAGCACGGGCACGCCGTAGGCGGCGATTTGCTCGTCGTATGTGACGATCGTCGCCTGCTCGGCCCTTGCCTGAACGACAAGCATCCGATCGAAAGGGTCCCGGTGGTGAGGAGGCACCGCCAGTATACGATCTATGATCAAGCCTACGAGTGGAGCGACAATAAACCGTCATGAGGATTGGTCTGGCTATGACTAGATTCGAGCGATACCAAAGTAGTCTCATTATCGTGGTATTACTAGTGTCGCTTATTGCCGCGGTGCTGTCGCTTGTTACCTTCGCACCGTCTAACGGGCACGCCTCCCGGCCAGCCTTCCGCTCGGAAGTGCAACATAAGTCCAAACCACTGCAATCAGTCGCTTCGACCCTCGCCCCTGGCTGCGCACCAAACGCACCCAGCGTTGCAGCGTGTAGCGCTGGGCAGCAGGAGGTCACTCAGCAGAACAGCACTCTGTTTCCGCCATCGCCGGCGACGGGTCAAACTTGGCTGACCGCGACTCAGGCGGTCACAATTGCTCAGCAGTATGCTGGCGTTTCCAGCTCGACACCAGCGGTAGCCGATCAAACCACTTATGCTATTGCTGCCAGCCTGGCCGACGAGGCAGCTGACGACTATATGTCACCCGGTTTGACAGTGTGGTTGGTGTCGATCTCCGGTTCCATTCCGACCGCCGGCATCCAGGGGCTTCCCACCGCAGAAAGCTCTACATCGATACAAGGGTTCACCGTGATCCTCGATGCTGCCAATGGTGAAGCCATCGATCGGCTGTGGGGCACAGCGGTGCCCTCGCCCGCCATCGCTGCCTCGAAGAGGGGCTGAACGCACCTGCTCTAGCCAATTTTACCCCGCGTTGATCACCGAGCCGGCGCACCACCGGCTCCCATCTCCGCCGTATGGAACGACCGCATCGCGCCATCTCGAAGAAGCAGTGAGCGAGTGTTTCTCTGCGGTTGTCGAGGAGCAACGACGTCGACCCAGCCGTTGTGCATGCCCTGATGACCGCCGGGCCGGCCGGCCGTAGTGTTGTCCGGGTGACACAAGCCACTCCGGAGGACGGGATCCCGTATACGTACCCCGGCACCACGCCGGTGGGCGACGTCGTCGCCAAGTTCGCCGAGCGCCTGGAAGCCGGCGACGAGTCAGGCGAGACCGTGACGGTGGCCGGCCGGCTCATGCTGCTGCGGACCCAGGGAAAGCTGGCGTTCGGGACACTCAGGGACTGGACCGGCTCTGTACAGCTGTTCGCCCTCGATGCGCTGACAGGCGAGTTCGAGTCCTTCAAGCACCTGAACCTTGGGGACTGGATCGGCGCCAGCGGAGAGGTCGTCCGCACGAAGCGGGGCGAGCTCTCGGTGAAGGTGAGTGCTTGGACGGTGCTGGCAAGGGCGCGACATGGCTTCGGGGACAAGTGGCGAGGCGTCAACGACCCGGATCTCCGCCTGCGGCAGCGGGAGGTCGACCTGTGGGCGAACGAAGGCGTGCGGGAGCGCTTCCTCGTCCGCTCGAAGGTGGTGGCGGCGATCCGCGAGATGTTGGCGGCCAAGGGCTTCGTCGAGGTCGAGACGCCGGTCATGCTGCCGAAGGCGGGCGGTGCCAACGCCAAGCCGTTCGTCACCCACTTCAATGCCATGCACGCGGACTTCTACCTGCGGATCGCAACCGAGCTCTACCTGAAGCGGCTCGTGGTGGGGGGCTTCGAGAGGGTGTTCGAGCTCGGCCGGATCTTCCGCAACGAGGGTGTGGGCCCGAAGTACAACCCCGAGTTCACGATGCTCGAGACCTACCAGGCGTATGCCGACTACCACGACATGGCGGCGCTGGTCGAGCACCTGGTGAGCGGTGTCGCCACGGTGGCCACCGGAGGCACGGTCCTGACGTTCCAGGGCCGCCGGCTCGACCTCACGCCGCCCTGGCGGAAGGCAACGATCAACGAGGTCATCGCCGAGGTGGCGGGTTACGAGCTGAGCCTCGAGACGCCTCTCGACGAGCTACGCCGTGCCGCAAGCGAGCTGGAGATCTCGCTGCACCCTGCCCTGGACGCCGGCCAGGTGATGGCCGAGATCTACGAAAAGGCGGTCGAGCCCAACCTGTGGGGCCCCGTCCATGTCATGGACTATCCCGAGTCGGTGTCGCCCCTGACGCGCAAGCACAGGAGCAAGCCGGGCTACGTGGAACGGCTAACTCCGATCGTCGGCGGCCGCGAGATCGGCGAGTGCTACAGCGAGCTGGTCGACCCTGACGACCAGCGCGCCAGGTTCGAGGCGCAAGTCGCTGCCCGCGAGCGCGGCGACGAGGAAGCCATGGCCATGGACGAGGACTTCATCCGCGCCCTCGAGCGCGGGATGCCACCGCTCGGCGGGATCGGGATCGGGATCGATCGGCTGCTGATGCTGCTCACCGACCAGAGCCACATGCGAGAGGTGATCCTCTTCCCGGCGCTGCGCCCCGAGGCCGGCCGCGAGCCCGACGAGACCGAGACGGCTGGAGGCTGAAGCCTCGGACAGCCAGATCGAGATCGCCCGCCTCAGACCGCCAGAGCCTCGAAACGTTCCCGCGCCGAAGCAGCCGTCTCCTCCAAGTCAGCCACCACCCGCATGCTCATTCCCGACAGGCACTCGCCGAGAGGGCTGGGGCCCAGCCTCATGGCAGAAGCGGCGGCCTTGTCGGCGTAGACCCGCGCCATGTCGGTAGCTGCCGGAATGCCCGGCGACGAGGCGACGATCGCCCGGGCGGTCTCGCGCTCGTGCTCGCTGAGTGGCCTGCCGAGGAGGTCCCTTAGCCGGGGGCCATGCTCTCGGTCCTTCAGCGCCCGTTGCACCGGGAGGGTGTAGATGCCCTCGGCGAGGTCCTGTCCGGGTGTCTTTCCCAGCTCTGCCTCGGTGGCGATGACGTCGAGGACGTCGTCGCGCAGCTGGAACACCATGCCGAAGGCTTCACCGAAGACAGTCAGCTCGTCGATCTGTGCACGGTCCAGACCCGCCGTGAGCCCCCCGACGCGGCATGCCGTCGACATCAGGGCGGCCGTCTTGTTGGCGATGGCGGTCAAGTAGTCGTCCTCACCGCGCTCGACCTGGAAAGCGGCCCTCACTTCGGCGACCTGTCCCTGGCACAGGCGGGCGAGAGTCGAGGCGAGCAGGCCGGCCACTTCGGGACCGAGGCTGGCGGCGATCTCGGCGGATCGGGCGAGCAGGAAGTCCCCGGCGACGATGGCGATCAGGTTGCCCCAGCGAGCGTTGACGCTCTCCACGTTGCGTCGCCTGAGGGCCTCGTCCATGACGTCGTCGTGGTACAGAGACGCAAGATGCACCAGTTCTACGGCGACTCCGCCGAGAAACGTCCCCTGTGTCAACACTTCGGGCGACAGACCTGCCGCCGCCAGCGTGAGCGCCGGACGGAGGCGCTTCCCGCCCGCGTCGATGAGGTGGCTCGCCACCTCGTTGAGGAATGGATCCTCTCCCAGCACCGACTCCCGCAGGCACTCTTCGAGGCGCGTGACATCGGTGTCAGACACCGGGAGGGAGAACAGATCGAACTTATCCACCAGGCAAGCAGGTTAGGCGAGACGGCGGAGGTCCCGTTACGGAACCGCTGATCCGGCTCAACCGGGGCGGCTAACGTGCCGATTCTCTAGATCCAAGCGGACGTCCGGCACCGTAGGGCAAGGCACGGGACCGGCGCGATGTTCAGTCGGTCGTAGCGCGCGTTTCAGCCAGTGGCTGCAGGGTATGTCTCTTACGGGAGCCAACCTGCCCGCAGTAAGGGGTGTCCCTCCCTATAGACTGAGTCCAAGAGTCACATCCATCGAGGAGCGGCAGTTGTTCGAGCGTTTTACAGACCGGGCAAGAAGAGTCCTGGTACTCGCTCAAGAGGAGGCGCGCCTCCTCAACCACAGCTTCATAGGAACCGAGCACATCCTGCTCGGCTTGATCCACGAGGGCGAGGGTCTGGCGGCTAAGGCGCTGGAATCCCTCAACATCTCGCTCGAAGCAGTGCGCGAGGAGGTCGAGAAGACGATCGGCCCGGCCGGCAATGCGCCGACGGGGTCTCCTCCCTTCACGCCGCGTGCCAAGAAGGTGCTCGAGCTCTCGCTGCGAGAGGCCCTCCAACTCGGGCACAACTACATCGGCACCGAGCACATGCTCCTCGGCCTCGTGCGCGAGGGAGAAGGCGTCGCCGCCCAGGTGCTGCAAAGCCTTGGCGCCGACCTCTCCCGAGTCCGCCAGCAGGTCATCCAGCTGCTCTCCGGTTACCAGAACAGGGAGACAGCAGCCTCGGGCACCGGCGGCGGTGCAAGCTCGCAGGAGACGCCACCAGGGTCCGCCGTCCTCGACCAGTTCGGCCGCAACCTCACGCAGCTGGCTCGCGACCACAAGCTCGACCCGGTCATCGGGCGCGATCGCGAAATCGAGCGGGTCATGCAGGTTCTCTCCCGCCGCACCAAGAACAACCCTGTGCTGATCGGCGAGCCTGGCGTTGGCAAGACTGCCATCGTCGAGGGCTTGTCCCAGCAGATCGTGTCGAACGTCGTCCCTGAGACCCTGAAAGGCAAGCAGCTTTACACGCTCGACCTCGGGGCCCTCGTTGCCGGCAGCCGCTATCGCGGCGACTTCGAGGAGCGCCTCAAGAAGGTGCTGAAGGAGATCCGCACCCGCGGCGACATCATCTTGTTCATCGACGAGCTGCACACGCTCGTCGGGGCCGGCGCAGCCGAAGGTGCCATCGACGCCGCCTCGATCCTGAAGCCACTCCTGGCCCGGGGCGAGCTGCAGACCATCGGTGCCACCACTCTTGACGAGTACCGCAAGCACCTCGAGAAGGACGCCGCCCTCGAGCGGAGGTTCCAGCCGATCAAGGTCGAGGAGCCGTCGCTTGCCCACACGATCGAGATCCTCCGCGGCCTGCGCGACCGGTACGAGCAGCACCACCAGGTCACCATCACGGACCAGGCCCTCGTGGCGGCTGCCAACCTGGCAGACCGCTACATCTCGGATCGCTTCCTCCCGGACAAGGCGATCGACCTCATCGACGAGGCCGGGAGCCGCCTGCGCATCCGCCGCATGGGCGTCCCGGAGGACCACCGCAAGCTCGACGAGGAGATCTCGGCGCTGCGCTCCCTCAAGGAGGCGGCTATCGAGAAGCAGAACTTCGAGGACGTCAAGAAGCTGCAGGACCAGGAGAAGGAGAAGGTCGACCACAAGTCCGCCCTCGAGCTGCAGCTTCGCACCGATGGCCAGGACCTGTTCGACGTGGTCGACGAAGACGTGGTGGCCGAGGTCCTCGCCAACTGGACCGGCATCCCGGTCTACAAGCTCACCGAAGAGGAGACGTCTCGCCTGCTCCGGATGGAGGACGAGCTGCACAAGCGGATCGTCGGTCAGGACGGAGCCGTGCAGGCACTGTCCAAGGCGATCAGGCGCACGAGGGCAGGCCTCAAGGACCCGAAGCGACCGAGCGGCTCGTTCATCTTCCTCGGCCCTACCGGCGTAGGCAAGACCGAGCTGGCCAGGGCGCTCGCCGAGCTGCTTTTCGGCGACGAGTCGTCGCTCATCCAGCTGGACATGAGCGAATACATGGAGAAGCACACCGTGAGCCGGCTCGTCGGTTCTCCTCCCGGCTATGTCGGCTACGAAGAGGGAGGCCAGCTCACCGAAGCGGTGCGGCGCAAGCCCTTTGCCGTCGTGCTCTTCGACGAGGTCGAGAAGGCCCACCCGGACGTCTTCAACGCCCTACTGCAGATACTTGAGGACGGGAGGCTCACCGATGCGCAGGGTCGCACGGTCGACTTCAAGAACACCGTGCTCATCATGACGTCCAATCTGGGGACGTCGGATTTGCGCAAGCCGAGGGTTGGTTTCTCGAAGACTTCCGAAGCCATCACCCACGAGCACATGAAAGCCCGTGTCCACGAAGCCTTGAAGAACCACTTCAAGCCGGAGTTCTTGAACCGCATCGATGACGTCATCGTCTTCCACGAGCTTTCGACTGATGAAGTGACCGAGATCGTCGACATGCTGATCGCCCGGGTGGCAGAGCAGCTGGAGAACCAGGGCCTCGGTCTCGAGCTCACTCCGGCAGCCAAGACCTACCTCGCCATGAAGGGCTACGACCCGGCCCTGGGGGCCCGCCCGCTGCGGCGTGCCATCCAGTCGTACGTGGAGGACGTCCTCTCGGAGAAGATCCTCTGGAAAGAGTTCCGGGTCGGCGAGACGATCATCGTGGACGTCGAGGCGGACGACCTGGTGTTCAAGACGATCGAAGGCTTCGAGCCGCCGACCGTCGAACTGGCCGGGGCTGGCGCCGACTCCTGACTCTTAGCGCCAGGCGCAGCGCGAGCTGGCCTGCTGGCTCGGTACAGGTGGCCTGAGGAAGAGTCTGTCAAGAGTCCGTCACGCCTCCCCTGAGGTGTTACACCCGCTCCGTAGTGTTGTCGTCGTGTCCCGTCCGAGAGTTGTCCACGTGTGCAAGGACTGCGGCGCTTCGTCGGCCCGCTGGACAGGTCGTTGCGGCGGCTGTGGCGAGTGGAACACACTTGTCGAGACGGTGACGAGCCCGGTCTTAAGCGGCGCCGGCAGCATTGCCAACGCCGGTGCTGCCCGGGCCGCCTCTGCTGGTGGTCGAGCGGATGGAGGTCCTGGTTGGCCGGTCGGCCATCGTGGCCGGGCTGGGTTTGACGGTCTCGACGCGCTGGGTGGATGGCGCACCACTGCGCTTGGCGTGGCCCTCGAGACCCCGATGCTGCTCGGCGACGTGGATCCCGCCACCTGCGTCCCGATGCCGACCGGTATCGCGGAGGTGGACAGGGTGCTGTCGGGAGGGCTCGTGCCGGGTTCTGTCACGCTGCTCGGGGGCGAGCCTGGCATCGGGAAGTCGACTCTCGTGCTGCAGATCGTGGCGAGCCTGGCCGCCACCGGGACGAGGTCCCTCCTGGTCGCTGCAGAGGAAGCCGCCGAACAGGTGCGCCGGCGGGCCGAGCGGCTCGGCGCCGTCACCGACCAGTGTTACGTCATGGCGAGCAACGACCTCGCCTCGTCGTTGGAGGCAGCCGGCCAGCTCGGTCCCCAGCTGCTCGTGGTCGACTCGATCCAAGCTCTGAGTGACCCGTCATTCAGCGGCCGGAACGGTTCGACCACCCAGGTAAGGGAATGCGCCCAGGCGCTCGCCCATCTGGCCAAGGCGACAGGCATTGCGGTGCTTCTCGTCGGGCACGTCACCAAGGACGGCGCACTGGCCGGTCCGAGGACGCTGGAGCATCTGGTCGACACCGTTCTCAGCTTCGAGGGAGACCGCCATCATTCGCTGCGGTTCTTGACTGCTACGAAGCACCGTTTCGGTGCCGCAGGTGAGTTGGGGCTGTTCGAGATGGCAGAGACGGGCCTGGTTGCGCTGGCCGACCCGAGTGCCATCTTGCTGGCCGACCGCCGACGCGGCGTGGAGGGAGCCGTCGTGGCGCCGGTGATCGAGGGACGGCGTCCGCTGCTCGTCGAGGTGCAGGCGCTCGTCAGCCAGAGCCGCTCGACGGGCAAGCGAGTCGTGCAGGGGATACCGCCCGCTCGACTGTCGCTCCTGCTCGCCGTGCTGGAGCGGTCGGCGGGCGTGTCGGCCAGCCTGGCCGACGTGTTCGTCTCGACTGTCGGCGGTATCAAGGTGACCGAGCCGGCGATCGACGTGGCGGTGAGCTTGGCCGTCGTCTCGGCGATCACGGGCATCCCGGTGCCGGAGGGCGTCGTCGCGTTCGGTGAGGTCGGCCTGGGCGGCGAGATCCGCCAGGCAATGAATCCGCAGCGAAGGTTGGCCGAGGCAGAGCGCTTGGGCTTCGAGCGTGCCTACGCCCCGATCTCGTCGCCGCAACCGGCCGGGAAGCTTGACCTCGTAAAGGTTGCGACCGTAGCTGAGCTGGTGTCCAAGCTTGGTCTGCTCGATCCTCGGCGGCTTGCCCGCTCGACGAAGCGAGGAGCCGAGGCCGGTGCCGACGCCGACGTCGACCGCTATGTTCGAGAGCCCAAGCACGGTTCGCGGCCACGCTCAGGTCTCACCGTGGTGCGTGACTGAGAGCTCTCGCGATACCTCGGAATTGACTGAGTTTGAGGTATTGGCCGGACCTCCGTACCCTGGTAGTCGAGAAACGCGTCTTTTGAGGAGTGCTGTCTTGTTCGATGTAGGTGACAAAGTCGTCTATCCGCACCACGGTGCCGCGGTAGTAGAGCGGCGCGAGATGCGCGAAGCGTTCGGCAAGAGCACTGAGTACCTGGTGCTGAGGCTCGCCTACGGCGACCTCACGCTGATGGTTCCGGCTGACAACACCGACGAGGTGGGTCTGCGCGAGGTCATCAACGACGAGGAGGTCGAGGAGGTCTTCGCGGTGCTTCGCAAGAAGGAAGCACGCATGCCTACCAACTGGTCCCGTCGCTACAAGAATCACGTCGAGAAGCTCAAGTCCGGCGACATCTACCAGGTAGCCGAGGTAGTCAGGAACCTCTCGATCCGGGACAAGGACAAGGGCCTTTCTGCCGGTGAGAAGCGGATGCTCACCAAGGCGCGACAGATCCTCGTGTCCGAGCTCACCTTCGCGCTCGGGGTGAACGAAGAGGAAGCCGAGGAGCGACTCAACTCGGCGTTGCCCTAAAGGGTCGCTCTCTCATGAGCGACACGATCTGGGCGATCGTCGTCGCCGGCGGGCGAGGCAGGCGATTCGGTGCCGCCAAGCAGTTCGAGAGCTTCGGTGGGCGCCAGGTCCACGAGTGGGCGGTCGCTGGCGCCCGTTCTGTGGCCAGCGGGGTGGTGCTCGTCGTGCCGGCGGGCTGCGAGTCAGACGCTGTCCTCGGTCAGGTCGCCGATCGGGTGGTCGCCGGCGGTGAGTCTCGCTCGGGCTCGGTGAGAGCAGGGCTGGCGGCTGTGCCTCCGAGCACCGAGATCGTCGTGGTGCACGACGCGGCGCGGCCCCTGGCATCGCCCGGCCTCTGGCGCGCCGTGGTCCAAGCGGTGCGCGATGGTGCGGACTGTGCGATTCCCGGCCTGCCGCTTTCTGACACCGTAAAAGAGGTTCGAGAGGGTCTTGTCGTAGGCACCCTCGACCGGGCGACGCTGGTGCGGGTGCAGACCCCGCAAGCCTTCGGTTACGAAGTCTTGCGCCGTGCCCACTCGAGCGGAGCGGAGGCGACAGACGACGCCAGCCTCGTAGAGGCCGCCGGTGGCACCGTGCGCGTCGTCGCCGGCGAGGAGTCGAACATCAAGATCACCTCTCCCGCCGACCTGGCCTATGCCGAGTGGCAGAGTGGTCGTGGTCCAGGCGGTGTTCCAGGTCGTGGTCCAGGCAGTGTTCCAGGTCGTGGTCCAGGTCGTGTTCCGGACAGCGAAGGGACCTGGTAGATGCGAGTCGGCATCGGTTACGACGTGCACCCGTTCTCGACAGACGAAGAACGCCGGCTGGTGCTGGGGGGCGTGGAGTTCCCAGGTGAGAAGGCACTGGCCGGGCACAGCGACGCCGACGTAGTGGCACACTCGATCGCCGACGCGATGCTGGGAGCGGCCGGCATCGGCGACCTCGGTATGCACTTTGACGACAAGGACGACCGGTGGAGGGGAGCAAACAGCCTAGGGTTACTCGCCCACGTTGCAGAGCTCGTGAGGCAGGAAGGACTTTCGCTAGTGAACGCCGATTGCACAGTTGTGGGTGAGCGCCCGCGGATCGCCGGCGTACGCCGCGAGATGATGAGGGCGCTCTCTGCCGCGGCTCACGGGCCGGTACACCTCAAGGCGACCCGGCCCGAGGGCCTTGGGGCCCTGGGGCGACAGGAAGGCATTGCCTGCATGGCCGTCGTTCTTCTCGAGGAGACCAAGTGACACCGGCCCCGCGTTCGTCTGGGAACGACCGGCGAGGCTCCAGTGGTAACGGCGGCGGCGCGAAGCGCCCGGGCGGCGGGTATCAGGGCCGGTCCGGTTCGCCGGGTGGCGGTTACCAAGGCCGGTCCGGGTCGTCGGGTGGTGGCGGTTACCAAGGCCGGTCCGGTTCGTCGGGCGGTGGTTACCAGGGTCGGTCGGGGTCGTCGGGCGGTGGCGGTTACCAAGGCCGGTCCGGTTCGCCAGGCGGTGGCGGGTACACAGGTAGGTCCTACAGCGGCTCACGCGGTGGTTTCAGCGGGCGGTCTCGGTCAGAGAGCGCCTTCGGGGAGCGCCCGCGCGGAGGTGACTCGCGCGGCGCCGCCGGCTATGACGACGACCGCAGCCCTCGCCGGGCACCCTGGAAGGGCGGGACCGGGAACGCCTCCAGACCCGCCCGCCGGGAAAGTGGCTGGGACGACGAGAAGAGTCGCGACTCCCGCCGTCCCGGTGACGACAGGGCCTCGAGGCCTCGCACCGCACCTGCCGGTGGTCGAAATTACGCTCCGCGGCGCTCCGGGCCGCCGCCGAGTCCGGAGGGCAAGACTTGGGGAGGGATCGCTAGGAGTGGTGGCGGCTACCGCGGCGGCGATCATGGTGGACGGTCCGAGTCCAGGGACAGGTCACCGTCCTTCACCGAGGATGTCGGGGACGGCCGCTCAGTAGCTCGAGCAGCCACGGCAGGGCGCAATATCTGGAATCCCCGCCCGAAGGGCGCTCCGCTGGCTGGCACCGACCGCCGGCCTCAGCACTCGGCTAGTTCCTTGGGTGGCGACCAAGTCGAAGGACGCCAGGCTGTGCGAGAGTTGCTCGCTGCCGGCGTCAGGGAAGTCAAGGAGCTATGGCTGACCGAAGGCACTGACCCATCCCCCATTCTCGGCGAGATCGACAGGCTGGCGAAGGCTGCCAGAGTTCCGGTGCGCCTCGTTTCTCACAAGCGCCTAGAGACGGTCCAGATGACCGAAGCGCCTCAAGGTGTCGTTGCCTTTGCCGAACAGCTCCCTGTTCACACCCTCGAACAACTGGTGCTAGGTGCCGAGTCCGGAGCTCGCGGAGCGGCGACAGCAGCCACAGGGGTGCCCTTCGTCGTGGTGGTTGCCGGCGTCACCGACCCGCAGAATCTCGGAGCCATCTTGCGTACCGCCGAGTGCGCCGGCGTCACCGGTGTCTTGATACCGCGGCACCGGTCTGCCCACGTCACGCCTGCTGTCACGAAGGCTGCCGCCGGAGCGATCGAGTACATGCCGATGGCCTTGGTCTCGGGCGTCCCATCCGCCTTGCAGGATCTCCAGCGCCTCGGTGTCACGACGATCGGCTTGGACGAGCGGGGCTCCGACCTGTTCGGGATGAAGCTTGGCGACCGGCCTATTGCCCTGGTCATGGGCGCGGAAGGAAAGGGCCTGCCGTCCCTCGTACGGGAGCGCTGCGATGCTCTGGCGAGGATCCCCGTCACCGGCTCGATCCCGTCGTTGAACGTGTCGGCAGCAGCGTCGGTGGCTTGCTTCGAGGTTGCTCGACAGCGGGCTCCTCGCTGACTCGCTGACTCGCGGGCAGGAACCCCCGGCCCGACCCGCCCAAGTGCCCACAAGTCGGCCTGCCGGTGGACTCGCGGGCAGGAACCCCCGGCCCGACCCGCCCAAGTGCCCACAAGTCGGCCTGCCGGTGCACTCGCGGGCAGGAACCCCCGGCCCGACCCGCCCAAGTGCCCACAAGTCGGCCTGCCGGTGGACTCG
>JBOGHW010000019.1:0-12039 GCA_050744865.1 Acidimicrobiales bacterium | reverse complement strand
GGTGTAGCCCGATCGGATTCGGACGGTTGGGCGAACGAGTGCTGAACACCCCATGGAGTCCAGCGCTCTCGTCGTCTTCTGGATAGGTACGAAGCTCGTCGCGAATCGCTCGGTCGAGCCAGGTGAGCACGATCAGCTCCTCTCCTGGCAACAGGTCGGCGATCGCGTCTGCGAACTCGTCAGCGAACACCAGCCAGGCCGAGGGTGCACCCTCGTCGCCTTGACACGGCGCCTTGGCGATATCGACAAGAGACGACTCGATCCACCCGACGGGGTTCAGTTGGTACCCGGCGACGGTTGCCCCTCTACGCCGCTTCGAAGTCACCGCTGGCAGGACGCAGTCGAGGAGCCGGCCCGCCCGATCGGGTGCAAATGCCTCGTGAGACATCAACCGCTGGTAGAAGAGCGCGCCGAGGAGCGTGACGGTGGCCATCTCGACGTCGGTCCGCTTGGCGAACTCGCCGTTCGAGACTCCCTCGCGCAGCACATCGGTGAGGCCCTGGCGGCGGTGCTCGGTATGGCGATAATGGAAGCCACGAAGACGGGAGTCACGGGCAGCACCCTCGACCAGGGCTGGGATGCAGCGCGAGAACCTCGAGTCGACGAGAACCTCGGCCACGTGGTGGATGAGCTGTTCGGCGCGCGCACGGGCGGTTCCCGTGCTCGTATCCGGCACCATCTCCTCATGCGCCGACTCGAAGGCGTCGGTAATCAAGACGATCTTGTCCTTCCAGTGGCGGTAAATCGTCGATTTGGCAACGCCAGCTCGGGCAGCTACAGACTCGATCGTGAACGCGCCGTAGCCCACGTCAGCCAGCTCTTCGAGGACCGAGCCGAGGACGAGTTGGCGCGTGCGCTCGATGCGGGGATCGGTGGATTGAGGGCTCGGGCGCGCGTTGTCGGCTGGGTTCTCCACGTCTGCTCCGGTCTCGCCTCTATGCGACGTTCGCGTCTCGCTATGAAACGTATACGTTTCACAGCCGAGCCTAGACGAGTGAGCCGACGGCAACTCGCACTGTCTGACCACAGGATCGCACTGCATGCTCACGACTTCCTTGCGGTCGGCAGAGTCACGTGCTCGCTCGCGAACCGTGTCGAGCCCGCCGGTGCGCGCCCACCCGCTATCGGCCTCGGTAAGGGTAGTGAGGATACGACAGCGTCGTCTTTCCGGCTCCATTTGGCCCGATCAAGGCCAGACTCGACCGGCCTCGGCGAAGACGCCCACGCCGTCGACCGGGCACGGCGGCCGGCCTGCGCAAGACTTGGCCGGTGCCTGAAATCTGCGCTCGCCTCCCGTCCATAAGAGGGCATGCACCCATCAGTGACTGCAGGGGGACCGCTCGGTGGCGCGCGGTAGCGGAGCAGAGCTAATGGTCAGTACAGAGGAGTCCGCCTTCAGACCGCTCTATGACGTACACCTTGGTGCCATCTACCGCTATTTCGCCCGGCGGGTACCGCCCGCTGAGATCGACGACTACGTCGCCGATGTGTTCGTCGTCGCTTGGCGTCGTTTCGACGTGATGCCTGAGGACGCACATGGTCGCACTCTCTGGCTGTACGGCGTGGCCCGCCGAGTGCTTGCCGACCATCACAAGGCCGAGCAGCGCCGCCGCCACCTCGAGCAGCGGTTGCGCAGCCACGCGGTCACGACCGCCGCCCCGGGTCGTGCCGTCGACCTGGTGTTACCAATGACATGGCCCGGCAGTGACGGGGGCGCTGGCGGCCGCCCGGAGGTGAGCAAGGCGATCGACGATCCCTCGGACCTTTTGGCGGCTGCCCTCGGCGCCGTGAGCGCCGATGACCGAGAAGTCCTCAAGCTCGTCACGTGGGAGCAGCTGACCAACAAGGAGGCCGCCGAGGTTCTCGGCTGCTCGGTCAACGCCCTCGCCATACGGCTCCACAGGGCGAAGCGGCGTCTCGCCGCTCGCTATGCCGAGCTTGTGAAGCAGCCATCCGCCAACGCCGGCGCCGCAGGGCGGCGTCGTGGAGGGACCCATGCCTGACATCGACTCCTTGCTGGCCGGCATCGACCCAGCACGGTCCTCAACTGCGGCGCAGCCGTCGGCCACCACATCCGAAGCCATTTTCGAGACGGTGCGCGAGCGTTACACCGCAGGAGACGAGCTCGCTGTTGACCCCGCCAGCGGCCCCCCCACCGGCACCCGGAGCCGTAGGCGGGCCGGCCTGCCCGGTATCGTCGGCATCGCCGGCAGGGCACCCGTAAACAGAGTCTTGATACGTGTAGCGGTCGCTGCCTGCCTGCTGCTCGCAGCAGCCGCCGGGTCGTGGCTGGCTTTGAACGCAGGCGCGTCGCATAGCATCCAACCGGCGACCCACCACGGTGGTAACGCCCGCCTGGCGGGCACCTCGGACTGGAAGGTCGTCTACGAATCGGCCCTGGCGTCCGATGTCCAGCTGGAAGCGTGTCCTGGGCCAAGTGATTGTTACGGGGTCGCCTGGCAGGACCCTGGGCATTCGGCCTCGGTCGAGGTGAGTCATGACGAGGGCGCCACCTGGGAGAGCGTTCTTCGCATCCCTGACCTCTCCCAGTCCAGCGAGGAACTCAGCTGCCTGGCGGCCTCCGAGTGCGTGCTTGTCACGGGGGCTCACCCGCTCCGACCGGGGACTTCGGACTTTGCCGCCGTCACCGACAGTGGAGGGCGGCTTTGGCACGACGTCTCGGTGCCGGGAGCAATCGAGGTCTCGGCCGTTTCCTGCCTGCCTCTTAGCCTCTCCGGCCTGGGACCCACCGGGCAGCATCGTTGCATCGCCATCGGCAAGGACACCGACCACCGCGTCGTCACGTACCTGAGTACCAACGGAGCGTCCTGGACGGCCGAGGAGCAGACCGCCATGTCGGCAGGGCCACCCGAGTCCGGGCTAGCAGCGCCGATTACCTGTGCGTCGCTCTCGTTTTGTGTGATCACCGGCGCTACGCAACTTTCAGCTGGCCACGAGGGGGCAGAGCTGTACGAAGCGAGCAACGACGGCACTACCTTCACACCCGTCTCCCCCAAGATCGCCATGTCGAGCTTCTCGCAGATCGCTTGCCCAACGGCCGACGACTGCCTTGTCCTCGGTGTGGACGCCTTCTCATCGGAGCCGGTCGAGTGGGGGACGACCAACGGTGGTGTCAGCTGGCACGAGAGCACTGGCTCCTGGCCCGATGACGGCGAATGGGGCGACGGATCTCGAACCGACCCGACCGTGCCGGATCTCGATCTCAGCAACCTTGCGTGTTCCGATCCCCAGCATTGTGTGGCCCTGATGCAGTCGAATGGTGTGGGCGCGGCCTATGCCTTCTCCACCACGAACGGCGGCGCCAGCTGGCAGGCAGGCACGCAACTGGGGACAAATGCGCTTGTGTGTGAAGCCGATGGTTGGTGTGCGGGTGGGCAGGGTTTCGTGTCGAGCAACGCCGGAGCGAGCTTCCGACCGCTGGTGGGCCCCGTAGGCGGCCTGAATGACGTGGCCTGCACCGGATCTGCCTTCTGCCTGGCGCTCGGAGGGAACGTCGAGCTCTCGCCCCTGATCTCGCTCACCACGGCGGATGGCGGCAAGAGCTGGGCGCTAGGAGGGAGCGGGACAGGTGGCGTCGGTCCGGCGTTGTCCTGCGGAGCACCCGGGTCCTGTGACGCCGGCCTCTTCTACACGGCCGACGGAGGGGTCGTCTGGCAGCAGGCCTTGCTCCCGAGCTGGTTGGTCGTGCGCGCTGTCTCATGCACGACCTCCAGCTGCTTGCTGGTGGGCGACGACACGCGGGGCAAGGCGTCGGCTTACTCGATCTGGCGCAGCAGGTCCGGCGGGCGTTCCTGGCAGCAGGTCAGCTTCGGCGCCATCGCCGGCGAAGCCACGTCTGTGTCGTGTGCCGGCTCAAGCTGCGTTGCCGTCGGGTGGGACGCAACCGGGGACTCCTCGGCTGCACATGTCGCCACCCGGCCGATCGTCCTCGTGAGCACGGACTCCGGTGAGCGCTGGACGCCGGTGGGCGTGCCGACGGGCATGGCTCAGCCGGAGGCCGTGCAATGCGTGACGGCCTCAGATTGCGCCCTTGTCGGTGTCGGTCCTTCGGCTTCAGCGCGGCTGCTGGCTGCGGTGTCCGCCGACGGTGGCCTTGTCTGGAGTCTTCCCAAGGGCGAACAGGGGGTCACAGTTCCCCAGGACGACACCGGCCCGCTCAGTGAGGCGGCAATCCAATGTTCCGGCCTCTCGGACTGCTTGGTGCTCGACGGAGGGGGTCCAGGAGCTACCAGCAGTATCTACCGGTTGACCGACATGACCCGGGACTGGGCGCAGGAAAGCACCCCCTCGGGTGTGAGCTTGGCCGACCTTTCGTGCCTCACGACGGGCGCCTGTATAGCTGTCGGCCAGCTCGGCGTTGCCTCTGGGCAGATCCACTCGGTGATCCTCGCCGGCACCTTGCCGAGCAACTGAGGCGTGGGACTGACCGAAACGGTCGATTCTGGTGCCGGCGGGATATACGAGCTCGCCATTCGTCCTCGTCGCGGCGCTTGTCTACGGATGCGATGTACACGAGAAAATGTGCCCAAGCCAGCTGCAGCTATCGGCACTCTCTCGACTGGTACATCTTCACGGTTAACAGCCTCGTCCCCCGCTCGGCAGCACCGCGACCGGAGAGAGAGGAGCTGACGAAGAGCACTGCGGGTAGGACACTCGGCCGCCTGTCCCGCTTGCCGATCAATGAGTCCGGGCAAGCGCCACTTGCAACTGTCAGCTAGGGTGACGCGAGGCTAGCGGCGCTGTCTGCTGGTCGGTGGCGGATGCGACGAAAGGGCGGGCGATGTCCAGCAGGCGAAGTGCGGCGGACGATCCCTGGGGCTTGGCGGCCGAGGCCGGCGAGCAGGTGAGGGAACGAACGAACTCAAGGCTGACCCGGGGCCGGTGCCGGCACCGGTGGCCGGCTCCCATGCGCGCTCTCACCGTTGCGACCGCCGCGGTACTCCTCGTCTGTGGGTACCAGGCGACCTTGGCCGCCGGTGCACCGAGGACATCGGCGACGGTCGTGCCGCGTCCTGTCTTGTCAGGCATCCTCAATGCCGGCGAGAAAGGCATGTTGCTCGACACGGTCGGCCCGCTCGGCGCCAGCGCGATCGGCTCCATGGTCCTCGAAATTCAGCAGCGCCTCGGCAACGGGCAGCTGGTGGTCTCCGGCTATGACACATCGGCTGGTCCGAACAAGCCGCTGGAGGCGTTCGCCGCGCCCAGTAACTCGCCTGGTCTGGGCGAGGTCAGCAACGTCGGCGACTACGCGACGGGCGAGTACGTCGTGGGCTCTAGTACCTACGTTCTGATCCGAGACGAGCTGACGAATTTACTGCAGCACGTCAAGCTCCCGACCGGCGCGACGTATGAAGGATCGTCATCAAGAGGGTTTCTCGTCGAAGAGGAAAGCGGCGGCAAATTCGACGTCGATCAATACGACGTGAGCACGGGCAAATACGTCATTGACGGGAGCTACACCGACGACGCAACGGAGGTCGTGCCCGGGCCGGACGGCTACACCACCCTGATGGACAACGACGTCGATTACACGACTTACGCCGGCAAGACAGAGACCATTGACACTGTCACATCGGAGTATCCGCCAGATTGCACGTCCGTGTCGTCTGATGCCGCCGGCTGCCTCCAGTACGACCCCACCACAAGCTCTTACGAGGTCGAACGGCTACCCATCCCTGAGGGAAAGCCCGTGGACACACTCCTGAAGGCTGATGTCTACACCGAACCGGCTGTCACTTCGACGGAGACCGGCTGGGTGAATTGCGGCGTCGACACGACTTGCACTCTAGAGCGCCAAGCAGCTGTAGGCGGTGGGGTCACCCGCACCACGCTGCCACGGATCGAAGGCGGCGACTACGGGCTGACCGCATCGAGCACCGACTTCTACTACGGGACCTTGGAGAACACCACCACCGGGGGCGCCTACCGATTGCCTTCGACGTCTGACACGCCTGACCTGGTGGCCCCCGCCCCGCCGTCACCGCTGGCTGCTGCCACCGTCGACCTCAGTGTGAGCGCAACGGGCGCCGTGACAGCCTTCTGGGAGGACTCCTCGAAGCCCAAGATCGGCATCTTCGACCGCTCGGTGTCCGTGTCGGACGACAAGCTCGACCTCGGGCCGGAAGAAGACGTAGCGACTGCAGACTTTGTCTTCAGCGACGCCACTTCTTACAGCCTCAGCCTGGGTTCCTCGGGCAGCGACACCGTTTACAGCTCATATGAGAAACAGCCGACCGCCAACCCCATCGCGCTCGACCTGGACGAAAGCGGCAAGGTCAGCACGATCACTGCCGACGGCAACTACTCCCCACAAGGCGAGGGCTACGGTCCGACGGCTGGCGCACCTGTGTCCATCGCCGGCAACTTCGCCCTCTTTACGAACGATGCCGAGCCTCCCGTGTACGAGCTCTACGACGTGTCCGACGGCCACACCTGCCTGCTCCCGTCGACCGGTGTCTCTCAGTACGCACTCGGGCCGGGTCCGGCCGACCCGGAGCTCGCATGGGTGACGACCTCTGGTGAGATCTTTAAAGACAGCCCCAACTGCGCGCCAAAGGGCACATTGCTCTACAACCCCCATGTCAGCGCGACCGAGCTCTACACGGTGTCGCTCGGGGTCTCTGGCAACTATGTGGCTTGGGCGTATCAGTGGTACTCGTCGTCCGGGAGTGGTGCGATTGCCGACTACTACAACGTCACCACCAAAGTTCTCACCAAGATCCCAAGCCCGATCGTGGACAACGAGATCGTGGCAATGTCGGTGGCGGCCGCAGATCTCGGTATTACGGTATACACGAGTACGGGCAGCGACCTTTATGGCATCAGCCTGCCGAGCGGCACGGTCACCTTGCTGACGGTGGATGCGTATGACCTGTCGGTCGGAGGAGGGTACGCCGCCTGGATCGGGGCCAACTCGTCGTCCCCGTACGTCGCAAGGATCTAGTAGTCCCTCTCGGGTGGTCGCGTGGTCCTCACGGTTGGAATCCGGACCGCGTGCACACCTACCTATCGGGCTTCCACAGGAATCTGCGTGGTCAGACAGAACGGATGACCGGCCGGATCGAGCAGCACTCGAAACTCGTCGGGTTCAGGTTGGTGTACTGCGAGTCGTGCTCCGAGCCCCATCGCCTCGCCGACCGCCGCCTCGAGGTCACTCACCGCGAGATTGAGATGGATCTGCTTGGGGACTTCACTGTCGGGCCACGTGGGGGGCCTGTAGTCCGGCACATGCATGGTGCTCAGCCATACCCACTCGGTGCGGACACCCACCGACGTCTCGGTCGTGAACATCACTTCTCCGCCCAACATCGCCGCCCAGAACTCGGCCAACGCGACGGGTTCGGCGCAGTCGAGCGACACGATTCCTCTGCGGGCGACGGCCATTCGCCGACAGTAATCGAGTCGGGGGTGCGCACGTTGCCGACTCGGATCGTTACAAGGCGATGTCAGATCGTTGTTGCCCTCAACGATGACTGGTGCACCGGAAGGGGTGCCACCTCGCCGTCGGCAGCCAGAGTAAGGACGACTTCGAAACCACGCGGGGCTTCCGCACTCCGTGCCGGCCCGGACAGGACTCGGCTCTGTTAACCGCCCGCCTCCCCTCTGCGTCCGACAGGTGCTTCGAGGTTCCGATTCGTTGGTAGTTACTTCTCCGCGCCATCGAGACAGCTGGGATCGGGATGAAGGTCTCGTACGTCGTTGTTCGCTGCCCTATCGGTCGAGCGATGCCGGCGGGTCGCGTCCCGTGAAGGCGGCAAGGCGTTCCCAGTCGCCGGCACCGAGAGGTGGCAGCACCTCCGGCCCGAACGGCGATCCCGGCCCCACCATGTCGCGGTGCTCCGGTTGGATCATGGCCGGCGCCCCATCGAGCGCCGGCACAGCTAGACAAGGGTCCAGCCTGTCGAGCTGCCCGGTGGCCAACGCCAGGTCCCAGGCGTAGGGCGCCAACTCGGCGAGGTACATGTTCAGCAACGTCGCACCCGTGAACTCGTCACCCCAGGGCATGCTGAACGACGACGACAAGCGGGAATCGTCCCCCATGCCTGCGCCGCCTCCCCGGCGGAGCGGCATAGCTGACCGGGCGCGTCGGCCAGTTCGACGTGCGGCGAGTCGTCTTCGGCGGGATGGGTCGGGCCCCGACTGAGCTTCCCCCAGTTCTCCGGACAGGTTGGCTGTGACGATCACGCCGCCTTAGCTTCGGCGTTGTAGCTCGTCGCTAGGAACGAGGAACTCACCGGCGAAGGCGTCGGCAAACACCTCGCGACCATGCGTCGTGTCCTGGCATCGACTCGACGCGGTCCGTCGTCGCCCTCGCCGACGAACTGGTCGAGGCACAGGTCGAGCGGGTGGTCATCGAGTCGACTCGGACTACTGGCGGCCGGCAACGCCATCGTCAGCCGCTGGCCGATCACCGAGTCACACGCTCGTCTGCTGGCATGCGACGATCGAGTCAGGCGCTCGTGAGGGAGCAGCAGGCGCTCTCGGTAGTCGCTGCGATCGAGGAGTTGGTGGACGTAGCCGCCGGCTCTCCCCCGATCTTGATTGGTCTCTTCAACACGACGTCCGGGTCGTCGACGATCCGTTTCTTGATTGGCGACACCTCGCTGCACGGCGAGGCGGCATTCTTCCAGGATGCCTGGGAGGTGGGTGGTGACGGGACGCCTGGCGTCACCTGGGACCAGCACAACCCGTGACGCCGCCCCTCTATCTCCTCGATGGGCCGATCGATTTCATCTTCGTCGGGCCCCGAGGCTGCCTCCGGTTGGAGCACAGGTGCGACGGCATCCATCGCTCCCGTGTGACTCACCGAGCCGGCAGATAGCCCCGCCCGTCAGTCGTCTGCGGGGGCGAGGGCGAGGGCGACGACCGCCGGTGTCACACGAGTCTCGAACTCGACCGGCTCCGTCTCCTCTTGGTGGACGTACCGCTTGCCCATCATCCAGGAGGCGCCAGCAGCAAACACGCAAGCCCCAGCGGCGAAGTCGAACGCCGTCCGGAGCCCGGCGCCGAAGGGAGCGCTGATCAGCTTCGGAAAGAAGCTCCGCCCCGTGATGTACGAAGCCCGTGCGGCCGGCAGGTGAGCCAGCGTCTGGGCACCGAGAAGGCTCTTCATCGGGTTGTAGCCCAAGAAGGCCGCGAAGATGCTCCCAACCGGTGGCAGGTGGGACACGCTCGCGGCCGTCTTGGCCGGCACCCCCTGGCGAACGAGACCGTTGTAAAGAGCATCGGGCAGGTGCGCGGACAGACCCAGGATGATCAGGGTGAAGAAGACCCCGATGGACAGCACCATGGCACTGCTCATCGACGTGTTCAACATCCCCGAGCCCGAACCTCGCTGGTCAGCGGGCAGGCTGTTCATCACACCAGCCTGCAACGGCGCCGCAAACACTCCCATCGCCAGTCCCAAGGTGAGGAGGATGAAGGCGAACGCCAGATAGGAGAAGTTGACTGGCAGGATCTCGAGCAGCACGAAGCCCAGCGCCGAGCCGAGCATCCCACCGGTCGCAAAGGGCCGCGGGCCTAGGTGATCCGAGAGGTAGCCCGACAACGGGCCCGCAATGAGGAACCCGGCGGTCAAGGGCAGCATGTAGATCCCCGCCCAGAGCGGCGTGCGGGCGAAGTCGTAGCCGTGCTGCGGCAGCCAGATTCCCTGTAGCCAGATGATGAGGATGAACATGATGCCCCCTCGACCCATAGCCGAGAGGAAGGCGGCAGTGTTGCCCGCCGAGAATGCCCGGATGCGGAACAGCTGCAGGCGGAACATCGGGTGCTCGACCTGCGTCTCGATCAGACCGAAGACGGCGAGGAGGACGATGCCGCCCACAATCGCGCCGAGCACCTCGGGATTCGTCCAGCCCATGGTGTGCCCGCCGTAGGGCAAGAGGCCGTAGGTGATCCCGTAGACGACGCCGATGAGCCCTATTGCAAAGGTGACGTTGCCCCACCAGTCGATCTTCGCCTGGTGGCGGACTCCCCGCTCCTCAAGCTTCAAGTAGCCCCAGGCCGTCCCGAAGAGCCCGATCGGCACGGACAGGAGAAACACCAGCCTCCAGTCGAGCGGACCGAGGACACCGCCCAAGACGAGCCCGATGAACTGGCCGGCGATGGCCGCCCCCATGTTGACTCCGAGCGCAAGGCCACGTTCGTATGACGGAAAGGCGTCGGTGAGGATCGCAGGCGAGTTCGCCATCAGGCACGCCGCCCCGGCACCCTGGCCGACGCGCATGAGGATCAGGTAGAGGGCACCAGAAGAGCCGCTCATCCACGACACTGTGAGGAGCACCGAGAAGACCGTGAAGATGGCGAAGCCCAGGTTGTATATCTTGACCCGGCCGTACATGTCGCCCAAACGGCCGAGGCTCACCACCAGCACCGCCATCACCATCAGGAACCCGAGCAGCATCCAGAGCAAGTAGCTCGTGTTGGAGGCCACCAGTGGGTCGAGGTGGATGCCTCTGAAGATGTTCGGCAGGGCGATAAGGATGATCGACTGGTTGACGGTCGCCAACAGGACAGCGATAGTCGTGTTCGAGAGGGCGATCCACTTGTAGTTGTCCGCCTGACCCTCGCTGCCGGCGCCATCGGCCTGAGCCTGCCTGCCAGTGTTGAGCCGCATGCCCTACTCCGATCCGCAGCCGTCCTGCTCGGTCTTCCCGGAATGTTCTACCGTCTCGCTCCACCGGGCTCGGCTGCGGCCCGCAGCATCAGCTTCTCGACACACCAGTCGAGGCGGCCAGCCGAGAGGTCCTGTGCGACACTCGGTCCAATGTTCGAGCGCTTCACTGACCGGGCAAGAAGAGTCCTGGTTCTCGCGCGGGAAGAGGCGCGCCTCCTCAACAACGACTTCATCGGGACCGAGCACATCCTGCTCGGCCTGATCCACGAGGGAGACGGCTTGGCGGCCAAGGCGCTCGAGTCCCTCAACATCTCCCGCGAGGCGGTGCGCGAGTAGGTCGAGAAGACCGTACCCCGAGCCGGCTACGCCCCGACCGAGCCGCCTCCCTTCACGCCCCGGGCCAAGAAGGTGCTCGAGCTCTCCCTTCGCGAAGCCCTCCAGCTCGGCCACAACTACATCGGGACCGAGCACATTCTCCTCGGCCTCGTACGCGAGGGTGAGGGCGTCGCCGCCCGGGCTCTCATGTGCCTCGGGGCCGACCTGTCGAGGGTCCGCCAGCAGGTCATCCAGCTCCTCCCGGGCTACCAGAACCGCGACACCGTCGCCGCGGCACGAGACACCGAGGACGATGCCATCACGGGTTTGCTCGGTCGGCCTTGGTCGAGGGCGACCGAGAGACGGAATCCTGCGGTGGATCGACGCTGGTCCGCTGAGGTTGTCGTGGCAGGTCGTCGGCCGGAGGACTTCGCCGCCGCCTATGACCAGCTCGCCGGGCTCGCCGGATTGCTCGGGCTCAGCGATCTAGAGGCCGGCCGTCTCCAGCTCGATTCGGTCGAGAGCGACGACGGACCGGGGTTGCGGCTCTCGATCACCCATGAGCTCCTGCCCGAAGTCGTCGAGGACGTCCCCGGTGTTCTCCGAGAGGTCGACGAGAGATGACCAGGCGGACGGGCCAGAGGTCACGTGCTCGTGAAGCGCGGTGCCAGTGACTTCGGTAACTGGCCGAGGCGCCAGCGCTTTGCCGTTGTCGATCGCCACGTAGATCACACTCGTGGTGTTGGCCTCGCCGAGGCCGAACAGGTGACCGTCCACCTCGGCGGGGTCGTAGGAGCTCCGGGCGGAGGCAGCGCTCCGTTCTCCTAGTGCGCCGCGAACGATCAGTTTCAAGCGAAGCTTCCTTGACGTCCTGTTGCCAGCTTTGCAAGTCGGCTGAGAACTGCTGGCCGCGGTCAGTCCGGAGGCGCCAATAATGTCAGGAAACAGCCTCTGACCTGGCTGGATGGATGTATGGATGATGGATGGAGCGGACGACGGGACTCGAACCCGCGACCCTCACCTTGGCAAGGTGATGCTCTACCAACTGAGCCACGTCCGCGTGAGTTTCCCCACCTTATCCGACCCGG
>JBOGHW010000018.1:0-8603 GCA_050744865.1 Acidimicrobiales bacterium | reverse complement strand
CTTAGTAGGAACTTGAAGATTGATGCGGTGGTGGTCGCGTATGGGGGACACCTCAGGTCGGGCTGCCTGAGCTGGGCGGATGGGTTTCTCGGCATGCACACCGTGACGGTTGGCGTTGAGCAGCGCTAGTCCCTGGCCGGTAAGATCGATGGCGATGTTCGCGTCCGAGTCGAGTCTGGTGTTATGAGCTCTGAGCTGCTCCCGCGGCCTGACGCGCGCCAGTACACGGTTCGTCCTTTCAACCAGCGCATGGCCGGACGGGTGGCCCGCAGGGCAAATGTCAACGGCGAAGGTGCCGTGGCGGTGGCGTTCACCTTCAGCAACCTCGCGACCATGATCATCTTCGGTTTGGTCAGGGACGCCGTGAAGTTCGTTCCGGTCATTGGACCTTTGGTCGACCTCGCGTTCAGCATCATTGGCTTCTACTTCCATCGGATCGTTCTGGTCACGGACCAGAACGTTTATGTGTTCCGCGATTGGCCGTTCCATTATCCAGGCAAGCTGCTGATGAAGCATGGACGCGGACCGGGCGTGGTGCAGCTCGGGGCACCGGCCTCCTCGTCGTTCATGCGATTCATTCGGCGCGGCCAGCTGACCTTCCAAGACGGAACGATCGTGTACCACACCGTCTTTTTCATCCTCCGGGCGCGCTACATCGCCCAGGAAGCGAACCTGTCCGAAGGCAAGTAGTGATCGGTACCGATAGGAACACGGCTATCGTTCCGGGTTCGATCGTCTCGGGATCCATCGTCTCGGGGGGCTCCGGGTCCGGACATCTCATCTCGGGCCAAGGGGCGTGATGATGATTCCCGGGCTGATTGAGTTGACCCGGGCGCCGCGCTCACCCCAGGCGATGGCGGCTGCCTGGACACGGAGTTGGGTGGCACGCTTGGCCAACCCATAGGCAACCCCAGAGTTCGAGACGGCCTCTGGCGAGAGCATGGGTAGCTCCGCCAGCTCATCGGCGGGCGTGTGGGCCAAGTCCTCGTCTTGCGCTGGCTCCAGGGCCGGCATCATGTAGCCGGCCATGCTGGACATGACGAGTCCGGCGCCACCGGGAGCGATGACGCGGCCGAACTCCTCGAGGACGATGGCCGTGCCCACGAGGCCGACGGCGAGGATCGCTTCGGGTGAGGCCTGGACCGGCGACAAGCCGGCAGAGTCGACGACCTGGACGACACTGCCAAGCTCGACCGCAGCCTGGCCAGCGAACGCACCGACTCACGCGAGGCGACCTCGACTGGTTGGGTGCTGACGCGGTATCCGTCGGCTTTGAGCGCCGCGGCATCTGACTGCAGCCGGTCCTCGTCGATGCTGGCGAGCAACACCGTCTTTCCTGCGCCCTGTCGTCTGGCGATCGCCAACCCGATCCCTCCAGCGCCGACCGCGACCAGCACTTGATGGTTCCTCGTGTGGCTGCCTATTGGCCGTCGACAGTCATCCGACTCTTCGCTCAGGCCCGCGCAACACCTCGCTCCGGTGCCATTCGATGTGTGGCCCAGGAACCGGTGGGAGCCCTGCCTGCGGCTCAACCAGGTCCCGTCGACCAAGTCAACGACTAGCGAGGCGGACGGACCACCGCGACCGACACATTGCTGGGAGATCGCGCCGAGATCACCCCGACGATCTGGCGGTGAATCCTCATACCCCACCCGAACGTCGCGTCGGAATCATCGTCCGCCGCCAGCATGCCATCGCTGGCGTCTCGCACCAGCTCCGACACTGGCCTGCCAGTGGCCTTCGCCCGCCCGGAGAGCCGGGCCTGCTGCTCGTCCGTCAGGTAGATCTGGGTCCGAGTCGCCATATGCACCAGTATCTACACCCTGCACAGTATCTACACCCTGTGGCGGACGAGTCGGCCCTGAAGACGACGGTGGGAGAACCTGCGATTGCCAAGATCTGGTGAGGAGCGAGAGCTGACAAGGACTTGTGCGTCCCCCGTGCTCCTGCTCGTGGTACTACCTCATGTTGGATCGGGGTCCCCGGCGAGTTCCTCGACACGCCTCGCAGCACGTCATCGCGGATCGGGGCACCAGATGGGATTATCTGCACCGACAAGCGGAATAGACGGATGACTGAGAGCATTCGAGCTCTGAGAGGTCGTGAGCCCCACTAGCGTCGGCACCAATGCGGACCAGCGGCTTTGAGAGCCTGATCCTCTTCGTATCGGACCTGGCGAAGGCACGCGCCTTTTACGTCGGCGCGCTCGGCCTCCAAGTCGTCTTCGAGGACGAGACCATCGTCGTCGTCGGTGGACCAACTGGCCGAGTGGTCATGCACCGCAACGACAGAGGCCACGACGAGCGTGGGATCTTCCCGGCCGGGACAGGGGTCGGCGGTGCGGCGGTGCGGTTCACCGTCGAGGATCCCGACGCTTGTGAGCGGGAAGCGACCGAAAGAGGGCTGACCGTCGTGTGGCCGACGCAGGATGCGATGTGGGGTCGGTTCGTCGTGCTGGCGGACCCCGATGGTCGCTCTGTTGTCCTTGCCAAAATGATGACGGCGGTCATGTGAGACACGAGACCCGCCGCGTCTTGACGAGGCAGATGTTGCCGGTGGGAGTACCACCTTGCAGAACAGCCGCTTCAGCGTGTCCGGTATGCCACGCTCGGTGAGGCCTTCGGCCCCGTCCACCGCGAGCTTCACGACGACCCCCGATCCGCACTGAAGCTGGAGGTGTGGATGCGGACAACCCGTCGGATCAGCTCGAGTGACGTGGCCACGCCGCCCACGAACTCTTGCTGAGCCCCTCGGGACTATGCGGGGTACGGTCCGCCTTCAGCGCAACGGGCTTGACGAATTGCGATTCGGTGTGCCCGAGAAACTACGACGAATGGCTCTTTTGCCGCGCGTAGTGGCGCCGCGCCTTGGAGCGATTGCCGCACGATTCCATGCTGCACCAGCGGCGGGTTCCCCCACGGCTGCGGTCGATGAAAAACCAGCCGCATGTCTTCTCTTCGCATCGGCGTAGGCGTTGAAGGTCGGGCGACGTGAGCAGGTTGGCAATTCCGCAGGTGAGTGGCCACAGCATCTGCTCGAGAGCGTGCGGAGTACCCCTCCATGTGAAGGAGAACCCGGAGGCGCTAGCAGTGATGCGTAGATGATTGACGGCATCGACGAGCTGTGTGTTCAACGTAGCGATGTCGGAGCGACTTGGAGCGGTATCGGCAGTGAACGCCATCAGAATGCGAAACGTCGTCTCGCGGAGCTCTTTCACTCGGCTCAGCGCTCGTTCGGCCGAGACGGGTTGCCGCCGTGCTCGCTCGATGAGTAGTTCGGCCTGTGTTGCCGACACCACGTCGTGCGATTGGCACCAGGTGATGAGGGTGTCAAAGTCGACCAGCAACTCGAAGGGATGTTGGCTGGCGTGAGCGCCGACCGTGTTGACGAATTCGAGGCAATTGTCACTGGTCGGCATCGCTCGCATGGGTGGTGACGGCTTAGGCGCTCTCGGTGGTATCGACGAGCTACTCATGGGACGCGAAGCTCGTCGTACTTGGAGCCCGCCACCCTCCATTGACAAGTGGCGCTGGGCGCCCGAGGATCGGCTGTTCGCGAGCTCTGACGGGCCGTCTTCATGGCGATTCGTCGTCTGGCTCGTCATCGAGCCAGCCCTTCGTGAGGAAGAGCCAGAACGCGAGGCCCCCGTACTGTCGGTACCGGCGGAACCGGCGCTCGATCGCCAGGTCCGAGGTGAGGCGGCCGACGAGGTTCGCGTAGGTGGGCCTGGTCCAAGAATCGAGGACCAGCCGTCGGTAACGACCGAGAGAAGTCAGCATGACGTGGGCTGCCGCATAGGGGCCGACGCCTGGCAAGGCGAGAAGACGCCGTTCGACTTCGGCATCGTCTAGCGCCGGGTCTCTGAGCTGCTCGAGATCAAGTCGCCCCTCGGCGACTCCGGTCGCGATCCGAAGGAGATAGTCGCCACGATATCCGGCGCGTGCGACGTGGACGTAGAAGTCGTTGCCGGCTGCGGCCATGGCCGCTGGGGTCGGGAAGGCCCGCCGACCGTCGCGGCAAGGCTCACCGAGCGAGTTGACGAGAGCGTTCGTCATGCGGACCGTGGCAGACCAGGAGCAGTTGGTCGTGCAGATCGTCTTCACGACGTCTTCGAAGACCGTGAGGCTGCGGAGCATGCGACCCGCGCCCGAGATGACCCACCCCATGGACTCGTCGGCTTTTGCCAGGACGTAGAAGGGCGATAGATCCTCGTCGAGGCGGAGCAGGAACCGCGCGGCGTCTGTCAGCTGTTGGCACATGGCTGGGCCAGGGCGACGCTCCGCCGTCTCGACGACCGCCAGGTCGGGTTGTTGCTGGCGAATCCTGATGCTCTGTACTCCACCGGGGAGCGCCATGGTCGTCTCCAACGTCCAGGTCTCCGTGTTCAACCGCTGCGGCGCCAGCATCGCCACACCGTGCGAGGCGAGCGTGCGTCGAAAGTCGACTGGCTCGCCGCCCGCCCCTACGAGATCGATCCTCCCTACGAGTTGCACGGCGTCTCGGCCTCGACCGACTCGATGGATGGCGCGCAGAACGCGCCGAGGGAGACGAAGCGAAACGCCAGCACGCTGCCAAGCGCCGTAGCGGAGTCTTTGACCTGAAGCACGCCGAAGGCCAGAGCGACGGGCGGCAGGCCGTCACCGAAGACCGATGTTGCCCTAGCGAGGTAGAAGGTACAAAACGGTCGCTCGCTCAAAGCATCGAAGGCACCCATCGGGAGCCGCTCGCCTCGTCGACAGGTCCACGCGCTGTGGCGACGTCCAGCAGCTGCGCGCAACGCATGCTCAGGCTGGCTCTGCGTTCGTCTCACCCAGCTCACTCCTCACCTAACCAGCTTACACCTATATGGCAGTTAGAACAAGGGCGTGGGTCAACACCTCAGTTGGTGCTTGCGGGCGCGGCTGCGGGCTTCGTCGAGATCCTCAATCGTGAAGGGAGCCCAGCAAGTGTGAGCACGTGGTCGACCATCGCCACGACGAGATCGGCAGGATGACGGTGGTCGACCTGCGGCGGAAGGTCAGGCACACGACCAGATTTGCAGAACTCTGTGTCCAAAGCCAGGGCTCGGTGCATCCCGCCTGGCTCGGCGGCTTCGCGTGAGCTCCACTCTTTACTGCAGGTGTCCCCAGGGACCGTAAGCGACCTCGAGCTTCGGGTTAGGTACACGGCGATCCCTGGCGCAAGGCTTGAACTTCGGGACGATCGGATCGATGACGGACCACAGACGCGAGAGCGCCCAGCGCGACGGGAACACGCCTCGATCCCTTGACGGAGATGATCAGTCATGTAACACTTACCGTTCGTGGTAACTTACCAAGCTATGGACGGCTGGTCCCTCTTGGCTGATCGTACGAGGCGCGCCATCGTGGAGTGCCTGGCCGAACACCCGATGGCGGTCGTTGAGCTGGCCAAGAAGTTGCCCGTGAGTCGCCCGGCCGTGTCGCAGCATCTGAAGATGCTCAAGGGCGCCGGCCTCGTCGCCGAACGCTCCTCGGGCACGCGTCGGATCTATCGGCTCAACCCGATCGCCGTGGAGGCGCTACGAGACCAGCTGGACACGTTCTGGAGTCGCGCGCTGGCTGGCTACGACGATCTGATTGAGCAAACCAAGGAGGTGAAGATGTGACTGACGAGCCGACTGCAGTGGTCCACCGCCAGGTGGTCGTCGTCGCGCCGATCGAAGAGGCTTTCGCCGTGTTCACTGGCAGGCTGGGGGACTTCAAGCCGCCCGAGCACAACATGCTCGGTTCACCGATCGCTGAAACCGTGTTTGAGACGCAGGTGGGCGGCCATATCTATGACCGAGGCGTCGACGGCACCGAGTGCCGCTGGGCCCGCGTGCTGGCGTTCGACCCGCCAAACCGGGTGATGTTCAGCTGGGACATCAGCCCGCAGTGGCAGATCGAGTCCGACCCAGCGCACAGCAGCCAGGTCGAGGTGCGCTTCATCGCCGAATCGCCACAGCGGACCCGCGTCGAGCTCGAACACCGCCACCTCGACCTCCACGGCCCGGGCTGGGAGTCCCTAAGCGACGGCGTCGCAGGGGATCAGGGGTGGCCGCTGTATCTGGCTCGCTACGCCGTCCTGTTCAGCGAGGCTCCCTGAATGGCCCCGATCACGGCGAGCACCGAGGTGAACCAGCGAGTGGAGGAGGTGTTCGCCTACGCCACGGACCCGGCCCGCTTCCACGAATGGCAGAAGGGCGTCATCGGTGGCCGCGTTGATCAGGCGGGTACACCGGCCATCGGCACGCGGTGCGTGAACACCCGGCGCATCGGCTTCGCCAACCGGCCGGTGACCTCCGAGATCACCCAGATCGACCCGCCCCGAACCTGGGGCATCCGGGGAGTCAACGGGCCCATCCGGGCCGCGGTCGACGTCAGCGTCGAACGGGTCGCTGACAGTCGATCCCGCCTCACCATCACCCTCGATTTCGAGGGGTACGGCATCGGAAAGGTACTCGTCCACTTGGTTGTCATCCCCCAAGCCCGCAAGGAGATGCCCGTCAACCTGGCTGCCTTGAAAGCGCGCCTGGAATCCGACCGCCGATAGATGGCCTCCGACCAGCAAGCAGTCCACGACCAGATCGCTCATGGGCTCAAGGAACATCGGGCTCAGAAGGGGATGGTGTTCAACGCCGCCGTCACGGTGGTCGAGATCGGAGGCGCCATCGCGCTGTTCCACCTCGCCCAGGGACTGGGCGCCAGTGACGTGGTCAGCTACCTGGCCGGCAGCATCGGCCCGGTCGTCGGTGGGTTCACCATCTGGGCTAAGGCCCGCAAGTTCAGCGGTGCCTCAGCGTCGATCTTCGCGTTCACCGCCGTGTCCGCCATCATCGCCGTGGCCGGGAGCACCACCCCGAAAGTGCTGCTCTACAAGGATTGCGCGGCAACGGCTCTGATCGGCCTGATCTTCTTGGGTTCTTGTTTCCTAACACGCAAGCCGGTCGTGTTCTACATGGCGCAGCGCTACGGCACCGACGGCACCCACGAGGGAATGGCCAACTTCGACACGATGTGGGATATCTACAGCGACTTCCGCACCGGCATGTACGTCACCAGCTACCTGTGGGCGGCCTTGTTCCTCATCCAGGCCGCCGGGACCGCGCTGATCATCAACAAGACCACCTACGCCACCGCCTACAACTACGACCAGATCCTGCCCTTCGTCGCGATCGCGCTGGGCATCGTCGGATCGGTCGCCATCGGCCGCTACTTCACCAAGAGAGGAAGGGCCGTCGGCGCCGCGGCCGCGGGCCCCGCTTGATCAGACGGTAGGTCGTGGCGTTGCCGAAAGCTCAACGTTTTCAAGCCCGTCTCGATGACACGCACTGCGACACTCGGCTGAGGGCGACGGCGCTCGGCTTGGCTTGGATAGACCCTGGCAGGAACGAGCCGCGACGGTGCCGAACTGTGCAACCACTCAACTGACGCCGGCCGAGCGTCTTCGGCCCGAGCGAACCCGGGGTCGAATCGATGCCAGCCGAATCGACAGGTATAGAGGGCCGAGCGAGCCGGCGATGTTGGCACCCATGTCGACAAAGCCAGCTGCGCGCTTGGTGGATCAGAGAAGTTTACGACCTTGGCCGTTGGTGGTCGGCGATGACTTGTGTTCCATCGCACCGTCTGTACATCCAACGCAACAAGAGGAGATACGAATGAGCAGTCCGACCGACACTGGCTATGCCCCCGTCAACGGGTTGGAGCTCTATTGGGAAAGCTACGGCAGGGGCGGCACGCCGCTCATCGTCATCCACGGCGGGTTCGGCCTCATCACCATGATGTCCGAGCTCATTGATGCTCTTGCTGCCAGCCGCCGGGTCATCGGCGTCGAACTACAGGGTCATGGTCACACGGGCGACATCGATCGGCCGTTCACCTATGGGGCCTTCGCCGATGACATCGCAGGGCTTATCAAGCACCTCGAGTTGGGGAAGGTGAACCTGCTCGGTCACTCTTTCGGCGCCTACGTCGCACTGAGGACGGCCATCCAGCACCCGAACCTCGTCGACAAGCTTGCGGTTGTCTCGGTGCCGTTCCGACGTGACGGGTGGTACCCCGAGGTCCGAGCCGCGTTCGACCACATGGGCAGCGCCAACTTCCCTCATCTGCAGCAGTCCCCGCTGTACCACGGGTACTCGGAGGTGGCGCCGGACCCAGACGCGTTTCCCCTGCTGATGGACAAGACCGGCGAATTGCAGCGACAGCCCTACGACTGGAGTGAGGACATCCGCCAGCTGACAACGGGAATCTTGCTCGTCTTTGCCGACGCCGACAGCATCCCAGCCAGCCACATCGCCGACTTCTACTCCCTGCTGGGTGGAGGCCAACGGGACGCGAGTTGGGACGGGTCAGGCCGGCCAGACGCACAACTAGCCGTCCTCCCCGGTCTCACCCACTACGACATCTTCGGGTCGACGCTGCTCATCGAGGTACTCGAGCAGTTCCTTAGCCAGCCACGCGGCGACGAGTCGTTGTGACCCCACATGGCACACCGCTCTCGCCAATGGCCCTCACGGTAGGCGGCGGCAATATCGTGGCGTTCGATTTCCTGACGGACCCTCACCGCCGGGCGCCGGACCGATCTCATCTCCTTCGACCCTT
>JBOGHW010000017.1:0-31124 GCA_050744865.1 Acidimicrobiales bacterium | reverse complement strand
GGCCTACTGCCTCTCGGTCGAGAAATTGGTCGGTGTCGAGGTGCCCGTGCGAGCGACCTGGGTGAGGATGCTGGTATGCGAGCTGAACCGCATCGCCTCCCACCTCCTGTGGTTGGGGACCAACGGGGCGGACCTCGGCGGCCTCAACCTCATGGTCTATGGCTGGCGGGACCGCGAGGTGGTGCTCGCCTTTTTCGAAAAGCTGACCGGCCTGCGGATGAACCACAACTACATCCGCCCCGGCGGGGTGGCAGCCGATCTTCCCGACGGCTGGGAGGACGACGTGGCCGCCATCATCGACACGATCCCGTCCCGCCTCGACGAGTACGACGAGCTGATCACGGGCCAGCCGATCTTCCGCCGGCGCTGCGAGGGAGTCGGCACGATCTCGGCCGACCTCGCCCTCGCCATGGGCGCGACGGGGCCGATCCTGCGGGCTTGCGGCGTGCCCTGGGACTTGCGGCGGACGATGCCCTACCTCTACTACGACGAGTTGGACTTCGACGTGATCGTTGGCACCGTGGGTGACACTTTCGACCGCTACGCGGTGCGGCTGAACGAGATCCGGGAGTCCTGCCGCATCGTCGCCCAGATCCTGGAACGGGTACCGCCGGGTGACTACAGGTCCCAGGACAAGAAAGTGACGCCGCCCCCGAGGGCCCGCATCGACGAGTCCATGGAGGCCCTGATCCACCACTTCAAGATCATGACGCGGGGCTTCGACGTGCCGGCCGGCGAGGTCTACACGGCGATCGAGTCACCTCGTGGCGAGCTTGGCGTGTACCTGGTGTCGGACGGTTCCAACAAGCCGTACAGGCTGCACGTGCGGGCGCCGAGCTTCGTCAACCTGCAGTCCCTGCCGGCCATGCTGCGGGGAGGCATGATCGCCGACGCCATCGCCGTCATCTCCTCTGTCGACCCGGTGATGGGGGAGGTGGACAGATGACGGCGCAGCCTGCCGCCGACGAGCCAGGGCTCAGTGCCGCCGCCAGGGCCGAGGCGGATGCGATCGTCGCCCTCTACCCAGAGAAGCGCTCGGCGCTCGTCCCGCTCTGCCACCTGGCCCAGTCGGAGTCCGGTTACCTGACGCCCGCCGCCATAGTGGACATCGCCGGCCTCGTGGGCTGTTCGGCGGCCGAGGTGAGGGGGACGGCAAGCTTCTACGACATGTTGCACATCGAGCCGGTCGGCCGCTACGTCGTTGCCGTCTGCACGAACATCGCATGCATGCTGGGCGGTGCCTACGAGGTCCTCGCCAGCGCCGAGAAGACACTCGGCGTCCGTGTCGGCGGCACGACGCCCGACGCGATGTTCACGCTCGAGGAGGCAGAGTGCCTGGGCGGGTGTGACAGGGCGGTGTGCGTGCAGGTGAACCATCGTTTCTTTGGGCCTGTCGACCAGGAGGGCTTCAAGTCCCTCGTAGGCGAGCTGGCGGAAGGAAAGCTCGAGGGGACCGTGCCTCACCACGGAGTACTGAGCCGGGTGCGCCGCTCGGTGGGGTTGCCCGCCACCGAGGAGGCGTCATGATCACCGATGCCCCCAAGATCGTGACGGCCCGCATGGGCTACGAGGATTCCCACACCCTCGAGCGATACCTCGCCACCGGCGGCTATACCGGGCTTCGCAAAGCCCTCTCGATGACTCCCGATGCAGTGCACGAAGAGGTCAACGTCGCCAGCCTGCTCGGCCGGGGAGGCGCCGGTTTCCCCGCCGGCCGCAAGTGGTCCATGAAGCGGGAGGCCTCTCCCACCTACCTCGTCGTGAACGGGGACGAGAGCGAGCCGGCCACGTTCAAGGATCATCTCCTCATCGAGCGGGATCCGCACGCCATCATCGAAGGTGCGACGATTGCCGCCTATGCGATCGGAGCGGCGCAAGTCTTCATCTACTGCCGGGGCGAGTTCGCCCTCGGCTTCGAGCGGCTGCAGACGGCGTGCAACGAGGCTTACGCCCACAACGCGCTCGGCCGGGATATCTTCGGCTCGGGCTTCTCGGTCGACATCGTCATCCACCCGGGAGCGGGCGCCTACATCTGCGGCGACGAGACGGCCCTGTTGGAGAGCCTGGAGGGAAAGCGGGGCTTCCCGCGCATCAAGCCGCCCTTCTTCCCTGCAGTGATCGGCCTCTACGGCCAACCGACGATCGTCAACAACGTAGAAACGATGGCCAACCTCCCCTGGATCGTCTCCCACGGCGGGGCGGCATTCTCGGCGCTCGGGCAAGGTTCGTCGGCCGGCACAAGGCTTTTCGCCCTGTCAGGCCATGTCGTCAGGCCGGGCTGGTACGAAGTCGAGATGTCCAAGACGACGTTTCGCGACCTCATCTACGACACATCGCTCGGGCAGGGAGTGCGAGAAGGCCGCCAGATAAAGGCTTTCGTGCCTGGCGGGGTGTCGGCTCCCTGGTTCTACGAAGAGCACCTCGACATGGGCCTCGACCAGGACGCGGTCGGCAGGGCCGGCTCGATGCTCGGTTCCGGCTCGGTCGTGGTCATGGACGAGACGTCGTGCGTGGTGCGGGCGGCTTGGCGGATCAGCCGCTTCTTTCACCGCGAGTCGTGCGGCCAGTGCACGCCTTGCCGCGAAGGCAGCGGCTGGGTGGAGCGCATTCTCCGGCGGATCGAGGACGGCTTCGGGCGCGAGGACGACATCGACTTGTTGTTGGACGTGTGCGACAACATCGTGCCCGACCTCGGTTGGCCGCCCAAGCAGACGACGATTTGCCCACTCGGGCCGTCCATCCCGTCCTCGATCGTGTCGGCCATCTCGCGCTGTCGGGACGACTTCCTCGTACACGTGAAAGAAGGTGGCTGTCCGCACGCCGCCGACGAGGTGCGCCGTGCCTGACCAGACCGTGGCAACTGCCGACGGCGTGGCGATCGTCGTCGACGGCGTGCCGTTCACCGCCCGGCCCGGCGAGCTGATCATCGAGGCCGTCGAGCGGGCCGGCGTCTACATCCCTCGCTTCTGCTACCACCCCCGCATGAAGCCGGTCGGCATGTGCCGTATGTGCCTGGTCGAGGTGTCCGGCCCGCGCGGCGCCACGCTGCAGCCGGCGTGCTTCATGGCCGTCAGCGAAGGCCAGGAGATCTCGACGGACTCGAAGGTGACCCGCAAGGCGCAGGAGGGGATGCTCGAGTTCCTCCTCGTCAACCACCCGCTCGACTGCCCGGTTTGCGACAAGGGCGGCGAGTGCCCGCTGCAGGACCAGGCACTGTCGCACGGTCCGGGCGAGAGCCGTTTTCTCGAAGAGAAACGCCACTGGGCCAAGCCCATCGCCATCGGTCCCCTCACGCTTCTCGACAGGGAGCGCTGCATCCAGTGCGCCCGCTGCACCCGTTTCGCCGACGAGATCGCCGGTGAGCCACTCATCGACTTCTTCGGGCGCGGCGACGAGATCGAAGTGGCCATCTTCCCCTCCGAGCCGTTCGACTCGTACTTCAGCGGCAACACCGTGCAGATCTGCCCGGTCGGGGCACTGACCTCGGTGCCCTACCGGTTCAAGTCTCGTCCCTGGGATCTCGAGCAGGTCGAGTCGACGTGCACCTATTGCTCCGTCGGTTGCCGCCTGGCCGTCCAGTCGTCAGCGGGCACCCTGGTGCGCTACCTCGGCATCGACTCGGAGCCGGTCAACCAGTCCTGGCTGTGCGACCGCGGCCGCTACGGCTTCGAGGCAACCATGGCCCCCGAGCGCCTCGGTGACCCACTCGTCCGCGAGGACGGCAACTTGCGCAAGGCGACGTGGAACGAGGCCATGCGCTTGGCGGCCGACGGTATCTTGGCGGCCACCTCTGGTGCTGGAGCCGGAGCAATCGGGTTCATCGGCGGTGCCCGGCTGACGAACGAGGACGCCTATGCGTGGTCTAAGTTCGCCCGCTCCGTGGTCGGCACCGACAACGTCGACTGCCAGCTCGGCGACGGTCTTCCGGCCGAGTTGGTCCTCGGCCTGCCGCGGGCGACCCTCGAGGATGCCTGCTCCGCCAAGGCCGTCGTGGTCATAGCCGGCGACCTTCGAGAAGAGCTGCCGGTCTTGCATCTAAGGCTCCGGTCGGCTGCCGCCAACGAGGGCCTGCGCATCATCGAGTGCTCGCCTGTCCCGACTTCTCTAAGCGAAGTGGCAGCCGTCAGCGTGCGCTACGCGCCCGGCGAAGCGGCTCAGCTCGGCACGGCGCTGACCGGTCCCACCAGTGGTGCACTGCAGGCGATGTCGTTGCAAAGCCTCAACTCGGCCAGGGAGATACTGGCCGGCGTCCTCAGCGAGTCGCCGGACGGGCAGGGCGTCGTCGTCGTCGTCGGCCGACCGTCGGTGAGCGTCTCCAGCAGTGGCCCGGCAGTGGCGGCGTCGCAGATGCACGAGGCCTGGCCGGGGGCGCGCTTCTTGCCGGCGGTGCGCAGGTCCAACGTGTTCGGTGCCCTCGACATGGGTATGGCCCCAGGCATCCTGCCCGGTCGGGTGAGCCTGCAGGAGGGCCGCGCCTGGTTCGCCAGCCGCTGGACGACCTTGCCGGCAGAGCCGGGGCTCGACACCAAGGGCATGCTGGAAGCTGCCGCCAGGGGCGAGATCAAGACCCTCGTGCTGCTGGGTGCCGACCCGCTGTCCGACTTCCCCGACAGGGTCCTCGCCACGCAGGCACTCGAGGCAGTCGACTGCCTTATCTCGGTAGACGGGCTGCCCAACGCAACGGCTCGCCTGGCCGACGTCGTGCTCCCCGTGGCGGGGCCTGACGAGCGCGAGGGCACCACGACCAACCTCGAGGGCCGAGTTACCCGTTTGGGCCGCAAGGTCGTGCCTCCGGGCCTCGCCCGGCAGGACTGGGTGGTGGCGGCCGAGTTGGCCGAGCTTCTCGACTCCGACTTGGAGCTGGCCGGCACCGACGGCATCTGGGCCGAGATCGAGCAAGTGAGCGCCGTCCATTCCGGCTGCACGCTGGCCGCGCTGCGCTCGAGCGGCGGCGACGGCGTCGTCGTGCCGCTGGTGCCAGCCGCCGTCGGCATCGGCCGCAAGCCCCGCCCGGGCAACCCCTTCGACCCTATGGCCACGCCGGGGATCGCCTCGGTCGTCGATCAGGGCGCGCCTCTTTGGAGCGGCGCCACGAGCGACGGCGAGCAGACCGGGCAGCCAGCCTGGCCGCAGGCCGCCGCCGGCGGCCCCTCGCGGCCGGCCCCGCTTGGCGTCACCGCCGGCCAGTTCAGCGTGCCGCCCTCGTCCCCCCCTGACGGCTACGCGCTCCGCCTCGTCACGCAGCGTTCGCTTTACGACCATGGCATCCTCGTGCAGGCGGCACCCTCGCTCGCTCCCCTCGTCCCCCGTCAGGTCGTCCACCTGCAGCGCAAGGAGCTGGACAAGCTGGGCGTCACCGACGGCGACGAGGTGCGTGTGCGCTCGAGCCGCGGCGAGCTGATCCTGCCTGTCCTCGGCGACGCCTCCATCCCGGCGGGCGTGGCCCTGCTCCCGATTGGTGTGGTGCCGATCGAGGAGGCCGGTGCCACAGTCCTCATCGACGCAACGGCGGCCGTGACAGAAGTCCGCTTGGAGACGCTGACCGATGCCTGACCCGCTGTTCCTGCACGGGGTGAACGTCGGCGGCATCGTCATCGCCGCCGTGCGCGTGCTCGTCACCTTCGCTGTGCTGATGGCTGCCGTCATGCTGATGATCTGGATGGAGCGCAAGGTCATCTCCGACATGCAGAACCGGATCGGACCCAACCGGGCCGGCCCGTTCGGCATCCTGCAGACGCTGGCTGACGGCATCAAGCTTTTCTTCAAGGAGGATCTGCTACCGGCCGGAGCAGACAGGTTCGTATTCAAGCTCGCTCCCTACCTGACTCTGCTGCCGGCTCTCTTGATCTTCACGATCGTGCCGGTGGGTGGCGTCGTCACCATCGCCCACCACACCGTCGAGCTGCAGGTGGCTGACCCGCCTGTCGGGATCCTGTTCCTGCTGGCCCTGTCGTCGATCGCCGTCTACGGGACAATGCTGGCCGGCTGGTCGTCCGGTTCGAAGTACCCGCTCTTGGGCTCTGTGCGCGCCAGCGCCCAGATGATCTCCTACGAGGCCGCAATGGCGCTCTCGGTCCTGGCCGTCATCATCGAGACACACTCGCTCTCGACCCGGGCGATCGTGGCCAGCCAAGCCTCCAGCGTGCTGCACTGGAACGTCGTGCGCACCGGCATCGTCCCGTTTCTGGTGTTCATGGTCGCTGTTACAGCAGAGCTGAATCGCCCGCCGTTCGACCTCACCGAAGGCGAGCAGGAGTTGGTCGGGGGATTCCACACCGAGTACTCGTCGATACGTTTCGCTCTGTTCTTCCTCGCCGAGTTCATGAACATGATCACGATGTCGGCGATCATGGTCACGCTGTTCTTCGGCGGGCCGGACGGTCCCGGCTTCCACTGGGCGACCTGGCTGTGGCCCATCTTGTGGTTCGTCGGAAAGACCGTCGTCTTCCTCTACGTCTACATATGGATCCGCGCCGCCTTGCCGAGGTTGCGCTACGACCAGCTGATGGACGTCGGCTGGAAGTTCCTCATCCCCATATCGCTCGGGTGGCTGCTCGTCGTGGCCGGGGTGCAGCTCTCTCGCGGATGGGCGCTCGTCACCTTGGTCGCGGTCGTGCTCGGAGGTTGGCTGTTGTCGTCCGCCATCAACGTCAGCAAGACCCGCCGGGCTGCGCAGGGCGCTCCTTTGACACATGGCAGCCCGACGGCAGGGGGTCGCCGCTGATGTTCTCCCGCTACCTCCCGTTCCTAGCCGGCTTCAAGCTCACCATCAAACAGGTCTTCGAGCCGCGCGTGACTGTCGAGTACCCCAAGGCAAAGCAACCCAAGCCCCCACGACTCCACGGCCGCCACGTGCTCAACCGGTACGAGGACGGGATGGAGAAGTGCATCGGGTGCGAGCTCTGCGCCGCCATCTGCCCGGCCGACTGCATCTACGTACGCGGCCTGGACAACCCGCCTGACGCGCCGGTCTCGCCGGGCGAGCGATTCGGCTTCGTCTATGAGATCAACTACCTCCGTTGCATTCACTGCGACTTGTGCGTGGAGGCCTGCCCGACGCAGGCGATCACTGAGTCGAAGATGTTCGAGTTCTCGTTCACCAACAGGGCTGACGCCATTTACACCAAGGCAGAGCTCGTGGTCGGCGACGACGGGATGCCTCAGAAGCTGCCGTGGGAGGACTGGCGAGCGGGGGAGGACAAGCACACGTCGGGATGGATGAGGGCCACGTCGCCTTCGGGCTCGGCCGCCTACGAGGGCGAGGTGCAGTGGTCGGGCGAGCTCGGTTACGGCGTGAGGGCACCCGAGGGCGGCCAGAGCGACAAGCGCGACGATGCCGCCACCGGCAACATCTCGGTCCGCGTCGTCCAGCGCTCGAAGATTGCCAAACGGCTGGGCGGAGACGTCCGCTGACCATGGGGAACCTCGTCCTGGCCGCCAGCGTGCCCGACGCATTGACGTTCGCCATCGCGGGCGCCATCTGCATATGCGGGTCGCTTGGCGTCGTCTTCTCCAAGAACCCGGTTCACTCGGCCCTCATGCTCGTCATGACGCTGTTCGGCGTCGCCGTCCTGTTCGTCGAGCAGGACGCCCAATTCCTGGCGGCCGTCCAGGTGATCGTGTACGCCGGCGCGATCGTGGTGCTGTTCCTCTTCGTCATCATGCTGCTCGGCGTCGACCAGCAGGAGGCCATCGCCTCGGATCCACTCCGCAACCAGCGCCCGGCGGCGGTCATCGTCGGCATCCTCGTACTCGCCGAAGTCATCCTCCTGGCAAGGGGTCACTGGCCCGTGGGCGCCCACTCGACGTCAGGCGCCGTCAACACGCCCGTGACGAGCAACTCGACGACCAACACCTTCGTGCTCGGCAAAGCCATCTTCACGACGTTCCTGTTGCCCTTCGAGGTCACGTCGGCCCTGTTGATCATCGCCGTCATCGGGGCCGTTGTCCTGGCCCGCCGACCCCGTGGCGAGACGCCGAGCGTCAAGCCGTACGGGCCTGCAGATGAAGCCGAAGACGAAGACGATGACCCAGACTCAGGCGGGACTTCAGGCGAGCCGGACCTCGTTCTTGGCCCCGGCGACACCGATCCGATGATCAGCCGAGGAGGCAGCAGATGAGCGTCCCAGCCGCGTGGTATCTCACGCTCGCCGCCACCATGTTCACTATCGGCGCCGTCGGCCTGCTTGTGCGACGCAACGTGCTCGTGATGTTCATGTGCGTGGAGCTGATGCTCAACGCGGCCAATTTGACGTTCGTCACCTTCGCCCGTGAGCTGAACGACGTCGGTGGGCAAGCCGCCGTCTTCTTCGTGCTCGTCGTGGCGGCAGCCGAGGTCGTGGTCGGCCTCGGCATCATCGTGTCCATCTTCAGGCGGCGCCAAGGGGCGACGGCCGACGACGTACACATCATGAAGGGCTGACGCCGACTGTGCATGCCGCGTATCTGATCCTCCTGTTCCCGTTCGCCGGGTTCCTTGTCCTGGCTGCCTTCGGGCGCAAGCTGGGTAACCCCCTCGCCGGCTGGCTGGCAACCGCAGCGGTGCTGGCGTCGTTCGTCACCACTCTCGTCGTCTTCGTCGACCTGCTTGGCAAGACCGCCGCGAACCGCTCGGTGGTGGAGACCGCCTTCACATGGTTCCAGGCCGGGACGTTGCGGGTGAACGCCAGCCTCCTCGTCGATCCGCTCTCGATGACGATGGCCCTGTTCGTGACTGGCGTGAGCACGCTCATCCACCTCTACTCCATCGGCTACATGGAGCACGACGAGCAGTTCGCGAAGTTCTTCGTCTACATGAACCTTTTCGTCACCTCGATGCTGCTGCTCGTGCTCGGCGGCAACATGGTGCTGACGTTCCTCGGCTGGGAAGGCGTCGGCGTCTGCTCATACTTCCTCATCGCCTTCTGGTTCGACCGGGCTTCTGCTGCCAGTGCCGGCAAGAAGGCCATGATCTACAACCGCATCGGCGATGCCGGCTTCCTGGTGGCGATGTTCCTCACGTTCGAGAAGACGGGCAGCCTCGACTACGTCACCGTCTTCAGCCGCGTGGGCCATCTCGGCTCCGGGACTTTGACCGCCATCGGCCTGCTGTTGTTCCTCGGCGCTTGCGGCAAGTCGGCACAGCTGCCGCTCTATCCGTGGCTGGCCGACGCCATGGAAGGCCCGACGCCGGTGTCGGCGCTCATCCACGCCGCCACCATGGTGACGGCCGGCGTCTACTTGATGTGCCGGATCAACCCGATCCTGCACGCCGCCCCCGATGCCGCCCATGTCGTGGCATGGATAGGGGCCATCACGGCCTTGCTCGGCGCCACGGTCGCCTGCGGCCAGCAGGACATCAAGAAGATCCTGGCGTACTCGACGATCTCGCAGCTCGGCTACATGTTCCTGGCGTGCGGAGTCGGCGCCTACGTGGCCGCCATCTTCCTCATGCTCACGCATGCCTTCTACAAGGCCCTGTTGTTCCTCGGCGCCGGCTCTGTCATCCATGCCATGGATGACGAGCAGGACACCAAGCGCTACGGTGCCCTCGCCAAGGCCATGCCGATCACGTCCATCACGTTCCTCGTCGCATGGCTGGCGATCGGTGGAGTACCGCCGCTCTCGGGCTTCTTCTCGAAGGGGGACGTCCTCGAGAACGCCTACGGCTACAGCCCCATCCTGTACGGGATCGGGGCCTTCACGGCCATCCTCACGGCGTACTACCTCGGCCGCTGCTACATGCTGACGTTCCGAGGCAAGCAGCGCTGGGTCGAGGCCAAGGGTGGCCACGGCCACTCCTCAGGGGGGTTGCCCGAACCGCACGACGCGAGGTGGGAGATGAGCCTGCCCCTCGTCGTGCTGGCGATCGCGGCTGTCTTCGCCGGACTCCTCGACTTCCCGTTCCACATCGTCGGGCGCTTGGACCTCGAACGATGGCTCGACCCCGTCGTCGGTCACAACTTGTTCAACGCCCACCGGACGTCGACAGCAGACCTGACATTTGCTTGCGTCGACGCCGTGCTTGCTCTCGTTGGCGTCGCTGTGGCCGTCGGGCTCTGGCGGGCGGCCTCCGAGCGTCGAGCCGTCGAGCCGGCTGTCCTGCAGCGGGCCTGGTACATCGACGCCGGCTACGACGCCGTCATCGCCCGGGGATCGACCGAACTGGCTGACGCCACCAGCTCGGTTGTCGAGACCAAGGTCATCGACGGTGCCGTGACGGGTCTGGCGGCTCTCGTCGCCAAGACCAGCGTTGGCCTCCGCAAGGTGCAAACCGGGTACGTCCGCAGCTACGCACTGGCGCTCGCCGGCGGCTTGGTCGTCGTGTTGGCCTACGTGGCCGTGAGGGTGGGCTCGTAGTGTTCGGCGACCAGTTGTTGACGGTCCTCGTGCTCTTCCCCGCCGCGTTGGCAGTGATCGTGATGATCCTGCCGCCCGGCAGCAGGGACGCCATCCGAGGGGCCGGCGCCATCGGCGTGCTCGGAGCCCTGGCCCTGGCGATCGCCGTGCTCGTGCGCTTCAAGTCGAACTTCGGGGCGTTCCAGCTCGTCACGTCCCACAGCTGGATCCAGTCGCTCGGCATCCAGTGGTACCTCGGAGTCGACGGGATATCGCTCTTCTTGATCCTGATGGCCGCCGTGCTGTTCCCCGTGGCTCTCTTCTCGGCCGGCGAGCGCGGCCTCGACAAGTCGTTCGTGGCCTGGCTCCTCGTGCTGGAGACGGGCTGCCTTGGGAGCTTCGTGTCGCTCGACCTGCTCATCTTCTTCATCTTCTTCGAGCTGACGCTCGTGCCCATCTACTTCATCATCGCCGGCTTCGGGCACGAGCGCAGGGGTTATGCGGCCACGAAATTCTTCCTCTACACGCTGGCCGCGTCGGCCTTCCTCCTCGTGGCGATAGTCGCCCTCGTGGCTATCCACGCCAACCAGACAGGCGTGACGACGTTCTCGCTCACGAAGCTGTCCTCCACGCACTTGTCGGCTACAGAGAGCATCTTGTTGTTCCTTGGGTTCACGGCGGCCTTCGCCGTCAAGGCGCCGATCTTCCCGTTCCACACGTGGTCGCCTGACGCCTACCGGGAGTCCCCGGCCGCCGGCGCCGTCATCCTGGCCGGAGTGATGGCGAAGATGGGGACTTATGGGATCGTGCGTTTCGATCTGGATTTGTTCCCGCACGCCGTCGTCACCCTGGCACCGCTCCTCATCACCCTCGGCGTCATCGGGATCATCTACGGCGGCATCGTCGCCGCGGTCCAGCACGACCTCAAGCGCCTCATCGCCTACTCGTCGCTGGCCCACATCGGCTTCATCGCCATAGGGGTGTTCGCCCTCACGACCGAGGCGCTCTCCGGGGCGGTGCTGCAGATGGTCAACCACGGGCTCTACACGGCCGCCTTGTTCATCCTCGTGGCGCTGATCTACAGCCGCACCGGCAGCTTCTCGACCAAGGATCTGGCAGGTATCCAGCACAAGGCGCCGGTGTTGGCAGGCATCTTCACGCTCGTCATGCTTGCTTCCATAGGGGTGCCCGGCCTCAACGGCTTCGTCGGCGAGTTCCTCATCCTTGCCGGCACGTTCCTCACGCACAGGTGGTGGGCAATCGTGGCGACGGGCGGGGTCGTGATTGCCGCCGTCTACCTGCTGTGGGCCTACCAGCAGGTATTCCACGGCACGCCGTCGGCCAAGATCGCCGAGTTCAAGGAGATCAAGTGGAAGGAGGCCGCCGCCCTCCTGCCGCTGTGTGCAGCCATCGTCTTTCTCGGCATCTACCCTGACCCGGTGCTGTCCCGCATCTCTCCCTCGGTCGACCTCCTGGTGCAGCACGTCGTGCACCTCGGCGGCGTCCACGTGCCTGCTATCGCCCGAGGTACCCACCACGTCGTGGCCCATACTGCCGGCCTCGTGGTGAGCAAGGGCCACCGATGAGCACCTTCGGCCTCCTCGGTACGATCGGCCCTCTGCCCAAGATCGACTATTGGGCACTGCTGCCCGAGTTCGTGCTGATCGGCGGCGCCCTGCTGCTGCTTCTCGTCAGCACCCTGTCCGTCAAGCGACTGCCGGTGGCCGTCTACACCGCGATCACAGGCGTCGTCTCGGTGCTGGCCCTGGCGGCCTCGCTCGAGCTCTGGCACAAGGTCTCGGCGCACGGGGCGTTCACGACCATCGCCAAGTCGCTGGACGTCGACGGCTTCTCGGTGGCCTTTGCCATCTTGGCCTGCTGCATCATGATCGTCGCCGCCGTGCTGGCTGACGGCTACCTGGAGCGCGAGCAGATGTCGGGTCCCGAGTACCACGCGCTTGCCCTCATGGCGGCGTCGGGTGCGATCTTCATGGCGGCAGCCAACGACCTTATCGTCATCTTCCTCGGGCTAGAGATCATGTCGATCCCGCTCTACATCCTGGCCGGCCTCGACCAGCGCCGGCGCGAGTCGGGCGAGGCCGCCATTAAGTACTTCGTCCTCGGCGCCTTCTCCTCGGCGATCTTCGTCTACGGCATTGCCCTCGTCTACGGCGCCACGGGATCCACCAACTTGGCCGAGATCGCCACTTACCTGTCGAACAACGTCCTTCTCTCCAATGGCCTCTTGCTCGCCGGGATGGCACTGTTGCTCGTCGGCTTCGGCTTCAAGATCGCCGCCGTGCCGTTCCACATGTGGACGCCCGACGTGTACCAGGGGGCGCCGACACCGGCGACGGGCTTCATGGCGGCCATCGCCAAGGTGGGCGGATTCGCGGCTTTGCTACGGGTCTTCTTCTCGACGTTCCATACCTTGTCGCCGCAATGGCAGCCGCTCATCTGGGGTGTGGCAATCGTCACGATGCTGCTCGGTGCCGTCGTCGGCCTCGTGCAACGCGACGTCAAGCGCATGCTCGCTTACTCCTCCATCAACCACGCCGGGTTCATCCTCCTCGGCCTGCAGGCGGCGACCGCGGCGGGGATCGCCGCCAGCCTGTACTACGTGTTCGTCTACGCCTTCTTGGTGCTGGGCAGCTTTGCGGTGGTGGCCCTCGTGGCCGGGCGGGGCGACTCGCACCACGACCTCGACAGCTACCGTGGCCTCAGCCGCCGGGCACCAGTGCTCGCCCTGGCGTTCACGGTCCTGCTGCTGGCGCAGGCGGGAGTTCCCCCGACTACTGGTTTCTTGGCGAAGTTCTACGTCGTGGAGTCCGTCGTGTCGGCTCACTCCTACGTCCTGGCCGTTGTCGCCATGCTCTCGGGCGTGATCGCAGCTGCCTTCTACCTGCGGGTCGTCTTCCTCATGTACGGGGGCTCCGCCGAGCCGGCGGGAGACGGGGCCGCGCACGCCGTCGAGGACGGCTCCATGGTGCTGCCGGCAGCGGTCGCCGGATCCGGTGACGAGCTGGGCCAAGCTGTGGCGGTTGCCCTTGCCGAAGTCGAAGAGGCCGACGAAGACCTAGCCGAGGCAGACCGGCCAATCTCGGTCCCGGGCGGCGTGCAAGTAGGTCTCTTCGTCTGCGTCGCCTTCACCGTCGTGCTGGGCATCTGGCCCGGGCCCCTCTTCTCCTTCGTGCACGCGGCGGGTCTGCTCTTCTGAGCCCACTTTCAGCCAGACCGCGCCGGCTCTTCCCGTCGCACCGGGCCGTCGTGGTCAGCTTGGGTGTCGCCGGCGGCAGGCACGAGGAAGCGCCCGATGATGGGCAGCTCCCAGAAGCTCTCGGCCTTGGCGATGGCCAGAGCAGCGGCCAGGGACTGCTCGGCCGAGTCCCACACCACGAAGCGGGGGAGCCACTCGGGGTCGAATTTGGCATTGAAGCGCCAAAGGGACTCGATCTGCATCGACTCCGACATCCGCTTCAGGAGCCATCGCTCGACCTTGGTGGAGATGCCGTCGCCGGCCTCGCCCGCCAGCACCGCCCGCATCATGGCGAAGTTGAGCCCGAGGCGGGACTGGCCGGCCTGTTTCAGGTGCTCCATCGTCCTCACGAGGATGAAGTCGAACAGGCCGTTCGGGTGCTCGCTGGTGTCGCGTCGCATCAGGTCGAGGGAGTACCCGCCGATGCCGGCAGACGGCACGAACTGGCAGAAGGCCACGGGTGCGCCCGAGGCATCGGAGGCGACGGCCAGCAGGAGCCCTTCGTCACTCGGGTCGAAGACCCGGCCGAGCGTCATCGAGAAGCCTCGCTCCACCCCGCCCCTCCTGCTGCGCACCATGATGTCCCGCAGCTGGCAGGCCAGTGCGGGCGAGATCGTCGTCGGATCGTGGAAGGCGATGGTGTAGCCGTACTTGGCGATGCGGTTGACCGCCTGGCGCAGCCCTTTCTTGGAGCCGCCCTGCAGGCAGAGCTCTCGCACGTCGACCACGCCCTCGTCGCCGATGTAGAGGTCTCGCATGCCGGAGTTGCGATAGATGGGGAGCCAGTCCTCCCCGGCGGCCAGGATGGCAACCGCCCAGCCGTGCTCGTCGGCGAACCGCCTGAAGCCCGCCCAGACTCGCTGGCGCTCCTCTGCCGGCCCGATCGGGTCAGGCGAGACGAGGCAGACGCCGGAGCGGATGGCGAAGGCGACCACCGAGTCGCGGTCGAAGTAGTACTGCTTGTCGTCTCTGAGGGCGAAGTAGTCGAGCGTCCCGGCGCCGCGGCGGGCCACGATGTCCCTGGCCCTCTCGAAGTCGCTCGTCGGCCGGCCGAGCGAGAGCTGGCCACCGGCACCAGCCGCTGCAGCCAGTCCCCCCTCAGAACGGCTGCGATGAAGCTGGCGGTCGACTACTGGCCGGAAGACGAGCCAGAGGGCGACGATGGCCAGGCCTATCCCGACGGCGATGAGCGCCGGCTCGAGGAAGTCGGCTACCGAGTCCGGCAGGGCGCTGGACGACAACCCCACCAAGCCCCCGGCCGCCGCCTGGAACGCCTGGGCAAGTGACAGGGACGAGATCTGCGTGTGGTGGTGGCCGCCGCGGTAGATGGCCACTCCCAGCCAGAGCGACAGGGTCGTGAATATCGTGATGCCGACGGCCCCGCCAATGAGAGTGACGGTCCCTGCCCGGATCGAAGGAGGGTCGAAGCGGCCCCGGAAGCAGTCGCGTGCCCACAAGAGAAACACGATGACCGCGATCGTCAACACCGCCGCCGGGACCCGTCCCCCGCGGACGAGGTGGAGGGCGGCCGTGGCCGAGAGGATCGCCAGTGAGACGAGCCAGGCGAGCCGCTGGCCGCGGCGCAACCCGAGCGCGAGTACGAGCAGAGCGACGCCCGCCAGTGCCGTCAGGGCCCCGGCGGCTTCGCTGACACCGAGTGGCACGTAGCCGAGGTAAGGGTGCAGGCGGCCGCGCAGCGTTACGGGGAACAGCGCCGAGCCGAGCGAGAGGGCACCGGCCAGCAACACGATGGCGCCGGCAGCTCTCCTGATTCGCCGGCGGTGGCGTGTCGGGTCCTCGACGGGCGGCCAGCTCGTGTCGCCCGGGTAGGCCGCAACGACCGAGAGCTCGGTCGGAGCTTTCGGCCGACCGGCGAATATGCGCTCGAGTACCGACCCTGCCCGCCGTTGCCTGCGGGCCAGGTGCAGCTCGGCCGTGACGTCGTCCCCGCCCGGTGATACTTCGACGAAGGAGATCTGCTCGTCGCTCACGAACACGGGCGGCATCCCGAGCACGGATCGGCGCTCTTCGACCAACTCGGCGCAGGCGCCGGTGTTGGCGAAGAAGCCCGCCCCGACCCTGCCCAGCTCGGCTCGCAAGGTGTGGCCGGTGATCACGCCGGCGAAGCCTTCGGACACGAGCCGCCGGGCGGCGTCGCGGGCTTCATCGTTGGCCCGCGAGCCCGGCGGCCCGAGCAGGGCACTGCCGGCGCCGAGCCAGAGCCGGCGGTTCACGATGGCAAGCAGCACCGCCATGACGACAAGCTCGACCGCCAAGGTGGCTATCACGTCGCGCAGCACGTGGTCAGCACCCCGCAGGCGGTGCGAGACGCCCGTCCAGTAGAACGGGATGCCGGCGAGTATCGCAACCAGAGTCGGCAGCACGAGCCACCATGCGTAGCGCCCGATCCGGCGGTACATGAGCCGGGACGTCACGAACCGGGGCATGCCAGCCTGGTCGGCGAGCCGGTCGATCCCCTCCAGCCAACCTGGCTTGCGCGCCCTGAGGGCGGGGAAGAGATCTGTCACGGCGTGGTGCCCGAGCGGGGTGTCCCGCGGGTCGGTGGGATCGGCGTAGGCGTTCACCGGGTCGTAGCGCCATCCCGGCTCGACGATGACCTGCCGCCGGCCGTGGTCGGTTGCGACGGAGAGATCAGCTGACAGCGCCACTTCGAAGCCGTGCTCGGCCACAGCCGCAATCGCTCCGGCGTCGTAGCAGATTGCCCTGTCGCGGGTGCCTGGGAGGAGGACCACGCGCCGCGACCGGCCCTGCAGGAACTTCGCCAAGGCCGACGAGAGCCGGGGATGGGCGGCCATGGAGGCGTTGATCGCCTGCGCCGGCGTGTAGCCGCTCGAGCCCCTCGTCGCTGTTCCGGCAGCCACCGGTAACTCGAAAAGGTTGCCGGCGATAACGAGTGCGCCCGGGCCTTCGATTTGGGCTATCGCTCCCGCCAGAGCCAGCGTGGCTGACTCGGCGGCAGGCGAGGCTTCCCCGCTCAGGAACAGGTCACTGGCGACGACGACCTTGGACCCCGGGGGAACGTCTATCTCCGCCCTGGGCGTGATGGCACTGGCCGTCATGACCCGTCCATCTTGCCAGCCCGCAGGCCAGCTCAGTCCCGGAAGTTGCCGAACTGCAGCGGGATGTCGAAGTCGGCGGCCTTGAGGGCGGTGATGACGGCTTGGAGATCGTCTCGTTTCTTGCCGGAGACTCGCACCTGGTCACCCTGGGTCTGGGAGCTGACCCCCTTCAGGCCCAAGTCCTTGATGGCCTTGTTGATCTTCTTGGCGTGGTCCGACGAGATGCCGGCGTTCAGCGTCGCCACCTGCCGGACGGCGCCTCGGGAGGCTTCCTCGATCTTGCCGTAGTGGACTGCCTTCAGGGATACCTGCCGCTTGACGAGCTTCTCCTCCAGCACCTGGGTGAGCGCCCGCAGCCGGTCCTCCGTGGGAGCGTTGAGGGTGATCTCGTGCTCGCCCAGCTCCAGGGACGAGCCGGTGTTCTTGAAATCGAACCGAGTGCTCACCTCCCGCCCAGCCTGGTCCACGGCGTTGCGGATCTCCTGGTTGTCCACTTCAGATGTCACGTCGAAGGTAGGCATGCGAGCAACCTAGCCCCCGTCGTATATGGTGTCGGACTTCGGGTCGGTACCCAAGTGGACAACGGGAGCAGACTGTAAATCTGCCGGCTCAGCCTTCGAAGGTTCGAATCCTTCCCGGCCCACCCGAACCCGAGAGGAGCTCGGCCATATTCCCGGCGTAGAAGCGGGCTCGGTCCTCTGGCGAGGTGTTCGTCAGCGTCTCCTCGAACTTGGCCAGCGGATCCCTGCCACCTTCGGGGTGCGGGTAGTCGGTCGAGAACATGAAGAGCTCCGCGCCTGCCTGCTCGATCATCCAGCCCACCGGCTCACCGGCGAACGGAGTGAACTTGAGGTGACGGCGCACGTAGTTCGACGGCTTGTCGCGTAGGCGTTGCAGCGGCTCCTCGGTCCGGCGGAAGGCCCGCTGGGCGTAGTCGAGGTGGTGCATCCAGGACACGACCCATCCCGCCCCCTGCTCGATGCAACCACCCCGTAGGCCCGGGAAGCGGTCGAAGAGGCCGTCGAGGATCATTGCCCCGAGGAAGAGGGCCGGTGACTGGTAGATGGCCAGGTAGTCCTTGGAGCGGATGTTCTCCCCGCCACCCAAGTGGTCCGTCACCGGCATGTCGTTGTTGTGGAAGGCACGGTCCAGGAGGCGCCCGCCGCCGCCGACGTGGAGTACGAAGGGCGTGTTGGTGCGCTCCAGGACGTCCCAGAAGACGTCGAGGTCGGGGTGGGTCGGAGCCAGCTTCCCGGCGGCGGTGGACGGGACCATGACGGCGGCGCAGCCCTCGCTGATGGCCTCTTGCGCCACGGCCGCAGCCCGTGCGGGATCGACCAGGGAGGTGTAGGCCACCGCCAGCAGCCGCTCGTCCGCCGAGCAGAACCGGGCCATCGCCTGGTTCTGTGCCCGGCAGCCGGCGTAGAGCCTGTCCAGGTCACGCGCCAAGGCAGCCGGGTCCTCGTAGCGCTGCACGCCGCGCGGCAGGCTGAACATGGCAGTTGCGAAGGTGGCGAAGACGAGTTGGGCATCGAAGCCCAGCAGATCAAGCACTCGGCTGCGCTCGGTGGAGTCGAAGCCCCCCATGGCCATCCAGCCCTTGTCAACAAGGAGCCGTTCTTCTGCCGCGGCAGCAGCGGCGGGTTCGGACAGGCGTCTCTCCGCCAACCGCACGGCTTGGTCCAGCACGGGACGGAGTGCGTCCATGGCCCCCCGTGAGAGCCCCGGCTCAATGGCGGGGTCCATGAAGTCGTCCAGGAAGTCGGCCAGCTCCATGACGTGGCTGTCGGCGTCGAGAATGACGCGGTCGCCGCTGTAAGTCATTCGATCCCCAATTTGTGACGGGCTTGAGCCCCACAATGTCACCGTGGTGCACTCACTGCAAGGGCAGACCGGCGGCGACGGTCGGCAGCCAGGCCGTATGTGACGATCGCCAGTCCCGCTATGGCACCCCCAAGGGCTACGAGCTGAGCGGGTGCCCAGCCGGGGGCCGTGTAGGTGAACGCCACCGTGGAGGCACCTGCGGGCAAGTCGACTGCCTGCACGAGGCCATGGCGGCGCGGTGCCGACGTCTCAGTTCGCAAGCCGTGGGTGACCGTCACGCGCCAGCCCGGCACGTCGGCCTCGGAGCGAACCAGCTCGGTCCGACCGCCCGGCGACGTGACCCGGAGCCTTACCGCGCCTGTGTCCGGCGAGCTGGACAGCACCGTCAAAGTGCACCCTGGCGAAGTCAAGCGGAACGGCGGGGCGACGTCGTGGTTCACGAAGACGTCGAAGCCATCGAGCGACCCTTCCCGCCGCCACCCTCCTTCGGCCAGCCCGGCCGCAACGCCGCGCCGGCCTGATCCGAGGGCTGGCGGCGACACGAGCACGGCGCGCACGCCGAGCGAGGCAAAGGCCCCGTCCGCGAAAGCTGCGGCCGAGACGCCGTCCTGGGCGTGGGTCCCCGTCGCCGAGGAGTACGGCCCCCACAAGAGGGACCCGTAGCCGCCGGCATCCGCAAGCCTGTCCACCACCCCGAGGTCGGGGGCCCCGAGCGAGTCGAGCGCTAGCCCGCCGGCGAGGGAAGGGTCGACGACGAGGTACCTGCCGTTGCCGGCGAGGGCCGCCACGCGGCGGGCGCTGCCCGGGCTGAGCGCGGCAGAACGGGTGGGCACGAGCGACGACTGGTTGGCGTCGAAGATGGCGATGTCGGCGATCACGAGCACGGCGACGGCTAGCGCCAGGCGGCCACCACCGGCCACCCGCACCGGCCGGCGCCGGCTGAGCAGAAGCAGGCCTGCTGCGACCGCCGCAAGGACCACGCTGACCGCGAGGTACGGGAGCACGCCCGTCACGGACCATCCTCTGCCGTGGGCCGTCAGGGCGCCGCCGGCCGGCCGCCCTGTCAGCAGCGTCGCCGCCACGACGGCCACCACCCCGGCGAGCGGGACCAGCCCGGCCAACACCTGGGTGCGTGTCAGCTTGTGCTGGACCAAGTCGTCGACGAAGTAGCCGAGCAGCATGGCGGCCGCCAGCGCCTCGAGGATGAGGGCACGACTAGGCAGGCGCTCCGAGCCCGTGATCGGCAGGGCCGCCAGCAGGTGCTCGAGGGGCGTGTGGTCCCCCGAGGCGATGAGGAGGCCGGCACCTGCGACGAGCAGCCACACCCGCCAGCGCCGCGCCTCGGGGCGGCGGATGCCTGCGAGCATGGCGAACACGGCGACGAGAGCGAGCGTGCCGGGGTAAGCGTCGACCTCGGCGAGGGGGAATGTCCCGCCGAAAGGTCGCGTGCCGAACGATCCGCCGCCCAGGACGTGAGGGACGAGCAACTCGAGGAAGTTGGCAGGCGTCAGCGAGCCGCCGCTTATGAACGAGAACGACGGGTGCGCCCGCTGCGACACGTTGACGAAGTCGGCTGCGGGCAGCCACTGCAAGGCACCGACGGCCACGCCGGTCAGCCCGCCGACGGCTGCCCAGGCGAGCCAGCCCGCCCGGCTCACCTGCCTTTGCCCCTCCACTTGCGGCTGCAGCATCAGGTGGGCCGAGTACAGGCCGCAGGCCACGACGGCATCGACGACTATGTCGGGGCTGCCGGCAAGCGAGAGCCAGGCGGCCGCCAGCGCCAGCAGGAGGGCGTGGCGCGCCCGGCAGGTGGCCGGTCTGTTGGCGAGGCCGTCGAGGGCGACGAGAGCCCAGGGCAGGCTGACGGCTGCCGAGGCGAAGTCGACGTGGACAATCTGCGAGGAGAAGAAGCCTCCAAACCCGAAGACGGCACCTCCCAGCCCGGCGGCGAGCGTGCTGCAACCGGTCCGGCGAAGCAGCAGCTGAGTCCCCACGGCCGCCAGGGCGAACACCACGGCCTCACCCACGACCCAAGCCGCCAGCGGGGGGAAGACGGCGAACAAGAGGGTGATAGGGAGGAAGCTGTGGGCATTGGTGCCGCCGAGCAGCGGCGTGCCACTCCACAGGTACGGGTCCCACAGCGGCATGTGGCCGGCGGCGAGCACCCGCCCGCTCAGTTCCTCCAACGGGAAGTTCTGGGCGAGGTCGTCACCGGTGATCAACGGGTAACCGGCCAGGGCGGCGATCGCCAGCAAGAGAGCAGGGAAGCCGGCCATGAAAGCAACAGCGCGCCAGTCGCGGCGCCCCCACGGGACGCCGGAGTCGACCCGGGGCGGTTCCTCGGCCACGCCAGAGCGTAGGAGGCGCCGGGATGGCCCGGTTCCTCGCTGGTAACGTAAGACCCCGTCGGTTGAGCACGGGAGGGCCCCGGGCGACACGACTCGATGGAGACACCGCAACAGTGGAAGGTGACGCCAGGCAGCCCGGTATAGCACGTCGCCTCCAGATCCTGGTGCCGCTCCGCGAGGCTCTCGCAAGGCCTTTCGACCGGTTCCGCGACAGCACCCTCGACCCGCAGCCCTACGTGGCCGGGGAGGTGCAGCTCCTTCGGCTCATGACATGGCCGGCCTTGTCTGGCCTGGCCGGGTCGCTCCTCATCCTCTGGGGCGCCTCGCAACCGGGATCGCCGTTCACCCTCAACTCGGTGAGCGACTCGACGTTGCCAATCCCCTCGCTCATCGTGAACTGGAAGACGTGGTTCTTCGGCACCGGCGCGGTGCCCGCCCATGCCCCGAATGTGCTGATCGGGGTGGTGGGGGTCTACGCCGGGATGTTTCTAATGATCAGGGCATGGTTGGCGCTCATCCACTTGACGCGCCTGCATCCGGGCATCCCCCTCAGGGCCGTGTGGCCGGTTCTGGTCGCCTGGACGGTCCCCTTGCTGATCGTGGCTCCGCTCTTCAGCCACGACGTCTACAGCTACGTAGCCCAGGGTGAGGAGGCTTCCCGCCACATCAACCCGTACATGTACCCGCCGTCGGTGCTCGGCACAGGCGGCAACCCTTTCGCCGGGTTCGTGGACGGGCTCTGGGGCAACACGACCTCGCCGTACGGTCCGGTGTTCGTCTGGATTGCGGGTGCGGTTCTTCGCATCGTCGATCACGGCGAGCTGGCTGCGCTCGTGAGCTTTCGGGTGTTGGCAGTCGCCGGGACGGCCCTCCTGGCCATCTTCGCCCCCCGGCTGGCTCGAAGCTACGGCCGCGACCCCGGCAAAGTGTTCGTGCTCGTCGCCCTCAACCCGCTCGTGCTGTTCCACCTGGTTGCCGGCGACCACAACGACGCCATCATGATCGGGCTCCTAGTCGCCGGCCTGTCGGTCTCGCGGGAGAAATTTCGCTGGGCACCTGCGGTGGGGATCCTGCTGTGCACCTTGGCAGCGCTCGTGAAGATCCCCGCCCTGGTCGGCGTCCTGTACATCGGGTGGGACTGGTTGGGGCCGGGCGTGTCGCCGCGGCGGCGGATCGGGCCGGCAGCGGTGGCGCTTGCCATCTCCGGCGCCATCATGACTCTGGTCACCTGGCTCGTCGGCTTCGGGTGGGGTTGGGTGGCCGCCCTCCAGAACCCTGGCGCTGTCTCTTCCTGGATGGATCCCGCAACCGGGTTTGGCGACATTCTCGCTCCACTGGTCAGCGCCGTGGGCTTCGGCGACCACAAGACCGGCATCCTCGTACTCTGCAAGCTGCTGGCCGGGCTCGTCGGCCTTGCCATCGCCGCCAGACTGCTGTGGAAGGCCGACGGTGTAGGCAGCGTGCGTGCGATGGCCCTCACGCTGTTCGTCGCCGTGGTCTGCAGCCCGGTGGTCCAGCCCTGGTACTTCGTCTGGGGCGTGGCGGTGGCAGCAGTCGTGGCCGAGCGACGCCTCCGATCGTGGCTGGTCGGGGTATCGGTGGTCATGTCGTTTCTCGGCTTGCCCGGTGGCCAGACCTTCCTGCACGAACTGCGCCGGGCAGACCCGTTCGCAGTCGCCAGCGCCGTGGTGGCTCTCCTGGCTGTCGCGCTGGTGCTGTTCGGTCCCGAGATCCGAGCCATTCGCCTCGAGCGGCGCCAACCGCTTCTGGCTGCAGCTGAGGAAGTGACCTAGAGCATCCGCTGTACGAGGGCGACGTTCAGCCAGCGGCCGAACTTGCGGCCGATCTCCTTCTCGATACCGACCACTTCGAAGCCGCAGGCCTCGTGAAGCGCTATCGAGGCCTCCTGCTCGGTCACTATCCGCCCGACGACCGAATGGAAGCCGTGGCTGCGGGCGGCTTCCACGGCGCCTCCGAGCAGCAGCCGCCCGACTCCCTGGCCGCGGAATCCTTCGGCGACGTACACCGAGTCTTCGACGGCGGTGGCATAGCCAGGTCTCGGCCGGTAGGCCGAAAGCGACGAGAAACCGGCCACCTCGGCGTCCTCCACGGCCACCAGCACCGGGTAGACGCCGGCGTGCGCCCTCATCCAGCCGGCTTGGTCGGCGCGGCTGCGCGGCACCAGGTCGAGGGTCGCGGTCGAGCCGGTCACCTCGGTGTTGTACATCAGCCGGATGGCCTCGGAGTCGGCATCGTGGGCGCGGCGCAAGATCATGGCGGGCCGATCGTATCCAGGCGGGGCTTGCCCCAGGTATGATCAGCGCCGGTGCACGCCCGTGCGGGTGCAAGCCGCCCCCTTAGCTCAGTCGGCAGAGCACAGCCATGGTAAGGCTGGTGTCGTCGGTTCGATTCCGACAGGGGGCTCACGGCGGCGTAGCTCAGTCGGTCAGAGCACACGGCTCATAATCGTGGGGTCACGGGTTCGAGTCCCGTCGCCGCTACCCCAGGTCGGTCACAGGCAGAAGGAAAGCACCAATGGCTAAGAACGAGAAACGAGTGCAGGTCAAGCTCGCCTGCGAGGTTTGCAAGCGTCGCAACTACATCACGACCAAGAACAAGCAGAACGACCGCGAGCGGATCGAGATGAAGAAGTACTGCCGCTGGGACCGCCAGCACACGGTCCACAAGGAGACTCGCTGAGCCGCCAGGCTCGGTGAGCGCTGTGAGCGCTCTACCTGCGCTCGACCCCGAGATCAGGTCTCGGGACACCAAGGCTGTCTCCGAAGTCACGCGCCGGCTTGTCGACCAGGCCCGAGCCGGTGACAAGCGCGCCTTTGAGGATCTCGTCCGGCTCACCTCTGGTGCGTGCTACGCCCTTGCTTACCGGCTCGTCGGCAACGAGCACGACGCCCGCGACGTCGTGCAGGACGCCTATCTGCGTGCCTTCCGGGGTCTCCGGCGCTTCAGGGGGGAGGCGGAGTTTGCGACGTGGTTGCACCGCATCACGGTCAACTGTGCCGCATCGCTCGTCGAGCGAAGGGCCAAGGCGTCATGCGATCGCCTGGACGACTTCAGCGACCTCGCCGAGCTCGTCGAGCGGCGGTCCGAGCGCGACCCGGAGTCGGCCGCATCCACCGCCGACGACCGGTCGAGGCTCGTGCAGGCGCTGTCGGAGCTTTCGCCCGAGCTCCGGCTGGTGGTCGTCTTGCGGGACGTATACGACCTGCCGCACCGTGAGATCGCCAAGGAGCTCGGGATCAGCCAATCGGCGGCCAAGGTCCGCCTGCACCGGGCTCGCAAGAAGCTGAGCGAGCGCCTGTTTCCTGGCCGCCGCGCTTTCGGGCCGGCCATGCCGGCCGCCGCGATCGTGTTGGAGCACTCCGCATGAGGCTAGGAGTGCTGGAGACGACCCGCCGAGGCTGGTCGGCGGTGCCCAAGCCGTGGCGGCGGAGCGGGCCTGTGACCTGCGCCGAGGTGGCAGCTGACTTGCCGTTCATCCTCGACGAGGGCCAGCCGGCGAGCGGGCCGGTCGTGGAGCACGTGCAGACTTGCCTGCAGTGCCAGGCCGAGCTGGCTCGCTACCGCCGCCTGGTTCGGCTGCTCCACCAGCTCCAGACTGTGGAGATCGAGCCGCCGCCGGGCGTGGTGGCCGACGTCCTCGGCCTTGTGGGAGCCATGGCGAACCGGCGGCTGATCAGTTTGGCATTGTCGGGGCGAACCCTGGGCTACGCGGGAGCCGCCGTTGCCGCGGCTGGCGCCACGGCCGCTCTGGTGGCTCTGGCGCTGGCCCACAGGCGCCACACTGAGGCACCGGGAGCCGGTGCTATCGTGATGGGGCCCGGGATGCTCGGGGCTCAGCCGCGTGCCGGGCTCAGTCGCCCGCACGGAGGGCAGTAGCTCAACTGGCAGAGCACCGGTCTCCAAAACCGGCGGTGGGGGGTTCGAGTCCCTCCTGCCCTGCAACGTCCTTACGCTTACGTCAGCCTGCTCAGATCGAGCCGAGGTCAGAGTGAATCGAGAAACCAAGCGCTTGCTCCAGCGTCAGGGCCAACTCGGCCCCGACGGGGAGCCGATTGCTCCGGACCGGGAGGAGCGCGTCCAGGCGGCGGCTGCCGGGCGGCGTGGCGGCGGTGCCGGTGGAGCAGCCGGTGGCCGCGGTGCCGGTGGCCGTGGTGCCGGTGGCCGCGGTGCGGGAGGTCGCAGTGCCGGGGCAGGCGGAGTTGTCGAGAAGGAGGCCCTCCCCAAGCGCATAGCGCAGTTCCTGCGGGAGGTGCGCAGTGAACTGGCCCGAGTGGCCTGGCCGAGCCGGTCCGAGGTCGTCAACTACACGATCGTGGTGTTCTTCGCCGTGGCGTTCTTGACCCTGATCGTGTACGGCCTCGACGCAGGCTTCCTGACCGTCGTGAACTACCTGTTCAAGAAATGAGCTTGTTCGAGAGATGAGCATTGTGAGCAACGAGACACCGTTCGGCGAAGACGCCTCGGACGAACCCATGGACGTCGCTGAGGAGGCCGCCGCTGAGGAGGCCGTAGCGGAGGAGGCCGCCGCTGAGGCGGCTGTCAGCCTCCCGGTCCCCGGCGAAGAAGTCCCCGACGAAGAAGTCCCTGCGGACACCGCCGGCGACACCGACGAGGACGGCGGCACCGACGAGGACGGCGGCACCGACGAGCGTGTGCCGAGCCCCTATGACCGACCCGGTCAGTGGTACGTCGTCCACACCTACGCCAGCTACGAGAACAAGGTGAAGTCGAACCTCGAGTCTCGTATCAACTCGATGAACATGGAGGACCACATCTACGAGGTCGTCATCCCGATGGAAGAGGTCATCGAGGTGAAGAACGGCAAGCGGGTACCCGTCCAGAGGAAGGTGTTCCCTGGCTACTTGCTCTGCCGTGCCGAGCTCGACGACGACTCGTGGTCTGTGATCCGGCAGACGCCGGGCGTGACCAGCTTCGTCGGGCCTGGGACGAAGCCGACGCCGCTTCCCCGCGCCGAGGTGGAGGCGATCTTGTCGGTGCGCTCCGACGGCGCCGAAGGCCCGAAGCGCCAGAAGACCCGCCTCGAATACGAGACAGGCGAGACCGTCCGCGTCAAGGAAGGACCGTTCGCGGACTTCTCGGGGCAGATCGCCGAGATCAACGAGGACCAGCTGAAGCTGAAGGTGCTCGTGAACATCTTCGGGCGAGAGACACCGGTCGAGCTCGATTTCAGCCAAGTGGCCAAACTCTGAGCCGCCGGCAAACTAAGGAGATACCGCACCGCCATGGCACGACGCCGCGTAACCGCCGTAGTCAAGATCCAGCTGCCCGCCGGGGCAGCGACTCCCGCGCCGCCTGTGGGGACCGCACTTGGTCCTCACGGTGTGCAGACGATGGAGTTCTGCAAGCAGTACAACTCCGCCACCGAGAACCAGCGTGGCACGATCATCCCCGTCGAGATCATGATCTACGAGGACCGCACGTTCTCGTTCATCTTGAAGACCCCGCCGACGACGGTCCTGATCCGCGAGGCCGCCGGCATCGACAAGGGAGCCCAGCTGACCGGCCGTGAGACGGTCGGAGCGATCACCGACGCCCAGCTCACGGATATCGCCCAGAAGAAGATGCCCGACTTGAACGCCAACGACACCGAAGCTGCCAAGCGCCAGATCGCCGGGACCGCCCGGTCGATGGGCGTGACGGTCGGCTGACGGCCCGGCATAAGGGCACCAGAAGGAGCCACGATGAGCACAGGTAAGCGTTACGCCGACGCCTTGAAGCGGTTCGACCGCGAGCGCCTTTACGCGCCCGGCGAGGCCATCGACCTCGTCAAGAGCCTGGCGACGGCGAAGTTCGACGAGACGGTGGAGGTGGCCGTTCGCCTGGGTGTCGACCCGCGGCGAGCAGACCAGATCGTCCGGGGGTCGCTGGCCCTGCCGGCTGGGACAGGCAAGACGAAGCGAGTCGCAGTGTTCGCCTCGGGCGAGGCGGCGGCCGACGCCAGAGCTGCCGGTGCCGACGTCGTGGGTGCCGACGACCTGGTGGCGCGCATCGAGAAGGAAGGCTTCCTCGACTTCGACATCACGATCGCCACGCCTGACCTGATGGCCCAAGTCGGCCGGCTCGGCCGGGTGCTAGGGCCCCGCGGCCTCATGCCGAACCCGAAGACCGGAACCGTCACGAACGACGTCGGCCGTGCCGTCACTGAGTTCCGGGGAGGTCGGGTGGAGTACCGCACTGACCGAGTCGGCAACATTCACGTGCCGATCGGCAGGGTGTCGTTCGACCACGATGCCCTAATGAGCAACTACCGGGCAGTCGTGGACGAGCTACTTCGGGTCAAGCCGGCGGCGGCCAAGGGCAGGTACATCCGTTCGGTCACGCTCTGCTCGACCATGGGACCGGGCGTGCCGATCGACCCGCTGCGGGCTCGGGTCACCTCCGAGGACCTGGCCGCCAGCGCCTGAGGCACGGCGAGCGTCAGGGGGCACCCTGGCCGTCGGCTACTATCTGGCTCGACAACCGATCCAGTCGCTCAAGACATCCGGTGCACCTGCGGTGCTCAAAGGGGGTCCCGCCCCCGCCCGACGAGGCGAAGCTCCCGCTTCTTTCGTTCCACGCCGCATGCGCCCGAGTCCCGACGACCGGGTCGCCAAGGATCGCAGCGTAGGCACAGACGAAGGGAGTGCAGGTGGCAGGGCCAAGAGCCGAGAAAGTCGCCGTCGTGGAGGAGGTCAGGGACCACCTCGAGCGCGCTGACGCCGCCATCCTCACCGAGTACCGCGGTCTCAAGGTGGCCGATCTGGCCGCGTTGCGCCGGGCACTGAGGGGCGCCGGCGCCGAGTACAAGATCTACAAGAACACGCTTGTCAAGCGGGCGACCGCGGGTACGGCGCACGAGCCGATGACAGGTCTCCTGCAGGGCCCGACGGCGATCGCCTTCGTCGACGACGACGTTGCTTCAGTTGCCAAGGTGCTCCGGGAGTTCGCCCGGACCCACCCGGCCCTGGTGGTGAAGGGGAGCTTTGTCGGCACTGGCATCCTCGATGCAGCCAACACGAATGCCCTGGCCGACCTTCCGTCCCGCGACGAGCTGCTCTCCCGGATTGCCGGGGCTATGGCTGCGCCGATGCGCCAGTTCGCCGGGCTCCTGAAGGCGTTGCCCCAGAGCTTCGCCTACGGGCTGAAGGCGCTGGTCGACCAGAGAGTCGCCGCCGGCGAGGCTCTGCCGGCTGTGGAACCCGAGGTGGAGGCTGCGCCGGGCGACGAGGCTGCCGCTGCAACAGAGACCGCCGCTGCAACAGAGACCGAGGTGTCCGACCCCCCGGCAGACGCCACAGAATAATTCTCAGGACCTACAAGGAATAGGGAGCACAAAGACAATGCCAACCAAAGCAGAGATCCTCGACGGCATCGCAGGCATGACCGTCCTCGAGCTGAGCGAGCTCCTGAAGGAGTTCGAGGAGCGCTTCGGCGTCACCGCCGCTGCACCTGTGGCCGTTGCCGCGGCCGGCCCGGCCAGTGGCCCGGCCGAGGCAGCCGCCGAGGAGGAGCAGGACGAGTTCGACGTCGTCCTCACCGCTGCCGGCGACAAGAAGATCCAGGTCATCAAAGAGGTGCGGGCGCTCACGAGCCTTGGCCTGAAAGAAGCCAAGGACCTCGTCGACGGCGCACCAAAGCCCGTGCTCGAGAAGGTGTCCAAGGAGGACGCCGAGAAGGCAAAGGCGAAGCTCGAAGAAGCAGGAGCCAGCGTCGAGGTCAAGTAGCCGCCGCTCGGAGGACGCCCAGGTCGCAGCCCTTGACTCTGGGCGCCCGTTGTTTTACCCTTCCCGAGGGTCATTTGCCCCGGTGTTGCCTTCGCGTCTTCGCGCGAGTACAATACTCTGTTGCCGTGCCCTCCCTGCGTGTCGAAATCTCGCTTTGTCGATGACGCGCGCCCAGGCGCGGGCTGAAAGCGCCTTTCCTACCCGGTCGACCCGTTTTCGCGAGGAGTAGAGCCTTGCCGTCTCGTTCGCGCACCCCGGAGCGTTTCTCGTTCGCCAATTTGGACGAGGTACTGCCGCTCCCCGATCTGATTGCAGTTCAACGCGACTCGTTCCAGTGGTTCCTCGATCGGGGACTCGCTGAGACGTTCGCCGACATCAGTCCGATTGCCGACTTCACCGACCAGCTCCGGCTCGAGCTGGAATTCGATCCGAGCGACGCCGACCTCAGGCCGCCGCCCAAGTTCACCATCGACGAGTGCAAGGCCAAGGACATAACCTTCGCAGCGCCGATCTTCGTTCGTGCCCGCTTCATGAACGCCCAGACGGGTGAGATCAAGGAGCAGACCGTCTTCATGGGCGACTTCCCCATGATGACCAACCGGGGCACGTTCATCATCAACGGCACCGAGCGCGTCGTGGTCAGCCAGCTCGTCAGGAGCCCCGGCGTCATCTTCCAGCCCGGCCGCGACCAGAAGACGATCGTGACGGGCACGATCCACCCCTACCGCGGCGAGTGGATCGAGTTCGACGTCGAGGCGAAGCCGAACCGCGACGTCACCGCCGGGGCGCGCGTAGCCCGCAAGCGCCGCCTCAGCCTGTTCGTCGTGCTGCGGGCGCTCGGCTACGAGGACCCCGAGTTCCTGACGAAATTCGTCCGGCACTTCGACTTCCTCGAAGGCCAGTGGGAGAAGGAGCGCGACCTCGTCCCGACGAGAGACGAGGCCCTCCTCGAGATTTACAAGCGCGCCCGTCCCGGTGAGCCCCTGAGCCTGGAGGCCGCCCGCGTCTACTTCGAGAACGCCTTCTTCAACCCGCGCCGCTACGACCTCACCCGAGTGGGCCGCTACAAGCTGAACCGCAAGCTCGGGCCCGAGATCGAGCGCATCGCCGAGATCCTCGACTACCCGATCGAGCGCCCGGCGCCCGACCAGGGCGTCCTCAGCCCGAGCGAGGTGCTGGCAGCTGCGACTTACATGCTCCACCTCGCCAACGGCGAGGCCGGTTACCGCCTCGACGACCAGGACCACTTCGCCAACCGCCGCATCCGCAGCGTCGGCGAGCTGATCCAGAACCAGGTCCGCATCGGCCTTAGCCGCATGGAGCGGGTGGTGCGCGAGCGCATGACGACTCAGGACGTCGAAGCCATCACACCGCAGACGCTGATCAACATCCGGCCCGTCGTGGCCGCCATCAAGGAGTTCTTCGGCACTTCTCAGCTCAGCCAATTCATGGACCAGCACAACCCGCTGTCTGGCTTGGCCCACAAGCGCCGCTTGTCGGCTCTCGGGCCCGGCGGCCTGTCCAGGGAGCGGGCGGGCTTCGAGGTGAGGGACGTGCACACGTCCCACTACGGACGCATGTGCCCGATCGAGACGCCCGAGGGCCCGAACATCGGGTTGATCGGCCACTTGGCGACCTACGCCCGGGTCAACGAGCACGGCTTCATCGAGACGCCCTATCGCAAGGTCGTCGAGGGCCGCGTGACCAAGGACATCACCTACCTCGCGGCGGACGAGGAGGAGGAGTACGTCATCGCCCAGGCTTCGGCCGAGCTGAACGAAGCCGGCGAGTTCGTCGCAGAGCGGGTGCTCGTCCGCCGTGGCCCGCAAGGAGCCGGCGTGCGCGTCGGCGCCACCTCGACCAGCTACGGCACCACCAGCGAGGTCGACTACGTGCCGCCGGGCGAAGTCGACTTGATGGACGTTTCTCCCAAGCAAATCCTCTCCGTGTCCACCGCCCTCATCCCCTTCGTCGAGCACGACGACGCCAACCGCGCCCTCATGGGCGCCAACATGCAAAAGCAGGCCGTGCCACTCCTGGTCCCCGAAGCCCCCTACATCGGCACGGGCATCGAGGGCCGAGCTGCGCTCGACGCCGGCGAGCTGATCGTCGCCGAGGGCACCGGGAAGGTGACCGAGGTCGCAGGCGACCTCATCGCCGTCGAGTACAAGGCCGGTGAGAAGGACCGCGACGGCTACGAGCTTGGCCGCAAGGTCTACCCGCTGGCGAAGTTCCGCCGCTCGAACCAGAACACCTGCATCAACCAGAAAGCGCTCGTCTCCGAAGGCGAGGACGTCAAAGCCGGGTCACTGCTCGCCGACGGGCCCTCCACCCACAACGGCGAGCTCGCGCTCGGCAAGAACCTTCTCGTGGCTTTCATGCCATGGGAGGGCTACAACTACGAGGACGCAATCATCTTGTCCGAGCGGGTCGTCCGCGACGACGTCCTCACCTCGATCCACATCGAGGAGCACGAGGTCGACGCCCGCGACACCAAGGTCGGCGCCGAGGAGATCACCCGGGACATCCCGAACCTGTCCGACGACATCCTGGC
>JBOGHW010000016.1:0-5361 GCA_050744865.1 Acidimicrobiales bacterium | reverse complement strand
TAGGCACCACGCCGAGCTTGATCGCCTGCAGTATGCGCTCGATCGCCTCCTCGAAGGCGTTGCCCGTGCGCAAGGGCCGGAAGACCGCATCTGCCGAGCGGGTCATGCCGAGAGGTGAATCGGCCAGAGGCTCCTGTGCCGCCATCTGCACCTTTCCCGCCCCCATCCATGGAGGCCAGCAACCACTGTAATCGGGCACTTCGGAATCTAGCGGGGTCTCGGCGGACTGCCCGGCGCAGCCTCGGGCGGCGTTCGTCCCTCACGCGCCAATACATCGCAATGCGATGGGAGTCCACATCGAGCTCTCGGCTATTGAGGCGCGCGGTCGAAGGGCGACGCGTGCATCGAGCTTCCATCGGCGCGGCGTCAGAGCGCAGCGCCAGGTACCAACTTTGGGCAGCCCGAAGCTGGACCCACGTTGCCAAGAACCGGCACCGGAACTACTATTTGAGCAATTGCTCAAGTCGAATGATCAGGAGGTGCACATGGCGAGGTCAGGCGCCAAACGGACCGTGGGACCTCCCACCTCTACGGGCGCTAAGGAGACCCGCCAGGCTCTCGTCGCGGCAGCCGTCGAGGCCCTCCGGGATGAGGGGTTCTCCGGGGCGAGCGCCAGGGAAATCTCTCGCCGTGCGGGTTGCAACCAGGGGCTCGTCTTCTACCACTTCGGCTCGGTGATCAACCTGCTCCTCGCCGCGCTCGACTCGGTCAGCGCCGCTCGCCGTGACCGTTACCAGGGAGCCGTGACGAAAAGCCGTTCCCTCGAGGACCTGGTGGGTGCTGCGTCGTCGATCTTCGAAGAGGACCTGGATGCCGGCTACATCGCCGTCCTCGTCGAAATGATCGTCGGCGCCACGTCGACTCCAGGGCTCGGACCTGAAGTCGCTGCCCGGATCACTCCGTGGCGACAATTCGCCGCCGACGCAGTGCGTGGCTCTTTCGCCGACACGCCCTTCGCGCAGCTCCTGTCCCCGGACGAGGCGGCACACGCGGTCGTGGCGCTTTACCTCGGCCTGGAGATGCTCGCCCATCTCGACGGTGACCGAACGCTGGCACTTGCCCTGTTCGAGCGGTCCCGGCAGCTGAGCCGCCTCATGAGTTCGCTCACCGTCCCCGTCTGACGGAGGAGGAACGATGACCCAATCCGCACCAGGCTCATCGACCAACAAGATGGGAGGCGCGTACACCAACGGCTTTGATGTCGTTACCGGTGCCTTCAGTTACTCGGGCGCGGCCATCACCGCTCAGCTGTTGGCGGAGGGGCGACGGGTCCGCACGCTCACCGGGCACCCGGATCGCAAGCCGCCCGGTGCGCCAGTCGAAGTGCGGCCACTCGACTTCGACGACCCGATCGGCGTGGTGGAGTCGCTCCGCGGTGCCACGACCCTCTACAACACCTACTGGATCAGGTTCGCCAGGGGCCGCTACGACCACCCAGTCGCGGTGGCGAATTCGAGGACCCTGTTCCACGCGGCCCGCACGGCCGGCGTCGAACGGGTCGTCCACGTCTCGATCACGCACCCGAGCATCACCTCTCCGTATCCGTACTTTCGGGGCAAGGCCGAGGTGGAGCGGGCCCTTGCGGAGACCGGCATCTCCTATTCAGTGCTTCGTCCGGCGATCCTGTTCGGCGGCGACGGTGTGCTGGTGAACAACATCGCGTGGCTACTGCGACGGATGCCGGTCTTCGCCGTCGGCGGCACCGGGCAGTATCGCATCAGAGCGATCCATGTCGACGACTTGGCCCGCTTGGCCGTGGAAGCCGGGCGCGAGCGCGCCAACCGTGTGCAAGATGCGGTTGGGCCGGATCGGCCGACCTTTTTCGAGCTAGTCATGCGCATTCGTGCGGCCGTCGGAAGTCGTGCCCGTATCATCCGGGTCCCGGGCGTGGTTGTCCCCCCGCTCTCCGCCTCTGTGGGCGTGTTCCTCCACGATGTCCTGTTGACCCGTGACGAATACCGGGCAATGGCCGAGGGACTTGCCGACACGGACGGTCCGGCGACCGGCACGGTTTCGCTGAACGGCTGGATCGGCGAACACGGGGACTCTCTTGGGCGGACGTATGCGAACGAAATCGATCGACACTTTCGTTGACGGTCCGTTGGGGTTACGCGAACGATCCAGGGCCGGCGTTGCTGTGTAATGGCTTGTCAACCCTTCAACTTCGCTGGACTTTTGAGCGCGAGGCACCAAGGGTGTTGTCGCCGTTGGTTTGAGTCTGGCAGTCGATGCGCTTTGGAGGCTGCTTCTCGCAGGCCGTTGCTCCGCTGACCTACGAAGCTCTTCATCAGCAGAGTGAGCGACTCGGGAGACGTAAGCAGGCGTAGGGAGCCAGTTTCTGTCACCGTGCAGAAGCACAGAGAGGGCATCCCATAATCCCCGAGCAGCAGCGCGCTGCACGCGCCACCTATTTATCATGGAACGGCGTTCCCACGGTCTACAAGGGTTGGCACCTTGCGGCTGAACGAGTCGAAGTAGCCCGCAGTCGCCACCCCGACACCGTCGAGAGAACGATCCAAGATCGGGGCGATGTCACTAGCGCACTGAGCTGACCGGCCGACCATCCATGCGCGCCAACTCGAACACGCACCGCAGCGATTTCGCCAGCGCAGTGATCCAAGGCATCGTCCTGTGGCGCCTCGCTCAGTTCTTTGGACGCAGAGGGCGAGGCGCTCCGTCCCATTCGGCGAGGGGTGCACAGTGCCATACCCAACCGTCCTGGCTTGTGCGCCCGTCGAGGAAGACGCGGCCATTTGCCCACAGCAACGTCTCCCATGGGTCGGAACCGGGAGAGTGCCACGGGAAGAGCCGGCGAATGGTACGGGCAGCGAGGCGCGAGTCGGGGACGAACGTGAGCCCGAGCCCACGTGCCGCATCGTGGCCGTGGACCATCAACTCGTCACAAGCCATAGCTGCGAACCCTTCGGGGTCTGGGGACCCGGCCGGGTGGAACCCTCTCGTGTCGGAGCTCGCAGCGTCGACTCCCGCTGCGCAAGCCCGAGCAGTGGCAAGGAGGCTGTTGAGGAGCCGCTGAGGCTCGGCATCCGGGCGGACGCCTACTTCGAATGCGGCATAGTCACCCGGACCGCCCCACAGGTCGAGTGAGTACCAAAGCGGCGCCGTGGCAGCGTGTGCGACCACCGACGCAACAGTGAAATCCAGATCGGGAACAGCAACCGACCAGTCCCGACCGAGCGCCGGTCGCAGCATCGCCGCCACCTCGTCGGCGCAAGCCAGCACGTCCACACCCACAAGTGGGTCATCCCGCGGTCTCGTCTGCACCCGCACAGACTGCCTCATCTGCGTGAGCGGCTTCGAATCTCACGGCAGTCCGTGGCGAGCCGAACGAGTCACTAACCCATTCGGGGCCGCCCTTGACCACCTCGGCGTAGCCGTCGTCGCCAAGAGCGTTGACGACGGGCTTCCCCTGGTCGAGATGAATGCGAGCGCGATCAAGTCCGCCCGCCCCCGTGCCGTCCGTTCCGGCGTGCCCTCCGGCCCGTCCGTAGGGTCGCCGCCGGATCGCCTACCTTGCGGCGTCGGCGGTGGTGACTGGCTGGCTCGTGTGCGGGCCGCTGGCGTCCCGGCTGTGCGCGTTCGGCGTGCTGTTTCGGTCCCGATGTGGTGGGCCGTAGACTCGTATTCGAACCTCCTGGACGTCCGGCGACGGCTCCACGTGCTCGAATCGGACCAGTAGCCGGCACTCAAGGCCCTGAGGGCGCTCCTCCGTTCAGGCCGCTTCGGACGCCAGGACCTCGGCCACCGGCTGACGCGTGCCGAGCTGAGCCGGAACGACCGTGAGGGCCGCCATCGCTATGAGCGTTCCGATCACCGTGCCGACGAGCCATGACACGGGTGGCAGGCCCCCACCGTGCACCGCGGCCGTAAAGAGGCCGAACCCGAGCGGGACGCCAAGGATGGTCCCTGGCAGCGCCGAGAGCACCTGGGCGACGACCAGCCCGGAGGTCACCTGTCGGGCTCGGGCGCCGAGCGCACGCATAAGCGCCGAGGAACGTCGAGCGTCGAGCACCGTTGCCCAGGTCGTAAACAGGGCGTTCAGGACGGCCAGGGTGACAAGCATGACGGTGATGACCGTAAGCATCTGCTCGTCCCGGTTGATCACCGGATCGGACAATCCGGTGGCCGTCACGACCAATGAACCGGAGAGCCGGCCGTCTGCGTAGGCGTGGAAGGCAAGGACAGCCACGATGCCGGTGACCGTGACCGCGATGTTCGCCGCGCTGAGCAACGCGCGGCGAGGACGTCGAGCGACGAGGCGCAGCCCGAACAGCGCTGGGACTGGCAACCTGTTCGAGAGATGGATCAGCCTGCCCCGCCGCCTTGGCGGGCGTGCGACGTCGATCAGCGCGTCGACCGTGCTGCTGCGCGCAGCCCGAATGGCTGGCAGGAGCGTCGCCGCGAGCGCTACCACGATCGCCAGGCCGACGACATCGGCTGCGGTGCTCGGCGAGAGCGGGGGCGCGCCTGCGCTGCCGATCAGCGCCGCACCCGGACTGGTGATGAGCGGTGATGCCAACCAGCCGGAAACGAGCCCGATGGCCGCGGCGAAGAGCGCGAGCACGAGGTTCTCGGCAAGGAAGGTCGCCGCCACCACACTCGGCGTGCCGCCGACGGCCTTTAAGAGGCCGACCCGACGCGCGTACTCCGACAGCCGGCGCCCGACGAGGACCGCCACGCTCGCGATGGCGAGCAGCGCAAGCAGCACCGCCCCCGGCTCGAGCACCCCGTGCCCGTCTTGGACCAACAGCGCATCTTCTGACGCCAGGCCTTGCCAGGTCGAGAAGAGAGGCGCGTTCCTGGTCGTTGCCCGGTCATAGGCGAACGCCTGGGCATCGTCGGGGTTCGTGAGCTTCAGGTTGAGGGCGTAGGTCGTCAAGGGGTTTGCCTTCGACGTCAGCCCGATCGCGTCTGCCTCGGTCATCCAGATTTGTCCGACGTCGTCGGAACTCGCGGTGGCCGTATCGCTCCCATGGACCGATAGGAATGGGATGTTGAACGACGGGAATGGGCAGGCGTCCGAGAACTTCGACGCCGTCGGCGTCGGCCCTAGGTGCGTGCCGTTGCAGAGGTTCGGATAGGCCGACTGCGCGGCCGTCACCGCGATGCCCGCCACCGTGAACGACTTGCCGTTCAGATTGACACGGTCGCCCACCGAGACACCGAGCGCGTCGGCGAAGGTGCGCTGGATCACGATGCGACCGGGCCGCACCCAGGTTCCAGCGGTGACCAGGGGCTGGTCGACCGAGGCCGGGACCATCGAGCGCCCCTCGGCGAAGACGTCGGCTTGGCGCCCGTCGAAGCGGATGATGCCAGAGGCGACCGGGAAGGGACCGCTGTGGT
>JBOGHW010000015.1:0-138662 GCA_050744865.1 Acidimicrobiales bacterium | reverse complement strand
GCACTTCAAGACAGCTATCTGGTTTCACCTCGGAGGTCTGCAGCTCTACCCCGTCAGGCCGTGACCTGCGTTACCCACGGAGATCCCGGAAGAGCCCTTTATTGGTCGCCTACAACCTCGCCACGCGACAGACTTGGGGTCGATGACAACCGCCCGCCGCAGCACGGTCGCGCTCCTCCTTTGCGTCCTCGCCGTCGTCGTCGGCTTGATCACCGCCTTTGCCCCGTCGTCGTCGGCCTCGCCATTCCTGCGCCCGGAAACCCGCGTCGCGGCCATCGCCACGCCGGAGAGCCAAGTCGTCGGGGTCCACGACGCAGTCCTCCCAGGCCAGCACCGGGAAAGATCACCCGGCTACGACCAGAACGCGACCGGTTCGTCTGTTGCCGCAGAGGGGGGAATGAGCACCGACATGCCTGGGTACAGTTCGTTCAGAGCTGCGAAGGCAGACCTCGGTTCGCCTGGGCCAGGGAACGTTTTCGACCATGTCGTTGAGCAGTCACAGATCGGGCGAAGCGGCTTTCCCGTCGAAGACATCAATAACCCGTTCAACCTCGACCCCGTTGATGCCCAGGTCAATCAGCTCAAGGCGAACTATTACTCCAGCATCCGCCCCTTCACAGGGGGCCAGACGGTTCGCGATTGGCTGACTGGACAGAGTTTCGCGGATCAGTACAACTTCGGAATGAGGATCAATGGCCTTCTCCAGAACGGGCAACCACTCCCGTGACGTCGAAGACCGACCTGGCGAGGATTATCGAGATCCGGGACAGATACAGACGGCTCGCCATCGAGTGGAGCGAAGCGCGCGATGATCCCACGCTCGCTAACAGACGGTTCCGCGCACACCACAGCTTCTACAAGGACGTGCGCAAGTCAGCTGAGGGGCAGTTGGCCATCTCTGGGCTGCTGGGGGATCTCGATGATGCCGTACGCCTTCTGGCGGCCACCCACAGCTTGGGTTGGAATCGAGACGCCGCCGTAGAGGTCCTGAGCGAACTCGAGCGGGGAACCAACCTCTACGCGCTGGATGCCGAATACACGCTGAAGTCCTTTCTCGAAGGGAAGCTGAATCTTGATTGGTGACGTCGATTATTTGGCTGCTTAGAACCCTTGGCAGGCGACAGACGCGGCCCGTGATCGTGCTCCGTCACTTGCCAGTCGTGATCCTCCTCACAGTTCTCGCCATCGTGCTCGGGCTCGTCTCCGCCGTCTCCGCGGTGTCGGCAACGCCGTTCCTCCGCCCACAAACTCGCGTCGCGGCCATCGCCACGCCGAACAGCCAAGTCGTCGGGCTGAACGACACAGTCCTCCCAGGTGGGAGTCGGCCGAGAGCCCCCACTTGCGACCTGAACGCGACCGGTTCGTCTGTTGCCGCAGAGGAAGAACCCGGATCGGTCGTCATCGGCGAAAACATGGAAGAGCGCGTTCAACCTGCTGCGGACAGGATCGGTGCCGACACTTATCAGCCGGACTCCACCGCACCCCGATCGGAATGGGAACAGAACCAGCGCGATTGGATCAACAAGCAGATGGACGATGGGAAGACGATCTACGACTGCGGGCCGGACCCGGGTAGGGCGAGCTTCCCCGGCATCTCCAGCCCTTGGTACCAAATCGAACGAGGGGAAATCGCAGCGCGCTCGTATCCGACGATCCCTCTCGACTGCTGAGTCGACCTCAAATGCCGATCAAGATTCAACGCCTGGACAGCGGCTACGTCGCGACTGTGACGCCTTCAAAGTACCGGGACGTGTCATGGGCGAGCGACGCTGTCACGTCAAGTGACGTGCTTGTTGAGCAGCTGCTGGAACTCGGCTACCACCTGCAGGACATCGTTGACGCGTTTACGGAGGCCGACCCTGAATGGATGCAGCGATGACGACCGCCGGTCGCTGCGTCCTCGCTCTCAGCGTCGCGATCCTCGCAGTGGTCACCGGGCTACTGACTACCCTCGTTCCGCCGGCAATGGCCTCGCCATTGCTGCGCCCGGAACCACGCGTAACCGCCATCGGACGGGCCAACCCCCAATCCTCCAGCGCTCACGACACAGTTCTCCCAGCTGTGGGTCAGCCGAGAGTCCCGGGCTCCGAGATTCTCGCGACCGGTCGACTCGCGTGTACCCAGGTCGCTGCCCGACTCGGCAACGTCTGCAACTACGACCTTCGCGCACGTCTTTCGTCCGAGCATCGCTTTGGGTCTGCCAGCCACGGCGCTTACGACGTTATGACATCGGACCGAAGGTCCGCGTCGGCGCCACCCGTTACGCCCGAGACTGCCCTCGTCCTAGCCGCAGAGGGAGGAGGCGCCGATCTCATCGGTGGCCCTGCTGAGTTTGACCCCGCGAGCCTCACGGGAGAGACACCCGCCGAGGTTGAGGCTCGGATCCCGTCGGACTGGACAAGCGCTTCGTCGAAGAGTGGCGGCGGTGAGGTCTTCAGCGATCCTGCCAATCCGGGCCGTCAGATCCGAATCATGCCGGGATACGGCGAAGGCGTTCGACCAGACCCTCTTTCGGCCGGTCCTTACGCAGTGGTGTCTCAGAACGGCGTTGTCACAAAGGTGCCGTTGGCCGGCAACCCGACACTTCCGTGAACGAAGAACCGGTGACATGGCTGGTGAGGGAGGTCCGGGATCTCCTCGACGCTTCCAGTGTCGGTCTCTATGAGTTCATCTGGTTGCTACGTGGCTGCCAACCGGAGATCACGTTCGAGGACGGTCGCAGGGTCGCGGAGCTGGCGCTTCGTCAGCTACTAAGGGGCGGAGGTGGGAGATTGATCTTGTTGACATGGCCGAGTCAAGACTCGAACGGTGATGCCGATCCGGAAGCGCTCGACGAGTCGGACTGGTACGACCCAACCGCGGACAGGCCGTACGTTGCGCTCGCTCGGAACTGAGCGCCGGGACTGCACGGGAGTTCCCAGAATGAGCAGCCTCGCTAGAAGGACGTTGCGGTGGAGCAGGCTCCTCGTGGCGCTCGTCACGGTGCTCCTCATAACGGACTTCGGCTTCCCAGCCCGCGTGGCGTCGGCCGCACCTCTCCTGCACCTCCAAACTCGCGTCGCGGCCCTCGCCGAGCCCGTCGGCCAGATCGTCGGGCCTCACCCCTCCACTCTTGTAGTTGGGAGTCGGCGGAGAGTCCTGAGTCACGACCTGACTACGAGCGGCTCGTGTCTTGCCGCTTCCGAACCTGGCAGGGCGAGCTACGGGTACGACCTTGCATCGAAGAGCGTTTTCGCTCGCTGCGAGGAGAGCAGCGGCGTCACCGCTCTTGCTGCCGCCGCGAAGTTCGGCGGACAGGACCAGTCGGGCCTCCTCTTCGCGAACGATGTCAGTCTCCGACTTGCCGCAGAGGGAGGAGGCGGTGATTCGTACCTCTTCAGAGGCGTGGCGAGCGACCATCCGGCATATCCGGACGCGCTGAACGGCGACGCTTTCCCGCGTGGCGGAGATGCCAACGCTCTGGAACACAATCTTGGTGATACGAATAGCTCGTTCACGTCTTGGACGACGGACGCGAACATCGCGAAGGAGTTTGCCGGATCCGATGGCGCGATACTGCGGATTCCGAACGCAGCGGGTTCCGGCTACAGCTTGCTTACCTCGCCCGACCTGTTCGGTGAATCAGAAGTGCTCGTTCAGGGCAACGTGATCAACGCACAGCGGTTCTTCTCGGCGTGGGAAGGTCTCGAACGGTGACGAGCGAAGTCCCGGTACAGCGGCTGATTGACTTGGTGTGCGCGGAAACCGATGACTGGCCCGCGGCGTCCCGGTGCTGCCAGGCGCTAAGGGCGTGCGAACAGCCCACGCTGGTGAGTAGAGAGATTGCGGCACAGGATCTGAAGCGCATTTACGAGCGACGCCTCGCCAGTAACCCTGACGTTGTCGAAGGCGGCAGACGTCTGCTCGAAGACTTGGAGGGATACAGCGCAGACGTGCTGGTGATGACTTCTCTTGAGTCCCAAGGGTCAGTCTTCTGCCTGATGTTGGATGCCGCTCTCCAATGCTTGGTTGGCTGCTTCGTAGCGCGTGACAGGCGGTTCATCGCTGGCGATTCCGCAACCGAAGAGCGTTGACTGTTCATGACCGTCCGTAGCTCGCCATCCCGCGGTCCCCGCTCTCTTACATCCACCGGGTAACACCTCGGTGCCCCTCTCAGCTGGCTGCACGTGCCCGGCATCGTGAGTGAGGTGACGGCGCTGCGACAGCCGCCGCCAGATCGTGGTCGTGGATCTTTCCCCGCGAGCCCGACTTCGAGCACAAGGTGGTCGTGTCCTCGACCTAGTGCGCGCGGATCTGGGAGGAGAAGCGTCTCGTTAGGCACGACTTCGTGTCTCTGCGGTCGAAAAGACCTCGATCCAGGCCCGGGTCCGGTGTCACGAGAGCCTTCCTCCGTCTCCCGGCCGGCGTGACAGGCTGGCGGCGCGCCGGCCGAATCTCGCCTTCGTCCTTGTGCCGATCCACGCCAGCCGGCTCAACCAGGAACAGGGCGCTCTCGGTGCTCGAAGGGCACGCCCGCGAGGTCGCCTCGGGCATCCGCAGGCGGGCGACAGCCGGGGGACTCGTCAAGTCGAAGCGCAAGAAGGCCGACGAGGCAGGCCGGTATCTCAAGAACAAGGCGCCATACCTCGACTACCCGGCGGTGCTCTCCGCCGGGTAGCCCGATCGCAACCGGCATAATCGAAGGGGCCGTGAGACAGGTGTCCGGGACCGGATGGACGTCACGGGCGCACGCTGGTCCGTTGACGGCGCGGAGGCCGTCCTCAAGCTACGAGCGGTGCTGACGAACGGCGACTTCGACGACTATTGGCGGTTCCACCTCGACCGTGAACGCGGGCGAGTCCACGCGTCGCGCTACGGCAAGGTGGACATCCCGCTGGCCGCGTAGTCACTCCAGGAGCGGCGCACCTATTTCGATCAGCGAGTCTCTTCATCAGCAGCCTGAGGTCCTCGCTAGTGAACCTTCACTCGAAAGACGCGCTCAACCTCGTAGCAGAGACCTCGAGTTCTATTGGGCGCCGACGGCCGACCGCGGATTAGTCAGTGGTCACCAGCGCCCGGCACTCGATGCGCATGGCCTGACTGGATTCGCCTAGTCCAGTTCGCCAGATGTACGCGGCGCGCTCCTTAAACTCCGGAGGGCAACCGAGCGGAGCGAGGGCGCCAGCCCAACCAGAGGGCGGGAGTGCTGACGGGCACCGATGCTACGCGTAGCGCTCCGAAAGAGCTGCCAGCTCCAGACGGGACAGGCTTAGGCCGCCAGGTAGTGGCTGGACGGTGCCAGACGCAGGCATCAGAGATGCAGATGTGTAAGCCCAACCTTGACACTCCTCCGCAGCAACCTCGCGTTGTTCACAGAGTCCTCAATCCCGACGATGCGACCACCGACGAGAGTGTGCCGGCGGGCATCGACTCATCCAAGTGTGCGACCATCGGGTGACGTGAACCTGGGGGCAAGGCAGAGCGTCTGCGATGTAACACCGAACTCGGCTCACGACATTTGCTGACGTTGACCCAGGTCACAAGACTGTCCCACCTCGTAACGCATCAGCGCTGGGCTCGTTCGTGCCGTCGAGACGGGTAGGTGGATTCGGGAGCGGATGTACGCCGACTGGCTCTCCGATGGCTCGCTCGGAGCCTCTCGGCGCTACCGCCCCGATGCCGACGTTATGAACATCAGCGTCCTCGTGTCGATCGGCACGGGAGTTCACGTCGATCCGGCCGAAGTCGACGAAACTTCTTGAAGCACCTTACTGTCAATATTGACAGTGCCTCTGAGCAGCGACGACGCGGATCGTGTCAAGGTCCGTGTCAAGGTCCGCGTCAAGGTCCGCGTCAAGGACGCGCTGGCCGGAGCGGCAGCCGCGTCAACAAGAGCGTCAACATCGTGAGCGCATATTTCCGGCATGCGAACGACAGTCATCCAAACACAGAAGCGGATCACGGCCGACGAGCGCCTCGTCCTCAGCGTCCCCGAGGCCGCCGCGCTATTAGGCATCTACGAGCTGGCAGTCAGGGGAGAGCTACCGACACTTTGGCTCGGCTGGCGAGTCGTTGTGCCCCGAGTAGCTTTGCTGGCTCTTGTGCGCCTCCCGGCGGTACCGCCCGAGCGACGTGCAGGAGCTCTGCGAAGCTCCCTTCCGGCTGCGAGGACGACCACTTGAAGGATGACGGCCTGCCTGAGCCAACGCGCCCCCATCTCGCCCGAGCAGCACACCAGCCTTCGACCGTCGGCGCTCCGCGAGTGCAGCCGGCGTTGGCCCCGTCTGGACACCGAGGTATGCCAAACGACCCTATGGTACGAGTGGCGTCCATACGAGCCACGGCCGGGCCAGTCCCTCCGGGCCGAGGGTCAGCACTGACGTACGACAGAGAGAGCGGCCTCGTGATCCTGTTCGGCGGTATCCCCGAGTCGAGGGGCGACCAAACTGCCGGCCTCTCGGTTTGGGACGGATCGTCCTGGAATGAGCTCGCCGACACTTCGCAGCTAACTGGCCGTCGGACCATGCCGATGCTGTCCTACCTAGGAGCGAGATCACTCACGGTCTTGTTCGGCGGTGTTCCTCGGGAACCGGCGGCCGATACGTGGACTCTCTCGCTCAAGTGAGCACCCGAGCAGGACACCCATCCATCGACCTGACCTCGTACGACACAGATATGGAACGAGTGTTTCATATCTGATTGATGCGCTACGCTAAGGCAGTGGACTTCCGACGGCCTGTCCAGAGCGTGATACCTGGTGCCCAGGGCCGTATCCTGGCCGTGCTGGCGGAGACTACGGCCGATCTCAACTTGCGCACGATCGCCCGCCTCGCCGACGTCAGTCCGGCTCAGGCCTCGCGCGTCCTGCCGCAGCTCGTGAGATTAGGCCTGGTCGAGCGTCGTGAGGCACCTCCTTCTGCGCTGTTTCGCCTCGTCGATGACAACATCGGCTCCCGGCTAGTCCGGGCGTTGAGCAGGAGCCGCGACGCAGTCCTGACCGAGCTCCGATCCCAGGCCGAGGCGATAACGCCAAGCCCTGTCAGCCTCATCGTGTTCGGCTCTTTCGCCCGAGGCGAAGCCGACGCGGACAGCGACCTCGACGTACTCCTCGTTCACCCAGACGAAGTCAATGACGCTGAGCCATCTGTCGAACATTGGCGCCAGCTGGCACGAAGCCTTACTGGTAATCGCGTGGAGATCCTCGAGAGCAACGAGACCAACGCCAGGCGCCAGCTTCGGAGCCGCAATGCACTCTGGCATGACATAGTGCGCGACAGCGTCGTCATTTACGGCAAGTCACTCGCTGACCTGAGAGGGAGAGCCAGTGCCTAGACAGGCTCGAACCCGAGCGGCTGACCGCCAGCAGACGTTGGCGTACGTTCGCAAGGCGGAAGAGTTCGTCGAGGCAGCAGCTGCCGAGCTGAGTGCTGGAAGAGCGATTGCGGCGACGAGCCTCGCGATCCACGCTGCTGTCAATGCCGCAGATGCCGTCACCGGTTCGCGCTTGGGTAAGCGCTCCGCCGGCCAAGACCACGACGAGGTGCTCAGGCTGTTGGCCGAGGCCGGGCTCGACGGCGCCGAGCTGAGCCGTGAGCTTGCTCGGTTGCTACCGATGAAGACGAAGTCGGAGTACGAGCCTGACGACGTTCCACGGTCCGCCGCTACCAAGGCGGTGGAGCGTGCCAGGCGCTGTCTGACAATCGCTCAGCGCGTCGTCGGCGCGGCCGGTCCTTCGAAGCAGCACGAGTAGCGGCAGCTAACGTCGGAGCGGGTCAGATGACCAGCGAGCGTGAGGCAGGAGCTCTTGAGCCCCCTTCCCTGTCCATCCTTTTGTCCATCCATTCGCCCCGGATGGACAGATTGCAGCCACGCGCTGGAACGCACACCCGTGCTGAGCAGGCAAAACAACATCAGGGACAGCTGCCTGGACGGCCCTCCCCGCCTTCTCAAGGTAGAGACACGGGTTCGTAGGCTCGCCGGTTGGGGCCGCCAACCAGCCAGCCAGCCAGCAGATCCGTCTTCCGACCAGGGAATCCATGCCTGAGCGATTATGCCGTGAGCGCACATTCCGGCATGCGAACGACAAGCATCGAAACAGACAAGCGGTCACCGCCGACGAGCGTCTCGTCCTCGGCATCACCGAAGCCGTCGAGCTGTTGGTCATCTCGCATGCGCTCGGTCACGAGCTGGCGGCCAGAGCGGTGTTACAAACCCCTGCGGCGGGGCGGCGGCGACCTGTGGACATAAGCGCTGGCTACACTTCGACGGCGTCACACTCGCAGGAAATGCCCCGGCTCAGCTGGAGTTGTAGAAGGTACCTCCCGTGCACGTGGATACCGGCTCGTTGTTCCCGTCGCCGGGGTACGACACGCCGAACGTGTAGTAGTCGGAGTTGACCGCGTAGAAGGGTGCGGGCGAGATGTACGTCCCATTGCCGGCGATGGATACAGGCTGACTTTCAACCGGCGTGCCGGTGCAACTGCTTCCTTCGTACAAGTCGACCGTCAGCGTTCCCGAAGGTGAATATCCCCCCGAGACGGTGACCTCGTCGAGCCAGAGATCTGTGGCTGCCAGTATCGGGACCTGGACGAGCGCGGGAACGAAACGATCCGCAGTGATTGGATCTGAGAAATAGCAGTCCAAATCATAGTTGTAACCGTTGTTGTTTTCATCTCCGCTGTACACCTCAGTCCACGTGTAAACACTCGCCTGTTCGATGGTGATGCTGGCTGCGTAAATCCCGGAGCCATCGACAGGTACCGATGCACTGTAGAGCGGCGTTCCGGTACAAGCGGTACCGGTATAGAGATTGAACTCGATCGTTCCCGTCGGTGCGTAGCCTGGCTCGAGCGCGATCGAGCTACTGAAGGTGCTACCGACCGGCGCCTGAGTTGGCGAGGGCACTTCGCCTGTCAGCTCTGGACTCGCCTTGGTGACCGAGAAGGCGCCTTCTGTGCACGGTGTCGAGGCCGCCGCGTTGTTGGTGTCCCCGCTGTAGCTGGCCTCCCACCAGTAGTCTCCCGCTCCGGGCGGCACGGTCGCCGATGAGGCGATGCTGTCCTGGTCGCCGTCGACATCAGATGTGTCGGTGGCAACGACGGTGCCGGTGCACGTCGAGGACTCGTAGAGGTCGAAGGTGATCGTTCCGGTCGGGCCGTAGCCGCCGGCGAGGTTCACGTAGTCAGTCTCGTCGGCACCAGCGACCGGCGATGACGGCGTCGGGACCTCCGAGGAGAGCGAGGGCGCCGCTTGGGTGACCGAGAAAGCACCGTCTCCACACGGCGTCGAGGCCGTGTTGTTCCTGGAGTCTCCGCTGTAGTTGGCCTGCCACCAGTAACTGCCGGCAGTGGTAACTGTCGCCACAGACGACGACGTGTCGGAACCATTGCCGTCCACCGTCGCCGACAACGACGTGACCGGCGTCCCTGAGCACGCCGAGTTGCCGTAGAGGCCGAAGGTGATGGTGCCAGTCGGCGAGTATCCGGCTGAGATGGTCACCCCGTCCCCGAACGACGAGCCGACAACGGCAGATGCCGGGCTCGGACCCTCGCTGCCGAGCGTCGGGCTCGCCTTAACGACCGAGAACTTGCCGTCGGCACAGGGTGTGCTCGTCGCCTCGTTGTTGCCATCGCCTGAATAGCTCGCCTGCCACCAGTAGGTGCCGACCGCCTTGCGGGTCGAGGCAGAAGAGTTGTAGGTGCCGTCACCCGAGACGTCGACGCTGTCTGTGTCGAGCGGCGTTCCCGAGCAGGTGTCGCTGCTGTAGAGGTTGAAGGTGACCGTCCCGCTCGGGCCGTAGCCGCCCGAGAGCGTCACCTCGTCGCTGAAGCCACTGCCAACGTCGGCCGCGGAGGGCGTCGGCGTCTCCGAGCTGAGCGCCGGGGTGGCCTTCACGACCGAGAGCTCGCCGTCTGCGCAGGGCGTGCTGGCCGCTGCATGGTTGTTGGCGTCGCCCGCGAAGCTCACCTGCCACCAGTAGGTGCCTGCGCCATCGAATGGGAGGGCGGGCGTCTCGTAGGGGCCGTTTCCTTTGGCAGCCATGGTGACGGTGGCGAGCGGACTGCCGGCGCACGTCGAGACGTCGTAGACATCGAAGGTGACCGTGCCCGTCTCCGAGTAACCGCCCGCGAGGGTGACCTCGTCGGCGAAGTCAGAGCCGACGGTGCCCGAGGCGGGCTCAAGCGTCTCGGACTGCAAAGTCGGGCCGGCCTTTGTGACCGACACCGCACCGTCTCCACAGGGCGTCGTAGCCGGGGCGGCATTGTCGGCGTCGCCGCTGTAGCTCGCCTGCCACCAGTAGTCCCCGGCAGACGTCAGTGTTTCAGAGGGGGCGGTGTAACTGTTGTTGCCCGAGACCGTCACGGTCTCTGAGTCCATAGGCGTCCCCGTGCAGGTGTCGGCGCCGTAGAGGTCGAAGGTGATGGTGCCTGTCGGGTCGTAACCGCTCGCCAGCGTTACCGCGTCGGCAAAGCTCGATCCCACCACCGCCGAGCCCGGAGCGGGCGTCTCGGAGGAGAGGGTGGGCGCGGCCTGTGCGACAGTGAGCTTCCCACTGGCGCAGGGCGTCGCCGCCGGGGGGGTGTTGTCGCCGTCGCCCGAGTAGCTCGCCTGCCAGTAGTAGCTGCCGACGACGGTGAGTGTCTCGGGCACCGCGGAATAGATGCCGTCACCCGTAACGGTCGCTGTCGAGCTGTAGACGGGCGTCCCCGTGCAGGTGTCGGTGCGGTAGAGGTCGAAGGTGATCGTGCCCGACGGGTCGTAGCCGCTCGCCAGGGTGACGCCGTCTGCGACACTCGTGCCGACCGTTGCCGAGGCCGGGGTTGGGGTCTCTGCCTCAAGAGTTGGGGCCGCCTTTGTGACCGACACGGCGCCGTCGCGACATGGAGTAGCCGCCGGAGCCTGGTTGCTGGCGTCGCCCGAGTAGCTCGCCTGCCACCAGTAGTCCCCAGCCGTCGTCACAGTGTCGGCGGGAGATGTGTACTTGCTGTTGCCCGAGACCGTCACGGTGTCTGAGTCGATAGGCGTGCCCGTGCAGGTGTCGGCGCCGTAGAGGTCGAAGGTGACGGTTCCTGTCGGGTCGTAGCCGCTCGCCAGCGTCACCGCGTCGGCAAAGCTCGTGCCGACTGTTGCCGAGGCCGGGGTGGGCGTCTCGGAGGAGAGGCTGGGCGCGGCCTGTGCGACAGTGGCCTTGCCACTGGCACAGGGCGTCGCCGCCGGGGGGGTGTTGGCGGCGTCGCCCGAGTAGCGGGCCTGCCAGTAGTAGGTGCCGACTGTCTCTAGCGTCATCGGCACCGCCGAGTAGCTGCCATCTCCTTTCACCGTGGCTGTCGTGCTGTAGGACGAAGTGCCCACACAGGTGTCGGCGCCGTAGAGGTCGAAGGTGATCGTGCCTGTCGGCTCGTAGCCGCCGTCGAGCGTGACTGAGTCAGAGAAGCTCCCCCCGACGGTGCCGGCAGCCGGGGTCGGAGTCTCTTTAGCCAGGCTCGGGGAGGCCCTCAGGGTGCAGGTCTTGACGCTGGCGGTGTTGTTCTTCAACCTCGGGTCCGACTCGTTGCCGGTGACGGTGGCGGTGTCGGTGACACAGACGTTGCCGGTCGAAGGGGCGTCGCCGCTGATCGTGTAGGAGGCGCTGTCGCCGACTCGGAGCTCGCCCTCGTCGCAGGTGACGGCCGCGCCGGCCACCTGGCAGCCGGGCGAGGAGCTGGCGACGGCCGTGACGCCGGTCGGCGGGCTGTCGTCGATGACGTAGCCCGAGCTGATGCCCGGGCCGAGGTTCTTTACCGTCAGCTTCCAGCTGAGACCGCTGCCGACGGTGGCTGTGGCCGGTCCTGTGGCCGTGATGGAGAGGTCGGCCGGCGTCGGCACGCAGGCGGCCCCGTCGTCGTTGATGTTGCCGACCGGGCCGCTGTAGGCGGACACGAGGGCCAAGGTGGGCCTCGAAGCCGAGGCCTTGGCGACAGAGACCTCGTAGAGGGCTCCTGTCGAGTTGGCGTCGAAGCCCAGGTTGCCGTTGCCGTAGGTCCAGGCCGCCCCGAACACCTTGGTCGAGGCGATGCCCTTGGGGGCCAAGAAGGAGGAGACCTGGCCACTCGAGAGGTCGAGGCGGTACACCTTGACAGCGGTGCCGTCGCCGGCCATCCCCCAGAGGTAGCCGCTGGCGAAGGTGAAGTCGGACGGCGCCCACGAGCCCTTCAGGGCGACGGCCCTTTGAACCTTGGGCGGCGCCGTCAGGCTGATCTCGTCGACGGTCTTATCGCCCGTGTCGCCCACCCAGAAGTGGCCCGAGTCGTCGAAGGCGCCGTTGTGGACGCCGTTGCGCGACAGGTAGGCGTCGCCCGAGACGAGCCCCCAGTCGGCGATGTCGCCGGCGCTGCCGATCTGCAAGAGGTGGCCGGCCGGGTAGCCCTTGTCCCCGGTCGGCAGGCTGATGCCGTACAGGTACTTGTCGGTGGCGTCGTAGCCGATGGCGTTGTAGTCCCAGTCGTGGGTCTTGCCGATCTTCGAGAAGGTCGTCTTGCCGGCTCCGTACAACGAGTCGTAGAGCTGGGTGGGCGACAACTGCGCCAAGAAGATCGACGGCACCGAGCAGCTGAAGGCGGTGCCGGCCGAGCCGGTCGCCCGCCCGGTCACCACCAGGGGAGAGGCGATGGCGGTAGCGGCCTGCAGGGCAACGGGGGCCATGATCGCACCGGTCGAGATCACCGCCAGCAGGCACCGACGCCTGCGCGGCCGACGACTGCCGGCGATCCGGTCGAGGACGCCACGTCTTGCCATGGCTGGTACCCCCTTTCACACCCTGGGAATCCGACAGAGAGTATGCCAGACCAACCGCCGGTGTGCCCAGAGTCGGGCATCGCCGACCAGGCGCCGCACAGTCGGCTGGTCGAAGCCAAGATGCACGAGCCGGGCCCCGCTCGCCACCGAATGCGACCAGGACCCTCTCGTGCGGTGGGCACTTCCCGATGATGCGTCCCTTCAGTCAGTAGTCGAAGAAGCCGAGCACTGCGAGCACCCTCCGGTGGTCGGACGGCTAAACCGGCAGGGCAAGCTTGGTGAAAGATGTGCTGGAACTTGGAGAAGCTCCCGAGCGGCGTCGCCGAAGTCTCTAATGTCGTTTGCCCGTCGACCGGACTCTTCCTCAGGCAGTCCTCCTCGCCGGAGTCGTCGAGCGGGGCATAGAACAGGACCGCTTACTCCGGCATCGTGTGTGTCGTTTCAAGTGGGTAACGTCGTGGGGCCCCTACGTCGAATGGTGACACCGATTCGACGCCTTTCCCACCTCAGTCCGGTGGCAGAGCCCTCACCGTCTTGGACACCTGTCTCCAGTGGGTCCGTTCGTGACGAGCCAACCGGTACGCGTACCTATGCACGGTGCTCTCGAGCGGCTTGCCCCCGCCCAGCACCGTGGCACTCCGCGACCACGCCGACGTCGGTAATGGCCCCAGCAGGGACAGCAGACGGCGGCGCTGCTTGGTGAACGCCAGAAACGACGGGGCGAAGTCGAGCTCGAGATAGTCCGTGCTCTTTATCCAAGTGGTCGGGTTGACCGCTCGTATCGTGGGGTGATCGGTGGCGAGGATTGTGTCGATGGCGTCACCCCACATGTCGGCACACGAGCGCAGATGGGCAAGCGTCTCGGTGAGGGACCACTCGCCTGGCTCGGGCGAGGTGTGCAGCTGGGACTCAGTGAGGTCACCCGTCAGGTCACGAAGTCGTCCTGGGGTCTCCCGGAGGACGGACAGGATCTCCGCGATCGACATGGGCTGACGCGGCGTCAGGCTAAGCCTCTCGGCTGCCAGTCTTCTGGCGGATCCTCGCCGACGCGTCCGTCGACCGCTTCCCGCAGTAGGTCGGCGTGCCCGGTGTGGCGGGCGTACTCCTCTATCAGATCGCAGAGAAGCCGGCGCAGGCTCGCCCGGCTGTCTTCGGGCCCCATGTGGACAGGCTGGTCGGCGCCGGCGTTACGCAGCACGGCTTCGAGCCGCTCTCGAGACCGAAGGACCGCGCCGCCCCAGAGCGCGTATAGGTACTCCGGAGTGTCGTCGAGGGCTGACGTGAACTCCCAGTCCTCATCGCGTTCGTCGAGGCCGCATTCCTCCCACGGCGGACCGACCGGATCGCCGGTCAGCTTGGTGGTGAACATGAAGTCCTCGACGAGCGCCAAGTGTTTGAGGAGCCCTCCGAGGGTGAGCGCCGAGTTGCCGATCTGCCGCCGTAGGCCGGCTGCGTCGAGCCCCTCGGTCTTCCACTGGAACGTCGCACGCTGGCGCTCGATGGCGCCGATCAGCTGCTCAGACTCGGTGCCCGCCAGTGGTGGCTCCCAAGGTGGGGGCTCCCAAGCGGACTCTGCCTCCGTCATGGGCTAACGGTACCGCTCGTCGGTGTCGCCGCCAAGGTCGTGGAGCCAATCATGCCGGACGGAAGTAGTGACCTTGTTCCAGGTCTTCGAGAAGACTCGGCCCGGTCGGATCCCATCCGAGTAGCTCCCGAGTGATGGTGGAACTGACCGGACTGTCCAGGCCGGCGAAGCGGCCCAGCATCCCGAAGTGCTCGACGGCATCTTCGGGCGCCACCGAAGTCGTGGGGACGTTCAGGTGGCGTCCCAACGCCTCGGCGATCTCCCGGAAGCGAACGCCTTGGTCGGCAACGGCGTGCAGGACCGAGCCGGCGGGAGCGGCTTCGACCGCCAGACGGGCAAGGCGGGCCGCGTCGGAGCGGTGCACCGCGGGCCACCGGTTGGCGCCGTCCCCGACGTAAGCGGCGACACCGCGCTGGCGGGCGATACGGACGAACGTGGCGATGAACCCGTTGTCGCCGTCTCCGTGGACTGTCGGCGAGAAACGCAGCACCGAGCAACGCACCCCGATGCCCCTCAACGACAGGGTGAGCAGGGCCGTGGCCGCACGGACCCCTGCGGGATTAGCCCGAACCTCGGCGCCGGGCACCATCCCGTCGTTCTCAGTGGCTACCCGCCCGAGGGCCAGACCGACCACGCCCGAGGCGAGCACGAAGGGGCGGTCGGAGCCGGCCAGGGCGGCGCCCATAGCCTCCACGGCCCGCCGATCGACGGCTGCCGCGGTGGCGAAGTCGCCGCCAAAGGCCACCTGGTGCTGGAACGCCAGGTGGATGACGCCGTCGGAGTCGGCGGCCGCCTTGGCCAGGCCAACGGGATCGTCGAGGTCACCATGCTGGACGATGACGCCTGCGGCTTGCAGCGCTTTGGCCGATGTGTCGGAGCGAGCCAGGCCGACGACCTCGTGGTCGGCGCCGAGGAGCTCGCTCACGACGGCTGAGCCGATCCAGCCCGATGCGCCGGTGACAAAGACTCTCATGACAGACCTCCGTAGACCTATAGTGATGTCGGTAACAGACATCACTATAGGAGCTGATGTCAGTGACTGTCAACACAGAGGACGGAGATCATGGGTCGATGGGAGCCGGATAGTCGGGGTCGGCTCCAGGAGGCCGCTCTCGCCCTCTTCTCAGAGCTCGGGTTCGACCAGGCCACCGCCGCTGAGATCGCCGCCAGGGCCGGTGTGACCGAACGGACCTTCTTCCGCCACTTCGCCGACAAGCGTGAAGTTCTCTTCGGCGGCTCCGCACTGCTCAAGGAACGGATCGTGTCGGGTGTTGCTGGCGCGCCCGCAGGGGACGCGCCCCTTGAGGCAGTCGCCTGCGGCCTGGATGCCGCAGCCGCCTTTCTCGGCGAAGCCCGTCGCGATCTGACCGCCCAGCGCCAAGCCGTGATCGCCTCCAACCCGGAGCTTCGAGAACGCGAGCTGACCAAGGTGGCCGATTATGCCGCAGCCGTGGCCGCCATCTTGCGCCAGCGGGGCGTCGGCGAGCTGCAGGCGACTCTGGCCGCCGAGGCCGGGATGGCCGTGCTCCGTGTCGCGATCGAGCGCTGGGCGAGCAGCGGTGACGACACGAGCCTGCCCGTGATCATGAAGAGCTCCATGGCCGAACTACGAGCGTTGGCCAACTGAACGCGTCAGGAAAGTGCCGGCGGTACGATCCCGCCAGGACCATTGGCAGCGCTTGTGGCGCGACCGGCAGGAGGCGTGATGCGCAAGTACAGGCTGCTCATCGGCGGCGAGTTCGTCGAGGGGGCCGAGTTGGCGCCGGCGACCAGCCCTTCGAGCGGTGAGGACTTTGCATCTATCCCGATGGCCAGCGCGGCCCAGGCAGGAGCTGCCGTCGAGGCGGCTCGCAGAGCCTTCCCGGCTTGGGCTGGGCTGTCTCCCTTCGATCGTGCCGAGGTACTCACAGCGGCCGCCGCCGCCGTCACCCTGCGTCGTGACGAGCTCGCCCGCGCCCTGACCGAGGACCAGGGCAAGCCACTCGTTGCCGAAGCGTACGACGAGGTCGACGAGCTGGCCGTGTACCTGTCCATGGCCGGCGAGGACGCCAAGCGGTTGAGCGGCCAGGTGCCGCCTTCCACTTCTGCCGGCCGCCGGGTTATCGTCAGTCGTGTGCCACTTGGCGTGATAGGGGTCGTGACGCCGTGGAACTGGCCCTACACGATGGGCGCCGAGATCTTCGCTCCGGCGCTGGCGGCTGGCAACACCGTGGTCTGGGCTCCGCCGGCAACCACCGCGGCCTGCACAGCGCTGCTGGCCGAGGTGCTGCACGATGCGTTCTCGGCTTACGGTGACAGCGAGAACGGCGGCTTGTCCGGAGTGTTCAACTTCGTCACCGGTGAGGGGCCCGTTGTCGGCGACGCCGTCGTCGGCCACCAGGCGGTGGCCGGGGTCGGGTTCGTCGGGAGCGTCCTCACGGGCGCGCTCGTGGCGGCGCGTGCGAGCGGGCGTGCCCAGGTGCTCGAGCTCGGCGGCAACGGGCCACTGATCGTCCTGGAAGATGCGGATCTGGAGCTTGCGGCGACGGCGGCGCTCGAGGCCGCCTACCTGTGCGCCGGCCAGAGCTGCACGGCGGGCGAGCGCTTCCTCGTGCACCGCGACGTGCGCGCCGAGTTCGTCGAGCGCGTGGTCGAGGCAACCCGCCAGCACGTTCGGCTGGGCGACCCCTTCGACGACCACACGACGATGGGCCCGCTCAACAACGAGCCCGTCGCCGCCAAGTTCGAAGCCCACGTGACCCAGGCCGCCGACAGCGGCGCCCGCATCTGCACCGGCGGCTACCGCGCCAGCGGTTTCCCGACCCGGTTGTTCTGCGAGCCGACAGTCCTCGACGGCGTCACCCCAGACATGCTCATCGCCCGGGAGGAGACGTTCGGGCCGGTCGTCCCTGTCATCGAGATCTCCTCGGCGGCCGAGGCGCTCGAGCGGGCGAACACCGGTGGGTACGGACTCACAACAGCCGTGTTCACTGCCGACTTGGCGCGAGCGCTGGCTTTCGCCGAGGCGGCCAGTTTCGGGTGGGTCAACATAAACGCCTCGACGAATCTCTGGGAGTCGCACCTCCCCTTCGGTGGCCGAGCCGGTTCCCTGAGCGGTATTGGCCGGGTCGGGGGGGCCTCGGTGATGGAGGCGTTCACCGAGCCCAAGACGATCGTCTACCCAGCCCCGGTGCTGACGCCGCCGCCGCTCTAGGTGGCCTGGCGGCTTCACCAGCTCGCCGACGACACCACCCGTTGAAGTGCCTCAGGCCTGCTCAGCAGATCACTACGGTCTATGCCGTGTCGCGTGCAGTGATCCTCGGGGGAACGGGGGCGATCGGATGGGCAACAGCCCGATCCTTGCTCGCCGGCGGGTGGAACGTGGTGGTGACCGGCAGGGATCCGACCCATGTGCCCTCGGAGCTTGAGGGTGCTGGTGGGACCTTTGTGCGGGCGGACCGCAACGACAGACAAGCTCTTGCCTGCCTGGTAGGCGATGGCGCGGATTTGCTATTGGACTGCGCCTGCTACACGGCTGCGCAAGCGGCCATGCTGCTTCCTCTGATCGGTGACGTGTCCTCGACGGTGATGATCTCGTCCAAGGCCGTCTATGTCGACGATGCCGGCCGCCACAGCAACTCCGACGAGCCTCCCCACTTCGAGCTACCGATCCAAGAGCTGCAGCCGACGCTCCGGCCCAACGACGTCGACTACGACTCCCGCCAAGGCTACGGTCCCAACAAAGTCGCAGCAGAGGAGGTCCTGCTCGACAGTGGCCACCCCGTCACCGTGGTGCGTGCGTCCAAGGTCCATGGGGCTTGGTCTCGCCAGCCGAGGGAGTGGGTGTTCTTGAGACGTGTTCTCGACCGACGACCCGCAGTGTTTCTCGCCCGGCGCGGAGCCGGGGCCGACCATCCCAGTGCGGCGCTCAACATCGCTGCGTTGGTCGAGGTGGCGGCTGGCAAGCCGGGCCAGCGCGTCCTCAACTGCGCCGACCCCGACTGTCCGGACGGACGTCAGATCGCTCAAGTCATCGCCACTCACCTCGGGCACGCCTGGGACGAGATCCTTCTTGACGGTACGGACCCAACAGGGCTGGGAGCGCATCCGTGGGACAGGATCCCGCCCGTCGCCTTGGACACCAACGCCGCGACTGCCTTCGGCTACAAGGCGGTAGGTGACTACGCCCGCACCGTGGCCGACGAGCTCGACTGGCTGGTCGCTGCTGCAGGCGGCAGCACCGGCGTCGCTCTCGACAACTACCTGCCCTCCATGTTCGACTACGACCTCGAGGACGAGCACATCCGCCAACACAGCACATAGGCCGTGTCGCTACGACCTCTGCGTCGGTCGCCTCGCCATGAGCCAGAAGCCCTTCTGGTCAGGCGAAGTCCGAAAGTCGTTCGTGAGCAGCTGGAATCCGCACGACAGATAGAGCCTTTGCGCCGGTCCAGGGGGCTGCAGCTGAGCACCACGCTTGCCGCTTCTGGATCAGCGAGCGAGTCCTCAGTCAGCAGCCGTCCAACACCTTGGCGCTGGTACAGCGGCGAGACGGCGACGTGGACGACCTCGCGGATGACCGGCTCAAGCCACTGCGCGGAACGCTCAGCACCGAGTGCCTCCGCACATCGGTCCCGCCACCAGTCCCCGGGATAGGCATGAACGCTCAATGCGAGACCGATCACGTCGCCGGCTGAACGACAGAGAGACAAGCGGAAGCCGGAGCGCGACCCGTACCTCGCGACCCGCTCGTAGAAGCCGTCGGCGCTGTCCGGGCCTTCCGCGTAGGGATGTTGGTCGAACGCCGCCGCGTAGACGGCGCCAGCCGCGATCAAGTCGTCGGAGGCGACGGGCTCTTCGTGACGCTCGATCCTCATCTGTCTGAAGTTACCTTGCCAGGCTGCTCTGGTCGTCGACGTACGCCGAAGGTCCTACGGTCTCGAGTGGGGATTCAGACGAGAGAGTCGTGTTGAGAGCGACGTGGCGACAGCTCGAGTTGACGCCGCAACCGACGCAGCGGTTCGGTGGCACGTTCGTTGAGAAGGGGGCTCGAGCTGGACGTCCGTGCCAACCTCGGTCGCGCCTCCAGCTCGTAGTGGCGCCTCGCTCGCGTACGACCCAGCTACAGGCGCTCGATCCTGTTCGGCGTTCGACCTCTCCCTTTGGCATGGGCCCAGGAGCGAGATCGCTCACCGTCTTGTTCGGCGGTGTTCCTCAAGAGCCGACGGCCGACACTTGGGCTCTCTCACGCAAGTGAAAGATCGAGCAGCTGCGCCGGCAACGAAGAAAGTCGGGAGGCGGACACGGTCCGACTGGCCATTGGATAAGCGTCTACTTGCGCAGCGAGCCAGCCCAACCGAAGCGCAAGAGTAGCTGGGCGCACCTCGAAACTCAGCGCTGAATCGCCCTGGCTCTCTTGAAGACTGCGACCCGACCAGGTATCGCGGGTGCAACCTCGGTCACACGGGAACGGGGCGAGACCGTCTTGACCGTGGCCAGGTACGTGAAGGTGGCCCCGGCGGCGGCCAGGCTCGTCAGACCGCTCGAGATGACGAAGACGCTGAACTTGCCCGCCTTGGCCTTGCCTCCGGTGTCGGCCGTTATCTCGGTGGAGGAGACGACCTTGACGTTGGTGGCAGCAATGCCGTGCAAGCCGGCCGGGTAGCCCTGGCCGACTACCACTTTGGCTCCGGCGACGAAGCCGGACCCGATGATCTTGATAGGCGTGCCCCCGGTGGCCGGTCCGGAACGAGGCGAGACCGTCTTGACCGCCGGCACAGGGGTAATGACGGTCAGGGTGAAGACTTGCGTGCCGTCGGTTCCAACGCCGTTCGCGGCCGTGATCGTGAAGGTGTAGGTACCGCCTGTGTCAGCGGCCGGTTTGCCCGACAGGGTGGCGGTGCCGTTGTGATTGTCCACGAGTGTCACGCCGGTGGGCAGGGTGGCGGTGCCGTCGCTGAGCGTCTCGATGGGACCGCTCGGGTAGGCGTTGGTCGTAACGGTGAAGGTGCCTCGCCGTCCGACCGTGAACGACGTGCTGGAGGCGCTCGTAATGGTCGGGGAGATTCCCGGCGTGAAGGCCTGGATACTGCTGAAGGTGTCTGTAGTGGAGCCGTTCACACCGGCATCCAAACCCTGGAGGACCCCGCCAGCAATGATGACCGACGCGCCGGACGGCGCCGCGCTCCAGTCGAGGGTGTTGTTGGTTCCGCCGCCGATGAAGTCATACCCGCCCTCGCCGGGTGCGGAGAAGGTGTTGCCGCCCGCAGCCGAACCAGTGAAGGTCTCGAAGCCGCTGATCGAGTCGTCGACGCCAGAGCCGGTGACGGTTTGCGGCGCGGAGCCGAGAGCAAAGCTCACGCCAGACGTGGCGCTGGCGAGAGACACGGAGTCGTTCCCTGGGCCGTCCGAGATGCTGAAGCTCCCGGCACCGACCGAGAAGGAGTCGGAATATCGCGAACCGGTGAACGACTGAATGTTCTGGAAACTGTCACTTGAATTTCCGGTGACAGAGTTCGACAGGCCAGTTGCAGTGCCGTCGCCCGTGGACGAGGTGATCGCGACCATCACGCCGCTCACCGCGGTGTCCGCCTCCACCCCAGCGAACGACAGACTGTTTCCGGACGAGCCCGAGGGCGCCTCGAAGGAGTAGCCGCCATAGGCGTCGGCCGCGAAGCTGTTGTTCCCGCTGGCCGAACCGACAAACGTCGTCACTCCCGTAGCGGTCGTCAAACCGCCGTAACCACCGCTCACGGTGGCATCGCCCGCATCGAGCGAGACCGTGATGCCGGCGGGGGCTGACAAGTAGCTGAGCGTGTTCGAGCTGCCTGAGTCCGTGATCGAGTAGTTGCCCGGGCCGCCGGAGAATTCGTCGTTCCCGCCCGAGCCGACTATGTTCCCGACGTCCGTGAAAAGGTCGGGGCCGCCGCCCGGGTCGGCCACCTCCTGCCCCTGGCCATTCGGGTCGAGGAAGAAGGCGACACCGCCCGTGAGGCCGGAGTCGGCGAACGACAAGGTGTTGCCGGATCCTTGGCCTGTAAACGTGAATCCTCCGACAGGGCTCGCACCTCCGGTATCCGGATTGGCGAAGGTCGTACCGCCGGCGTCGGAGCCGACGATGGACTGCACGTCCTGGAACGTCTCGTACGTCGAGCCGCTGACCGAGACCGAGCCCATGGCGGCGCTCGTCGGCACGGCGACCGTCGTGCTAGTCGGAAGGTCCGAGAGATCGAGACTGTTGCCCTGCCCCTGCCCGGTGAATGTGACACTGCCGGTGGCCCACTGCCCTGCTCCGATGACCGAGGAGGCACTAGCCACGAAGTTGGTGCCGCCGGCAGACGACCCGACGAACTCGGCGATACCGTTGAAGATCGACGTCGTCGAACGGCCGATAACCGTGCCATCACATCCACTGTCCCTAACCGTCGTGCCGACCGGGGCTGTGGACAGGTCGAGGATGTCATCGGTGGCGCCTTCAGCGTTGAAGCTCAGCCCAGCAGCAGCGTTCGACTGGAAGGTAGTGCCACCACCGGGCGCGCCGTCGAAGGCCTGGATGCCGGAGAACGAGTCTTGCGAGCTCGATCCTGTGCCCGTGGTGTCGTCGTTGGCATCCAGACCGGTCACGCAATCAGGCAGTGGTGAGCAGTTCCCGGCAGCATCGACGACCACGCTCGTCAACGAGTGCGGGGCGCTACTCAGACTCAGCGTGTTGTCGTTGCCGTTCGCTGCAAAGATGTGGCCGCCGTAGCCGTCGGACACGAAGTCCGTAGCCCCACTCGAGGATCCGACGAAAGTCGTGATATCCGTCGCGCAGTCCACCGCGCTCCCAATCGTGATTGTGGCGACTTCCTGACCGCTGGCAGCCGGGCAGTTAGACGACGATGCACCGTACGAGAGTTGGACGCTGATCTCAGCCGGGTCGGTCGCAAGCGTCACCTCGTCGCTCCCGCCCTCACCGACAATATCGACGCTGCCCGTACCGACCGCGAACACGTCGTTACTCGGCGTGCCGAGGACTGCCTGGACCCCACTGAACGACACATCACCGGCCGAGTCGTCGGTCGCCGTGCCGGAACCACTGGACTCGTTCACGTCGACGCCACCCGCCGACGCCGAGACGTTCGAGTAGTCGAGTGTGTTGGACGAGCCCTCGCCGACAAAGGACTCTGTGGCGCCGACGCCAGGGGCGAAGTCAGTCGAAGCACAGCCCGTGCCGGAGTCGCAGGCGCCAAAGTTGCTGATGCCGGAGAACGTGGCGATCGTCGTGCCCGACGGCTGTCCCGAAGCGACTAGTACGGCCGAGTCGACACCGCTTGCAGCATTGAGGAAGAGCGAGTCCACCGTGCTGATACTGGCGAACGACAGAGAGTTCTCGCCCGAACCAAGGCCCCCGTACTGCAGCGATGACGCGGTATCGCCGGCGTCGAAGGTAGTCCCGCCGGAACCAGGGTTGCCGTTGACCTGGCCGATGTCGAAGAAGCTGTCCGGCTGGCCGGATGCCAGGCCGGACAACGTGCCGGGCGAGGTCGACGAGTTGCCGTTGATTTCGGCCGTGAGTAGGGACGTCGATGCCGGCAGGGCGAGGATGTTGGCGATGTCGGACACCGCGTCACCCTCGAAAGTGACGCTTCCGGCGTTGCTTGGCTCGAACGTCGTGCCACCGGGCGCCCCCATCACGACAGTGACGTTGCTGAAATAGTCTTCGACATCACCACCGAGAGTTCCCGGCGACGACGTCGAGTTACCGTTCATGGTCACGACAAACGAGTCTCCAGGACCCTGGCCGCTTAGGTCGATGACATTGGTCGCGCCGGCCTGGCCTGAGAAGGTCACCCCGTTTGCATCACCCGGTTCGAAGTTGACCGGGACCGCCGGGGAGTACGGGTCGTCGACAGAGACGGCTAGGTACGTGTTGTCTGTGTAGGTAGCCCCGGTGCAGACCGAGCTACCCTCAAACCCGATGCTATAAGTGTGATGGTTGTCTGCGATGAACAGGGGATCACCAGTTGGCGCGCCTCCCGACACGCTCACGGTGAGTGTGTCGCCTGAAGTGCCACAAGAGATGGAAACCGCCGCTTCGGCGGGATGGGCTCCCAGCGACAGGGCAAGGAACAGCACCCCCAGAGCAGCACCCAGCGACCCGCAGATGAAGAGCACCAGCCAGCGACCCGCAGCGTGTCCGCCGGCTTGCCCCGCTGACCGCCGTCCAGTGACACTCACCAATCCAGCGCCATACACAGGACCCGCCCCTTCGCCAAGCCCGTCCCCCGCACCAAACCCAGGGGCTTCACCAAACCCATCCCCTTCGCTTGAGTCGGTACACGGATCGTAATCGGTTCTGCCGACTTCAGCCTGCTGCCTGCAAGGCCACGATCCGAGCCGTTCGAGCACCGGCAGCGGCGGGAACTCCTGTCGCCGCCGGCCCTATACGCTCGCTGCCATGTCAATTGCCAGGCTTGGATCAATAGCGCTCGACTGTCTGTCCCCGACCGACCTCGCAACGTTCTGGGCCAAGATGCTCGGCGGCGAGGTCGCGTTCACCAGCGATACATTCGTGGCCGTCAAGACCGATCGCGTCTGGCTCGCCGCCGTGCAGGTCGAGAACTACCAGGCTCCGACCTGGCCCGACGGCGACGCTCCGAAACAAATGCACCTGGACCTCGCCGTGGACGACCTCGATCAAGCTGAGTCTGAAGCAATCGAGCTGGGCGCCACGCGAGTAGCCGGGCAGCCTGCGCCGGACCGCTGGCGCGTCCTTCTCGACCCGGCGGGTCACCCGTTTTGCCTGTCGACCCAGATACCTGAATAGCCGCAGGCGCAGTCCGGCTGGGGATTCCACCGCCGCTGGCTACGAGCGGAGGCCCATCGCCGCAGCGGCTACCGAAGGCAGCGGAGGAACCCCAGCACCTCTGCTCAGTCTCCGCTGAAGGGAGCCCCGCCGGCCGAGGGTGAGTAGATGCTTCGCTTTGGCGTGGCCAGCGTCGCCCGCACGAGCGGCTCGAAGTGCTCGAGTGGGAGCGTGTCGTAGGCGGGGTCGAACGCCGGCTGGTCGTACTGGGCGCAGAACTCAGCGGTGTAGTCGAACCACTCGTGCGACCGGTGGACCTCGCGGGCGTCCCTGTCGAGGCCCAGGTAGTGGAAGAAGTAGTAGCCCTGGAAGATGGCGTGTTTCTCTACCATCCAGTGGTTCTGCTCCGAGACGAACGGCTTCACCACGGCAGCGGCGATGTCGGCGTGGTTCACCGGTCCGAGTGTGTCGCCGATGTCGTGGACGAGTGCGCAGAAGATGTACTCGTCGTCGCGGTTGGCCCTGTAGGCACGAGTCGCCGTTTGCAGCGAGTGAGTGAGGCGGTCTACGGCAAAGCCGCCAAAGTCGCCGTCGAGGAGACGGAGATGGGTGAGGACCCGGTCGGGCAGTCCCATGAAGAAGTCGATGGAGTGACCAGCGATGATGCTCCAGTCCTGCTGCGTGCCCTCGGTCATTGCGTGGAACGACGCCTGGCCCGCCGGCGCTGTCTCGGTCTCTGTCATGACCCCAGTCTGCGCCCCCCGGCGGCGATCTTCAACCCTGCAGCGACGCCGTGTGTGCTTAGAGGGCGATGCCGAGCGCTCGACCTCTACTCACGCATCAGGCGTTCCAGCATCTCGCGGAAGTGCTCGAAGCCAGGCGCACGGCTGTCAGGGTCCTTGGCCCGCTCATCGAAGCGGCGCAGGGTTACGGCGTCGGCTGCGTGGGCTGATGTCTCGAACGACCACGCCTCCGATTCGCTCATAGCCCCGCCTTGTACCGACAGTGTGTAGACCGACGCCGGCGACAACTGGTCGAAGTAGCCGGGCTCGACGGCACACAGATAGCGCTTGGCCGCAACGTGGAGCCGCACCGGCTCGGTGACGTCCGGGCCGAACCACTGCCCGAGCCAGGCACTCCCTGTATCGCTGTGGTGGTTGTCGCGGCCGCTCATCAGGTCATTGCCGGTCACAGCGGCGCCGCTGAAGTGGCCGACGTCGTGCAACAAGGCTGCGGCGACGAGGGCCTCATCGGCACCGGCGCACTCGGCCAACCACCCGGCCTGCAACATGTGCTCGGCTTGCGTCACTGCCTCCCCGAGGTAGCTCTGGGCTCCTTCGGTCTCGAACAGCGCCGCGATCTCGTCGATGGCGCTCATGCTGCGGTCACCCTGCCCAGGCTCGCGCTGCTCGGGTGCGAGCGTCTCTCAGGCTCACGAGTCGCCACTCGGCGGTCGAGGTCACGAGGCGGCCTCCAGGATGGCGATCGTGCTTGCCAGACCGTCGAGATCGGCGTAGCAACCTTGCAGGTGGCGGGCACCAGAGCCCGTAGGGGCAAAGGCGGTACGCGAGTGCAGCAGGCGGACGTTGTCGAAGATCACGCAGTCGCCAGCCTGGAGACGGAACGTTAGCTTCAGCTCGGGACGCGAGACCAACTCGGCGAATCGCCGGTAGGCGTCATAGAAGCCAGTGACTTCGGAGGGGACGAGAGACAGCGCCTGCATCGATCGATTGTTGAAGCGCACTTCCCTGATGCGGCCTCGCCGATCTGTCTCGATGAGCGGCCGTTCGGCGCGCAGCTGGTTGCGAGCATCCGACCATGCAAACGGCACCAGAGTGGTCGTCAGGGTGTCGAAGGCCGCGGGATCCTCGTCTCGCAGCGTCCTGGCGGCCTCGAAACCGTCCACCAAGCCTGAGTCGCCGCCCTCCACGGCATTGGATATGCAGTGCAACAGCTGCATCGTCGGAACCGGGTCGCGGTAGGGGTTGTCGGTATGGGGTGTGATGGCGAGTCCCGTGAACGCCAGATTGGTCGGTGCGGCCTCGACGCGGACGTCGAAGAGCTCGCCATAGTTGGTGTGGCGCACGAACCCGAAGGTCCCGGCGATCGTCAGCACCGTGCCCTCGGCTGTCGGGGTGCCGTGCAGGATCGCGAAGCCCAACCGTTCCACCGCCCGGAGCACGCGGAGCCGCTCGGAGTCCTCCGCGTTGTAGCGCCACCAATCCGAGCTCGGCATGCGGCCGGCAAGATCGGCGGCTCGCCACAACTCCTTGTCCTGCTCGGTGCGGCCGTCACCAGGCACGGCGTCCGTCAGTTCGGACAGGCGCGACAGCCAGCCGGGCGAGAACTCCGCGCGGTGGCCGTCGGGCGCGAACGTGACGGTGATCTTGTCGCTGCTGCGCGCAACGTCGGCGATCGAAAGGTCCGCTGGCAGGTCGAGGATTCCGAACAGCTTTTGGCCGCTGCGTGGATCACGGCAGGTGTCGCAGGTGCAGTTGTCACGCAGCCAGATCGCCGGGAACGGCAGATCTTCCTGCTCCGTCGGCAGGGACTGCAGGTCCGCCGTCGCTCGACTTGGCTCGGTCAGCACGCTCTCCGATGATACAAAGAGTCCGTGCCCGCAGCCATGTCGGGGTAAGTGGGCGTTCGGCAACATCGCGTGGCGTGGTTGGCGACGGCGCGACCTGGTTGCCGGCAAGGTCCCGAGCAGGCCAGTCGAGCTGCCACACTGAACAGGGCTCATAGCTTCATCGGTCGACGCCTCGGGAAGCGCTAGGGCGTTCCAGCCCCTGATGGCAGGTTCGCGCGCTCGGACTGATCGAGCCGAGACGGCGCTATTGCTGCGCTGGCATACGGAGTGCTCAGCCTGTTCACGTCACCCTCGGCGCCGGCGACAACCACGTACTCCAAGTTACGAAGGTGCGACACCTGACCGACCCGCTCGCCACTCGGGTTGCAGATGCCGATCTGCGCACCGACGTAGCGCTTGGAGTCGAAGGCCAGCGTCTTCACCGCTTCGTGGTGTGAGCACATCGCCTCCAACTCCTGGCGGGTGATCCAGGCCTCGTCGTTGTACGACACCATCAGCAAGCGGCAGCGGACGTCCCGCACGACCTGCTCGAAGGCCGCCGGCATTGCGGACTTGGAGTTGAACGCGCTCTTGGTCGTGCTGTCACGGGCGTCGACCCGCTTGCAGGCGACTCCGTAGTGCTCGGGCGCGTCCCAAGCGACAAGGGTCTCCCAGACGTGGTAGTTCGTGAAGTACCGGTGCTGGTTGTAGGGAGGGTCGAGGTAGGCGACGTCGAACTCGCCGAGGCTGGCGGCCAGCTCGCAAGCGTCGCCGCGCACGGCGTGGCCAGTGCCCGGCAACAGCTCGGGCATCCTCAGCTCGAGAGGCTTGTACGACCGCGCCGCCCACTGCTTCACGTAGGCCATCTGCACCCCCGTCGTCGAGTCGACTCTGTCGGCCGCCTCGATGAGGCTCGTGAGCAGCAGGGGGAACAGCTCGGTACCGGCGAACTGCGACTCGACGGCGTTGCGGATCGCGTCGACACGCTCCCCGTTGAACGGTTGCAGGAAGCGGGAGGCCACGCAGAAGGTGTCAGTGAAGTAACCCGCTTCGCCGGGGAGGGCTGCCAGGTAACGCAGGGCTTCTCGTAGGGCGGGCCGGTCCACGGTTCGGGCGTCTGTCTCGATGTAGCAGCGAGCGAATACCTCGGAGTAGCGCGCCGTGTCGACTGCCGTGGTGACAAAGCCCCGCGCCTTCAGTTCTTGGGCGACCCGGGTGGTGCCCGTGAACAGGTCGAGGGCAGTGCCGCCTCCGATGCCCGACGCCAGCTGGCCAAGCGCTCGTACGAGCCGGCGCTTGGAGCCGATGTACTTGATCACTAAGGGACAGTATCAACCCGCTGCGCCACCGCGGGGGATCACGGCGGCAGGACCCTGGTGGGCGGAGGGCGATCAGACGTAGGCGTGGACAAGGATCCTGTACTGGCTCACCGACCGGAGGACCCGCTTGGCAGCCGAGCGCGGCTTCGACCAGCTCAAGCCGCGGCGGGTCTCGACAGACGAGAACCCGGCGGCGCGGCACAGGTCATGGAGCGCCTGCTCGGTCGGGAGGTACCAGTTGCCGAAGTCCCGCCGGAGGCTGTTGCCTGCAAGGAACATCAAGAGGCTGTCAGTGGAGTGCCGCCTTATGGCCACGGCCTCGGTCTCGATCACCGCGACGTGTCTTGTCACTTGGCGGACACGCGTCAAGGCGGTGAGCGGCTCCTGCATGTGGTAGAGCACGCCCAGGTACAAGACCACGTCGAAGCTGCCGATCGTCTCGAGGTCGACCTTCATGAAGTCGGCCACCACCGGCTCGACCGACGAGCCCAGTGCCGCGGCTGCCAGATCGAAACCAGCCCGCCCCGGCAAAGAGTCGTTCCAGAACTTGGACTCGTCGAGGGAGTGGTCCGGCAGCACTCCCCGGGTCGCACAGTCGTCCCAGTAGAGCTGGCGGCTGTGGATGTCCACCCCCCAGACGTAGTGGTCCAGAGCCACGACTCGGCTAGCCCCCAACCGCTCCGCCCGAAACGCATTTCCCCCATCCCACGCCCCCACATCCAGCACGGAACGCCCGGCGAAGCCGGGTAAGAGGTCGTCGGGGATGAAGTCAACCGGAACAGCCCCAGGCGTGACGATGCCGTCGCCGAGGTCGATCGAGTGGTACCAACCCATCTCTGCGACGCGCCGGCGGAGCTCGTCTCGACCGTCGTCGGGCATCCGACGAATATACGCCGCGCCGCTGCCTGGGCCGCCACCTCTGGCGTCCCGAGGGTGCACGCCGGCGTCCCAGGCGCCCTTGAAGTGGGCACGGCGGTCGGTACGCTCGTGTGATGCGCAACCGGGGCCCACTTTTGGTTGGCGCCGCCGTGCTTGTCGTGATCCTGGTGGCCGTGGTCGTCCTCATCGGCGTCCTCGGCAACGCCCCGTCCGCCGGGAGGGCGAGGAAGACAGGCGGTGCGACGACGTCCACCCGGGCCAAGCACCCGAAGCCTGCAGGAGCTCCGAGCCCGGGCGACAGCACGACGTTTCTCGGTCCTTACGGCGTCGGGGCGAGCTGGGTGATCGCCGAGAACAAGTTGCCCGGCACGACGGACTGGCAGATCCGCGACACCCCCAAGAGCGGTTCGATAGACGGCTTCTCGAGCGTGACCTACGGAGCGATCGGGGCAAAGGTCACTCTCTACGTGAGCAGCACAGCCGCCCGGTTCCACGTCGAGGCCTACCGCATGGGCTATTACGGGGGCAAGGGCGCCCGCCTCGTCTGGCGCTCGCCGGAAGTAGCCGCCGCAGTCCAGCCCGCCTGCCCTGTCACGCCGGTCACGAACATGGTGAGCTGCGACAACTGGGCGCCTTCGCTGACGTTCACGGTCACGGCCGCCTTCCTGCCCGGCGAGTACCTGTTGAAGCTCGTGGGCAGCGGTAACGAGCAGAGCTACATAGTGTTCACGGTCTGGGATCCGTCGAGCCACTCTGCCTACCTGTTCAAGGGAGACGTCTACACCGAGGAGGCCTGGAACACCTACGGGGGGTACGACCTCTACCAAGGTCTCGGCACTTGCGCGCCGACGTACCCGCCGTGCAACCGGGCGCGCGTCGTCTCCTTCGACCGGCCCATGTTCGGGAACGGCGCTTCCGACTTCCTCGGCAACGAGTACCCCCTCCTGGAGCTCATGGAAGAGCACGGGCTCGACGTCAGCTACGCAGACGACCTGACCGTGGAACAGCATCCGTCGGTGCTGCTCCAGCACAAGGCCATCCTGTCGCTCGGCCACGACGAGTGCTGGTCGCTCACCGAGCGCCAAGCCGCCGACACGGCGCAGGCAGCAGGCGTCAACATGATCTTCTTCGGCGCCAGCGCTGTGCTGCGCCACGTCCGGTTGCAGGCTTCCCCCCTCGGTCCCGACCGCGAGCTGGTCGACTACCGCGACTCGAGCGAAGATCCCTTGAACGGAAAGGCCAACCCGCTGGAAGTCACCGGCAATGCGTGGTTCTCGCCGCCGACGGACTGGCCGGAGAGCGGCTTCACCGGTGAGATGTACGCCGGCTACATCGAGCCTGGAGAGCCGGCCGCCCCGTTCGTGGTGTGGGACGCCAGCAGCTGGCTCCTCAAAGGCACCGGGTTGCACGACGGCTCGGCCATACCAGGAGTCATCCAGGCCGACTTCGACCACGTGGCGGCATCTTGGCCGATGCCTTCGAACCTGCAGGTGCTCGGCCACTCCCCCGTCCCGCTTTCACACGTGCAGACGGATCTCGGGCAGTGGGGCACCGACACGTATTCGGACGCCACGTACTACACGACCGCCAAGAGCAAGGCGGGAGTCTTCGACAGCGGCGACAACAACTGGATCTTCTCGCTCATCCCTTGCGCCGGCAGCGTCAAGTCCTGCCCTGCGTCCACCATGGCGAAGCTGACCACCAACTTGCTGTGGCTCTTCGGCCAAGGCCCGGCCGGCCGCTACGACCCGTCGGTCGGCAACACCGAGCAGGTGACCCCGGCCGGATCCTGAAGTCGTCAGGCCGGCTTGGTGACCGTGAGGGAGACGGGCGCCCCGACCGAGGCTGCGAAGTCGGAGTTGCCCGAGTATGTGGCTACCAGCCTGTAGTCCCCGGCGGCGAGCTGCGACGCCGACAGCGAGCACAACCCCTTTCCGGTCACGAGTGTGAGAGTGCAGACCGTAGCCTTGGTGGCCTTCACCGTTACCGTCAGAGTCCCCGTCGGGACGGCGCCGCCGAACGGGCTCGCCACCGTCACCGAGATCTTCTCGACTTTTTCTCTGCCGAGTGTCACCTTGGCCTCGGACAGCGTGAGCATGCTTGTCGTCGACGCCTTGGAGACCGTGAGAGCCGTCGACGACGACGACCCGCCGAGGGCGGCGTTGCCGGGGTAGCTGGCTTCGAGGCTGTAGGAACCGGCCGCCAGCTGGCGGGGCGCAAGTGGGCAGGAACCCTTGGCTGATCCTTTGGCGGCTGCCAGCGTGACCTTGCATAGGACCGCTTTTGCGGTCTTCACGGTCACGACGCCAGTCGGAACGGTGCCGGCGAACTCAGGCGTGACGGTGGCATAGAGCGTCTCGGCCCCCTCGTTGCCGTAGACAGCCTTTGCCTTGCCCAGCTTGAGCACTGTGGTCGAGGTCGCCTTGGACACGGCCAGAGCAGCGGCGGAGGACACAGAGCCGTCGAAGTTCGCATCCCCGCCGTATGTGGCGACGAGGCTGTAGCTGCCGACCGCAAGCTTCCGCGGGGCAAGCTTGCAAGACCCGCTGCCGGACGACAGTTGGATCGCGCACAGCGAGGCCGACGACTCCGTGACGACCACTGAGCCCCCAGGCACGGTGCCGGCGAACTCAGGCGTAACGGTGGCAGAGATCGTCTCGACCTCCTCGTCCCCGTAGGTAGCTTTGGCCTGGGACAGGTCCATGGCAGTGCTCGAGGTGGCGGCGGAGACGACGAGGGCAGCAGCCGAAGACGAAGAGCCGCCGAAGTCGGAGTCACCCGAGTAGGTGGCCACCAGCCCGTAGGAACCGCCGCCGAGCTGAGATGCCGAGAGCTCGCAGGAACCGGCACCGGACGAAAGCGTCACAACGCACACTGTCTCCGACGACTCGGCCACTGTGACCGAACCAGTCGGGACGATGCCGGTGAACTCTGGTGCCACGCTGACCGAGATGGTCTCGACTTGCTCGTCCCCGTAGGTCGGGGACGGCACGGACAGCAGCACAGATGTCTCGGAGGGAGAGGGGCCGGTGATGGGCGAGCCGCTGAAGTACCGCAGGGAACCGGTGCCGGTGTCTCCGACGAACACCTGGCCGAAGTCGGCAACCGTGACGGCGTACGGCTGGTCGAGCTCGGCGGCCACTGCTGGCCCGCCGTCGCCTGTCGCGCCGGGCGTACCGTCACCGGCGACGGTGTACACCGACCCCTGTGCCCACGTGCAGGCAGCGTCACCGCCTGACCCGCAGTCCGATCGCAGCGTGTAACCAGGATTCGCCGCTGACTCGGCGATGAGGCGAACGACGTTGTTGCCCTTGTCGGATATGAGGATGTTGCCGTCTGTGTCCACGGCCGTGCTGTAGGGGTCGTAGAAAGTGGCACTCGTTGCAGCGCCACCGTCGCCGGAGTAGCCGCTCTCGCCTGAAGTGCCGTCGGTCGTGCCGGCGATTGTGTAGATGTACCCACTCTTCATCGACGATAAGCCGTACGGGCAGCCCGACGAGCAACTGGAACCGGCCAACACCCTGATCACCTCGTTGGCTGAGTCGGCAACCAGGACATTGCCGTCGGCATCGACCGTCACGCCCTCCGGCCGTATCTCGGCGCTCGTCCCCGGGACTCCGTCGCCCGCGTATCCCGACCCGCCGTCGCCGGCGATGGTGTACATGTAACCGGGTGTCATCGAGGGCAGACCGTAGGGACAGTCAGGCGAGCACGCTTGGCCGGCGATGACCCTCACGACGTAGTTGAAAGAGTCAACGACCAGGATGTTGCCGGCAGAGTCGACAGCCACGCCCGTCGGCGTGTTGATCTCCTGCGAGATCGCCGGTCCGGAGGTGATGGTGTCTCCGCACTGCGACGGCGTCCCGCCGACGTTGGAGATGTCCCCCGTCGACACCGACACCTCCCTCACGACGCAGTTGCCCTGATCGGCGAAGACCAGGTCGCCGCTTGAGTCAAAGGCGACGCCCGCCGGGTAAGAGATCTTGGCCGAGGTGGCCGGGCCACCGTTGCCGCTGTAGCCGGCCGTCCCGGTGCCGGCGATGACGTATGTCTGACCAGCAGTCATCGCTTGGCCGAAGAAGTTGCCCGAGACGCCCGCCAGCATCACTATGACGGCGCCGACTTGCTCGCTCACCACGACGCTGCCTGCCGAGTTGACCGCGACACCCCAGGGATGGTGGAGGTCGGTGAGCTCGGAGTAGATGTAGCCAGCGGTGGTGTCGGCGGTTGCGGCGTAGGGCCCGGTCCTTGGGATGGCTACGACGTGACTATGAGTGGTCACCGGTCTCGCCACCGCGCTGTGCAAACCGGTTGCTGAGACCACGGGATCGATCGGGGATGCGCCGGCGGGCACGGCTTCGGACGCGACCCCGAGCGTTGCGGCGAGCAAGGGTGCACACAGCCACCAGGGACGCCGCCACGACGGCCAAGCCGTCCTGGTCGCGGCACGAAGCTTCATAGCTGCTCTCCCTCCCCTGGCACATACGCAACTGGCGGCCTTGCGGCGACCGACGGCTGATGCCCTCCGCGGAAAGTGATGCTACCGACCCTGCACCCGCTCCGCTCGACTGAGCATCCGCGGCGCCCTGGCGCCAGTGACCGAGTCGCCAAGACGGGAACCTCCACTCCGCATTACGATTTCAGCGTGAACAGTGGAGAAGCTGGACCCGGTCACGTTACGCCTGGCGAGAGGCTCGTGGAGTTCGCACCGAACGTGATGATGCTCGTCGACGACGCCGGGGTCATCCAGTGGGTGGGAGGCGCGTTGCGGCGGCTGTCGGGTTACGAGCCCACCGAGGTCGTCGGCACCAACGTCATGGAGTGGATCGACCGAAGTTGGAACCCCGTCGCTGTCGAGTCGATCGCTGCAGCCATGGCTGGGAAAGGGCCGCAGCGGCCGATGCTCTTTCGAGTCTTCCGGAAGGACCGTTCGACTTTCGTGGCCGAGGTGCAGGCCAACAGCCAATGGCACGACCCTGACGTCAATGCGATGGCCGTCTACATCCGCCCGTGGGACGAGCAGATGCTTCTCAACGAGGTTGTCGAGCACATTGCTTCCCGCGCACCGCTCGAGTCGACCCTCAAGCTGGTCTCGAAGGTCACGAGTGCCGAGACCCTGAGCGGAGCAGGAGTGCTCCTGTTCGAGCCGATGCGAGGGATCTGCAGCCGCAGCGTGACTGCCTTCGATTTGCCTACAGCGCTGCGTTCCGACTCTGAGAGCCTGCGGGCGCCTTGGCGCACGGCGATCAACTCCGGTTCGCCCAGCTGGGCCAAGGTGGAAGATCTCGAGGAATCTCTCCGGTCCGAAGCAGAAGCTGCCGGGTACTCCTGTTGCTGGGCGTGGCCCGTCACGGCTTCGGAGCAGAACGCTGGTTGCCTGGTGGTGTGGCGCCCGAGCGACGAGGAGCCGGACCACACGAGCCGCATGCTCCTGGACAACCTAGTCCGCATCACCGGCTTGGTCCTGGAACGTGAGCAGCAAGAGGACAGGCTGCGACATTCCGCCACGCACGACCCGCTCACCCAGCTGGCGAACCGGGCGAGATTCTTCGAGCACTTGCAAGACGCGCTGGACGGGGGCGCAGGGCCGAGGGTAGGTGTCCTTTACATCGACCTCGACCGCTTCAAGCCAGTGAACGACACGCTTGGGCACGGAGTCGGAGACCAGGTGCTGCGCGCCGTGGCTCGCCGGCTCGTGGCCTCCGTGCGCGAGGGCGAGATGGTAGCCCGCCTAGGAGGCGACGAGTTCGCCGTCCTGTGCCCGGCTGTCGGCGACGAGACGATGCTGAAGGCTGTGGCGTCTCGGATCTCCAACTCGATAGCCCAGCCGATCATCGTGGGCGACGAACGCATCGAGATCGGCGCCAGCGTGGGTGTAGCCCACGCCGCCCCCGGGAGTTGCTCTATCGACGTGCTCATCGACGCCGCGGATACAGCCCTCTACGCCGTCAAGGCAAACGGCCGGGGTGGCTGGCAGATCGGGCCGCTCGGCCGTTAGCGGTTCCCAGGCTCTTTGGCGGGGTTCAAGGTTAGTCGGCTTCCGCTACCTCACCCATCTGCCCTCAGAGCCCTAGGGCCGCCCGCATGGCGGCACGGTCGGCGTCTATGGCGGCCCGCATGGCGTCCAGCATCTGGCGGCGGGCACGCAGCTTGGTGTGGGCGTGGGCGGCCATGTCGAGGCCCGCCAGGCGAACCGCTACTTCGCCCGAAGCTGCCCCCAGCTCGGCCAGAGGGACGACACGGTCCAGGAAGCCTGCCTCGACCGCCGAGGCCGGTCGGTAGATCTCGGCGGTTATCACAGCCCGGTGGAAGTGCGCAGGTGCCAGTCGATAGCGGCTGATCTCGACTGCGGTGGCCGGCATCGTCATGCCGATCGATACTTCGTTGGCACCGATCTTGCTCTCGGTGTCGGGCCCGATCCGGTAGTCAGCCGAGAGCAAGAGGAAGGAAGCCATGGCCAGTGCGTGACCAGTGGCTGCAATCACCACCGGCGTCGGGAACGACAGCAGGCGGTACGACAGCTCGAAGCCGCCCATCAGCAAGTCGAGCGAGTCCTGTCCGCCGCCTGTCAATGTCGGCAGGTGGAATCCGGCCGAGAAGACGCCGGGCCGGCCGGTGAAGACCACTGTCGCCTTGTCATCGACTGCTCGGTCGAGAGCCCGGTTGACCTCCGCCAACATCGTCATCGACAGGGCGTTGACCTTGCCGTCGTCCATCGTGATAGTGGCGATCGACTGCGCCAGCTCGTAGGCGACGAGCTCTGTCATACCAAACCTCCTAGGCCGGCAGAGACCTTAGGGCTCTCGGTCAGGGCTCGGTGTCCTTCAAGATCCACATCGAGAAGAACTGGGAGCCACCGCCGTAGGCGTGCCCGAGGGCGACCTTGGCGCCGTCGACCTGATGATCGCCGGCGGCGCCCCGCACTTGCATGGCCGCCTCCCCGAAGCGGAGCATGCCCGAGGCGCCGATCGGGTTCGACGACAGGACGCCACCTGACATGTTCCATGGGATACGTCCCGAGAGGTTGGTTTCCCCGGCCTCCGTCAGCCGCCACCCGGAGCCGGCGGAGGCAAAGCCCAGCGACTCGAGCCACATCGGTTCGAACCAGCTGAAGGGCACGTACACCTCCGCGCAGTCGATCTCGTCGATCGGGTCCGTTATGCCCGCCTGCTTGTAGACGTCAGCCACGCACAGGCGCGACGCCAAGGGATCGACCTGGTTGCGGCCCGAGAACATCGTCGGCTCGGACCGCATGGCGGCGCCGTGCACCCAGGCCGGCTTGAACCCTCCGCCGGCTCGGCTGGAACCGACTGCCCGCGCCACAGAGGCGTCGGCCAGCACCATGGCGCAAGCACCGTCGGACGACGGGCACGTCTCGAGGTAGCGAATGGGGTCCCACAGCATCGGCGACTTCTCGACCGTCTCGAGGTTGATGCCAGGCATGTGCAAGTGGGCGTACGGGTTCAAAAGGGCGTTCTCGCGGTCCTTGACGGCGACCAGCATGCCGATGTGCCGAGGCGCTTCTGCCCGCCGCATGTAAGCCCGGATGAGGGGAGCGAAGTACCCGCCAGCTCCGGCCAGCAGCGGTGGCGAGAAAGGCTGCGGGGAGGAGAGGGCCCACATGGCGTCGGCGTCGGACTGTTTCTCGAAGGCAACTGTCAGAACCCGTGAGTGCACTCCGGCTCGCACGAGGTTGGCAGCCACCAGCGCCGTCGAACCGCCGACCGAGCCCGCCGTGTGGACCCGGATCATCGGCTTGCCGACGGCTCCGAGCGCAGGCGCAAGGTAGAGCTCCGGCATCATGACGCCCTCGAAGAAGTCAGGTGCCTTCCCGACCACGACGGCGTCGATGTCGGCCCAGTCCATACCGGCGTCGGCAAGCGCTCGCTCTGCAGCCTCACGCACGAGACCGGCGATGGACACATCCTCCCGTTTGGCGGCGTGGCGGGTCTGGCCGACACCGACGACGGCGCAGGAGCCCATCTACTCCCCTTCCATCACGCACACGAGGTTCTGTTGCAAGCACGGCCCGGACGTGGCGTGCGCCAGCGCCCGATCGGCCTCGGCGGCCCAGATTCGCCGCGCCGCCTCCCCGATGCGGTCGAGGCCGGCCACCATTACCGGGTTGGCCACCAGCGCCCCACCCGAGGGGTTGACCGACACCGACTCGCCAAGTGAGAGCGCCGAGCGCAGGATCAGCTCCTGGTGGCTGAAGGGAGCGTGCAACTCGGCGACGTCGATCGGCGCCGCGCCGTCGCCAACGGCCCCGGTAGCGATGCCGCACTGGTGGGTCGAGGGCGACATCGTCAGGTCGCGGGCGCCGAGCGAATGCGTCTCGATCCGGTGGTCGATCCCTCTGATCCAAGCCGGCCGCGGCACCAACCTCCGGGCGACCTCGCCGGCGGCCAGCACGATGGCCGCTGCACCGTCGTTAAGTGGCGGGCAGTCGCGCCGACGAAGCGGTGCCACGAAGTACTCCTCTTCTCGCAAGTCGCCGGGCGTCGAGCCACGCGTGCGGGCAACCACGGCAGCCATATCCTCCTCGGTGAAGATGCCTGCGTCCAAGCCCGCTCGCGCCTGCAGGGCGGCCAAGGAGATGGCGTCGGGCCATAAAGGCGCCAGTACGTAAGGATCGAGCTGCAGGCTGAGCAACTCGGGCAGGCCGTTGGTGAGCGACGACTTGCCAAAGCAGTACACGAGCGCCGTGTCGACGTCCCCGAGCTGCAACCGAACCCAGGCTTCGTAGAGAGCCCAGGCGCCGTCCATCTCGACGTGGCTCTCTTCGATGGGCGGCCAGGCGCCGACGGCGTCGAGGGCGCCGACGAAGCTGAACGGAGCACCGGCCAGATAGTCGCTCGAGCCCGAGCACGTGAACCCGACGCCTGCGATGGTCAAGCCCAGCCCATCGAGGACTTCGGCCACGACCGGCATCACAAGCTCGACGTCGTTGACCCCCTCGAGCGTCGCAAAGGAAGACTTTGCGAACCCGACGACGGCAACGTCCCTCATGTCCAAAAACTAGAACATGTTCTCATTCGGCGCCATCCTAGAGATGGGCGCTGAAGGACTCGTAGGCGGCATCGGGCTCGCCGCTCGGCCGAAAGTAAGCGAGGGCTTCGAGACTCGGCGAGCGCTCGGCTGCTTGTCTCCAGACGGCCTCGACCCGCATTCCCATGCGCACCTCGGCCGCTTCGCACTCCTGGATGAGCGCCATGAAGGCGATGTCGGCACCGTCGACGAGAACCTGGGCGCAGACGTACGGGAGCTCTATCGACTGCCCGCGAAACGGGACGTTCACGACACAGAACGTCGTGACAACTCCTCGCTGCCCGCACTCCACGAGATCCGTCGTCGGGACGCCGTCCGTCGGGCAGGCACCGCGGGGCGGAAGGTACACCTTCTGGCATTTCGGGCACCGGCGCCCGATCAGGCGACCTTCTACAAGGCCTCGCAAGAACGCCGCCTGGGCACGCCCGGCGGTGACGTCGTACTCGAGCCTTATCGGCGTCACGATCTGGGTAACGGGGTCTTGCCCGGCTGCGGGCTGCGCTGCCGGCCCGCTGGCGGCATCCTCGGGGACGAAGGCGACTATGTCGGTGACATGCCCGACTCGTTCGGCCCGCCAGGCGGCTCGCACGCGCATCCCCGTCGACATCGCCTCGGGCAGCCCGGCGTCGACGTAGTGGAGCATGGAGGTGTCGGCACCGTCCAGCTTCACCAGTGCGAAGGCGAAGGGACGGCGGATCAGATGGTGGGGAAGAGGTTCGGACACCCAGCACCAAGTCGTGACGGTCCCACAGTCGCTCACCTCGACCGCCTCGCCGGTGGCGGCGCCCGAGACCGGGTCGTACTCGGTCGGGGGGACGACGACCCTGCCGCCATCGGCCATGACGCCCTCGATGCGGCCGCCCCGCAGCCCGGCAAAGTAGCGCCCCAGCACAGGCCCGACAGACCTGTGGTAGGGGTACTCGACCACGTGATGCGCCTTCAGCAGATCCGTTCCAGACTCGACCACGCCTTCTCCTTCGCCCTCCTCCGTCCGAGGCCCCCAGACTAGAACACGTTCCAGTTGTCGTGCCCGGTCGGGCTTAGGTCGCGTGGCTCGCGTTGGCGAGGGCAGGGCCGGGATACGGTTCGGGCATGGATCTGGCGCTGCCGGGAATCGGCGACCCGAGGCGGCAAGCGGTGCGTCGCTGGTTGGAGTCGCACCCTTCGCCGACAGGCAGGCAGCTGGCAGAGGCCGGCTACGTGGCGCCTCACTGGCCGGAGCCCTACGGCCTCGGGGCCGACCCGATCCATCAGCTCGTCATCGACGAGGAGCTGAAGACTCACGGAGTGCGGCGGCCAGACAATGCCATCGGCATCGGATGGGCAGGACCGACGATCATCCACGCCGGGACCGAGCAACAGAAGGACCGCTACCTCCTTCCCTTGCTCGCCGGCGAGGAGATCTGGTGCCAGCTCTTCTCCGAGCCGGGCGCCGGCTCAGACTTGGCCAGCGTTACGACGAGAGCTGTTCGTGACGGTGACTCGTACGTCGTCAACGGCCAGAAGGTCTGGACGTCCTACGCCCACATAGCCGAGTTCGGGATCCTCATCTGCCGTACCGACCCCTCCGCCGCCAAGCACCGGGGCATTACCTACCTGATCTGCCCCATGGGCACGCCCGGGATCGAAATAAGGCCGCTCGTCGAGATGACGGGGGCCCACAACTTCAACGAAGTCTTCTTCAGCGATGTCGCCATCCCGGTAGAGAACCGAGTCGGTGCTGAGAACGGTGGATGGGCGCTGGCCAAGGTCACGCTCGGCAACGAGCGAGTATCGCTGTCGGGCGACGGTGCCCTGTGGGGCCGCGGGCCGACTGCCGAGGATCTTCTCGCCCTCGTCCGATCCGCAGGCGGGTGCCGGGACCCGATCTTGACGCAGCGCCTCGCCCAGCTCTACATCCACGCCGAGACTTTGCGCCTCATCCGCCTGCGCACCCTTGGCTCCCGGATCGCCGGCCGACCGCCTGGCCCTGAAGCCTCGTTACGGAAGGCACTCGCCGACGCGCACGGCCAGGAGATCATGACTCTGGCGAAGGACCTCTGCGGGGCGGCAGGGATGCTGGACACGGCTGGTCCTTGCGGCGACGAGAGCCCTGTGTGGCCATTCGGCTATCTCTTCTCCCCGGCTCTCACGATCGGCGGCGGCACATCGGAGGTGCAGCGCAATATCATCGCCGAGCGGGTGCTCGGGCTGCCGCACGATCTCGGCGCCTAAGGGCGGGCCCCAATAGGGCGAGGGCGCACGGGGCCGGGTCCCATAGGGCAGAGCGCACAGGGCCGAGTCCCACAGACCCGGGTCCCACAGGGCAGGGCCTACAGGGCAGGGCGCCTGGACGGCCTGGGCGGGGCGTTGGGGCGGAGACTTCCTAGAGCAGCAATCGGCAGGCGACATCGAGGTCGTCGACCGCACGCTGGATGTCGATGGTCCCGTGAATCCAGCTCGCCAGAGCCGAGTTCCAAACGTGGTTGACCATGCGAATGCGGTCGACGACGTCGGCGGGCACGCCGTCGCCGGCCGTCCTGGCCATCAGCTGCTCCATCGTCACTGCGACCTGCTGCCGGCACTCCGACACGCCGGGCTCCAGTGACGAGACGGCTGCCAGGAGCGCGGCGACGAGTTGAGGTTGGCGGTTCATCACTCGCATCGAGCGTTCGAGCAGGTGAGCGACGCGCTCACTGGCATCCGCGCCTTTCAGCGGGGCGTCGTACAGCTTGTCGGCCAACTGCTCGATCCAGTGGACCAGGGCCGCAGCCAACAAGTGGTCCTTTGACGTGAAGTACCGGTAGACGGTGCCGAGCGCCACGTCAGCCCTCTCGGCGACGTCTCGCATCTGGACAGCCTCGTACCCACCCTCGGCGGCGAGCGACATGGCCGCCTCGATCACCCGGCGGCGGCGCTCCTGCTGCGAGCCACGAAGCTCGGTGGGAACTGAAACCTGTTCTTGTTTCACCGGGCCTAACGGTAGTGCCCTGCCGTGGCGCTCACTGGTTGACCCTGAGACTTGATCCGAAAGCGTGGCCCGACAAGAGAGGTCGCCTGCGGCCAACGAGCGAGAGCCTCACCAGCCGAGCTCCGTCCGGAATGGCGGCTACTTGTGGGCAGTTGTGCCGGGTCCGACCGGACGAAATGTCCGCGAGCCGGGCGAGAGAGTGGGTATCAGAGCCCTACGAGCACGCAAAGCCGGTCGACGAGCTCGACTTGTGCCTTGACCAGCTTGGTGCGAGCCGCCTCGGGTGCCACCCACTCGGCCCTGTCGACCTCGGGGATCGTGAGGACGCGTCCGGACCCACGGGGCCACTCGATGTCGCACTCGTTGCTCGCCGCGGCGGCGGCGTCCAGGTCACCCTCGTAGGCGAAGGCCCGCACGACCTTGTTCGACTGCCGTACCTCACCAAGGTCGAGCTCGCCGCCCACGGGCGGCTCCTGCCCAGTCTCCTCGGTGAACTCGCGCCGAGCAGCCTGCAGAGGATCCTCGCCGAGCTCGTACTCACCCTTCGGGACGCTCCAGACGCCGACGTCCTTCGCGGCGAAAAAGGGACCGCCCGGGTGGACGATGAGGACCTCGATGCCGCCCGGAGGCGGGAGGCGGCGGTACAGGAGGACGCCGGCGCTGCGCTTCATAGCGGCGTCTCACCGGCGAGGGCCGTCAGAGACTGGGCTTCTCGTGCCAGCGCCCGAACACGTCGGCCATGGCGTCCATGATCTCGCCGACTGTGGCATACGCCTTGACGGCACCGAGGATGACGGGCATGAGGTTGGCGTCCGAGCCGGCCGCAGAGCGGATGCCGGCCAGCGCCTCGGCAATCGCATCGGACGATCGGCCCGCCTTGACCTCGGACAGGCGCTTGCGCTGTAGCTCTTCCACCTCGTGACCGATCTGGAGGGTGGGCGGCGGATCCTCCTCGTTGCCTTCGAGGTAGTCCGTGACGCCGACCACTACGCGCCTTCTCGTGGAGACCTTCTTCTCGTAGGCGTAGGCGGCGTCGGCGATCTCGGACTGGAACCAGCCCTCATCGATGCCGGCGTAGACGCCCTCAAGTATGGACCCGCCACCGATGTCGTCGAGGTGGGCGAATATCTCCTCGGCCTGGCGTTCCATCTCGTCGGTCAGGGACTCCACGAAGTACGAACCGCCCAAGGGGTCCGCGACGTGCGTCACCCCCGTCTCGTTGGCGATGACCTGCTGGGTGCGCAGGGCTATGCGGGCCGCCTTCTCGGTCGGCAGCGCCAACACCTCGTCCATGGAGTTGGTGTGCAGGCTCTGTGTGCCGCCGAGCACGCCGGCGAGCGCCTCGACAGCCGTCCGCACGATGTTGACCTCGGGCTGCTGAGCCGTCAACGAGCATCCAGCGGTCTGGGTGTGGAACCTCAGCTGCAGCGACCTCGGATTCGTTGCGCCGTACCGCTCGCGCATCCACCGCGCCCAGATCCTGCGCGCTGCCCGGTACTTGGCGATCTCCTCGAAGAAGTCGAGGTGGGCGTTGAAGAAGAAGCTGAGGCGAGGCGCAAAGGTGTCCACGTGCAGCCCTGCCTGTACGGCTGCTTCGACATAGGCAAAGCCGTTGGCAACTGTGAAGGCCAGCTCCTGGGCGGCCGTCGAGCCGGCTTCTCGGATGTGGTAGCCGGACACCGACACGGTATGCCAGCGCGGCATCTCGGCCGTGCAAAAGCGGATCATGTCGGTCACGATCCGCACCGACGGGCGCGGCGGGAACACGTACTCCTTTTGAGCTTGGTACTCCTTCAAGATGTCGTTCTGGATGGTGCCGCCAAGGTTTGCCCGCGGGGTGCCCGCCTTCTCGGCTGCCGCCACGTACATGGCAAGCAGGATGGCGGCCGGCGAGTTTATGGTCATCGACGTGGTGACCTCACCGAGGTGGATACCTGCGAAGAGGTCCTCGACATCGGCAAGGGTGTCGACGGCCACACCGCAGCGGCCCACCTCGCCGATGCAGTGAGGGTCGTCCGAGTCCCGACCCATCAGCGTCGGCAAGTCGAATGCCGTGGACAGCCCGTCACCGCCGGAGCGCAGGATCTCCTTGAACCTGAAGTTGGTGTCCTCGGCAGTCCCGAAGCCTGCGAACAGCCGCATCGTCCACAACTTCGAGCGGTACATCGAGGCGTAGGGGCCCCGAGTGTACGGGTAGAGCCCAGGCAGGTCCTCGCTGTCGCCGTACACCGGGTCGAGCGGGATCCCGGACAGCGTCTCGAAGTCGGCATCTCGCAGAGGTGACGACTCGAACTGTGTCCTCCACTGTTCGTGTGCTGACGTATCTCGGTGCTCGGCCATCAACATGGAGTCTACGGGCAGCACTGCAGAGTCACGTGCTCGATCCGCCTTCGGCCACCCAGATCTGATTGCGGCCGCGGCGCTTGGCCTCGTACATCGCCGTGTCGGCCTGGTCGAGTACCTGCTCGACCGCCGTGAACCGCCGCGTAAGCTGGGCGACCCCGATAGAGATCCGCACTGGCAGGTCCCCGCTGAACCTGGACGAGTCGAGCGTCTCGATGCGCTTGCGCAGGGACTCGGCCAGTGCGACGCTGGCTTCGAGCTCGGTGTCCGGCAGCAGCACGACGAACTCCTCGCCACCGTAGCGGGCCAGGTAGTCGTTTCTCCGGAGTCGCTCCCTCAGAGCGCCGCCGATCCACTGCAGCAACTGGTCGCCTTGGGTGTGCCCGTAAGTGTCGTTGACGACCTTGAAGTGGTCTATGTCGATGTAGAGCAGGGTCGCCGGCTCGTCGCGTTGGACCAGGCGCTCCATGGCACCGGCAACAGCGACCAGCAGGCCCCTGCGATTGGCAAGGCCGGTCAGGGCGTCCGTCCGGGCCTCGGCTTGCACGGTCTCGAGCTCGCGAGCGTGCTGGACGGCCGTCGCGCACTGGTCGGCAAAGAACTCGAGGGCCTGGATGTGGGCGCGGTCCGGAACGAGGCCGTTAACCGGGTCGTCGAGGGAGATCAACCCGAGAACCTGGCCGCCCAGGGTGACGAGCGGCACCGTAAGCATGTCCTCCACGTGCCACTGACCCTCTTGCCACCCGGGGTCCACCTCGAGCGTGTCGAGCTTCTTCTCGAGCTCGACGGGGATCGTGAAGCGCCTGTGGTCGCAGAAGTACGACCTCGAGATGAGCATCTCCTGCACCATGGCCGGTGCGAACTCGCTCATCGTGATGGCGTTGCCGCGCAGTGTCTCGTCGTCCTGGGGCGTGAGGCCGACTGTCGCCCTCACCTCCAGACGCTCTCCTCCGTCGAGCAGGTAGATGGCGACGCGCCGGAAGCCTCCGGCACTCGACATGGCCCTCGCGATCCCTTGCAGGACCTGGTCGAGCGCCATGACTCCCCTCACGCGGGTGCTGGCGGCGATCAGGGACTCCAGCTGGCCGCGCTGAGCTTCGGCGACAGCGCGCGCCGCGCGCTCGGTGGCGCGCGCTCGGACGATCTCCAGCCCGGCCACCGTCAACTCGGCCAGAGTCTCCAACAGGAGAACCTGCGACGGCTCAGGCAGCTCGCCCGAGAGAGGGTCGTCGGGGTTGATGAAGCCGATGGGCTCGCCGTCAGAGCCGACGAGCGGGGCGAAGAGCAGAGAGCCCGGCTTCCAAGTCCGGGGCGGCACAGATACGCCGGTGGACAGGACGGCAGCCCTCACGTCGTCACGTTCCCGCACTGCGTGGCCCGCAGGCACCCAGCAAACGCCGCCCAGCTTGACGGCCGCATTGCTCAGAGCTTCGAAGGCACTGGCACTTATCACCAAGCTTCGGAATGTCTTGTGGTTCTCCACGGCGACCCCGGCCGAGGCACGGTTGTGGAAGCTGCCGTCGTCCCCCCGTAGCGCCACGACGCAAGTCGAATAGCCAAGGGCAGAACGGGCCACTTCGACGACCATCTGCACGAGGGTGAATTCGTCCTCGACCTGGGTGATTCCCCGCGCAAGGCGCAGCACGCCGCGAAGCTGAGCGGCCGTCCGGTCGAACGCGTCGTCGCCGGCAACTATGCCGGTCCCCGGGCCAGCCTCAGCCAAAGTGCTTCCCCCGTTCGAGCGGGGCGGGACGACTTAGCTGAAGCCGTCCCGCGCTCATACTCATCCCTCGCGATCAATCCAGAGAGACTGTAAGACAAACGAGCCGCCTTTGCAGCCGGTCGACCACTTCTCGGCGCGAACGTGACCGAACGGCTGACTTTTGCTAAACACCCGCCATGCACGTCGTCGTCCCCCGCGAGACAGCCCCGGCCGAAAGGCGCGTGGCGCTCATCCCTTCCTCGGTCGGCAAGCTCAAGGCGGCTGGGATAGACGTGTCAGTGGAGAGCGGAGCCGGTTCCGGCGCCCTGCACCCTGACGGCGCATACGAACAGGCAGGCGCCGCGGTCGTGGCCTCGATTGGCCAGCTGATGGGTGAGGCTGACGTGGTCTGCAAGGTCCAAGCCCCGACTCCTGACGAGGCACGGCTGCTCAAGGAAGGCTCCTCCCTCGTCTCGTTGCTGCAGCCGACCGCCGACCTTGACCTGATCAGAGCGCTGCAAGACCGCAAGGTCACGGCCTTCAGCCTCGACCTGCTGCCGCGCATCAGCCGGGCGCAGTCGATGGACGCACTCTCTTCACAGGCGACCGTTTCGGGTTACCGGGCGGTGCTGATCGCTGCCGAGAGGCTGCCGCGTTTCTTTCCCATGTTCATGACGGCGGCGGGCACCGTCGCGCCCGCCAAGGTGCTCGTCATGGGAGCCGGTGTGGCCGGCCTGCAAGCGATCGCGACGGCTCGCAGGCTCGGTGCGGTCGTCCGCGCCTACGACGTGCGCCCGGCGGCTCGCGACGAGGTCAGGTCGCTCGGGGCGGCCTTCGTCGAGCTCGAGCTCGAGGCGGCCGAGGGATCCGGCGGCTACGCCGCGGAGCAGTCCGACGACTACCTGCGCCGGCAGCGGGACATGCTCGCCAAGGAAGTGGCCGGGGCTGACGTGGTCATCACCACGGCCGCCATCCCAGGGCGCCGAGCCCCCCTGCTCGTGACGGCGGACATGGTCCACGCGATGTCGGCAGGCTCGGTTATCGTCGACCTGGCGGCCGAGTCCGGGGGCAACTGCGAGCTGTCCGAAGCAGGCCGGGACATCGACGTCGACGGGGTCCTGGTTTACGGCGCCCTCAACGTCCCAAGCTCGATGGCGACTGCCGCCAGCTTCCTGTACGCAAGGAACATCTCAGAGTTCCTAGCCCTGCTGGCGACCGACGGCAGACTCTCGCCGGACTTCGACGACGAGATCGTCGCCGGCACGTGCGTGACCCACAACGGCGCCGTGCGCCACACCCCGACCAGAGAGCTCATCGAAGGGAGCAACCCGTGAACCCTGACATCCTCACCCTCGTCACGATCTTCGTGCTGGCGGCTTTCGTCGGGTTCGAGGTCATCTCGAAGGTGCCGAGCATCCTGCACACTCCGCTCATGTCGGGCACCAACGCCATCCACGGCGTGGTCCTGGTCGGCTCCATGCTCGTGCTCGGGAAGGCGTCGGGACCTGTCGAGATCACCCTTGGCTTCATCGCAGCCGTGTTGTCGACTATCAACGTCGTCGGCGGCTTCGTCGTCACCGACCGGATGCTGGAGATGTTCAAGGGTCGCCAGCCTGGCAAGCCGGGCGGGGCAGGGACGTCAGCCGTGGTTGGGGCCTCGGGCGGGGCTGGCGCCTCGGGGGTGGCTGGGGCTTCGGGCGGGGCTGGCGCGTCGGGGGTGGCTGGGGCTTCGGGCGGGAGCTCTCCGGCCTCGGGTGCCGGGAACCCCGGTCCGGGGACCTCGAGCGGCGCGGCAGGCAACCCATGAGCCTCACCACAGGCATCCACCTCGCCTACCTCGTCGCCGCCATCTGCTTCATCCTGGCGCTGAAGGGCCTGTCGGGACCGAAGACGGCCAGGTCCGGGAACCTCGTAGGCGCCGCCGGCATGATCGTTGCGGTCGGCATGACGTTCGCCACGCCGAACCTCAGCCGCTTTGCCCTGATGGCAGCCGCCATGGTGGTCGGGGCGGCCATCGGCTTCCCGGCTGCTCGCATGGTGAAGATGACGGCCATCCCGCAGATGGTCGCCGCTTTCAACGGGGTTGGTGGGGGCGCCGCCGCCCTCATCGCCCTGTCCGACTTCATCAAGGCGCCGTCCGGCTACCTGGCCACTTATCAGGTGGTGGAGGTCCTCCTCGGCGTGATCATCGGCTGCGTCTCGTTCGCCGGCTCGGCCATCGCCTTCGCCAAGCTGCAGGAGGTAATGACCGGTCGGCCGATCACATACCCCGGCCAGCAGGTCATGAACGGGATCGTCGCAGCCGGCATCTGCGTGCTGGCCGTGTCGGCATGCGTCGACCCACACACGTGGCTCATCGACGTCGTCGCCATCTTGGGCCTGCTGTTCGGCATCGCCTTCGTGCTGCCCATCGGCGGCGCCGACGTCCCTGTTCTCATCTCGCTCCTCAACTCGTTCACTGGCTTGGCCGTGGCGGCCAGCGGGTTCGCCCTCGGCAACGTCGTGCTTATCGTCGCCGGTACGCTCGTCGGCGCATCGGGCACGCTCCTCACCCGGATGATGTCCGCCGCCATGGGTCGGTCCCTGCCGAACATCCTTTTCAGCGCCTTCGGTTCGGTCGTCACGGCGACAGGCGGGAGCGAGGTGGGCGGCGACCGCACGGTCCGCTCGGCGAGCGCCGAAGACATCGCCGTCCTGCTGGCCTACTCCCGCAAGGTCCTCATCGTGCCCGGCTACGGCCTCGCCGTCGCGCAGGCCCAGCACACCGCCCGCGAGCTGGCCGATCTCCTCGAGTCTCGCGGTGTCGAGGTGAGCTATGCCATCCACCCCGTCGCCGGCCGCATGCCGGGCCACATGAACGTCCTCCTCGCCGAAGCCAACGTGCCCTACGAGCAGCTGAAGGAGATGGAGGACGCCAACCCCGAGTTCCAGACCGCCGACGTCGCCCTCGTCGTGGGGGCCAACGACGTGGTCAACCCCGCCGCCAAGAACTCGCCTGGGAGCCCCATCTACGGCATGCCGATCCTGGCGGTCGACGAGGCTCAGAACGTCGTGTTCTTGAAGCGATCCATGCGGCCGGGCTTTGCCGGCATCGACAACGAACTGCTCTTCGACCCCAAGACGACCATGCTGTTCGGCGACGCCAAGGACTCGCTCGGCAAGCTTGTGTCCGCGGTCAAGACCCTCTGAGACCGCCAAGGTCGTCCTCGCCGTACCCGGCGCCGTTGGCCGAGCTACGGGTGTCGCGTAGCTGCGCGAAGACCAGGAGCCCCTGCGAAGTGGGCCGCGTCGAGAGGACGGCGACAGCGACGTCGTTGGCACCGATCAGGTGGGCGGCGTCGTTGACCACCACCATGTCGCCGTCAGCCAGGTAGCCGACCGCCTGGCGGGGCTGCTTGCCGGCGCGAACCAGGTCTACGAGGAGGTTCTCCCCGGGAACGTGGTCCGGCGCCAGGTCCGTGACGAGCGAGCGCAGGTCGATGATCTGGATGCCGGCCGTGGCGTGGTACTTGGCCACTTCGGCCGAGGACGTCACCAGGCGCGCACCTGCCTTGGAAGCCATGGTGAGGACCTTCTCCTCTGTCATGGACGCCTGTGGCACGTCGCCCGCCACGATCGTGAGCGTCAGGCCGGCGTCGCGAATCGCCTCGAGCGCCTCGAGGCCCCGGCGGGCACGGCGAGAGGCCACGGGATCGGGCCCCTCGGCCAGCGTGCGCAACTCGTCGGCCACCGGCTCGGGCACGAGGATCTCGGCCCCCAGCAGGCCGGCGGATCCGAGTATGAGGAACGCCCTGTCCATGATCGCTGAGGTGTCCACCATCGTGCTGCCCGCCAGCGCCGCCTCCTCACCCACAGAGAAACGCCGCGACAACCTCGCAGCCTCGGATATCTGCCGCCCCTTGGATGCCCCCAACCGCATCCCGAAATAGCCGAGCACCCACGCCACGGCGGCAGCCGCGGGGTAGTCGAAGTCCTGCTGCACGAACACGAACAGCGGGACGCAGACCACTACGCCGACGAGGAGGCCGAGACCACCGAGCAGTCCGCCAGCCAGGATCTCGGTCGGGGGCAGGTCGGACCAGCGCCGGCTCGCCTTCGAGAACGACCTGTCGATCAGGCGGCCGACTCCGCCGCCGACCACATAGCCGACGAGGACGCCCAGTGCTGCCCCAACCACGCGGTGATCCGGCGAGGAATTGCCTTGCTGGGCCGCAGCCAGTCCCGCCAGAGCACCTGCGATCACGACGATCAGCCGCAGGACTTCGACGAAGATCACGTGAGGCAGCGTATAAGGCGAGGGCCACTACGCTCTTGCGGGCCATGGAACCCCGACGACGGACCGGCGTCGCAATCCTCGTCGCCGTGCTGCTCGTGGTGGCCGGAACCACTGCCGGCATCCTGGCGGCAACCTCCTCGAGCCGGCCGGCGACCGCCACGACGACCACCAAACCCACGCCACCTCCCGACACCGACCCCTATGCCGCCGCGGCGGCCGCCGCCGTCGCGGTAGCCGAGTCGGATGTCAACTTGTCGCTGCCGGCAACCGAAGGGGCACCTGCCCCGGCGCTGCCCGCCCAGGCATTCACCGCCGGGCTCGGCTCAAAGGACGTGGTGGGCTTCGTCCCGTATTACGAGCTGGCAGACCTCGAGGGCGAGAGCCTGAGCGGCTTCACGTATCTCGTGTACTCCAGCGTCGAGGTGAGCGCCGACGCGACGCTCGTCGAGAAGGATTCAGCCAACGGGTGGGGCGACCTCGTCAACGGCGGCGCATCCGCCCTGGTGTCCGCCGGCCACCAAGCCGGGGACCGTGTCCTTCTCAGCATCTTCGCCGAGGCGGAGTCGGTGATCGGGCCGCTCTGCGGCAATGGGCTGCGCAACGGGACCAAGCTGGCCGGCGAGGTGGCTCCCTTGCTGTCCCAATACGGCTTCGACGGTGTCGACCTGGACATCGAAGGATCCGACGCCTCGGATCGGGCCGGATATGTGCGGTTCGTGGAAGGTTTCTCCGGGGAGATGAAGAAGCTGGACAGCGACTGGTCACTCATGGTCAACACTTACCCCACTTCAGCCTATGACCCGACCGGCTTCTTCGACGTGAAGGCCATCGCTCCTTACGTGGGAGATCTGTTCGTGATGGGCTACGACATGAACGACACCTCGGTGGCAGACGCCGGCGCTCCCCTCACCGGTACGGATCCGGACGACGCGGTGTCAATTGCCAGCTACGTGGCCGCCGGGCTGGGCGCAAAGACAGTTCTCGGCGTCCCCTTCTACGGCTACGACTTCCCGGTCGCCGGCCCACAGCTTGGCGCCATGGCTACAGGGACCGCCTACGCAGTCACCTACACGGCCGTCGTCACGTCCATCACCGTCAACAAGCACAAGGCGGAGTGGGATCCCACCACGGAAACGCCCTACACCGTCTTCAAGCGCTCTGGCCAATGGCATCAGACCTGGTATGAGAACCCCACCTCGATCGCTCTCAAGGTGTCCCTGGCCGCAGCCTTCGGTATCGCCGGCGTGGGCGCCTGGGAGCTCGGGATGGTCGAGGGCCATGACGAGATGCTGAGCGTGCTCGATGGCGGTTCGCCCGCCAAAAAGCTCCCTCTCGCCGCCCAGCCCTCGACTAAATCTGCACGCTCCTAGGCCCGCCCCCTCATAGCCGCGCCGGGATCTGCCCATCCTGGGCCTCGGCGGCAAGGGCTATGCTCGCAAGCTGCCGGAGGTGGCAACTGGTTGCCACCTGAATCAACCTTGGGATAGGTGGGGGGCTGGGTGCCTACCGAGGCGTCGAGGATTGCCATACCGGGCTTCGAGCTCGTCGAGGAGTTGGGTCGCGGCGCGAGCACGGCCGTCTATCGCGCCCTTCGCGGCGGCGAGGAGTACGCCGTCAAGATCCAGGAGCTGAACGGCTCGGACGACCCTGCCCGCATCGGCTTCCGGCGCGAGGCGGCGATCCTGGCCGCCATCCGCCACCCTTGCCTGGCCAAGGTCTTCGAGGTCGGCGACGACGGCCGTACGTCGTGGCTGGCAATGGAGCTCATCGGGGGCCGCACGCTGGCCGAGCTCATCGACACAGACGGCGCCCTGGCCGAGGCAAAGGTCCTGTCGGTTGCCGCCGACGTCGCCTCGGCCTTGGCCGCCGCCCACCGCGTAGGCCTTGTGCACCGCGACGTGGCGCCTCGCAACATCGTATTGCGGGCCGACGGGCGAGCCGTGCTCATCGATTTCGGTCTGGCCACCCAGACCGGGACACGCCAGGCCGACGACTCCGTGGTCGGCACGGTCATGTACAGCGCGCCGGAACAGACCGGAATGGTCCGGCGCCCTGTCGACCGTCGCTCGGATCTCTACTCCCTCGGCGCCATCCTCTTCGAGTGCGTGACGGGCTCGCCACCCTTCGACGCCGATGACGCCGGCGAGGTCGTCCGCATGCACGCTGTGACTGTCCCACCCGAGGTGCGGACCATCCAGCCCGATGCCTCCATCCAGCTCTCGCGCATCGTCGCCAAGCTGCTCGCCAAGGACCCGGACGATCGCTACCAGAGCGCCGACTCCCTTGTCTCCGACATCGACGCTCTTCGCCGGGAGAGCCTGACTGCCGACGCCGTGCTCGGGCAGGCGACCAGCGACAGTGCCGGTTCGAGGGACCAGCTCATCGGTCGCGACCAGGAGCTTAACGCCCTGGTCGAGATACTCGACGACTGCCGGGCGACGGGTCTCGGCAGCGCCGTGCTGATCGAGTCCGAGCCGGGAGGTGGCAAGAGCCGGCTAGCAGCCGAGGTCGTAGGCATGGCCCGCCGCGACGGGATGACTGTCCTCGACGCCTACCTCGGGCCGGACCATCCTGGGCCGCTCGGTCCACTCGCCCAAGCGCTCGGGCACCTCTTCTCCGAACTGGAGCTACGCGATCCCCTCATGCTCCAGCGCCTCCGGCAGGAGATCGCGCCGGGCCGGGCAGGCCCAGCGGGCGGGCTGCGTGGGCTCTCGAAGCAGCTGGACCGCTTCCTCTACAACGTGCCGGACCGCGCCAGCAGCTTCGAGGAGCCGGCGAGCGACTCGCCGTTCCAGGAGTTCGCCGTCATAGAGGCGTCGCATCTGCTCATGTCTGTCGCCAACGTCGCGCCAAAAGGGGCGCTGCTCTTGCTCGACAACGCTCACCTGGCAGACGACGCCACTCACCGCGTGCTCGCCTACCTGGCCCCGGAGCTGGAGCGACTGCGACTCGTGGTGCTCCTGACAGCCAGGACAGACGCCGCCGAGGCGCCAGCCCTCGGGCGCCTGCGGATGGAGATGGGCGAAGCACTCCGGCGGCGCATCGAGCTGCCGTTGCTCTCGGACGAGGACATCAGCGCCATCCTGCGGTGGCAGCTGGGCGAGAACGACCTGGACACGACGCTGGCCGCCGAGATCACCCTCCGGGCCGGCGGCAATCCCGCAGCCGCTGTCGAGTACCTGCGCTCGGCACTCGAGGCAGGCGTCCTCGTCCCCTCCTGGGGCACGTTCTCGGTCGACTCGGCGGCTCTGGCGAGCCTGAACCTTCCGACGGACGTCCGAGGCTTGGCCTTGCGCAGGCTCGACGGCCTACGGCCGGCCACTCGCTGGCTCCTCACCGAGGCGTCGGTGATCGGGTCGAGCTTCAACGCCGCCCTGCTCGCCGACATAACGCGATGGCCGGCGTCGGATGTCCACGTGGCGCTGGCCGAGGCATGCAAGGCCCGGGTCGTAGAGCCGCTCGGCGTCGAGAGGTACGTCTTCCTCCACGAGGCCGTCCGGGAGACGCTGCTCTCCACCATCGACGAGAAGGCATCCAAGCGGGCGCACGAGATGCTCGGGCGAGCGATCGAAGAGTCCGGCGACACGCGCCCCGAGATGGTGTACGAGATCGCCCGCCACTACGCAGTCGGCGAGATTGCGAACGACCCCAAGCGCGCTTTCAAGGCCAACCACCGAGCCGCTCGTCTCGCCCTGGCCGCCCAGGCCGACGAAGACGCCCTCGGCTTCCTGTCGACGGCGGAGTCGATCGCAGCCGACTTCAACATCACCGCCGGCAGCGCTTTCGAGACCGACTGCGGTACCGCCTTGTCCCGCGCCGGCCAGGTGGGCGCTGCCATGGAGCACTACGAGAAGGCGCTCTCGCTGGAGCGGGACCGCGTCGGGCGCGCCCGCATCCACGAGCACATGGCCAGGGTGTACTTCGCGCAGTCGAGCGGCGAGAACAGCCTGCGCCACGGCCGCCAGGGGCTTCTCGAGCTCGGGGCTGGCCTGCCTAACAACGCCGTGCTCGTCGTCGTCACCACCATCTGGAAGTGCCTGCTGGGCTTCGTCGTCGGCTTGACGAGGATCGGCTTCGGCAGGGCTCGCCGGGCACGGCGCGAGAAGCTCCGCCTTGAGTGCCGCCTGCTGGAGATCGTCGGCAACGCTGCCGATTCCGAGCACAAGTCGTTCCTGGCCCTCGGAGTGGCCCTGCGGGCGTTACTGCCGGCCAACCGGCTCGGGCCGTCGCGCGAGTACGTCGGCGCTTACGCCCACCTCGGTCTCGTGATGGCGCAGGTGCGGTTCATCTCGGCCTCCCGGTGGGTGGCCAAGCACACCCGGAAAGTCGCCGAGCGAACAGGCGACCATGCAACCGTCGTCCACGCCAAGCTCATCGAAGCCATCAGCCTGGAGTTCCGCGGCGACGCCGTGAAGTCGGAGGAGCTGTTGATCGACGTGCTCCGCCAAGAAGCCCGCTGGCTCCAGCCCGACGAGTACCTGAGCGCCGTGCTTGCCCTGTGCACCGGGCTCGGCCTACGAGGACGCATCCTCGAGCAGGTTGCCTGGGTCGACGAGGCCACCTGGCACTCAGGGCCGGCAACACGGATCGCCGAAGGCGCCATCACGAGCCTCGACTTCATCGGGATCAGCATCGCCGGCCTGTTGGAGCAGCCGACCATCGGGATCGAACGGATAACGCGGGTCAACGAGCAGATTAGCCAGATGAAGCCGTCTCGCATAGCCCAGGCGGGATACCAAGTTGCCCTCACGAGCTTCAACTTCGGCTTGAACGAGCTCGGCGAACCGTTCGAGCAAGCGATCCGCGACTTCCGGGCCAGGAAGCTGCCTCCGTGGAACTGCCCGTACAACCTTTCCTCCTTCTGGTTGATGCAGGCATACGGGCGAATAGCCAAATTGCTGAATGCCCCCTCGGACGGTGACAGGCGGCAGCTGGCCAGGCTCGCCCACCACGCCGTGTTGCAGCTGAGGGCTGCGGCGCGCACACCGTTGCTGCGGGCTCACTACTACGCCGCCAAGAGCGGCTACCTCGTAGCCAAGAAGAGGTACAAGGCGGCGCTGCGGGCCAGCGCCCGCGGTTCGGCGCTGCTCGTCGGCCTCGACGCCCCAGGATGTGAGATGGCCATTCAGATGGCTCGGAGCCGTGCCCTGGCACTGGCCGGCCACACCCAGGAGTCGGAGCGCATGGCCGTGGCGGCATCGCGCCTGGCCGAGGACCTCGGCATCACCTCGTTCGTCCGCTGGATCCAGCCTGCCCTGTCCGACCGGCGGCGGAGCAGCTCGGTGGGTCAGCGCACGCGCGGCCATACCGTGGGTGGAGGTGCCCCCTCGATAAGGGTGGCCGGCAGGGCAGCCAGGCAGCTGGAGGCGCTCCTGCAAGTCGGAGCTGCCGCGGCCCGCGTCCTCGACCCCGAGGAGCTCGCCCGTCTTGCCCTCGACGAGACGGTCCGCATCCTCAACGCCGAACGCGCCCTTTTGTTCCTCACGAACGAGAACACCGGCACGGTGCGCCCCCACCTTGGCCGCGACGCCGCCGGCAACGACATCGCGTCGTTGACGGGGTACTCGACGACCATCGTCGACAAGGTCGTGTCCAACCGCGAGGCAATGGTGCTCACCGGCACCGAGGAGGGCGCCGCCCTCGGCTCCCAGAGCGCCGTGACGCACGGGCTGAGATCGATCCTGGTGGCACCGCTGCAGATAGAGGACAGGCTTCTCGGAGTCGTGTACCTCGACAGCAGATTGGCCAAGGGCATCTTCACCCGTGATGACGTCGAGATCCTGAGCGCCATCACCTCCAACGTCGCCTTTGCGCTCGAGACCGCTCGCATCGCCGAGATGGAGCTGTCCGTCGCCACCGAGCGCCGCCAGCGGCAGGTGGCCGAGCTGCTGCGGGACTCGATGAAGACGGTGGGCCAGAGCCTCGATCCCCGTGGCGTGCTGAGGGCAATCCTGCAGACATCCATGTCGGCTCTCAATGCTGATGCCGGCGCCATCCTCTTGGCCGAGGGCGAGCGCCTGGAAGTGGCCGCCGCCATAGGCGGCGGCGTCACGTTGCCGCCCGAGGGGTACGACACACCGAGATCCGACCAGCCCGAGGTTGCCGAAGCCTTGCTCGCGAAGGCGCCGCTCGGCGTCGCCAGCGTCATCAGCGACAGCAACTCACCTCTCTTCGGCCTCTTGGGCCGAGCCGGGTCGTTCATCGTCGCCCCACTGGTTGCTCGGGACGAGGCGATCGGCGCTCTCGTGATCATCGCCCGGCGGCCGAGCGCCTTCGGGCAGACACAGACCGAAGTGGCCGCTGCGCTGGCAGGCCAAGGGGTCGTCGCCTACGAGAACGCCCAACTGTTCGCCCGTGTTCAGACGCTGGCGCAGCGCGACGAGCTGTCGGGAGTCGCCAACCGCCGCTACTTCTTCGAGCTTGCAGGCCGTAGCTTCCGGGAGGCTCGCCAGATGGGCAGCCCGCTCTCGGCCATGATGCTCGACATCGACCACTTCAAGGACGTCAACGACAGGTACGGCCACGCCTCGGGTGACGACGTGATCAGGGTGGTGGCCAACCGGGTGTCACGTGTGATCGGAGCCGGCGACATCGTCGGGCGCTACGGAGGCGAAGAATTCGCACTCGTCGTGCAGGCGCCGGGTGACAATGCCGCCGAGCTCGCCGAGCGGCTCCGCCGCGTCATCTCCGAGACGCCGATTGCCACCGCCTCGGGACCAGTGCCTGTCACGGCGAGCGTTGGGGTGGCCGAGATGGCAGGCCGTGACGCCGACCTCGGCCGGCTGTTGCAGCGGACGGATGCGGCCCTGTACGAAGCGAAGAGAGCGGGCCGCGACAGGATCGTCCTGGCGTCCTGAATCAGAGAATTTCACCTCAGCCTCGTCGCTCGCATGCCGATACCCAACCCGGTGCCCTCCACACGCGAACCGCAGACTCTGCCTCGCGCGCTCGCGAACAGGTCGCTCCGTCGCGACCCGGAAGCGGGAGACCTCCTGCCGACGGCTCTCGAGAGCGGGCCGACCTGGGGCATCTCTACGATCTCCGGGCTCGAGATGCTGGAGGCGAGCGGAGGGGCCGCCCTCATCGTCGACCCCTCCGGGACGATCGTGTTCTGCAACAGCGCAAGCGAGGCGCTGCAGCGGCGCCAGCGCTCCGAGATCGTCGGCGAGCCGCTCGGGCACTTCTCCACAGCAGCTTCACCAGTCGGACCCGGCAGCGACGCCTGGGCTTGCCTCGTCAACGGGAATCACTGGTCAGGAGACGTCTCTGTCCGCCGGGGAGACGGCACCGAGGTACCGGCGCACGTGACCCGCTCACCGCTTTTCGCATCAGATGGAACCGTCGTAGGCATCCTCAGCCTGGCGGCCGACCGAACAAGGGAGTTCGACGCAATGCAAGCGCTACAAGCCTCCGAGCAGCAACTCCGCTCCCTGGCCGAAGACCTGTCGAGACAGGCCCTCACAGATCCGCTGACGTCACTTCCTAACCGTGCCCTGTTAGGCGACCGCCTGTCGAGGGCCCTCACGCGCTTGTCGCGCGAGGGTTCGTTGGTAGCGGTGATGTTTCTTGATGTTGACAAGTTCAAGGCCATAAACGACACGTACGGTCATCATGGCGGGGACGCCGTGCTGAGCGCCGTCGGCGAGCGGTTGAGCCACCAGGTCCGGGCCACCGACACCGTCGCCCGGGTGGGCGGCGACGAGTTCGTCGTCGTGTTCGAGGACGTCACCGACCAGTCTCAGGTCGTCTCCTTCGGCAACCGCCTGGTTGCCGCCGTGGGCGTCCCGGTCGAGATCGAGGGACACGCCGTGACCACGAGCGTGAGCATCGGCGCGACGATCACGACCGACCCCCGCGTCAGCCCGAGCAATCTCGTGCGCAACGCCGACATAGCCATGTACGAGGCCAAGGAGCGTGGCGGTAACTGCTGCGTGTTCTACGAGCCCGGCATGCGGCCGAGCATCGTGCCCGGCTTGGACCAGCCATAGACGCTCGTAGCAGGGCGCCTCAGGCGGTGGGCAGCAGGTAGTAGTCCTCGACGCCGTCGGTCACGAAGCCGCAGCTCTCGTAGAGGTGGAGGGCCCGAGGGTTGTCGACGAGGACTTCGAGGTGGAGGTGCTCGACACCCTCGGCACGCACCTGGCGGGTCACCTTGGTGAGCGCGGCCCGGCCGATCCCCTTGCCTTGCAGCTCGGGCACGACGGCGAACCCGTAGATGCCGGCAGACTTGTCGAGCCTCTCGACGACGAGCGTGCCGACGGGCACCCCGTCCTCCTCGATCACCGTATGGCGCTCAAGGCGGGCGAAAGCCGCTTGGCTGGGCACATCGCCGGCGTCTTCCACAAAGCCTCGCCCGAAGGCCCGACCCAGGCAATCGGTCAAGAAACCAACGTCTGCCGGCCCAGCTGGGCGCAGCTCGACTTGCCTCGGCCCGGGGTCAGGCGATGGGGCGGCGTCCTGCGACATCCGGTACTCCGAGTGCTTGACAGTCCCACCTCTGTGCCTGGCAAAGGCGCCCCCGGCTGGGCAATCCCGGTCGACGATCAGGAGTACCGGAGGCGATCCCCGCTTGGCCACCTCGGCGAGCGCTCGATCGAGGAGTCGGGTGAACACACCCTGGCGACGGCAGTCGGGCGAGACCATCCCACAGATCTCGATCTCGGCACCGGAGTGCTGGTAGAGACCGAGGAAGCCGACGAGCTGCTGTCCTTCGAACCAGCAGAAGTCGTCGGTCCCACCGGGCTGGCGGGCGCGCAGTTCGCCGTACTCAAGCTTGAGGCGACCGCCGTCGGCGGACTTGCAGGCTGCTTCGAGCCGCTCGATGGCGGCGATCCGGGCGGCGTCGAGCCCGCCACGGGTCTCGAGGTGGCCGGGGCGGTCGCTACTCGCCGGAGTCCTCCGACGTGAGCGCGTTGACGTGCTTCACGAGGCGGGCCTTGCGCCGGGACGCCTGGTTGGGGTGGATGATCCCCTTGGCGGCCGCCTTGTCGATGCGCTTGACGGCCAAGCGCAGGAACTCCTCGGTATCCTCGGCACCGACTTCAGCGGCGCGTACGGCGTTCTTGGTCCGTGTCTTGAGCTCCGAGCGAACAGCCTTGTTCCGCTCGTGGCGGATCTTGTTCTGCCGATCTCTCTTGATCTGACTCTTGATGTTGGCCACTGTCTTCTCCGGGACGCGAGTCGCTGGCGCAAGGCGTTGCGCTGTGCCATGCATCGTAGCAGCGCCTCGGCTGTGCCTGATCCGGGACTGGGCGTTGGCGGGCGTTGGCTTTGGGGCGTGCTCCGGCACCACATCGCGCCTCGGCAATCTAGGTTGGTCGGCGGAGGTACGTCGCGGGGCGGGGCGGGTCGGGCGGGGCGTCCGTTGGGGCGTGCTCCGGCACCACATCGCGCCTCGGCAATCAAGGTGGGCCGGCGGACGTACGTTCAGGGCCCAATTTCGGCGCGTGGGACGGCCCACCTGTCTCGCATCCGGTCACTCCCGGGCTTCCAGCCGCTGTCCGGACCCCGGCCGGACCCCACCCCGGACCCCGGCCGGACCCCGGCCGGACCCCGGCCGGACCCCACCCAGCCACCACCCAGCCACCACCCAGCCGCCGGCCGAACGCCGCCCGGGCCGGGACCGCTCCGGTCTCTGGCACGATATGGGCACGCCCGGCGCTCGGCCAGCGCTGACCCGCGCCGCCCGCGCCCGAAACGAGACCCGTGATAGCCACCGACCGCCTCCGCAACTTCTCGATCATCAGCCACGTCGACCACGGCAAGTCCACGCTGTCGGACCGCATCCTGGAGCTGACGGGCGCCGTCGACCCGCGCGAGATGCGAGAGCAGTACCTCGACTCCATGGACATAGAGCGGGAGCGAGGGATCACGATCAAGGCGCAGAACGTGCGGGTGCACTGGCGTGAGCACGTGCTTCAGCTCATAGACACCCCGGGCCACGTCGACTTCGGCTACGAGGTGAGCCGCTCACTGGCCGCCTGCGAAGGTGTCGTCCTTCTCGTCGATGCCTCACAGGGAATCGAAGCCCAGACGCTCGCCAACTGCTACCTGGCCATCGAGCACGACCTCGAGATCGTGGCGGCCCTCAACAAGATCGACCTGCCGGCGGCCGACCCGGCTCGCTACGCAGAAGAGATCGAGGCCGTCCTAGGGCTCCCTGCCGACCAGATCCTCCGGATATCTGCCAAGACCGGCGAGGGGGTGCCGGATCTGCTGGATGCCGTCGTCGACCGCATCCCGCCGCCCGAGGGCGACCCCGGCGAGCCGCTGCGGGCACTCGTCTTCGACTCCCACTACGACCAGTACCGCGGCGTCGTCAACGCCATCCGGGTCTTCGACGGCACCATCAGGTCCGGGTCGAAGATCCGCCTCTGGCAGGCAGGCACGAACCACGACGTCGAAGAGATCGGCATCCGGGCGCCGTCGCAAGAGCCCGTGGTCGAACTCGGCCCAGGCGAGGTGGGATACCTGATCGCCGGCGTCAAGGCAGTGGCCGAGGCGCGAGTCGGCGAGACTGTCACGGACGCCGCCAGACCCGGTCGGTCCCCACTGGAGGGCTACAGAGATCCCAAGCCCATGGTGTTCTGCGGCTTGTACCCGGTCGAAGGCGACGAACTGCCCGACTTAAGAGACGCCCTCGAGAAGCTGAAGCTCTCCGACGGCTCGATCTCCTTCGAGCCCGAGACGTCGGCGGCGCTCGGTTTCGGGTTCCGCTGTGGCTTCCTCGGCTTGTTGCACATGGACATCGCCCGCGAGCGTCTCGAGAGGGAGTTCGACCTGGCCCTTATCGCCACCGCGCCGTCTGTCGCTTACATGGCCGAGCTCACCAACGGCGACACCGTCGAGGTCGACAACCCTTCGGTTATGCCTCCGGCCCAGAACGTGGCGGCCATCTCCGAGCCGGTCCTGAAGCTCACGATCATCACGCCGGCCGAGTACACCGGAACGGTGATGGACCTGTGCCAGACGAGGCGGGGCACGCTCGACAAGATGCAATACCTGTCCCCTGAGCGCCTCGAGCTGGTCTACACCTGCCCATTGGCCGAGGTGGTGGTCGACCTCTTCGACCAGCTGAAGAGCCGCACCAAGGGATACGCCAGCCTCGACTACGAGCCGGCCGGCTACCAGGTCGACGACCTGGTCAAGGTCGACATCCTCTTGAACGGCGCCCCCGTCGACGCCTTCAGCGCCATCGTGCACAAGGCCAGGGCGCAGGAGTACGGGCGCAAGCTCACCCACAAGCTGCGCGAGCTCATCCCCCGCCAGCTGTTCGACGTGCCCATCCAGGCGGCCATCGGCGGCCGGATCATCGCCCGCGAGACAGTCAAGGCCAAGCGCAAGGACGTGCTCGCAAAGTGCTACGGGGGCGACATCACCCGAAAGCGGAAGCTCCTCGAGAAACAGAAGGAGGGCAAGAAACGCATGAAGTCCATCGGGCGTGTCGAGGTCCCCCAAGAGGCGTTCATCTCGGCGCTCCGTCTCGAGGAGTAAAATCCACGGTGACTACAACCTGGGGTTAAGGCCCGGGTACCGCTCAGCGAAGGAGGGCAAGGTAACCGACAACCCCGACCTCGACGGGCGCAAGGCCGCGATCCTGAACGCGGTCGTCACCGACTACGTGGAAACCGCCCAGCCCGTGGGGTCCTCGCAGGTTGCCCGTGACCCTTCGATCGACGTCTCGCCGGCCACGATCCGGGCCGACATGGCCGATCTGGAGCGGAAGGGCTACCTGACGCACCCGCATACGAGCGCCGGGCGGGTGCCGACCGACAAGGGGTACCGCTTCTTCGTCGACCACCTCGGCGCCCCGTCGAGCCTCGGTCAGGCCAAGTCGGAGCAGGTGGAGAACTTCTTCTCGCGGGCCCACGGCGAGCTCGAGCGGATGCTCGCCGACACCACCCGCCTGTTGGCCCGGCTGACCGACAGCGCCGCCATCGTCATCAGCCCCGGTCACGAACACCTGGTCGTCAAGTCGGCGCTCGTCACGCGGCTGGCCGCCCACACCGGACTGTTCGTGCTCGTCCTGTCGAACGGCGCAGTCGAGAAGTCCTCGATCGCCCTCGGCGACGACGTCACTGACGAGGAGATCCATGCTGCCAGCAGCTACGTCCAACGCCACTTCGTGGACAACGCCGTGTCGATCCTCGGCCTCGCCGGCACAAGGTCGGCAGAGACTCTCTCTCCCGTAGCCGAGCGCCTGGTGGGCACCTGCCGCCAGGCCGTAAGGGACCGTAAGGGCGAAGAGGACACCACTGACCAGGTCTTCGTGGGTGGCGCTGCGCGCATGGCAGAGAACTTCGTAGCCGTGGAACAGGTTCGGGCGGTCCTGACGATCCTGGAAGAATCCTTCGTCGTGGTGTCCCTGCTCAAGGACGTCCTGGCGCGCGGTAGCGTCGCCATCGGGTCGGAGCACGGCGTCATCCCGTTGGCCGAGTGCTCCCTTGTCGTGGCTCCCTTCGAAGGAGAGCACGACGCAGTCGGTACCATCGGTGTACTCGGTCCGACTCGGATGAACTACCCGGAGGCACTGGCCGCCGTGGCAGTCGTCGGGCAGCACCTGTCCCGCGAGCTGCAGCGGGACTGAGCCATTCGAGCCAACCGAGGTGACGCGTCCTGGCGTGCCACAGGAACGAACATGATGAAGACGACGATTGGTTGAGCGTGCCCACTGACTATTACGAGTTGCTCGGCGTCGGCAAGAACGCGAGCGAGGACGACCTGAAGCGCGCCTACCGTTCGCTCGCCCGCGAGTTGCACCCCGACACCAACAACGGCAACCCTCAGGCCGAGGCCCGCTTCAAGGAGGTGACGCTCGCCTACGAGACTCTCCGCGATCCGGAACGGCGCCGGCGCTACGACATGTTCGGGCCCGAGGCCGTGCGCGGCAGCGGCGCCGGAGGCGGCGGTGGCGACTTCGGCTTTACCTCGAACATCGGCGACATCTTCGACGCCTTCTTCGGCGGCGGCGGTGGTGGCTTCGGCGCCCCGTCACGAGCTGCCACCCGCCGGGGCTCGGATGCCGAGGTCATCGTGGACCTGACCCTCGAGGAGGCAGCCTTCGGTGCTGCCCGCGAGGTCAGCCTCAGGCTGCCTGTACCTTGCCCGACGTGCGAGGGCAGCGGCGCCCGGACGGGCACGTTCCCCACGTCGTGCAGCGAGTGCCGGGGGTCGGGGCAGGTGCAGAGGGTGAGGCAGTCGTTTCTCGGGCAGATGGTCACAGCGACAGTGTGCGGGCGCTGCGATGGCACAGGCGAGGTCGTCGCCTCGCCGTGTACCGACTGCCGGGGCCAGGGCCGGACCTCGCAGGACAGGACGCTCACCGTACAGGTGCCAGCGGGAGTCGACGACGGCGCCACCCTCCGTGTCCAGAGCGGCGGCTCGGCGGCTCTCAGAGGAGGGCCGGCAGGCGACCTCTACGTGCACCTGCGCGTGCAGGCCCACGACAGGTTCGAGCGGGCCGGCGCCGACCTCGTCACCACGCTCCATGTCTCGTTCGCACAGGCAGCTCTTGGGACCTCGGTCGACCTCGAGACGCTCGACGGCAACTCCGCGGTGGCGATCGCTCCAGGAACTCAACCCGGCAAAGTGATCCGCCTGCCCGGCCTCGGCATCACGCGCCTTCGCGGGAGGGGTCGAGGTGACATCCTCGTGCAAGTCGCAGTCGACACGCCGGCCAAGCTCTCTAAGGAAGAGGACGAGCTGCTCCGCAAGCTCGCCGAGCTCCGCGGGGAGCCGGTGTCGCCTCCCGACCAGAGCTTCCTTTCCCGCCTGCGCTCCAGGGTCAACTGAGTCACATCGGGAGCCGCCGCCCCGTGACGACAGAGCTGCTCCGCAAGGCGGCTGCGCTCGCCTACGTCGAGGACTTAACCCAACCCGCCCTGTCTGACCAGGACAGCCACCACCTCTCGACCGCCCTGCGGCTACGCGACGGCGAGCTTGTGGTTGCCGGCGACGGGCACGGCTCTTATCGGCCGTGCAGCGTCGCCTGTGCGGCAACCGGGCGGCGCCGGGCTCAGTCCATCACCTTGGAGCCGATCGGCGAGATCGAGTATGCGGCTGCCCCGGCGGTACCCATCACCGTTGCGTTCTCGCTGGCCAAGGGCGACCGTACGGAGTGGGCAGTGGCCAAGCTGGTCGAGCTCGGGGTGGACCGGATCGTCCCGCTGGCCTGCGCCAGGACCGTGGTGCGCCCGGCGGGCGGCGCCGATGAGGACGGCCGTGCCGGCAGGCTGCGCCGGATAGCCAGGGAGTCGGCCATGCAGGCACGCCTGGCGTATCTTCCCGAGGTCTCATCTGTCCTGGAGCCTGCCGAGCTGCTGGGGCCGGGCGTTGCGCTGGCCGAGCCGGCCGGCACCCCGCCCTTGCCTACGACGACGGCTCTCCTGGTCGGCCCGGAGGGGGGATGGGCCCCGTCCGAGCTGGGACTGGGACTTCCCACTGTCACCCTGGGCGGCACGATCCTGCGCATCGAGACAGCTGCCATCGCGGCCGGAGTGCTGCTCACCGGCCTGCGTAGCGGCTTGGTTCGGGCGGCCCAGCGGTGAGGCGCACTGCAGGCGGCGGCGCCTGCCCACGCGTGCCGGTCTTGCACGCCAGGGCGCATGCCTACCCAGCACCGGGAGTGGTCGTTGGTTGACGCAGAGTGGTACCGTGGCAGCCTCTGGCAACGCTCTCGCCCAGCACGTAGACACAGGGAGCGTTGTCGTGGGAGACCGATGCGCAACGACAACCAGAGCCACCAAAGCGAGCTCAGCGAGATCGAAGCAATCCGCTACGCGCGCGCCGTCGGCACTCGGCTTCGGGCGGTCCGCAAGCAAAAGCGCCTCTCCCTCCAAGCCGTGGAGGCCAGTTCGGGGGAGGAATTCAAGGCTTCCGTGCTGGGCGCCTACGAGAGAGGAGAACGCTCCATCTCGGTCCCCCGCCTGCAGAGGCTCGCTCAGATCTACGCAGTACCCGTCGACCAGTTGTTGCCGCTCGACGTGCCCTCCCCCAGTGGTGGCTGGCCGGCGGCGGCGGCCAGAGTCGAACAAACCGCCAGGGGCCGGAAGAAGGTCACCATCGACCTGATGCAACTCGACGAGGCAATCGGACCTGAGCGCGACCTGCTCCGCCACTACCTCGGAGCGGTTCAGGTGCAGCGAGGCGACTTCAACGGGCGGGTGCTGACGATCCGCGCCGACGACCTCCGTGTGATCGCCTCGATGTTCGGCCGCAGCACCGAGGCGCTCGTGGCTCGCCTCGACGAGCTCGGTCTCCTCAGTGCCACCGGCAACGGCACGTCCTGAGGCGGCGGCCGGGGCGGCGGCCGGGCCGCCGCACACCGGGCCGGGTCTCTACGTGCACATCCCGTTTTGTGCCAGCCGTTGCGACTACTGCGCATTCGCCACCTGGACGGATCGAGCACACTTGGCCGGCGCCTACACCGACGCTTGCATCGCCGACTACGAGACGGCGGCGGCCGACCTGGGCAGGGTCAGCACGGTTTTCCTGGGCGGCGGCACCCCCAGCCAGCTACCGCCGGCTGACCTCGTGCGCCTCATCTCGGCAATAGACGTCGACGACGGTGCCGAGGTGACAGTCGAGGCCAACCCCGAAGACGTCACCGATGCTTGGCTCGAAGCGTGCAAGTCAGCCGGTGTGACCCGCATCTCGCTCGGGGCCCAGTCGTTCGACCAGGTCGTGCTCAAAGGCTTGGGCCGCCTCCACAGTGCCTCGGCGATAGCGCCGGCCGTGGCGGCGATCGGACGAGCCGGCATCAGCCGGTGCAGCATCGACCTCATTTACGGAGGCGCCGGCGAGACCGACGCCAGCTGGCGGAGAACCCTGCGAGCTGCCCTGGACCTCGAGCCACGGCCGACCCACATGAGCCTCTACGCCTTGACCGTCGAGAAGGGCACGCCGCTGTGGCGGGATCCCTCGCGCCACCCTGACGACGACATCCAGGCGCGTCGCTACGAGACGACAGAGCAGGTGCTGTCGAGCGCCGGCTTCAGGTGGTACGAGATCTCCAACTGGGCCGTTGCGGGCCACGAGAGCTTGCACAACCTCAATTACTGGCTGCAGGGCGACTACCTGGGCATCGGTTGCGCTGCCCACAGCCACAGAACCGGGCGCCGCTGGTGGAACGTGCGCACCCCCGACCGGTACATCGAGCTCGTCGGGAAAGGCTCGAGCCCTGTCGCCTCCTCGGAGGACCTGACCCCGGAGGTGCGAGGCGTGGAGGCGCTGGAGCTGCTGATCCGCACCAGGTGGGGAGTGCCGGAGTCCTCACTGTCGAGCGCCCTCCAGTCCACTCCGGAACTTCGCCGGCTGGTCGAGGTGAGTGGCGGGCGGGTCGTGCTCAGCCTGGCTGGCCGGATGCTCGCCAACGAGGTCGCCTGCCGGCTCGACCCGCAACCCTCTCAAATCCCACAAGAAACGCTCAGATACACCCCCTTGCTATCCTCTTCACCGTGGCCAAGCCGATCAAGTGGATGAGTACTCCTGCTGTTGCCGAGTATCTCGGCCTCAACGCCAGGACGGTGTACCGGCTCATCGACGAGGGCGAGCTGGTCGCCCACAAGTTCGGCCGTGTCATCAGGATCCAGGAGGCTGACGTGCTGGCCTTCATAGAGCGCAGCAAGATCGCGCCGGGCACTCTCGACCACCTCTATCCCGAACCTGTCCGGCACGACGGCTGAACCGTCGATGACCGAGTGCCTGTTCTGCGCGATCATCGCAGGAGACGTCCCTTCGACCGAGGTGCTGTCAACCGAGAGCTGCTATGCCTTCCGTGACATCAACCCTGGTGCGCCCAGCCATGTCCTGATCGTCCCGCGGCAGCACATCACCGACGCGGCCGCCCTCGGGGCCGAGGAGGCGCCGATCCTCATGGACGTCTTCCAGCTTGCGAACCAGGTCGCTCGCAACGAGGGCCTCGCCGAGCGCGGGTACAGGCTCGTGTTCAACGTCGGCGAGGACTCGGGTAACAGCGTCGCCCACCTCCACCTCCATGTGCTCGGTGGCCGGCGCATGGCCTGGCCTCCGGGTTGACGGCTGATAGCCTCGCACGTGATCAACACGTGTCATCGACCCAGGCCAAGATCCTCGTACCGGGCAACCACCTCATGGTCGGACTGCTCGGCCAGCGTGACGAGTTGCTGCGGACCGTCGAGCGGGCCTTCAGCGACACGTCGATCCACGTCCGCGGGAACGAGATCACCGTCGAGGGGCCCGAGGCCGAACGCGTCGCCCGCCTCTTCGACGAGCTCGTCACCCTGGTCGAGAGCGGTCACGGCCTCGACCAGGCCTACGTCGGGCGAACCATCGAGATGGTGAAAGAGGACATCAGCCCGGCGGCTGTGCTGACGACCGAAGTTGCCAGGTCCACCAAGGGCAGGCGAGTCCATCCCAAGACTGCGGGGCAGGCACGTTACGCAGACGCGATCTCGTCCAACGTCATCACCTTCGGGATCGGACCTGCCGGTACCGGCAAGTCGTACCTGGCCGTGGCTCTGGCGGTGCAGGCCCTGCAAGGCAAAGAGGTCAACCGCATCATCCTCACGCGGCCGGCGGTGGAGGCCGGGGAGAGGTTGGGCTTCCTTCCGGGCGACCTCCTGGCCAAAGTCGATCCCTACCTCCGTCCGCTCTACGACGCCCTCTACGACATGCTCGAGCCCGAAGGGACTGCCCGGTTGATGGAGCGTGGCGCCATCGAGGTGGCACCACTGGCCTACATGCGCGGCAGGACGCTCAACCAGAGCTTCGTCATCCTCGACGAGGCGCAGAACACCACACCCGAGCAGATGAAGATGTTCCTCACCCGCCTCGGCTTCGGGAGCAAGGTGGTCGTCAACGGCGACGCCACCCAAGTGGACATCCCCGGCGGCCGCTCGGGTCTGATCGGCCTCGAACCGGTGCTCGGTGCCATCGAAGGTATCGCTTTCGTGCACCTCACCGAAGCCGACGTCGTACGCCACAGGATCGTGCGGGACATCGTCTCGGCTTACGATCGCTTCGCCGCCCAGCAAGCCGGGCTCGAGTTACGGGGCCGGGCCGACGGGACCACTTGAGGCCGGTTGATGGCGATCGAAGTCTTCGTCGCCGACGAGCAGTCGTCGGCTGAGGTGGACGTTGCCAAGTGGGGCTCTCTGGCCGAGCGGATCCTGACGGCGCGTGGGGTCGCCGGCAACGTAGAGCTGAACGTCCTGTATGTGGACGAGGGAGCGATCGCCTCGCTGAACAAGCGTTTCCTCGGTCACGAAGGCACGACCGACGTGCTCTCGTTCCCGATCGAGGACGACCTGTCCTGGACCCGCCCTCGGCCCGGCTCGCACGTCGCCACCGGACCAGGGCGCCAGGCGTTCGAAGACGGCGAAGAAGACCCGTCGCCCTCTGGTTCGGGCGCTCCGGGCGATGCTCCCAGAATGCTCGGTGACGTCGTGATCTGCCCGAGCGTGGCCGCCCGCAACGCACCCGAGCATGCCGGAAGCTACGAGGACGAGATGGCCCTTCTCCTCGTCCACGGCATCTTGCACCTGCTCGGCATGGACCACGAGGACGACGCCGAAGCCGAGGAGATGGAGGCTCTCGAGCGTGAGCTGTTGGTGTGCCATCACCGCGGGTCCGTGGAGAGCTGATGATCGTCGCATCGTTCAGCGGCGCAGACGGCGCCATCCTCGTCGCCGTGGCGGTGTTGATCGTCGTCTCGGCCGTCCTGGCGCTGGCCGAGACGAGCCTCACGCGAGTCTCGCGGACGCGGGCCAAGGCGCTCGAGGAGTCCGAGGCGCGGGGCTCGAAGTCGCTGAGCAGGCTTGTGGAGCACCCGGAGCGTTTCTTGGCCCCGATCCTCCTGTTGGTGCTGATATGCCAGCTCGTCGCTGCCACGCTTGTGGGCGTCGTGGCCGCCCACGTCCTGGGCGCCCTCGGGGTGGCCGCCGCCACGGTGTTCGAAGTGGTCGTGATCTTCCTGTTCGCCGAAGCCGTGCCCAAGCAGTGGGCGGTGCACCACGGGGACAAGGCGGCGCTGTTCGCGGCGCCGATCGTGGCCGCCTTCGTAGCTTTCCCGCCTGTCCGCGCAGTCGCCAGCCTCCTCATCGGGATCGCTCAAGCCATCACTCCCAAGGGTCGGTCCCAGCCGGCGGCCGAAGCCGAGATCCTCGAGTCGGAGTTGCTCGCCTTCACCGACGTCGCCGTCGAAGAAGAGGCGATCGAGACCGAGGAGCGGGAGCTGATCCACTCGATCATCGATTTCGGCGACACCATCGTCCGCGAGGTCATGGTCCCAAGGCCCGACGTAGTCGCCGTCAGCGGGCAGAGCGAAGCAGGAGCCGTGCTCGAGCGAGCTATCTCAGCAGGTTTGAGCCGCATCCCGGTGTTCGAGGGCAGCGTCGACAACGTCGTGGGCATCGCCTTCACCAAGGACCTGGTGCGGGCGGTGCGCCAAGGCAACGAGCACCGCGACGTGGTGACGCTCGCCCGCCCCGCCCACTACGTGCCCGAGACCAAGCGGGTCGCTCCCCTCATGCGGGAGATGCAAAGCGGGCAGTTCCACCTGGCCGTGGTGATCGACGAGTATGGCGGCACGTCGGGGGTGGTGACCCTGGAGGACTTGATCGAGGAGCTCGTCGGCGAGATCTTCGACGAGTTCGACGTCGACGAGCCGCTCGTCGAACCGCTCGGCCCGGGCCAGTGGCGGGTGTCTGCCCGCATGGTCGTGGACGAGGTGAACGAGCTGTTGGGTACCGACCTCCCGTTGAGCGACGACTGGGACACGATCGGTGGGCTGGTCCTGGCCAAGCTGGGGCGCATCCCGAACCAGGGAGAGGCAGTCGAGCTCGGCGGGCACTTGCTGGTCGCCGAGCGGATGCAAGGGCGACGGATAGGCACGGTCCGCCTGGTGAAGCCCGCCGAGGCGCAGCTGCGGCTCGTCGGCGGGGAGACGGGCGAGGTCGTTGGGGGTGGCGTGGGTGGCCTGGGCGTGGGTGGCATGGGCGTGGGTGGCATGGCTGGCCGGGGCGGGAGCGCGGGCGAGCCCGGCGGGGCGGGCAGCGGTGCGCCGTCGCAGCCAGCGGCTGGACCGGGCAACAGGCCGCTCGGCCGTTCGGCGGCAACGGATGACGGGAGATGAGCGAGCCGGCTACCGAGGAGTGCCGGTCGGGCTTCGTCGCCCTCGTCGGGCGCCCCAACGTCGGCAAGTCGACGCTGCTCAACCGGATCGTCGGGACGAAGGTGGCCATCACCTCGCCCATCCCGCACACGACTCGCACCCGCCTGAGAGGCATTCTCGACCGCCCGGACGCTCAGGTCGTGTTCGTCGACACGCCCGGTATGCACAAGCCGAAGACCGCCCTCGGCTCCCGCCTCAACGAGACGGCTTCTCATTCGGTGGGCGACGTCGACATCTGCGTGTTGATGGTGGAGGCGAGCAGCGAGATCGGCTCGGGCGACCGCTTCATAGCCGAGCGACTGCCTCCGGGCACGATCGTGGCCGTCAACAAGGTCGACAAGGCCGGCCGGCACGAGGTTCTCCGGCATCTCGCCGCGGCGGCGTCGGATCTCCGCATCGAGGGCGCCGAGTACTTCCCCGTCTCGGCCCTCACCGGCGACGGTGTGCCCGAGCTCGTCGAGCACCTCGTGGCGGCCATGCCGCTCGGCCCGCGCTACTTCCCGGTCGGTACTGTCACCGATGTGCCAGAAGCCTTCTTCGTCGCCGAGCTGGTTCGGGAGCAGCTCCTCCGTCACGCCGAAGAGGAGCTGCCACACTCCATCGCCTGCCGTGTCACCGAATGGGACTGGCCACATATCCGTTGCGAGATCCTGGTCGAACGCGAGTCCCAAAAGGGCATCGTCATCGGCCGCGGCGGCTCGGTGCTGAAGGCCGTCGGCACCGCCGCCCGCCAGCAGCTCGCGCCCGGCGCCTACCTGGAGCTGTTCGTGAAAGTCGAGAAGTCCTGGCAAAGGCGGCCCGACCTGATCGAGCGGCTGGGCTACTGACCTGCGTGCAGATCCCGCAGGAACTGCACAGCAACCTGCCTGTCGCGCGTCCGCCGCATCGGCGGCAGGGCCTTCAAGAGATAGCCGGCGTAGCTGGCGATTGCCAAGCGTGAGTCGAGCACGGCGACGACGCCCCTGTCGTCTGCTGTGCGAATCAGACGGCCGGCGCCTTGAGCCAGCAGCGTCGCCGCCCGCGGGAGGTCGACCGCCCGGAAGCCTTGCCCGCCGGCAGCGTCGCGCCTGGCGGACATGAGCGGGTCGTCAGGGCGTGGGAACGGGAGGCGGTCGATCACGACCAGCGACAACGTCGGGCCCGGCACGTCCACGCCCTGCCAGAAGCCCATCGTCGCGAACAGGCACGCCGCCTCCTCGGTGGCAAAGGCTTGCAACAAAGCGGGTTTGGGCAGGTCGCCTTGGGTGTGGATCGGCCACTCGATGCGATCCCTCAGCGCATCGGCCGCCGCGGTCATCGCCCTGTAGCTGGTAAACAGCCCGAGGGTCCTGCCACCGGCCGCCCGCACCAACTGCTCCATCTCTTCATGGATGGCGGCCTCGGCGCCCTCGCGCCGGCGATCGCCGATGTCGGTGGCGCAATAGAGAAGGGCGTTCGACTTGTAGTCGAAGGGGCTGCCCACGTCCAGCTCCGTGACGTCCTCAGGCGGCGCGCCGAGACGCTGTGGGAGACCGGGGGGCAGGGTCGCGCTCGTCATGACGACAGGTACGTGCTCGAACAGCTGCGCCCGGACGACGCTGCTGACGTCGAGAGGTGCCGACCGGAGCGCAGGACGGTCCCCGCCCGTCACCCACACCACCTCCTCCGCGCCCGCGATTAGCAGAGAGTCCAGCTCCTCGCGGCAGCGCTCGACGGCCAGCAGGGACCGGAGGGCACCCTGGCCCTGTTCCGATGTCCCGTCTCTCGGCGGCTTGTCCGCGGCGGCAGTTGCCCCGTCCCCATCCTGCCCGGCGGCCCGAAGCTGGCGCTCCAGGGCCACCAGCCGGTTGACGGCCAGCCGGGCCGCCTCGGCTACCGAGCCGAGACCGACTGGGAGACGTTTGTCCCGTAGAGGCAACAGCGACTCCTCGACCCGAATCGCAGCCGCCATCACTCCCTCCACTGCGTCGGCGCTGCCCGGGAGCACTGAGCGTGCCATGGCTGCCAGCGCTCTAAGCCGGCCAGGCGACACCTCGATGCCGAGACTGGAGGCAAGGACGTCCTCGAGCTCGTGAGCCTCGTCGACCACGAGCGCCTCGAACTCCGGGAGCACGGCGCCGCCGCTACGGAGGTGTGCACCGAGGAGGTGCAGGTTCACCACGACGACGTCGGCCAGGGCAGCCTTGGCGCGCGCCAGCTCGGTGAAGCAGTCGGCGCCTTCGGGGCAGCGGTGCATGCCTGGGCACTCGTCGCTCCCTACGCTCACCGCCGACCAGGCACGAGGTTGCGGCTCGAAGTCGAGCTCGGCGCGGTCGCCGGTCTTGGTCGCCGACGACCACTCGACGAGGCGGGCAACCTGCTCTCCGACGCTGCCTGGCTGGGAGGCCAAGCCCTCTCGCTCGGTCGGCAGCAAATCCTCGAGCGAGCCTTGCGCTCCGCTGCGCATCTCGGCGATCCGCTGGCGGCACAAGTAGTTCGAGCGACCCTTCAACACGGCCCAGCGCACTTCCTGCTGCGGCTTGAGGCCTTGGGCGACGAGACCGAGATCTTTGTTGGCCAGCTGATCCTGCAGTGCCTTGGTGGCGGTGGCGACGAGAACTCGCCGCTGCGACATGATCGCCGGGACGAGATACCCGAACGACTTGCCAGTCCCCGTCCCTGCCGTGACGGCTACGTGGGTCCCTGCTGCCAGCGTCGAAGCGATGACTTCGGCCATCTGCAACTGCCCCTCACGCACCTCACCTTGCGGGAGAGCGCCGACGACGGCCTGCAGCTGCTGCGCGACAGAACGTTTGGGCATGAGAGGCGACGCTACCGGCCGCCGGCCAGAGGGCCGATGCCGACCAAACCGGGCGCGAGGTGGGTGGAGACGAGTTGGCTACAGGCGACCCCGCTGCGGGCGAATCGGCTGAGGCGGCGCACCTCGCCGTCATCGCACCCGGCGCCGACGCCGGCGCCGCTGCCGGCGCCCTGCCTAGCCCCCTGCGACAAGGCCACGCACTCGCTCCAGCAGGTCCGGCAGGCCGGTTAGCTCGACCTCTCGCGGGCCGTCCGGCGCGGCTACGAACACGATCACGCAGCGATCCACGCTCTGCCCCGTGGCGTCCGAGAGCGCCAAGGCGTAGGCCGCCACCTGCAGCGAGTAACGCTCGGCCAGCTGCGCAAAATCGTCCCCGCAGACGTCGGTCTTGTACTCGACGACGAGAAGGCCGGCCCCCGTGCCGGCACAGAGATCCACGTACCCCTCCAGCACGACATCGCCAACACTGGTCGCCACGTAGACCTCGCGCCGTGGGCTCTCCGCCTGGAAGGCGGCGACCACCGATGGGCTCAAAAGCGCAGCCCGCGCCAGTCCTGCAACCTCGTCGGCCCGCTCGGGGATCTGCTGATCCAGTGCCGACGACAGGGCGCAGGAGCGCAGTGTCTCGTGGTCCTCGACAGGTGCGCCAGCGTCGCACAGGCGACGTGCGGGCATGAGCGGCAGCGACTGCAGCGTGGCGTGGACGGCTCTTCCCAGTTTGGTGCCGCCGGCCTCGGCGTGACGTCCCTCCGCCCGGCGTCGGCCACCATCGACCGTCTCCACAAGATCTGTCGGATGGACTGTGGCAGGGCGCGCCATCCGCTGCAGCAACGCTTGGCGACGGCTCACCCAGGCGCGGTACTCGTCGAGCGAAGTCATCGCCTTCGGTACCTGAACGGGAGCAGGGGTCGTCACCTCGGGCTTGAAGGGTGCCACCGGCTTGGCGGGCACCGGCGCAACCAGTGTCGCCCGGCGGGCGGCGGACGGCAGCGTCAGGGGCTCGAGATCGAAGAGCGCTTCCTGTCCAGGGCCCGGCGCACGCCGCCCGGTCCGGCGAGGTGCACCAGCCGGCGCCCTGGCCGGCGCGGCGGTCCCCTCGGGAGCGGCGGCAGCGCCAGTCCCTCGGGCAGCCGGCCCGGCATCTTGTGCAGCGTCACCGGCGGGATCCACCACCTCGTACAACTCTGGGTGCGTCGCCAGGGCCTCCACTGCCACCTCGTACAACCGCTGGCCAAGGGTCGACTTGTCAGTGAATCCCGGGAGGGACGCCCCCAGGCCGTGGACCTCGGCTGGGACCTGCGAGGCGTCGTCCTTGGCCGGGACATGGTGGGCGCAGACGACCAGGTGGTCGCGTGCCCTGGTGACGGCCACATAGAGGAGCCGGATTGCCTCCTCTCGCTCGCGCAGGTCGTCGTAGGACTTGAGCGTCCGGTGGCCCGAAGTCTCGAGGCCTGCCCGCAGTCGCACCTCGACACTGCCGTCTCCTCGCAGAACGCTCACACCCGAGGTGCGCCACTCGTCAGTGGTGCCGAACCCGGCAAGCACCGTGATCGGGAACTCGAGGCCCTTGGCGCCGTGCACGGTAAGGATGTGCACGACGTCCTCGTCAGGCTCGGGCAGCACGGACTCGACTGCTCGAAGCCCTTCGGCCAGTTGCTCGTCAACCCAGTCGGCGAACTCGCCCAGCCCACCCCCTCCCGCGTCCACGAAGGCCCGGGCGCGCTCCACGAGGAAACGCACCCTCCGCCACGACTCCCGCTCCCTGACCGACCCAGCCGCCATCTGGAGGATGCGGCGATCGGCGACCACGTGCTCCAGGAGTCCTATCGGCCCGAGCTCGGCGCCGAGCCTGCGGTAGGCGCCCAGCCGAGCGATCGAGTCGGCGACGATGCTCGGGTCGCCCGAGTCAACCAAAGCTCCCGGTGCGCCCGGCAGCGGCCGCTCTGGCTCCTCGATCGACCACTGTCCGCCCGACCGGTGGTAAGCCAACAGGTCGTCGTCCCCGCAGGCGAACGCAGACGACCTGAGCGCCGCCAGCAGCGACACCTGGCTACCGGGCTCGTCGATGGCACGGCACAGCGCCAGCAGGTCTCGAACCTCCTGGCTTCGGTAGAGCAGCGAGGCGCTCTCGACGCGGTACCCGATCCTCGACGAGTCCAGCGCCGCCTCGATCTGCGCCAGCCCAGTGCGGCGGGGAACGAGGATGGCCACGTCGCTCAAGGTGGCCGGCCGCCAGGATCCGCTGCTCTCGACGAGCCATCTCTCGGTCCTGACCGCCCGCTCGATCATGGCGGCGACGGCCTGGGACTCCGCCGAGCGTTGCTCGTTGCGCCGCAGTGCCGGGTCGAGCGGGCCACCAACCATCTTGACGGCGGCAGCCTGTGCCGAACCGGCTCGCTCCGGGTGCAGCCTCGTGTAGGAAGGCATCAACAACTCGAAGCAGGCGTTGGCGTAGTCGAGTATCTCAGGCACCGAGCGGAAGTTGGACGTGAGCCTGAGGGTGGCACTCTCCCCGAAGCCGGCTCGGGCTGTCTCGTAGGCATCGAGGTCGGCACCGCGGAAGCTGTAGATCGACTGCTTGGGGTCACCGACCAAGAAGAGGCGACCCTCGTCGGGCTCGTTGGCGACGGTCCCCAACAAGGCGGCGATCTCGTACTGCAGAGGGTCGGTGTCCTGCACCTCGTCGATCACGAGATGGCGGACCTCGGCTCTCACCTGCCTGCGCACGGCCGGGTTGTCAACTAGCAAGTCACGCGCCAGGACAAGCAGGTCGTGGAATATCAACCGGCCCTGCCGGCAGCGGTCGGCAGCGGCTCGGCGGGCGAGGATGTCGAAGGTGGCCACCAGCCCGGGCAGCACGAGGTCGCACACCTGGGACAAGAGGGCCTCACGAGTGGCGGCGGCCCCTGCCAGGCACCTGCGTACCAACTCTACGTCGCAGCTCCAATTCTCCCTGCGACCGAGCTTCCTCCGCATGGCCAGTGGCGCCTTGGCGACGACCGCCAAGCGTTCCTCGGTCGTGGTGGCGGCAGCCAACTCGGAGCCGGACTGCGCCAGCCGGCGGATCCGGGCAAGCAGGTAGTCGTCGGGACCGCGGCAGGCTCCTGCAAAAGCCTCGGCCGCCTCGATGGAGGCAAGCATCGAGGCGACGGCCGACTCGGTCGCCGAACCTGCGGCGGAGGCGATGGCCGCCACGTCCGGAAGCTCGGTCCCGCAACGGTGCCACTCCCGACCGGCTGCCGCCGCCAAGTCCGCCAGGTGCTTGTAGGTGACGCCGATCGCCATAGCCAGGCTGAACAGCTCTCGGGCGTCGGCGTCGCCCGAGTAACGATCCAGGGCCGACTCCCAGTCAGCTCTCCATGCCAGGCTCTGCCCCACCTCGTCCATCACCTCTAGACGCGGCGGCAGCCCCGCTTCGATCGGATACCTGGTCAAAAGTCGATGGCAGTAGCCGTGGATGGTGCCGATACTGGCGTCGTCGATGTCGTCCAGCGCTGCCTTGGCCCGGGCTGCTTCGCCGGCGTCACCGTTCCCGCCCACGACGGCGGCCAAGGCAGCCCTCACGCGAGCTCGCAACTCGGCCGCCGCTGCCTCGGTGAACGTGATGACCGCCAAGTCGTCGAGCGAGCACGAGCCGGTGCAGATCAGGCGAACGACGCGGGCCACGAGGGCGCTCGTCTTGCCCGAGCCCGCTCCCGCCTCGACGAACAGCGAATCGGCTAGACGCCGCGTGACTTCCTGGCGGGCAGGACCGTCCGCCGACGCGTTCACCGCTTCTCGGGCTAGAGGCTCCCCGACGAGATCCGCTTCACCCAGCTCAGGGGGTGCAGCCGCGCTCGTCATGCGACGGGTGCCTGGACAGCTGTGCCATGGCCGTCGGTCAGCTCGGCCGCCTCCGCGACGGGCTCGACCAGGTCGACGTAGGGCTTCAGGAGCGGATCCCAGGCGGCCCGTGCCCAAAGCGCCTGCCTGTCAGCTGCACAGACGTCGTCGAAGTCGCAGTACCGGCAATTGTCGTACTGGGACATGTACCCCTGGGCGCCCGGGCGCGGCGGGAAGCAGCCCTCAGCTACCGTGGAAACCAGCGCCGCGAGCACCGAAGACAGCTCCGTGTCGAGGTCGTCGGTCAACTGGACGGGTATGACCGCATACTCAGCGGTGGCCTGGACGAACCGGTACTCCGCCCTTACCGGAACCGCCCTCCCCCCGTCGGCCTGCAGCGCCGCTTTTGCGTAGATAGGCAGCTGCAGGTGGGTACCGCTGCCGAGCGGGCGCTTGATGATGTCCATGTGGCCGTCGGATCGGCCGCTCTTGTAGTCGGCCACCACCAGTGAGCCGTCTGGAGCACGATCCACCCTGTCGATCCGTCCCCGGAACTTCACCTCGTGACCACCCGCGGCTATGACGACAGGGGCGGAGTCCTCGCGCCCGAAGTCCAACTCGACGGCTATCGGCACAAGTGCCTCCGCAGCGGAGGCGGCGACGTCCTTGGCCACGAAACGCTGCAGATCGCGGGCGATGGTCCGGCGTTCGGCTGCCCAAAAGACGAGCTTGCCGGTCTTGGCCTCCGCCTCGAAGGCAGCGAACCCGTCCTCGCCCAGCTCCTCCAACCGTCGCCGCTCTGCCTCGTCGAACTTCGGCACCTCGCCGACTTCGGCGTAGGGAGCGAAGAATCGCTCCAGCACGCCGTGCATCAGGTTCCCGCGCTCTCGGGGATCGACGGAGACGAGCTGCTCGGGCGCCTCGATACTCTCGACTCGCAGCATCTTGCCCATGAAGAACCTGAACGGGCACTTGGCCAAGTCCTCCAAGGTGGTAGCGGACTGGTGGCGGTCCCAGGCCTCTCCGGCGGCCGCCGCCGGGCCGACATAGCCGGCAAACCGGTTGAGGCCCCCCCGGCGCCTGGCCCGGACCGCTCGCGTACGGCGGCCGAAGTCCGCGTCGATCTCGCATATGAAGTCGGTACGGCGGCGCCCGGCTGCCACCGAGAGCGCCGCCAACTCCAGGTCCCCGGCATCGGCCGGGGCACCCCGGCCGGCGGCCAGCAACCGCAGGGACCCGAAGAAGGACGGGATCTCGCTCGTCTCGCCCCGCCACAAGTCACCATCCAGCCACCTCGACGGGTAGTTGCTGCGACCGGCACTGACATCGATCCGGGCGAAGGACGCCTGCGAGGACCCGCTGGCTGCCAACAGCGTCGCAACGTGGCGGCGCTGGCGGTCGGCGAGGCGCTCTGTCGGCACCAAGGACTGCACTGCAGCCCTCTCGGCAGCCGAGACAAGGGGATCGCCCGGCGAGCGGCCAGGCAAGTCGCCTTCTCTGCACCCGACCACGAGCAGCACATCAGCAGGCAGGCCGGCAACCTGGCTCAGCGATCCCGCTATGGGCCCTCTGCCTGCTCTCGGCGACGGAGCAGCCCGATCAAGCGTGAGGGCGAGAGCTGCGCCGAACCGCCGCATGCGCTCGGCGACGCCGAGGTCGGCCAGCGGCTCGACGTCGTCGAGGCAAGCCAGGTCGCCGACGGCTTCGGCCACAGCTTCCTTGACCGCTGCGCGCTCTGGCTCCGGGCTCAAGATCTCCTCCAGAGCGCCGAGGGCCCAAGCCGCGCAGCCGGCCCAACTGCTAGCCGAGGCAATCGCCGTCAAGCTGTGGAGCCTCTCCACGAACGTCAAGAGATCGTACGTGGCCGCGACCGTGGTTCCAGCTCGGAGCCGATCAGATGTGGCGGCGTAGCTGCTGAGCCGTTCCCGCCAGTGGTCGAGACCAGCCAGGACACCGGCAGCCCTCGAGCACCTGTCCCAGAGCCCGACAGGGAGAGGCTGGCCCTCTTGCACTGTGGCCAGGCCGCTGGCCAACCCGTGGCCACCGACGACCGTGCAAGTCCCGAGCCACTTGATAACCGCCGCCCTCTCGAGCTCTGCCCCCGGCGGAACCGGCCGGGCCAGGTCGACCAGCCCGGCCAGCGTCTTGCCCTCCGGAGCTGCACGCAGAGGCGTTGGCGGGCCGCCTGTGCAGGGTATGCCGGCGGCGCTGCAGGCGGCTGCCACCCGCCCGCCCAAGGCGTTCGAGCCCGTGCCGTCCGGATAGGCCACGATGCAGCGCGCAAGGTCGCCGCCGGACTCAGCATGCGCCATCAAGCGCCGGACGGCTTGCCTCACCTCCACGTCGGCATCGGGAGCCGACACGACGCGGCCAAAGCGAGGAGGCCCGTCGTGGCCGCCTTCGGGCACTGCAGTTGCTGGGTCCCCGGCCAGCTGCGCCACCCAGCCGTCGGTACCGGCGTCCGCATCGGGATCGCCGGTGCAGCCAGCCAGCACCACCACGTCCACACGGCAGGAGAGGCGCCGAACGAACTCGGTCTCCTCGGCCAGCAGCGGGTCGGGGAGGTAAAGCACGACGGGACCGGCAGCCGACAAGGCGGCGGCAGCGGTATCTGTCAGCGGGTCGGCAATCTCCGAAGCAACAAGCCGCAAGGCGTCGAGCGAGTCGTAAAAGTGGGGGCTTAGCAACTGGGCCATCCGCTGCGAGAGCCTGACCACGTCGGCGACCCGCCCCCCGAGGCGGCTCAGACTCTCGGCGTCCGGCGGACTGGCCGCCCGCATCATCCGATAGGACGTGGCAAGGGCGGCCTCGGTGGCACGGTGGCCGGCAACGCCGGCCAGCATCCCCGGCCTCTCGGCCAGCACCGCCCGGGCCGCCGACGCGACGGCGACGTCTGTGAGCTCCCGGTGCGTGCCGGGCCGCTCCAGGCCGGCTGCCACCAACTTGACGAGAGCATGGAGCGAACCGAAGCGAACGCCGGCCAAAGGGCTGCGCCTGGCCAACGAGTGGCGCAGCCCGACACCCACGAGGGGCGCCCTGACCACGACGAACACAGGTGCGAGGGCATCTCCGGCCCGCAGCTGCGGGAGGCGGCGCGCCAAGGCGTCTTCCGAGCCGGTACCCGGGACTACTCGCTCGACTGTGCAACCCACGGAGTCGATGGTACGGGCGGTGTGCGCGCTGGTGCCTCACCGGCACTTGTCATGGGGTGCTCGCCGGCCTGTCCCGCTCGCCGCCCACTTGCCGAAGCGCTATGAAGTGGCCGCTCCTGACAGCTCGGGACCGGCCGCCGGCGCGGCCGGCGATTAGGAGGGCGAAGAGGTAGAAGTGGTCGAGGAAACCGGGGCGGTGGTCGAGGTCACCGCTGTACCGGTCTTGGTGGCAACCGGGCCGGGACCTCCTTGGGCCTCCACGAGCTGGCGGACGAGGGCCATCACCGGCGGCGCCATGAGCTGTCCGCAGTAGGTCTCGAAGTGCACGCCGTCGCTCCACCGGCAGGCGTGGCCGTTGACTTCGGAGTCGAAGTGATTGCCCGGCGACACGTACGTGTCGGAGTCGACGACGTGCACCTGCTCGGGGAACTGGCGGGCAAGCCTCGCCAGCATGGCGTTGATCTCGCTGTGGCGAAGGGCCGAGGCTGCGGGCTGCGGGCTGCCGTTGGCCAAGGGCGGAGGATCCACCCACGGCACGCTGAGCACCACGATCGGGATGCCACTGACGCCCTCGGTCTGCACGAACTTCACCATCTGGGAGTACAGATAGGCGTCGAAAGCCGGCTCGCCGATGTGGACGTCCTGGCCGTCCCACAACCTGTCGTAGCAGTCCCAGTAGCCCATCATCACCACGATTGCCTGGGCGTGGAAGCTCTCGATCTCGTTGTGCCAGGTCTGGAACGCTTTGTCACAGGCAGAGCTCTGCGCTTGCCAGCTCCCGGTCCAGTCGCCCACACCCTTGGTCCCGAAGCTGCACCCGAGCTCGGCGTTGTCGTCCATGAGGACCCCATAGGACTCCTGCTCAGACTCGAGGCCGTAGCCCAACGTCAGCGCCATGGAGTCGCCGATCAACTCGACTCGCACGGGCGGGCAGGTGTGGTACTCGACGCGTACGTCATAGGGAGCAGGCACCGCCAGGCGCACTTTGCAGCTTTGGTTGCCGACCCAGGACACAGGGTCGAGAGGGACCGTTGTGTTCACGGTGGCTCGACTATTGGTGGTGGGGTCCTGCAAGACCGCTGCCGGGGCGGTGGTGCCGGGCGCGCCAGTCGACGGCGGCAACGGGGCGGTCGTGCTCGGCGCGCCGCTGGACGGGGGCGTCGCAGCTGTGTCGCCGGCGCCGCCCACTGTCGCCACCACTGACCCGATGTTGCCGAACCCACTCCCCGAGGCCGCCACAGGAGCGACGTTGGCGGCCAGTACGAGCGCCGCCACTGCGGCGCAGGCTCCCACCGGCGCAAGGGACCTGACGGTTTTGACCGACCAGCGGCGCTGCCTGATCGGCTGCTCTATCACGAAGTAAGACGCCGTGGCGACTGCGAAGCTCGAGCCGACCCTGAGGGCGAACAGCTCGAACCCGGACAAGCCGGTCGACTGCTCCGTCAGCCAGACGAACAGCGGCCAGTGCCACAGATACAGGCCATAGGAGATCTTGCCGATGGTTCGCAGGGGCCAAGTGGACAGCAGCCACGCGAGGGGGGCTTTGGGCGCAAGCGTCACGGAGGCGATCAGTGCCACGGTGGCAGCGTCGAAGGCGAGCATCCCGCCGCTGTAGAGAGCCGAGCTCCTCCCGTCGGTGTTGCCGGCGGCATACATGCCCCACAGCACACCCCCGGCGCCGGCGACCCCGAGCGCCCCAAGGACTGCGGTGGCCCACCGGCCGAGAGCCGGCGCCGACCGTTGCCCCGCTCCCGAACGACTATGACGCCACCAGGCAAGGCCACAGGCCAAAGCAGCTCCGGCCAGCAGGCCCTGGGCGCGGGTGTCGGTGCCGTAGTAGACGCGGTCTATCCCGGCGCCGCCGTGATAGAGCACGTGCATCTCGACGGCCGAGGCGATCGAGCCGGCGACGGCGACGGCGAACAGGATCTTGACCCGGGCGTGGCGAGCGCCCTTGCCGAGCTTCATGATGGCGAGCACCACGAGCGGCCAGAGCAAATAGAACTGCTCCTCGATGGCGAGCGACCACGTATGAAGCAGCGGCGACTGCTGGGCGGTGACGGCGAAATAATTCGAGCCGGTCCAGATCTGGTGCCAGTTCCCGACGTAGAACAACGTCGCCAGGCCGTCGGCGAACAGGTCGGGCACTGCCTTCGACGGCCCCGCTATCGCCTCGTACGCACCGATGGCGGCCACGACGCAGAACAGCGCCGGCAAGAGGCGGCGTGCCCGGCGGGCCCAGAAGTGCGAGAGCTTGATCGTCTTGTCGCTATGCCACTCGGCCAGGAGCAGCGAAGTGATCAAGAAGCCGGACAGGACGAAGAATGCCTCCACCCCGAGAAACCCGCCCCCTGCCCAACCCACGCCCCCGTGATAAAGCAGAACCGACAGGATGCCGACCGCCCTCACGCCGTCGAGGGCTGCCTGGTATGCCAACCCGCGCTCGTGCGGACCGGTGGTCACGGGACCCGGTTGCTCGTCGATGGTCTCTATGGGCATACATTCTCTCAAATGCAGCGGTCCCCTCAACAAGTGCCACCGATCGAGCTCGGTGAGTCGCTCGTGCTCGAAGACGTCGTCGCCGTGGCGGCCGGAGCGCCTGCCAAGCTGAGCGACGCGTCACTCGGTCGAGTCGAGGCATCAAGGGCAGTCGTCGAGCGAGCCGTCAGCTCAGGCAGAGTCGTCTACGGGGTCACCACCGGCTTCGGGAGCCTCGCTGACATGCACCTGGCGCCAGAGGACGCGACAGCCCTGCAGCACGGCTTGCTGCGCAGCCACGCCGTCGCCGTCGGCAAAGAGCTCGGGGAACCCGAGGTCAGGGCGATGCTGGCTCTTCGTGCCCACGTGCTCGCGCTTGGGTATTCGGGGGTGAGGGTGGAGGTGGCGCAACGTTTCGTCGAGCTTTTGGACCACGGGATACTGCCTGTCGTACCCGAGCAGGGCTCCCTCGGGGCCTCGGGCGACCTCGCTCCCTTGGCGCACCTGGCCATCGCCATCACGGGCGAGGGAATGGTTCGCTTCGGCGGAACTGTAATGCCGGCAGCCGAGGCGCTGGCCAAAGCGGGCATGGAACCCGTCGAGCTGAAGGCCAAGGAGGGACTTGCGCTCATCAACGGCACACAGGGCATGACGGCCATCGGCGCCCTGGCGGCCGCACGAGGAAGGACGCTCGCCAAGTCCGTCGACATCGCGGCCGCCCTCACGATAGAGGCCATCCTCGGCACCGACAGGGCATTCGACCGCCGGGTCGTCGCCTTGAGGCCACACCCGGGACAGCAGATCGCTGCTCGTAACATGACGGCGCTGGTAGCCGGCAGCGAGATCCTCGCTTCGCACCGCGACAGCGACCATGTCGTGCAGGATGCCTACTCGATCCGGTGTGCTCCGCAGGTCCATGGTGCATTTCGCGACGTGCTCGCCAATACCGTCGCCGTCCTCGAGACCGAGTTCGCCTCGGTGTCCGACAACCCCATAGTGCTCGCCGACGACGACGAAGTGCTGTCGTGCGGCAACTTCCACGGGCAACCTGTCGGGCACGCATGCGACTCCCTGGCGGCGGCGGCTGTCGGCCTCGCCTCGATCTCCGAGCGCCGGATGTATCGGCTGCTCGACCCGAAGTCGTCGAACGGCCTGCCGCCCTTCCTTGTCCCGAACGCCGGGGTCAACTCGGGACTCATGGTCTGCCAGTACACGGCCGCCTCCCTCGTGTCGGAGTCCAAGTCGCTCGCCCACCCCGCAACCGTCGACTCGATCACCTCTTCGGCCGGCCAGGAGGACCACGTCTCGATGGGAATGATCGCCGCCCGGCACGCCCGCGACAACATCGCCAATGCCGAAGTGGTCGTGGCCATGGAACTGCTCGCGGCGGCCCAGGGCTGCGACCTGCGTTCTCCGCTCAGGCCCGGCCGGGGGACAGCAGCAGCCCTCGTCGCCGTGCGCACGGTCGTGAGACCGCTGCATGCAGATCGCGAGCTCAAGCCGGACGTTGACGCAATTGTCGAGCTCGTCGCCTCCGGCGACTTGGTTCGTATGGTGGAAGACGAGTTCGGAGGCCTCGAATGACGACTGATGCCCGCCCCGCCGATCACGGCGCCCGCCTTGTCCGCGCACCTCACGGCACCGATCGCTCGTGCCGGGGCTGGCCGCAAGAGGCCGCTCTCCGGATGCTGATGAACAACCTCGACCCCGACGTCGCCGAGCGCCCCGACGACCTCGTGGTCTACGGCGGCTCCGGCAGGGCGGCACGATCATGGCAGGCGTTCGACACGATCGTTGCCACGCTGCGGGACTTGGGCGACGACGAGACCCTTCTCGTCCAATCCGGCAAGCCGGTGGGCGTCTTCACCACCCACGAGTGGGCACCCCGCGTCCTGATCGCCAATTCGTTGCTCGTACCGGACTGGGCGACCCCCGCCGAGTTCCGCCGGCTCGAGGCCAAGGGCCTCACCATGTACGGGCAGATGACTGCGGGATCTTGGATATACATCGGGACCCAAGGCATATTGCAAGGCACCTACGAGACGTTCGGGGCTGTGGCCAAGTCGCGCTTCGGCGGCACGCTGGCCGGCAGGATCGTCCTCACGGCAGGTCTCGGTGGCATGGGCGGGGCCCAGCCGCTGGCCGTCACGATGAACGGCGGCGTCGCGGTATGCGTCGAAGTCGACCCGCTTCGGGCCGAGCGCCGGTTGCAGACGCGCTACGTCGATGCCGTTGTCACCTCGACCGACGAAGCAGTCGCCCTGGCGACAGACGCCGCTCGGGACCGTCGCCCCCTGTCCGTCGCTCTAATCGGCAACGCGGCAGAGGTGCTGCCACAACTTCTCGCAGCGGACTTCCCGGCCGACATCGTCACCGACCAGACCTCGGCCCACGACCCGATTTCGTACGTGCCGGCCGGGCTGTCGCTCTCCGAGGCGTCCGACCTTCGCGAGCGTGACGTCGACGACTACGTCCGCCGGTCCAAAGCCAGCATGACAACTCACGTCGAGGCGATGGTCGGCTTCCTCGACAAGGGTGCGGAGGTCTTCGACTACGGCAACGGGATAAGGGCCGAAGCGCAAGCTGAAGGTTACGAGCGGGCCTTCGCCTACCCGGGCTTCGTCCCTGCCTACATAAGACCCCTGTTCTGCGAGGGGCTCGGGCCGTTCCGCTGGGCGGCGATGTCAGGCGACCCTCGCGATATCGGCACGACCGACAAGGCAGTCATCGCCGAGTTCCCCGAGGCCGAAGACGTCGTGCGATGGCTCCGGACCGCCGAGGACAAGGTTGAGCAGCAGGGCCTGCCCGCTCGCATCTGCTGGCTCGGGTACAAGGAGAGGCACCGCGCCGGTTTGCGCTTCAACGACCTCGTCGCCTCGGGCGAGGTCGCCGCGCCCATCGTGATCGGCCGCGACCACCTCGACTCGGGCTCTGTCGCCTCGCCGTACCGGGAGACCGAGGCCATGGCCGACGGCAGCGACGCCATCGCCGACTGGCCGATCCTCAACGCCTTGCTCAACTGCGCTAGCGGCGCTTCGTGGGTGAGCGTCCATCACGGCGGGGGTGTGGGCATCGGCAGGTCGATCCACTCGGGCACCGTCGTCGTGGCCGACGGCACCGAGCTGTCGGCTCGTAAGGTTGAGCGCGTGCTCACGAACGACCCCGGCACAGGCGTCATGCGGCACGCCGACGCCGGCTACGACCAGGCCCGTGAGACCGCGCGCCGGCGAGGGCTCTGGCTCCCTTCCGAAGGTATCGGGCGCCCGAGCACCCAGTGAGCCTCGTGGACGGAGACGGCGGGGCGCCCCCGCCCGTGGGCGGAGGGGAGGTCTTCGCCTCCCTGGCGTGGCTCGGTGCCGAAAAGGGCCTGGTTCCCAACGTGCTGGTCCGGTACACCGCAGCAGGACTGATTTCAGACGTCAGGCCGGGCGTTGCCCCGTCCACCCTCGAGCCGGGCGTCGTGCGGTTGGGGGGTGACCTCGCCCTGCCGGGGTTCGTCAATGCGCACTCGCATGCGTTCCATCGTGTCCTGCGAGGCATCAGCGAGACCCGCTCCGGTGACTTCTGGACCTGGCGCGACCTCATGTACAGCGTCGCCGAGCAGCTCGCGCCGGAGTCGTACCACCAGCTCGCCATAGCGGTTTACGCCGAGATGCTGCTCGCCGGCTACACGGCCGTGGGCGAGTTCCACTACCTACATCACCAGTCCGGCGGCGCTCCCTACGCCGAGCCGAATGTCATGGGCCTGGCACTTATCGGGGCCGCCGGTGCGTCCGGCATCCGCATGACGTTGCTCGACACTTGCTACTTGCAGGCCGGTGTCGGGGGAAGGCCGTTGCAGGGACCGCAGCTGCGTTTCGGTGACCTGTCGGGCTCACGGTGGGCCGAGCGCGCCGGCCGCTTGGCCGAGGCGCTTTGGTCCCACGACAACCTACGGCTTGGAGCGGCGATCCATAGTGTGCGGGCCGTGCCCCCGAGCGCCATGGCAACGGTCGCCACGCTCGCTCACGACATGGACTGGCCCCTCCACGTCCATCTGTCAGAACAGCGCCGCGAGAATGAGGAGTGCCTGCAGCTGACCGGATGCACTCCGACCGCGCTCCTCGACGACGCCGGAGCAGTGGGTCCCTCCATGACGGCGGTCCACGCCACGCATCTCACTGCGAGCGACCTGGCCCTGCTCGGATCGAGGCGTTGCTCGATCTGTGCCTGCCCCACCACTGAACGAGATCTGGGCGACGGCATCGGGCGCTTCTCGGCGCTCGCCGAGGCTGGCGCCATGCTGTCGATAGGAAGCGACAGCCATGCCGTCATTGATCCTTTCGAGGAGACGCGTGCCATCGAGCTCGACGAGCGCCTCGCCGCTGAGCGCCGGGGGATCTGGCAAGTGCCGGCGCTCCTGGAAGCCGCCACCTCGGGCGGATGCCGGTCGCTCGGGTGGCCGGAAGCCGGTATCGCACCCGGTGGCGTCGCCGACCTTGTCACTTTGCGATTGGGCTCGCTCCGGCTCACCGGAGCCGCCTCCTCGGAGGAGCTACTGGCACGCGTCGTGTTCGCAGCCCATCCGAGCGACGTCCACTCCGTCGTCGTCGGAGGCAAGGTTGTGGTCGCCGAAGGCGAGCACCTCTCGCTCGGACCGCCGCGGGCGGTCGCCGAGCTGCTGGCTCGGTCGGCCCACGAAGCTGCGGTCATCGGTTAGGTGACCACGATCACCGTCGTCCGGTCGATCGGTCGCCTGGCGACCTGCGGCACCGCAGGGACCCTCGAGGACGCCGCCCTCGCCTTCGACGAGGGAGCAATCCTTTACGCCGGTTCAGAGGACGGGCTTGCCGAAGCGGCGAAGCGCGGGGGATGGTCCGTCGGCGAGGAGGTGGACGCCGAAGGCGCTCTCGTCACGCCTGGGCTCGTCGACGCCCACACCCACCCGCTGTACGGCGGCAGCAGGTTCGCCGAGATCGCCTCGCGCTCTGCCGGTGCCTCGTACTCCGAGATCGCCGCCGGCGGCGGCGGGATCTCCTCCACCGTCGTGGCCACCCGCGCCACGCCGGCAGGAGACCTGGCGGCGGCAGCGCGCTCGCGGCTGGAGAGCTGGCTGGCGGGAGGTGCCACCACGGTCGAGGCCAAGACGGGCTACCACCTGTCCCGGGAGGGGGAGCTGGAAGCGGTCAGGATCCTGGCCAGCCTCGCCGGCGCCGGCTTGCCCTGGGTCGAGGTCACGTGGCTGGCCGGGCACGCCGTCGGGCCGGAGTACGTCGGAGACCCTGACGGCTACGTGGAGGCGGCCGCCTCCTGGTGCGGTGAGTCCCGTGCGGCGGGAGCGCGACACGCCGACGTGTTCTGCGACGCCGGTTACTTCACCGTCGACCAATCCCGGCGCCTGCTGTCGGCCGCAGCCGGTGCCGGCCTCATACCGCGCATCCACGCCGACGAGCTCGCCCGCACCGGAGGCTCGCAGCTGGCAGCCGAGCTGGGTTGTGCCTCAGCCGACCACCTGCTCCTGGTCGAAGCTTCCGATGCCAAGGCACTGGCTTCGGCCGGTGTGGTGGCGACGCTCGCACCCGTCACCGCTCTTGCGATGGGCGTGACGCCGCCGGTCAGGGAGCTGGTCGACGCGGGTGTGACCATCGCCCTGGGCTCCGACCACAATCCCGGCACTTGCGGCACGACTTCGATGACGCTCGTGATCGCGCTGGCCGTGTCCGACCTCGGGCTGTCCGTGTCGCAGGCGCTAACAGCTGCGACCGCCGGCGGGGCAGCCTCACTCCGCCTCGGTGACAGGGGGCGGCTCCAAGCCGGGCTCAGGCCCGATGCCGTGCTCTGGGACGCCGATCACGAAGGCGCCTTTGCTTGGAGCTATGGACTCAGGCCCCGGCGGGTGTGGACCGGGGCGCCTCGTGCCTAGAGGGGGCCCGATGAAACAGGCGGGTGTCTGCTACCGGTCAGCCCGGTTCATGGCGAAGCGCACTCACGAGGCGCGCCGCCCGAGCTCACATTCTCACAATGACGTTCCGGACCGCGGTGGCTACAGGCATCTCTTCAAGACTGACTCTTGCTCCCGAAGTAGAACCCGGTCGCCGAGCCCAGGAGGGCCGTCTCGGCCGGTAGCAGAATCTGGAGCCACTCTTTCGTGTTCGCCCAGCTGCTGTTATGGATATTCACGAAGGACAGAACGACAGTGGCGGCAAATAGGGCAAAGAAGGAAAGCGCCAATAACTGTCGCGTGGTCGCGTCACTCAGGGTGAGAAATGTCTTACCCTTGGGTTGAAACGGATCACCGGTCGCGACATGCTGGACCGTTGCTGCGACACCAGCCTCGGGCGTCGCCCCTCGAGCTGAGGGGGTCCCTGGCCCGGCGCCTGGACCGGCCGGTAGTGTCACTGAGCCCTGGTGACCTCGGTCATGCGGCCGGTCATGTCACGCAGGAACAGCTTCTGTTCCTTGACGTTGGCGTCAACCCACTTCTTCACGACGAGAGCGTCGGCGACGACGGCGCCAACGCTTGCCGAGTCAATGGGCGCAGTCCGGTTGATTAGTTCTCTGACCAGTTGCGCGGCGGGTCCCACCAGTGTTATCTGAAAGGAATCAGGGTCGACTTGTGAAGAAGTGTCGGGCTCAATGGGGGGATCCGGCGAGGCGCCGGCGGTCGCCGTAGTTGGGGTCATCTTTGCTCTCTCCTTCGGCCTTCACTTCGAGACGGCCGCTGGCACACATTGCCCTGGTGACACTTTAGGCACACTCTCCGCACCAGTCGCCAAGAACCAACTGTTCTCCTCGCCTGGGGTTATGAGTGACAGACGCGACCGGAGTCGGCGAGTGCCCGCCGGGCGATCCGGGCCGTGAGCGAGCTGGCCAGCTGGGACCAGCGCCTGTCGCCGGTGACCCACAGCCAGATTTCACGCCGGCAGGACTGGAAGGCCTCGAACAACGCTTCGTCGCCCATGCCGAGGTTGGCAACACGGTCGCCCCAGTGCTGGGTGGCCCACGCAGCCAACTCCCGGGGCGCCTCGGCACGGCTCGAAGCGGGACTTTCAGCCGCCCGGGCGCGCAAGGCCGTCAGCAGGGGCAGGGGCTCGGGCAGGGACCAGAGCCCGCCGTCGGAGCCATCCAGGAGCGGGGCGGCAGCCGTGCCCATCAGTCCCTCCAGACAGGCGCCCGGTCGGTGCCGGCGTAGAACGTCACATGCTCGGCGAAGTCGATGAACAGCGGGCCGTCGGGGTCGAAGGGGCGCTGCAGTGCTGTGGCGGCGATCCTCTTGTCCAGCCTGTCCAGCTTGTCCAGGGCTGCGGGCGCTTCCAGCTCGACCAGGTCCAGCTCGGGTCGCACGGCGTCGAAGGCCCTCTGGCCGGCCGGTGTACGAACAAGGACGCTCGAGTAGCCGGCCGCGCTCCCGACCGAACCTACCGACACGTCGGCAGCTCGGCCCAAGAAGTCGGAGCACTCGTCGCAACCCTTCAGAGCAGCGCCGTGGAAGGCCTTCACGGGCTCGTCGACAATCGTCTCGCCGGTGTGGTCTTCCACCACCATGCGGCCGTGGACGACGTCGACTTTGCCGACCTCGGCCAAGTCGACCTGGCGGCGGGAGGCTATCTCTTCCAGCATGAGCCGCTTGTAGTCGAAGCTCTTCGTGCACAAAAGGGCGATGGTGAGCACGACGGCATCCACCCGCGAAGCCCCGCGGCGCCACTCGCGAGCTTGCAGGGCCCGCAGCCCCTGTATCTCGCAGGGAGTACCAACGACGGCGATGCGGGCGTCAGCTGCGAGACCGGCGGAGGCCAGGTCGAGGCGCGACAACGCCATCGTCTGGTTGTAGAAGCTGCCGCTGGCCGCTCGGATCTCTTCGGAAGTCGTGGCGAGGTGAGGAACTCCCTTCCACGGATGGTCGGGGTCCTCCCTCGCCACGACAGCGCCGTCGATCTCCCCGGCTGCGAGGGAAGCGAGGAGCATCGCGGATACAACGCCACCATCTTGGGCGCCTTGAGAGGAGAGTTTACTCCCAGATCTCACCCGCGCGGCATTGGCTTCTCGCACTTTCCCAAGACCGGGAGCTGGATCGGCGCCTGTGATGCGCCAGTCATCCTGCGACTGGGTGGCAGGCCGGTGCCATGTCGCCTCGTACCTGAGGCCTCCCCGCGGGCAGAAGTCCCAGCACAGCGAACATCCGGTGCACATCTTGACGAGCACTGGCAAGTTGTCCTGGCCGACTCCGATCGAGTCGGTGGGGCAGGCCGCCACACACGCTCCGCACTGCACACAGCGGCCGGCGTCGATAACGGCGGCAGCCAGCTCCCAGAACCAGACTTTGCCCGGTGGCTCGCCCATCCCGTTCATCTCCGAGCGGATGCGGGGCGGGGACATCGTCACGGCGCCGGCTCCGGCGCAGCCTTGCCGCCGTTGAGCGTGAGCTGAAGCGACTCGCGGGGGGAACGACGGCTCCACTCGTGGAAGCGCTCCAGAGGCCGCCTCTCCGACAAGTAGCGCTCGACCACCCGGCCGATGGAATCGGCGACGTCGCCAACCGGCAAGGCACCGGCCGCCCACTCGCCGAAGCCTGCGTCTATCCCGAGGCTCCCGCCGAAAGAGATGTCAACGGCTTCGACGATCTGGTCAGCGACGTGGGCGGTCTCGCCCCTAAAGCCGATGTCGGCTATCTGCGGCTGCGCGCACGACGCTGGGCAGCCGGAGAAGTGCATGCGCACGACGGCGTCGGCGGGGCGCTCCCGCTGCCCGGTACCTCCACCGAACCCGGCGGCGTACCTCCGGTCCATCTCCTTGGCCCAGGTCACGGCTTGCGCTTTGGTCTCCACGATTGCAAAGCGGCAGAACTCGCTGCCGGTGCAAGCCACCACTCCGCGCTCGAACGGCGCGGGAAAGGGGGAGTAACGGCTGAGAAGGGTCTCGGCCAGGAGGGCATCAAGCCGCTCCTCCGGCACGCCCGTCAGTAAGAAATTCTGGTCGGTGGCAAGGCGGATCTCGCCGTCCCCATACTCGGCAGCCAGGCGGGCGGCTTCCACGAGCTCGAGACCGGAGAGCCGGCCGACGGGCACCGAGCAGCCGACGTAATAGCGGCCAGGCCTGGCCTCGGCGTGAACGCCGACGTGGTCGCCCCTGTAGCGGCGGGTCAGCTCCTCGCCGGCGGGCTCCAGCTCGAAGGCGGCCCTTGCGGCCAGCTCGGCTCGGAAACCCTCCGGGCTCAGCTCCTGCACCAGGTACCGCATGCGGTTGACGCCGCGGTTCTCCCTGTTGCCCAGCTCCCCGTACAGCTGGGCGATGGCACGGCAGATCTCGACCGTCTGCTCAGGGGAGACGAAGACGTCGATGTCGCTGGCCATGCGAGGGCCGTCGGAGAGACCGCCGCCGGCCAGGACGTTGAGGCCGACGGCGCCGTCGGAGCGGCGGCGGGCAGGCCACATCCCGACGTCGTTGATCTCGGCCTGGGCGCAGTCGTCGCGACAGCCCGTGATCGAGAGCTTGAACTTGCGCGGCAGGTTGGCGTACTCCCGGTTGCCGGTGAAGAAGGCGGACACGGCACTCGCCAGCGGCGAGGCATCGAAGACCTCGTCCCGGTCGACACCGGCCACCGGGCATCCGAGGACATTGCGTGCCGAGTCTCCGCAGGCCTGGACGGTGGTGATGCCGACGTCTGACAGGTACGCCCAAATGGCCGGCACGTCCTCGATGCGGATCCAGTGCATCTGGATGTCCTGGCGGGTGGTGATGTCGCAGTAGCGGTCGCCCCAGATCGGGCTCGGTTCGGGTGCAGCAGCGAAACGATCCACCACCTCCCCGATCCTCCCCGCCTGCTCAGCCGTCAGGCGGCCGCCCGGGACCTTTATCCGGAGCATGAAGGCGTCGCCGCCCTGGCGCTGCGGGTAAAGGCCGACCCACTTGAGGCGCTCGGCTTCACCCTCGACCCGAGCGATCGCCTCGTGGCCCTGCAGGCTGTACGTGTCGCGCACGGCGTCGGCTACGTCGAGAGGATGGCGCGCCAGCTTGCACTGCTCTACCTGGTTGAGCGTGTTGAGGGTGCGAAACGGTCTGATGAATTCCATCGGGGTTCCTAGTCCTGGCGACGGTCAGTGTTGGGGGCGACGGTCAGTGGCGGGCTCTGGGCGGTGGCGGATCTGGGTGGTGGCGGGATCTGGGTGGTGGCGGGCTCTGGGTGGTGGCGGAGCAGAATGCGAGACGGAGTGAGCGGAGCCGGCTTTAGATGTGCAGCCCACACTCGGTCTTGTCACTGCCGGGCCATCGCCCCTCGCGAGGGTTCTGACCGTCGGCCACCGGCTGCGTCGTCGGCGCACAGCCGATCGACACGTAACCCACGTAGGTGAGCGGGTGCAGGGGCAGCTCGTGCTCGGCCAGGTAGGCGGCGACGTCGTCGTCGGTCCAGCCGGCCATCGGGTTGACCTTCACCATGCCGCGCTGGGCGTCCCAGGCCAGGATCGGCGCCTCGGCACGCTCTGGCGTGTCCACCCTCTTGAGGCCGGTCACCCAAGCCTGCTTGCCTGCGAGGGCGGCGTTGAGAGGAGCAACCTTGCGCACCTGGCAGCAGTTCGGCGACCCGCAGGGCGACTCGTCACGGCCGACCGCCGGGTGTGTCGTGGTCAGGTTGAGCCCCCAGATCTTGCGAAGCCGCTCGACGAACGCCAGCGTCTCGGGGAAGTGGAACTCGGTATCGAGGAAGATGACCTCGGCTGCCGGGTCGGCTTTGACGGCGAGCTCGACGAGGACGACGTCCTGGAACGAGCTTGCCACGGCGTAGTCGCTGCCAAAGTTCTCGATTACCCAGTTCAGAGCGCCCTTGGCAGCTTCTTCGATTGTGAGTGACTCAAGCCTGGACGACTCGGCTGCGAGCTGCTCCTCGCTGAACCGACCAGCCTCGATCACCGCTGTGCCCTCATAGGTGTCCAATTATTGTCCCTCTCGGGAGTTGCCGACGGATGTGCCGCACTTCTGGCCCGGTACTATATCTGACTAAACCGATCATATTTTCCGGGTATTCCCGGTTCGTGGCTCGGAAGCACATACATCTCTCATGAATCTGCCGCTGCCGACCCTCGCAGACCCGCTCGCGCCGGGCCCTTCGCCTGGCGCCCAAGTGGCTACCCAACCTGGCTTCGAGCCACCCACCCGGTTGTTCCACGTCGCCCTTCGCCTCGAGGGGAGGGCGTGCCTGGTCGTCGGCGGAGGGTCGGTCGGCGCCGTCAAGGCTGCAGGGCTGCTCGAATGCGGGGCTCTCGTGACGGTGGTGGCGCCTGAGATCTGCGCCGCGATGGAGAAGCTCTGCCTGCAAGGCGACTCTGGCGGAGCCGGGCGCGACTCTGGCGGAGCCGGGCGCAGGCCTCGGCTGGCGCTTTCGTCAGTGGAGCGCCGGCCGTACCGGGCGGGCGAGGCGGCGGAGTACCGGCTCGTCATGGCGGCGACCGGCCGGACCGAGGTGGACCGGCAAGTCTTCGAGGACGCGGAGGCAGCCGGAGTGCCAGTGAACGCTGCAGACGACCCAGGCTCGTGCTCATTCTTCATGCCTGCGGTCAGCCACGTCGGCCCGATTGCCGTGGCCGTGTCCACAGGAGGTGTCAGCCCCTTCTTGGCAGGCTGGGTCAAGCGCCGGATCGGCGAAGCTCTGCCTGCCACCGTCGCCTTGCTCGCCGAGATCGTCGGAACTGCAAGGGTCGCGGTGCGGTCGGCCGGTGTCTCGAGCGAGGGCCTCGACTGGTCCGGCCTCGTCGACGATACGGTCTGGCCGCTGCTGGAGTGCGGCGACATCGTTGCCGCCAGATCGGCGGCTTCGGCTTGGGTGGCGTCGGTCCTGGAGGCACAGGGCCCTAGCGATGCGACTGCCCACCACAGTCCGGCACTAGCGTCGCCTCGTGCCAATCGAAGGGATCGACCCTAAGCGCGTCCCCAGACACGTTGCCTGCGTGATGGACGGCAACGGACGGTGGGCCCGCGCCCGGGGGCTGGCCCGCACCGAGGGGCACGCCGCCGGCGAGAAGGCGATGTTCGACACCGTCGAGGGAGCCCTCGATGTCGGCGTGGTGTGGTTGTCCATGTACGCCTTCTCGACAGAGAACTGGAGGCGGCCGCCGGACGAGGTCCGTTACCTGATGAACTTCAACGAGGGAATCCTCACACGCCACCGTGACGACCTCAACGAAAAGGGTGTCCGGATCCGCTTCACCGGGCGCCGCGACTGGCGCGTGCCCAAGCGCCTGCTTCGCCACATGGACGAGTCGGCGGCGCTCACCGCGCACAACCGCCGCATGACCCTGACGATCTGCTTCAACTACGGAGGGCGCTCCGAGATCGTGGACGCCGTGCGGCGCCTGGCTGCCGAAGGGGTGCCGGCCAACAAGATCGACGAGAGGGCTATCAGCTCCCGGCTGTACTGGCCCGACATGCCGGACCCTGATCTGGTGGTGCGCACCTCGGGCGAGTTTCGTGTGTCGAACTTCTTGCTGTGGGAGCTCGCCTACTCAGAGCTGGTGTTCACCGATGTTCTGTGGCCCGACTTCCGGCGCGAGAACCTGTTCGAGGCGATAAGGGAGTTCCAGGGGCGGGAGCGACGTTTCGGGGATGTGAAGCCATGAGCGACGATCCGGCAGCACCGGAGCAAGCCGGCCAGCGGGAGCCCTTCCGGTTCCTGGACCACTGGGGCATGATCTCCGGCGTCACTTTCGGTTTCCTGGCGCTGGGGCTGCTGATCCTCCTGGCAGTCGCCGGAGACCCCGGCGCCCTGGCCATCCTCGTGGTGCTCGGTGCCGGCGTGCTCCTCATCTTCCTGTTCGGCCAGATGCACGGGGCCCGCGGCCACTGAGCCGGGACGGCCAGGCGCCGAGAGCGAGGTGGGCCGTCTCACGCGCCGACTTGGCCCGCGAAACGTACGTCCGGCGGCCCACCTTGGCAGGCGGCGGACGGTCGGTTGCCGAGGCGCCGAGAGCGAGGTGGGCCGTCTCACGCGCCGACTTGCCCCGCGAAACGTACGTCCGGCGGCCCACCTTGGCCGAGAGACTGTCACCCGAGCGCCCGGAACTTGGACGACGCCCGCCTAAAGCTCGCCAGGCGCCGCTCGGCAGTCGCGCCTGTCCACAGCAAGAGCACGCCCACGACCCCGACCGCGATCCAGCGAGGACCGCCCGCCAGCGTCGGGTAGGCGGCGTCGACTGCGAGGATCCCGAGGGCTGACAGCGGTATCGCGATGGGCGCCTGCAGGCGTGCCTTGGCGCCGGCGAGCAGAATGACCAAGGCGAGCGCGGCCACACAGACCGGCCGGGCGAAGCCACCATCGTGGACAGCCAGCGCCGTGCTCGGCCCGAGCGCCAGCACGATGCCCGGCCCGAAGGTCAGCCAGGAGCTGATACGGCCGGTCGCGCGGGAGTCGCGAAGGGCCAGAACGCCGATGCGGACAAGAATCGCTGCGCAGGGCCACGTGTAGGCCTCAACCAGGTGGACGTGTGCCTGAGCGATCCAGCTGCACACAGCCGGCAGAGCAACAGCTGCCGCGACGTACCGGTACCCGGGCCGCGCCGGCAGCAAGGCGGCAGCCGCAGTTGCCACGAGGGCAACGCTGAGGTCGATCGCCAGCCAGCTGAGCGCCCCCAAGTGGGCGGCGAACAGTGCAGGGACACCCATGCCGGCAAAGGCGATGGCCTCGGTGGTAGCCGTAGTCGCAGGCAGCACGCGGGCAGCGACCGGGCGCTGGCGGCAGGCCAGCAGGAGCACTCCTGCTGCGATCACGACGACCAGGCAGCTCCTGCTCGTGCCGGCGTGCAGGGCGCTCGCAGCCACACCCGTCAGGGCCAAAGTGAGCACTGCACACGCTCCTGTGGCGGCGCCGCCGAGGACTGAGCGACCTGCCGCGATTGACAGCGACAGGGCGCACAGCGACAGGGCACCAAGACCGACCAGCGTGGCCTCGGGTGTCGCAGCGCACCAGCCGAGGCACGACAGCCCGACGACACCAATGGCAACCGCCGGGGCGGCGGCCCACCTGGATTCGCCGCCGATCCAGCGTGACACCAGGCACGCCCCACTGGTCAGGGTCCCGGTCAGGGCCAGCTCGACGACTATCACCACGGCGACGTCGGCTCCCCAGACGAGCGGAGCCATCATCGAAGCCAGCACGATGAGACTCCCGGCGACGATCACAGCCGGAGCCCTTCGCAGCAGCGGCCGCAGCCGCGGCGACTGGCCACTCCACCCAAAGTCCGGCAACGAAGCCGAGCCCGCCGCCACCCACAGCGCCGCTATGGCCAGTTCACAGAGCGCCGGCACAGACGGTCCGGCGTGGGACAACCAGGCCGGCGAGCTGAAGTTGGAAGACGCCGTGACCGCAAGGGCGCCACTCCACCCGTCCTGCCACTGCCGGAGCGGCTCGAACACGGTGACGACCGCCGAGGGCGTCGCGGCGGCGAGCCCGACGCAGGCACCGACGACAGACAGCGCGCGCAACCCCCGGCCGAGTCTCACAAAGACCAGCCGACTGGCAATCAGCACGACGATCACCAGGCCAAGCACGACGGTATCGAGCCAGCGAGGCGTGACGGCTGCCGACAGCGCCTCGAGCGCACCGCCAACCAGCGAGGCGCCGGCCGCAAAGACGGCGGCGTCTGCCAGAGCCGCGTCGACGACTGGGAGATCAGCCGAGAACAGCACCCAGGCGAGGGCTGGCACCAGTGCGGTCGAGGCAACGAGAACGCCACCGGTTAGGTGACCGACCTGGCCATGGATCAGCAAGCTCGCTGCTGCCAGGTAAGACGCGGCGCCGCTGACGAATGCTCCGATCACCACGACTCGGGCGGTCTCGCGCCAAGCGTGGCGCTTCCAGAGGACGCGGGTGATCAGCACCTCAATCGCCGCCAGGACAGACAGCACCGGCACCCGCAGGTCGAGGCGAGCCTGAGGGCTGGCTGCACTGCCGTGCGTGCCGGCCAAAAGGGGCAGCGCAAAGACGAGAGCGACCCCTCCGAGGACCCGACCACTCTTGATGCCGGCGGCCCCGAGAGCCAGGCCGACGAACGTGGACAACACCGAGCCGATCGCCCACCAGGTCTCCAAAGCGACGCCGGGAGCGACGCCGGCGTGGCGAGCCAGCGCCCACTCGGCGACAACGAGCACCTGTCCGAGTGCCCCGACGGCCTCGGCGGCCGCCGGCAGCCGACGGCGGATGGCAAACGACAAGCTACAGACAAGGACCGCAGCAGCAGCCAGCATCACGGCACGACCGGATGGACCGACATGGCTCCACTCGAGACCGGCGAAGCCAAAGGCGCTCAGGCCGAGCAGCGCGGCACCGGCCCAGAGGAAGAGGTGCTTGATCTGCTGGACACCCACCTCCTTCCGGCCCGGGCCGAATCCGGCGGTGACCCTGGCCCCACCGACTCCAGCGGCCACGTCGGGCGGCGCTCCCCAACCGGCGGCGGGCCAGGATGGCGCCACCACGCCGGCCTGAGAGGCGGCAGGTGCTTCGCCGAGGTGCTCCCGGTACCAGACGGCCTGCAACAGGATCCCCCTCTGGCGGCCGAGCCACCCGAGCTCGCCGCTGGTCCTCTGCTGGAGGGCGACCAGCTCGTGGTGGCGGGCGGTGTTCTGCTGCAGGCGCGGGCCTTCAGGGGCGTCCAGCGGGAAGCTGCACCGCAGGCACCTGAGTCGTTGGTTTCCGACGTCCTGCGAACCGCACGCAGGGCAGGCGACGGCAGGCGTCGGGACAACGGGCGTGGGATCGCTTACAGAGTTACCATCCATATGACCACTGTGAGCAGCAACCATGCTGCCGACAATCGGGGTCTCCCCCTAAAGGTCGCCAGGCGAGCCCCCAATTCGCTATTCGATCCCGTGCTCCAGGGCGTAGCGGATCAGCTCCTGCCGGCGGTTGAGGTGAAGTTTGCCGAGGATGTTGCGGACGTGGTTCTCGACGGTTTTCTCAGCGATGTAAAGCTCGGAGCCGATCTCCTTGTAGGAGTGGCCTCGTGCCACTAGCTGGAGCACCTCGCGTTCGCGGTCGGACAGAGGCTGGGCTCCCGTCGCCTGCTTGGACAGCCTCCGGAACTCACCGAGCACGAGCGAGGCCAGCGCCGGCGCGAACACCGGCTCGCCGGATGCTGCTCGCAGCAGCGCCGAGCGCAGCTCCGCCGGGGCCGCAGACTTCACCAGGTAGCCGACAGCACCGGCGGCCACGGCGTCGAGCAGGTCCCTCTCAGACTCCGACACGGTGAGGATGACCACCTTCGTCGCCTCTCCGGCGGTCCTGGCGACTTTGATGCCGCCGCCGCCAGGCATGTGCAAGTCGCAGACGACCAGATCCGGAGCCGTAGCGGCGATGACAGCGAGCGCCTCCTCGGCGGTCCCGGCCTTGCCCACCACTTCGAAGCCATCCCCGAGATCCGCAGCCACCCCACTCACCCAGATGGGGTGGTCGTCAGCCAGGACGACCCGGATCACACCCATATCCTCACCTCCGTGCCCCGTCCGGGCGACGAGGCAAGCTCGACTCGCCCTCCCTCCGCCTCGATCCGGCCGCGGATGGAGCGGCTGATGCCGAGGCGCTCGGGCGCTGCCGCGACGTCCATGCCCAGGCCGTCATCCTTCACCGAGCAGAACACACCGTGCTGGTCGGCCGGTTCGACGAACACCGTGACCCTGGTCGCCCTGCCGTGCTTGCCTGAGTTCACGAGCGCCTCCCCGACCGCTCCGGTGATCGCCTCGGCCTTTCCGGCCGGCAGAAGAGGCACATCGGCGGCGACGATCACGTCCACACGGCCGCCGTAGCTGTCCTCGAGACGGCCTCCAGCCAACCGCAAGCGTCGCTCGAGCTCCCCCCGGTCGACGCCGGCCCCACGGCGATGCAACTTGCGCCTGCCGGCCGGGGCGCGGCTCGCCGCCGGCGAGGACCCCGTGTACGACGCCAGCCAGGTACGCAGCTCCCTCTCCTGTTCGCGTGCCATCCCGGCCAGCAGCGGATCGGCCACGCGCCGTTCCACGAACGCCAGGGTCTGCAGGACGCCGTCGTGCAGGGTGCGCGTGACCTCCTCCCGGGCGCGCGCCCTGGCGACCTCGTCGTCGGACTGCCGGATCAGCTTCACGGCGTAACCGGCCACGGCGCCGACCAGCATGTAGAGGACGAACGAGCTGGTGACGGACACGACTTGCGAGGACGTCAGCGCCAGCACCCTCACGCCGTTCAGCACAGCTGCGTAGAAGTGGGCGATACCCATGGCGGCGCCGGAGCCAAATCCGCCGGCAGCCCCAAGGGCGATGCCAGCCGACAGCACTCCGGCCAGCGGCCAGCCCGCCGCCAGCGAGCTCTGCGGCCCGAACACGTGGCCGTGCTTGAACACCAGGCCGTCGCATACCAAAAGAGCGACGCCGACGGCCAGCTCCGGAAGCACACAGACCGGCTCGAGCAACTGGGCCGGGCGGATCGTGCGAACCACCGCCAGCCAGATGGTCACGAGCCCGGCGAGGCAGACGAGTGCCCAGGCCAGCCACGGCACGCTCAAGTAGCGCGCCTCGGCGACTAGCACGAAGAGCATCCAGAACCACTCGACCACTCGAAATACGCCGACGCTGGTGAGCAAGCCCCGCTGCACCCCACCAGTCTCCCAGACGGGGAACATCCAATCCGGACTGCCCGAGCCTCGGCGGGGCCGGCACCCCGTTGTGAGGTGATCGACCCGTTAGCGTTCAAGCGTGGCGACTTTCAAGGACGAGGGGGTGGTGCTGCGCACGATGCGCCTCGGCGAAGCGGATCGCATCGTCACGCTGGCAACCCCCGAGTACGGCAAGGTCCGTGCCGTGGCCAAGGGGATCCGCAAGTCGAAGTCAAAGCTGGCGGGACGCCTCGAGCCGATGACCCACGTCTCGGTGATGTGCTGGAAGGGACGGGAGCTCGACATCGTCCAGCAAGTCGAAGTCGTCGACCACTTCCGGCCGATCCGCGACGACCTCGATCGGATGCCGCTCGCCTTCACGATGCTCGAAGCAATCGACCAACTGGCAGTCGAGCGCCATCCGATGCCAGAGGAGTTCCGCTTGCTCGTCCGCGCCCTGCACACGCTGGCAAGTAGCGGCGGGGCTGTGATACTCGGAGCATTCCTCTGGAAGCTGCTCGCCCTGGAGGGCGTGGGGCCGGTCGTCGAGCAGTGCGCATCCTGCGGCCAGGACGCCCCCCTGGTCGCTTTCGACAGCGGAGTCGGCGGTTTCTTGTGCAAGTCCTGCCGCAGCGGCGTCGGAGTCCTGCCGGACACTGTGACACTGGTCCGCCAGATACTCGGTGGCCAGCTGAGCGCGGCGCTGGCGGTGCCGCCGAGCCGGGCGACAGCCGAAGTGGAGAAATTGGCCACCGCTGCGGCGGAGTACCACTTCGACCGCCGCCTGCGCTCGGCTCACACCAGCCTGGTGTCGAGCAACACCGAGACGGCGCAACACCGTCCCGCTGCTAGTAGTTAGGATACCTTCCGACTAACCTCTCAAGCGTGACCCTTCCCACGCTCGGCACACGGATGGCGGCCGAGATGGCCGAGCAACCCGATGTCCTGGCCGCCCTCATCGGGCGGCGGGACGAGCTCGGGGCGAGGCTGAGGGAGTGCTTCGATGGGGCTCTCGCCGGGACGGTTGTCGTTGCCCGCGGTTCGTCCGACCATGCCGCCACTGGTGGCAGCTATCTGCTCGAGGTCGCAACCGGGCGACCTGTCTCCTCGGCCTCGCCCAGCATCCACATGCTGTACGAGGCAGAGATCGACTACACCGGCTACGTCGTGATCGCCGTCTCCCAGTCAGGGCGCACACCGGAGATTGCCTCGTCGCTAGAGCAGGCACGGCGCTTCGGAGGCCGGACGATCGCGGTCACCAACGACCCGGCCAGTCCCCTCGCCGGCATCGCCGACGTCGTGATCGACCTCGGGGCGGGGGAAGAGGTCGCCGTGCCGGCGACCAAGACGGTGACCGCCGAGATCGCCGCCTTCGCCCTCATCGCCCAGGCAATCGGCGACGTGGGCATCGACGAGGGCGCTTGGGCACGCTTGCCGGGGCAGGTTGCAGGCGTGCTGGGAGAGCCCGAGCCGACCGCTCGTCTGGCTGCCTGGCTCGCCCGGAAGGACAGGCGGTTCGCGACGGTTGCAAGGGGCTACCTGTTCGGTGCGGCCGCCGAGTGCGCCCTCAAGATCGAAGAGACCAGCGCCACTCTCTCCACTGCTTTCTCGGCGGCCGACTTGCGCCACGGCCCGATCGCAGTCGCCTCGACACGCATTCCTGTCCTGGCCTTCGCACACCCCGGCCCCGCCGCCGAGGACGTGCTCTGCCTGGCGAGGGACCTCCGCGAGCGGGGTGCCAGCGTGCGAGTGGCCGGGCCGGTCGCCGGTAGCTCTGCGGAGTGGCCAGCCGACGTTCCCGAGGCATTGGCGCCGGTGCTCGCCGTCGTCCGGTCCCAGCAGCTGGCACTCGAGGTGGCCCGTCTCTACGGGGTGGATCCCGACAGCCCGCAGGGCCTCAGCAAGGTCACATTGACGTGACCTCTCCCAGTCGCGTGCTGCAGGCGGGCAGCGTGCTCACCCCTGCCGGCATGCTGTCGCCCGGATGGGTCGCCGTCGAAGAAGGCACGATTGCCGGCACCGGCGCTGGAGTCCGCACTCGGGCGGCGGGTGGCGGTGGCGATACAAGCCCTGCCTCGCTGGCTGGCCTGGTCGATCTCGGACCGCTCACGCTGTCCCCCGGCTTCGTCGACGTCCACGTGCACGGCGGCGACGGGGCCCAGGTGAATGGCGGCACCGTTTCGGAAGTCGTCGAGTCGGTCGCTCGGATCGCTCGGTTTCACGCTCGCCACGGGACGACCACCCTGCTTGCCACGACTGTCTCGGACACGCCGGAGCGACTGCTCACGACCGTGACCGGTCTGGCCGCTGTGGTGCGTGCCGACCGGCCGGCCGCCGAGGGCCGACATGGGGAGGCTGATCGCAGCGGGAGCGGCGGGGCGGGCGATGGTGGCGGGCATGGCGGGGCGGTCGTGCGGGGCATACACCTCGAGGGCCCCTTCATCGCCCGAGCCAAGATGGGCGCCCAGGACCCGTCGGCCCTGCGACCGGTCGACATCGCCGAGCTGCGCCGCCTGGCAACGGCGGCCGGCAGGGCCATCCGGCTCGTGACGGTTGCACCCGAACTGGACCGCAGCACCGAGCTCATCGCCGAGGTGCTCTCGCTGGGGGCGGCAGTTGCGATCGGCCACACGGACGCTTCCTACGACGCGACCTGTACCGCCATCGAGGCGGGCGCCACGCACGCCACGCACTTGTTCAACGCCATGGCCCCCCTCCATCACCGGATGCCAGGCGCCGTCACGGCCCTTCTGCTGGACGACCGGGTGACAGTAGAGGTGATCGCGGATCTCGAGCACCTCCACCCGGCCGTGCTCGCTCTGGTCGCCCGCGTCGCCCCCGGTCGCCTCGTGGTCGTCAGCGACGCCGTCACTGCAACCGGGCTCGAGCCGGGTACTTACCAGTTGGGCCGCCTTGACGTCGAGGTGCGAGGAGGTCGTGTGAGCCTTGCCGCCAACCCTCAGACGTTGGCCGGGAGCGTGCTGACGATGGACGTGGCCGTTCGGAACCTCGTAGGCGCGGCAGGGCTCTCCGTGGACGACGCCTTGACGGCCGCTTCGGCGACACCCGCCAGAGCAGCCGGCCTTGACGCACTCGGTGTGGGCCGGGTCGAGGCAGGCAGTCCGGCCGACCTTGTCCTCCTCGACGCCGACCTTGGCGTTGTCGCGACGCTCGTCGGCGGCGACGCCGTCTTCGACCCGACTGGCCTCTTGCGCCTGCCAGCTTGACCGCCGCGTAGCGTGACCGCCATGGCCGGGGACACGACGACAAGCCTGCTGCGCGACCGCTCCCAGGGGTCTCGCGTCACCAACGCCGAGCTGTTCTTCGACCTTGTCTACGCGTTCGCGGTGACGCAGCTGTCGCACCAGTTGCTCGACCGCCCGACCGCCACCGGGGCGCTGCAGGCCGCCGTCCTGCTGGCGATGGTGTGGTTCGCCTGGGCATACACAGCCTGGGTCACGAACTGGCTCGATCCCGACCGCATCCCTATCCGTCTATTGCTGCTGGGGCTGGGAATCGTCAGTCTCGTCATGTCGGCAGCGCTGCCGGACGCCTTCGGATCGCGCGGTCTGGCCGTCGGGGCCGCCTATGCGGGCATGCAGGTCGGGCGCACCATTTTCGCCGTCTGGGCGCTCCGCGGCCAGCCTCTGCAGCGCAACTTCCAGCGCATTCTCACCTGGTGCCTCGTAAGTGGGGCCCTGGCCGTGGCAGGTGGGGTCGTTCACGGCAGCCAGCGGGACATCTTGTGGCTGGCGGCCGTTGTGGTGGACCTGCTGGGAGGCTGGGCCGGCTTCTACACACCCGGCCTCGGGCGGTCCGCCACTTCGGAGTGGGACATCGAAGGCAGCCACATCGCCGAGCGTTGCCAGGCCTTCGTCCTCATTGCCCTCGGGGAGTGCGTCGTCCTGACGGGCACGACGTTGTCCCGTGAGCCGCATGTGACCAGTTCCGGGATCGCCGCCTTGGCGGTGGCCTTCTGCGCCGTGGCTGCTCTGTGGTGGCTGTACTTCGACCGATCGGCCGAAGCGGCGTCACAGGTTGTCTCGAAGTCTGCCGACCCGGGCCGCTTGGGACGCACCGCTTACCACGTCATCCACCCCGCCATCGTCGGCGGGATCATCGCCGCCGCCGCCGGCAACGAGGAACTGCTCGCCCATCCCGCTATCGCCACGCCGGCTCCGGCGGCATGGATGATCCTCGGCGGCACCGGCTTGTTCGTGGCGGGCCACGCCGCTTTCAAGCGAGCCATCTGGGGCGTAATTCCCTGGTCTCGCATCTACGGTGTCATGGCGCTGGCGCTCTTGTCCCTGGTCGCGCCCCACGTCGATACCATCGCAGTCGGCGTCCTGGCGGCTGCGGTCGTCATCGCCATCGCCGTCTCTGACCGGATGGCCGTGGCCCCGACCGCTTGAGCGTCACAAGTCGAGCCAGCCGCTCCTCACGCGAAAGTGCCCACCGTCCCGCAGGTGCGCGACCAGCGCCCGCTCGAGCCTCGTGTTCTGCGGCAAGGTATCGAGCCACTCCGGCGTCGGGCCCTGGCTCGGCAATTGCCTTCTCCAGACGAACTCGGCGACGCTCTCGTCGCCGGGGACCCAACCGGGCACCAGCTCGAACCGCCGCTGGAACCTGACGATGTTCGAACTCGCCGGCAAGATGTCGGCAAGCTGGTCGTCGAGCAACCAGGACCAGCAGGTCGCCACTCGCCGCTGTTGGCCAGCTGGTGGTGGGAAGTAGCGCTGCATGAAGGCAGCCGCCAGCGCGAAGGACTCGTCGCACGCCTCTGGCGTCATTGGCCTTCCCTCGGGGATGTGCACGCCGATGCAGGAGTCGCCATGCAGGAAGCCGCTCCCGAGCGCAGCAGCCGCCTCGGGCGGGTACCACCACACGGCCTGGTCGCCGTGGCCGAGCCTGAAGTAGGTGAACTGCAGGCGGCCGAGGTCGAAGGCCTCGCCCCGCAAGCTGAGCGTGAGCCACCAAGAGGCGTCGACCCCTGCCTCGCCAAAGACCCGGCGGTGGATCGCCATGTGCCGGGCCAGGTCGGCAAACGACGCCAGAGAGACCTCCTCGGGGATGCCATGGGCGACGTGCCAGGCGCCCAGGTAGGGCAGCGTCGCCAGGTAGACGTGGGCCATGAAGCAGCGCTGGCCAAGCGGCCGGCCCGGCGTGGCCGCCGTCCAGTCCGGCCACCCGACGTGGAGCTTGTCGGGCTCACCCATCTCGCTCACGATCTTGTGGACAGACCGCTCGAGCAGCCACCACCACTCGGGGTCACGCACGGGCGACGGCAAAGTGGCAATTACGTCTGCCGCGTCGGCCTCGGCGACGCCTATCCGGGCGAGCGTGGCGGCCGACTCCACGGCATCAGGGATCCTCACGCCGCAGAACGGGGCACCGGCGGCATCGAGCCCGGCGACCCAGTAACGGTCCGCGGCGTCGAGCCCCAGGCGCTCTGACAGCTCCTCTGCTGCTGCTAGCTCCACGTGGACATCATGCCAACGGAGTCTGCGCCACGGCTCCCCAGACACGGGCTTGCCCGGGCGTCGGCCCGTCCATGGGCCGGTAGTTGACGCCAAGAGCCTGCAGGCGCCCGAGATGGTCCGCCAGGCGATCCTCGAACTCGTCGTACGGCTCTCTCGCCACGTCCCGGCCGCCGGCCCACGCCACTTCGGAGAAGGCGCAGACCCGTGGGAAGTACATGTACTCGGCGTGCTCCGGAGTGGCCACGTACTCCGTCCAGAGCTGGCACTGTGCTCCGAGCACTCGGTGGCGCCAGGCGGGCTCGACAGAGAAACACGGGTCGTACTTGTACACCCGCTCGACGCTCGTAGCCGACCAGATCGCAACGGGCTCAGCGGGGTCGTCGATGTAGGACCAGTCGAAGTACAGCCACTGCACCGGCGCCATGACCACCTCGTGGCCGGCAGCAGCGGCCTTCACCCCGCCCTCCTCACCCCGCCACGACATCACCACCGAGCCGGCAGGAGCGCCGCCGTCGAGAATCTCGTCCCAGCCGACGAGGATCCTGCCCCGGCGGGCCAGGTGATCGGCCATGCGAGCGGTGAACCAGCCCTGCAGCCGGCGAGCCTCGGTGCAGCCCGCCTCGGCCATCAGCATCTGGGCCGCCTCGCTCGACTCCCACTCGGTGACGGGGCACTCGTCGCCTCCGACGTGCACGTATGCGAAGGGGAAGACGTCTACGACCTCGTCGAGCACTTCCTCGCAGAAACGCAACGCCCGCGCCCCCAAGTTGAGCACGTGCTCGGAGATCCCCCATGTCGTCATGACCTCTCGTTGCTCGCCGGTGTTGCCCAGCTCGGGATAGGCGGCAATGGCTGCGACCATGTGCCCGGGCATGTCCACTTCGGGCAGCACCGACACGTAGCGCTCGGCCGCGTAAGCCACGATCTCGCGCAAGTCCGCCTTGGAGTAAAAGCCGCCATGCGGTCGGCCATCGCCAATGTCCTGGTCGTGACCGCCCTGAGACTCCCGCCGCCACGCCCCCACCTCGGTCAAGCGGGGGTACTTCTCGATCGCCATGCGCCAGCCCTGGTCGTCGGTCAAGTGCAGATGGAGCACGTTGCACTTGTGCATCGCCAGGAGGTCGACGAGCTTCAAGACGAACGACTTCGGCATGAAGTGGCGGGAAACGTCAAGATGCACCCCACGCCACGCGTAGCCGGGCACGTCGTCGATCGCGATGCAAGGGATCTCGACGGCAGGAACCGGAGAGCTACCTTCGGGCGCCGAGCGCCAGAGCGCGTCGGGCATCAGCTGGCGCAAGGTCTGCAGCCCGTAGAACACGCCGGCCGCGCCTCGGCCCGTTATCGTCACGGCGCCTGGGGCCACCCGCAGCTCGTAGCTCTCGGCAGCCAGGCCCGGCAGGCCGCTCCGCGGGCCAGGGGCCGCCTCCGGATCGAGTGGGTGGAGAACCAGGCGCACGGCACCCTGACCACCTTTCCCCTGCTTGGCTCCTTCCTGGTCTCGTCCGCCCTGCTCGGCGCCGCCCGCCGAGCCGATCTCGACTCTCCAGCCGGTCGCCACCTCGATCGCGCGCCTGAACCACCGTGCCACAGGGACAAGCTCCTCCGGGCACTCGATAGTGAAGCCGTCGTGCAGGATGACCGTGCCCTCGGAGATGCGGTATTGGCGCGGCGCCGGCACGATCGGCCTGGCGGCAGCGAGCCGGTTCTCGGTCAAGCTCGGACCCTCGCTCATCGTAATAGTAAACTGTTCTATCATTTCGTTGGACGAAGGTACCTGCCAACATCACAGCCGTGCCGAAGACCCAACTGCCGCGCCGGAGGGCCGAGTGAGGCTCCCTTTGCAGAGCCAGGGCGCTGCTCGCCCGCAGCTCATCCGAGTCATGAACGAGGCGTTGCTCCTCGACGAGGTCCGCGCCGGCGGACCGCTGTCCCGGGCCGAGTTGGCTCGCATCTCCGGCCTCTCCAAGCCGACGGTCGCCCTGGCGCTTGCCAACCTCGAGCGCGACGGGCTTGTCCGTTCCGCCGGTCACCGCACCGGCGTGCGCGGTCCCGCCGCGGTGCTTTACGAGGTCCGTCCCGAGGCCGGGTACGTGCTCGGGCTGGACGTCGGGCACGAGTACGTGCGCGGCGCGCTCGCAGACCTGTCGGGGGCCGTACGGGCCAAGGCGAGCCGCCGGGCAACAGCGCCTTCGGCCGAGGGCCGCCTCGCCGAGCTGGCTGCCTTGGCGGACGACCTCACGGCCTCCGCCCGCCTCACCCGCTCGAAAGTGACCCAGACCGTGGTCGGCAGCCCCGGTGTCTACGACCCCGAGAAGGGTGCGCTGACGATGGCCCGCACCCTCCCCGGGTGGGAGCAACCAACTGTTCTCACCGATCTGCGGCGCATGTTCGGCAAGACTGTCGTCGTCGAGAACGACGTCGACGTGGCCGCCCTGGCCGAGCGCGACAACGGACACGGCCGAGGCGTAGAGACGTTCGCCTTCGTATCTGTCGGTACCGGCATCGGCTTGGGTCTCGTCGTCGACGGCAAGCTCCACCGAGGGCGCCACGGCGCGGCCGGCGAGATCGCCTACCTCCCTATCTCCGGCGAGGACGTGGACGCCGCTGAGGTGCGGCGCCGGGGCATGCTCGAGGCGTCCGCCTCGGCTTCGGCGATAGTGCGGTCGGCCCGGCGGCTCGGCATGAAGCCGAGCGGTCTGTCGGCAAGGCGAGTCTTCGCCGACGCCGCTGCCGGCGACGAGAGGGCGCTGCAGATCGTGAAAGGCGAAGCACTGCTCGTCGCAAAGGCGCTGGCTTCGGTCATCGCCGTCGTCGATCCGGACTTGATCGTGCTCGGCGGCGGGATCGGGCAGGCCCTGGGCTTCGCCACTCACGTTGTCGAGGCACTCCAGGACATGGCGCCTTTCGTGCCTGAGATCCGGGTGAGCGCTCTCGGCGACGACGCCGTGGTCGAAGGCTGCCTTGCCGCCGGCATGGAGCGGGCCTGGCACCGGGTGCTCGAGAGGCCCTGAGCGGCGATGGCTCGCGGTGCCGGCGGTCAGGGCCCGCCAAGGATCAGTGTCTCCTGATCGGACTCCCCGAGCGCCTCGCATGCTGTCGGGCCGCTGCAGGAGATAGTCGTCGGGGCGACTTTCGGCAGGGTCGTCGCGGCCCAGGACGTACCGCCGTCCGTCGTGCTGACGACGAAGCCAGCTCCGATCTTGCGTGCGACACCCTGGCAGTCCAACGTCGAGGTGCACGAGACGTCCAGGACCGATTCGCCGGTCGGGAAGCTCTCGGCGACCCACAGGGAACCCCCGTCGGTGGTCTTGAGGACGGGCGGCCGTCCTATTAAGTTGGTCGCGTAGCAGACGGAGGCCGACGGGCAGGCCACGCTGGTGAGGCCAGTGTTGTTGGCGCCGCCGGGCAGGGTCTCCGGCACCCAACTGCTACCGCCGTCGGTTGTGCGGACAGCGCTGTCTTGAAAGGACCCGGAGGTGCCGACAACTTGGCAGTCGGATACTGATCCGCAAGCGATGGCCTTCGGCTGGGAGATGCTCGACGGGAGCGTCTGCTTTACCCAAGCCGTGCCACCGTCAGTGGTCCGGACGGCCACAGCGTCGTTCTCGACAGCCTCGCAGACCTGGCTCGAAGGGCAGGAGACTCCGTAGAGCTCGCCGACCCCAGCTGGCAATCTTTCGGTCTCCCAAGTAGCACCGCTATTTGTCGAGCGGACTACAGCCCCGGCGCCGGCGGTGGTCGAGCCGACGGCAATGCAGAGCGAGGACGACTCACAGTCCACGGCGTTCAGGCTCGCGAACCCGCCAGGCAGGTGTGCGGGGACCCACGTGCCCCCACCATCTGTGGTGCGGTCCACGATCGCGGCGGTCAAGCCTCCGTTCGACCCGACTGTGACGCAGAGCGACGAACCCCTGCAGGCGATGCCGTTCAGATCCACGCCTGCAGGAGCCGGGCCACCCGACCAGCCGGCACCGGGGTCGGTGAGCCGGAACACTACGCCGACACCCCGATAGACCGTCCCGTTCGAGCTGTCCCCAACGGTCTGGCATTCGGTGCGAGACGGGCAAGCGATGCCGTTCAGGCCCCCTCCGGCCCCCGGCGGGAGCGGCTGGACTTTCCAGGAAGCTCCACCGTTCGTCGTGCGAAGAGCGCTATGGGCTGGGTTGCCGTCCACTTCGCAATCGATCGTGTTGGCACAAGAGACAGCGTCGGCGGCACCGAGCCGCCCCGCCGGTAACGCCTGCGCGACCCACGAAGCCCCACCGTTCACCGTTCGCAGCGCCACCGCGTCGTTCCTGCCGCCGTTTGTGCCGGCCGCCTCGCAAGTCGACGGCGACGGGCAGTCGACGGCGTCAAGGCTGTAAGTGCCTTTCGGGATCGACTGCAGCGACCAGGTTGATCCGGCGTCTGTCGTGCCGATGGCGACCGAGCCAGTGAAGTCGCCATCGGAGTCGACCGAGAAGCCGACGGCCTCGCACCTCGTCGTCGACGCACAGGACGCTGCGAAGAGATAGCCGACGTCGCCCGGAAGCGACTGCCCCATCCATGCCACGCCCCCGTTGACGGTCGTGAGCAGGACCGGTCCCGGGCCGGCAGGGCCGTCGGAGTCGTTCTGGCCAGTGGCTACACAGAACGAGGTTGAGCCGCAGGAGACGGAGTCCAGTACCGATAGGCCGGCCGGCAGCCGCGGGAGCACCTGGGTTGTCCAGCTGGCGCCCCCATCGGTAGAGCCCAAGGCGAGCCCGCCATAGCTGGCTGTCTGGCCAACCGCTTCGCAGAATGACGGCGAGACGCACGAGACGCTCTCCAGCTGGCTGGACTGCGCCGGTACCACGGAGGCCGTCCACTTCAACCCGGCGTCGCCAGTGCGGATAGCGCTGCCCGACCCGTAGGTGTTCTGGCCGACCGCGACGCACGCCGACACGGACGTACAGCTCACGGAGTCCAGCAAAGCGGCACCGAGCGAAAAGGCCCTTTGGACGCTCCACTTCGGTGACGCGCCCAGAGCTTGAGCCGCCGCGCCGCCGGCCCCCGTCAAGACGTTCGCCGCCAGCAAGCCGGCCGTGGCGGCCACTGCCCAGGCGGTGTACCGCGCGCGCCTTGCTCTGCCTCGGTTCACGACATCACCCCTCTTCGCCGTTTGCCCGGAGCACAACCTACCAAGTGGCTGCACGAGGCCAAAGTTGTGCCTGGCTTCCCAACAGGGAAACATCGGTACCTGGCCCCGAGCTTCCGTCAACCGAGCCCCTGCCGGCGCCCGACTAACCTCGTGCGATGGAGCAGGAAGGCAGCGCAGCAAGCCCGGAGCTCGTCGGGAGACCGGAGCTCTTCGACAAGGTGGTGAACCTCTGCAAGCGCAGGGGCTTCGTGTTCCCAAGCGCCGAGATATACGGAGGCATCCGCTCTACGTACGACTACGGGCCGCTCGGTGCCCTAATGCTCCGCAACGTGCGGGAAGCCTGGTGGCGCTCGATGGTGCAGGAGCGGGAGGACGTCGTCCCGATCGACGCCGCCATCCTTACCAACCCCAAGGTCTGGGAGGCGTCCGGCCACCTCGCCACCTTCACCGACCCGCTGGTGGACTGCCGCAAGTGCAAGGAGCGTTGGCGCGCCGACCAGGTCGACGGTACGTGCCCGAACTGCGGGTCGACCGACCTGACCGAGGCGCGCCCGTTCAACTTGATGTTCAAGACGTTCGTCGGCCCGGTCGAGGACACGGCTTCGGTCGCCTACTTGCGGCCCGAGTCGGCCCAGGGCATGTTCGTCAACTTCTTGGCTGTGCTGCAGACGACGCGCAAGAAGCCTCCCTTCGGGATCGCGCAGATCGGCCGCGTCTTTCGAAACGAGATCACTCCCGGCAACTTCGTCTTCCGTACCCGCGAGTTCGAAGTGATGGAACTGGAGTACTTCGTGCCACCGAGCGAAGGGTCGAAGTGGTTCGAGTACTGGTGCGCCGAGCGCTACGCGTGGCACACCCGCTTCGGCATCCCCACCTCGATGCTCAGGCTCCGCAAGCACGATGCCGAGGAGCGCTCCCACTACTCGTCGGAGACCGCCGACGTGGAGTTCCTCTTCCCATGGGGTTGGGGTGAGCTTGAGGGGATCGCCAACCGTACCGACTACGACCTCACCTCCCACTCCAAGCACTCCGGCGTCAAGCTCGAGTACTTCGACCAGGCCGGCAACGAGCACTACACGCCGCACACCATCGAGCCGGCCCTCGGTCTGACGCGCTCGACGATGGCCTTCCTGTTGGCGGCTTACGACGAGGACGAGGTGGCGGGAGAGCCGCGCACCGTGCTCCGGTTGCACCCCCGCATCGCCCCTTACCAGGTAGCGGTCCTCCCCCTGTCGAAGAAGGACACGTTGACCCCCGTCGCCAAGGAAGTCTTCCGCACGCTTTCTCGCCTGTTCTCGTGCGAGTACGACGAGACGCAGGCGATCGGCCGGCGCTACAGGCGCCACGATGAGATCGGTACGCCGCTGTGCGTGACGATCGACTTCGACTCGCTCGACGACGGTGCGGTCACCGTGCGCGACCGCGACTCGACACTGCAGGAGCGAGTGCCCATATCCGATCTGCCGTCGGTCATCGCCGTGCGTCTGGCCGGCTAGAGGACCGCCTTAGGCTCAGCACAACCGATCACCGAGGAAGGACCGACCCAGATGGCCTACATCTTCGACTTCGACCACGAGCACTCCCGCCCGCCGATGGAGATGAAGGACCTCCTGGGTGGCAAAGGGGCCAACCTGGCAGAGATGACCTCGGTGCTCGGGCTCCCCGTACCGTATGGCTTCACGATCTCGACAGATGCCTGCCGCGAGTACATGGCAGGTGGCTGGCCCGAATCCCTGTCCGGTGAGGTCGAGACGCACCTGGCCAAGCTCGAGTCGCAGATGGGCCGAAAGCTGGGCGATGGCGCCGATCCCCTGCTCGTGTCGGTTCGCTCCGGGGCCAAGTTCTCGATGCCGGGGATGATGGACACAGTCCTGAACCTCGGCCTCAACGACGAGTCAGTGCAGGGGCTGGCCGCCCAGACCGGCGACGAGCGCTTCGCCTACGACTCGCAGCGGCGCTTCGTGCAGATGTACGGGCGGATCGTCCTCGATGTCCCGGGGGAGGCGCTCGACCGCCCGCTCGAGGACGCCAAAGAGGCCTGCGGCGCCAAGACGGATGCCGACATCCCATCTGAGGTCCTGCAAAAGCTCGTCGGCGAGCTGAAAGCTGTCGTGCAAGGCCACACGGGCAACCAGTTCCCCGAGGCACCAGCCGACCAGCTGAGGGGCGCCATCGAGGCAGTATTCAGCTCCTGGAACCGCCCGAGGGCCGTTGCCTACAGGGTTCGCGAGGGCATCCCGCACGACCTCGGGACGGCCGTCAACGTCCAGGCGATGGTCTTCGGGAACCGGGACGAAAAATCCGGCACTGGTGTCGGGTTCACCCGCGACCCGGCGACCGGTGCCCAGGGTGCCTACGGAGACTTCCTGGTCAACGCCCAGGGGGAGGACGTCGTGGCGGGCATCCGCAACACAGAGCCGCTGGCAGCCCTGGACAACCGTTTCCCGGCTATCTACGCGGAGCTGATGGACATCTTCGCCCGCTTGGAAGCCCACTACCGGGACATGTGCGACACCGAGTTCACGATCGAGCAGGGCAAGCTCTGGATGCTGCAGACCCGGGTCGGCAAGCGCACCGGGCGGGCGGCGATACGGATGGCTGTCGACATGACTTCGGACGACGTCATCAAGCTTCGGCATGACGAGGCGGTTCAGCGCATCACGGCCGACCACATCGACGGAGTTCTCCACCCGCAGTTTGCCGAGCACTCGCAACCCAACTTGACCAAGGGTCTCGGCGCTTCGCCGGGCGCCGCCGTGGGCGAGATCTGCCTGAGTGCCGACGCTTCCGCCGAACTGGCCGCCGCCGGACGCCATGTCATCCTCGTGCGCAACGAGACGAGCCCCGAGGACGTCCACGGCATGCTCGCGGCCGAAGGGATCCTGACCGCTCGAGGGGGCCTCGTGTCGCACGCCGCCGTGGTTGCCCGCGGGTGGGGCAAGCCGGCCGTCGTCGGAGCCGAACAGCTCCGGATCGACGTCGCCGGCAAGACCGTCCGTATAGGAGGTACGGATCTCGCCGAGGGAGACGTCATCTCCATCGACGGCTCGACCGGTTCTGTCGTAGCCGGGTCCGTTCCCCTCACCGAGGCGACGCCGCCGCCAGAGCTCGAGGAGATCCTCTCTTGGGCCGACTCGATTCGTGCCGGCCACCTCGGCGTGCGGGCGAACGCCGACAACGGGCCGGACTCGGCCAACGCCAGGCGATTGGGTGCCGAGGGGATCGGGTTGTGCAGGACGGAGCATATGTTTCTCGGGGAGGATCGCCTCCCGATAGTCCGCCGCATGATCCTGGCCGACGACGAAGCCTCGGAGGCGGCGGCACTGGAGGAGCTGCGCGTGGCCCAGAAGGCGGACTTCTACGACATCCTCGAGGCGATGGACGGCCTGCCTGTCGTCGTGCGCCTGCTCGACCCGCCGCTGCACGAGTTCCTGCCCGATGTCGAGTCGCTCGCTGTCAAGGAAGCCAAGGAAGGCCTCTCGCCGGAGGAGCGCCGGCTGTACGACGCCGCCCGTGCCTGGCGGGAGGCCAACCCCATGCTCGGCACGAGGGGTGTCCGTCTCGGCGTCCTCAAGCCCGGCCTGTACGCCATGCAGGTACGGGCACTGATGGAGGCTGCGTACGACCGCGTGGCGGCCGGCGGGCACCCCGTCGTCGAGGTGATGATCCCGCTCACCGTGTCCCGCGAAGAGCTTGCGCTCGCCCGTTCCTGGGTGGCAGAGGCCGCCGCGACAGCCAAGACCGCAGCCGGCGAAGGCAGCGGTGTCGAGATCACGATCGGCACGATGATCGAGACGCCGCGGGCCGCACTCTTGGCCGGGGAGATCGCAGCCGAGGCCGACTTCTTCTCGTTCGGCACCAACGACCTCACCCAGATGACGTTCGGCTTCAGCCGCGACGACGTCGAGGGCCGGATGATGTCCGCCTACTTGGACAAGGGTCTGCTCAGTGCGAACCCATTCGAGATAGTCGACAGCACCGGGGTGGGCGAGCTCGTCCGCCTGGCCGTCGAGCGTGGCCGGGCCACGAGCCCAGGACTGAAGTGCGGAGTGTGCGGCGAGCATGGCGGCAACCCGGCGTCGATCGACACGTTCTTCAAGGCTGGCCTCGACTACGTGAGCTGCTCGCCGTACCGCGTGCCGATCGCCCGGCTGGCTGCCGCGCAGGCGGTGCTGGCCCGCGGCTGAGCGGGTACCGTTCGCCTGATGGTTCCCGACGAAGACGTCGCCCAAGTGCGAAGCGCGACGGACATCGTCACCCTCATCGGCGAGTACACACCACTCAAGCGAGTCGGCCGCCGCAGCGTCGGGCTCTGTCCTTTCCACGCCGAGAAGACGGGGTCGTTCAGCGTGAACGGCGAGGAGGGCCTGTACTACTGCTTCGGTTGCCAGGCGTCGGGCGACGCAATCGGCTTCCTGCGGGCCATCGAGGGTTACGACTTCGTCGAGGCTGTAGAGCGCCTGGCGTCCCGGGCGGGCATCGCCATCCGGCACGAGGCCGGCGGCAAGGGGCGTGCCGAGCGGGAGGAGCAACAGGCTCTGAAGAAGGTGATGGCAGAGGCCGTGGCCTTCTACCACGACCGCCTCCTCCACCACGCCGACGCCGCCCGAGCCAGGCAGTACTTGCGCTCGCGGGGATACGACGGCGACGTCGTGCGGCAGTTCAAGCTCGGCTGGTCGCCCGAACGCGGCAGCGAGCTCGTACAAGGGCTCGGGTCACCCGACGCCATTCTCGTCAAGGCGGGACTGGCTCACAAGGGCGGCCGCGGGACCGAAGACAGCTTCAGGGGGCGGGTGATGTTCCCCATCTTCGATCCGGCGGGTGCCGCGATAGCCCTCGGCGGGCGCGTCCTGCCCGAAGGCGGCGCCGGCAACTCCGGCGACCGGGGTGGCGACGCAAGCCGTAGCGGTCAGCCGCAGCCCAAGTACCGCAACTCACCAGAGAGCCCCATCTATTCGAAACGGCGCACGCTCTACGGGCTCAACTGGGCTCGGCAGGGGATCGTCCAGGAGGGCGAGATCGTCGTCTGCGAGGGGTACACCGATGTCATCGGCTTGTTCACCACCGGTGTCACGCGGGCGGTGGCGACCTGTGGCACGGCGCTCACCGACGAGCACTTCAGGTTGATCGCTCGTTTCGCCAAGAAAGTAGTGCTCGCCTTCGACGCGGATACGGCCGGGCAGTCGGCCGCGGCACGTTTCTATGCTTGGGAAGCGCGCGACGAGGTCGAGGTGTCCGTCGCTCCCCTCCCTTTGGGCAGCGACCCGGGCGAGCTGGCCAGGGAGGATCCCGAAGCGCTGAGAGCGGCCGTCAAGGGTGCCAGGCCGTTCCTGGGCTGGCGGGTCGACCGGGCTCTCACCTCGGGGAACCTGCGGTCGCCGGAGGGCCGGGCCCGGGCGGCTGAGACTGCCGTGGCAATGATCGCCGAGCACCCTAACAACGCCCTCATCCGGGACCAGTACCTCGTCACGATTGCCGACCACACGCGGATATCGGTCGACAGGCTGCGGAACTTGCTGGACCAGGGCGGCTTCAAGCCCTCGCAACCTTCCAGGGGCACGCGGGAGGGCGTCCGGGACGACGCGCCACCGCCACGGGACGACCCAGGCGACGGCAGCGACTGGCAGCCGTCGCGCCCTGTCGCGGCGCGCCGCCAGATCCCTGGGGAGCGTGCCGGCCTGGACGCCCTTGCCCTGGCAGTCCACCAGCCCGCCGTGATGGCGCCCCGGCTAGACGTCTCGCTCTTCGTCGACCCGGTGCAGAGAGCGGCCTACGAAGCCCTGGCGAGCGCCGCCAGCCTGCACGAAGCGATCGAAGCTGCCAGCGAGCCTGCCGCCGATCTTCTCCGGCGGCTGGCCGTCAGCGAGCCTGCCGCCAGCTCGGACCAGACGGTGGTGGCGTTGGTCCGGACGGCCACCACTAGAGCCGTGGGCGACCTCGAGTCCGATGCTCGCAAGGCCGAGGCGGCAGGCCAGGACGACCTGCTGATGCAGGCGGCGGCCACCCTGCAGTGGGTCAAGCCGCTCTTGCAGATGCTGTCGGATCCGGGGGTCGGCGACACGACCCCGCAAGCCGTGACCGAATCCGCCGACACCTTGTTAGGGTGGCTAGTAAGTCGCCGAGGGGAGGAGGCGTGAGCACATGAGCGAACCGGGCGGACCGTCCTCAGAGCTGGCGTCGTCCTCGCCCGACGACCCGGAGCCAGGCAGCCAGGGCGCTGCCCCGCCTGACAAGAGGGCTCGCCATAACCGGGTCGCATCTGCTCTTTCGATCAGCGACTACCACGGCAGCCAGCAGCTCGGGACCGACCCGGTCCGCGCTTACCTCAAAGAGATCGGGCGGGTTGCCCTCCTCACGCCAGAGCTCGAGACCGTCTGCGCCCAGCAGATCGAGGCGGGCACGGAGGCGTCGGCCATCCACGACTCCTGGGTGGCCGAAGACCGGCTGGAAGACGTGCCGTTCGCCGAGCGTCGCCAGGTCGAGCGAACGATCAGGCTCGGCCAGGAAGCCAAGGACCTGCTCATCGAGGCCAACCTCCGTCTCGTGGTCTCGATAGCCAAGCGCTACCGCAACAGGGGAATGGCCTTCCTCGACCTCATCCAGGAAGGCAACCTCGGCCTGATGCGGGCAGTGGAGAAGTTCGACTACCGCCGCGGCTTCAAGTTCTCGACTTACGCGACTTGGTGGATCCGCCAGGCGATCACCCGCGCCGTCGCCGACCAGGGCCGTACGATCCGGATTCCCGTCCACATGGTCGAGACGATCAACAAAGTCATGCGTGCCCAGCGCCAACTCTCCCAGGAGCTCGGCCGCGAGCCGACGGTGGAGGAAGTCGCCGACCGCATCCAGTACCCCGTGGAGCGAGTGCGCGAGCTGCAGCGGATCAGCCAGGACACCATCTCACTCGAGCAGCCCTTAGGTGACGAGGAGGACTTCAGTCTCTCGGATCTGATCGAAGACCAGACCGCCGAGGTGCCGGCGGACGCCGCCACCAGGATGCTGCTGAACGAAGCCGTCAAGCGCGCACTGGACGAGCTGAACGAGAGGGAGCAGGAGGTGGTGAGGCTGCGTTTTGGGTTGGACGACGGCCGTGTCCGGACCCTCGAGGAGGTCGGCCAGATCTTCGGGGTTACCCGCGAGCGGATCCGCCAGATCGAGATGAAGACGCTCGCCAAGCTGCGCCACCCGATGGTCTCGCGGCCACTCAAGGACTACGTCGACGGCGACTAGTCCCGACTAGTCCTCCAGCTGGGCCTCAGCGGCCTCGTGCGGAACCCGACGACTGGCGCAACGTCGTAGTGATTATCTCGGTAACGCGTTGCCGGGTGGTGACGCCAAGATGACCTTCCATGAGGCCGTTCACGCGCTGGCGGGCGAGGTCGCTGACGACTCTCACCTTGTCGGCTGCGACCTCGGCGCTCACGGTCTTGGCGCGCGAACCAACCACCCGCGGCCAGCTGGCGTCGCGCCGATCGAGCCGTCGTAGCTCCGCGGCCTTGGCAGCGGCCCACGCCCCTGCGGCGCATCCGACGACGAAACCTGTCTTGAATCGCATGACTCACTCTTATCCCTCTGGTCGGGCAGACGCCACCTGTTCGGTCCGATTCTCGCGCCTCACGGGGACCATCTCGTACCCGGTGGCGGTCCCGGCGGTCCCGGTGGCCCCGGTGGCGTCTCTAGGAGATTCGTCGCCGACGGGATATGCTCCGGCGCCATGGCGCGACCCCCCGAGGCAGCCCGGCGCCGGGGAACGCTTTGCCGCCCCAGCCATGGCCTTGGCGTGGCCGTCATGCTCGCCTGCTTGCTGCTGTCCGCCAGTCCAGCCGCGGCAGCGTCGATCGACCAGTACATCATCGCCGACCCGGTTCCCGGTTGGGTCGTCGTCCCGCCCGACCAGGTTCAGCCGATAGCCACCGAGCTGCAGAACGAGTTCCAGAACGAAGGCATCAGCGTGCAGGTGGGCCTCGAAGCCTGGGCCGGCCAAGCGCCAACGGCCGGCGTGTTGGTCATAGCCGTCATCCAGCTCCTGACCAAGAACACTGCCGTCTCGGGCGCTCCCGCTTCCACCCTTGACGGGATGTGCGACTCGGCGACACGGCAGCTGCCGACCTCGACGAGCGCTGTCGTCGGCGTTCCGGATTCGCTCGAAGGTGTCTGTCCTGGTACCGATTCGTCGGGGTATTCGCCCGTGACCACAGTGGCGTTCTTACAGGGCAACGCAGTCGTGCTCATCCAGGGTGACGGCATCAGCACCGACCAAGTGACCGGCATCGCGCAAAACGAGTCCGGCGAGATCCCCGCCGGCGGCATACCGGTTCCCGGCTCGCATACAACGCTCGAGATCGTCGGCGGTGTGATCCTCGTCATCCTCCTCCTGGTGGCCTACCGGATCCACAGGTCTCGCCACCCCGAGCCCATCGCCGCCCTCACCGGCGCGCAGGCGGGCGGCTTCGACCATCCCTCTGCCGGGCCTTACGCCGAACCGTACGCCGGCCAGGGGGGTTGGGCGTACCCGGGCCAGGGGGGTGGGGCGTACGTCGCCCCGGGAACCCCGCATAGCTCGTCTCCCGACAGCGGTTCTGCGGCTCGCTCCCGCGACGGCTTCGACGAGCCAAGCAGCTCCTACCGAGCCAGCGGCGGCATACCTGCGGTGGCGGACTCATCAGAGGGTCCTCCCGAAGCTGGCTGGTACGCCGTGTCCGGCCACCAGCACCACCTCCGCTACTGGAATGGCACGTCCTGGATTTCGGCCAAGCGCTGGGACGGGACTCAATGGCAGGACACGCCCGATGGCGAGAATCAGGGTTGGACGTCGACATCGTTATAGGGCAGCACCGCTCAGATAGGATGACGTGGCCGGTGCGAAAGCGTCGGGTGTCCGTCCGGGGTAGCTCAATTGGCAGAGCACGCGGCTGTTAACCGCGGCGTTGAGAGTTCGAGTCTCTCCCCCGGAGCGAGAGACGGCGCAGCTGAGCTGCCGGGTTACTCGGGGAAAGCCCCCTGCCCCAATTCGAGGCGGCCTCCCTCGACCGGGTAGAAGCCGCAGGCCAGGAAGAAGTCGGCGAGATCCCGGTCGAAGTCGACGTGGAGCCAGGTGGCCCCGGCATCGCGAGCATGGTCGGCGGCCGACCGTACGAGACCACCGCCCACACCTTGCCGTTGCGATCCGGGAAGCACGGCCGTGTCGAGGATGAAGGCATGATTGCCCCCGTCCCAGATCACTTTGACGAATCCGACCAGCTCGTCGTCCTGCCGGGCGCACACCCAGCCGAGGCTGTGCTGCTCGAGCTGCCGTTGCCACTCGGCCGGCACTGGGGGGTGGTCGAAGGCCTCAGCATGAAGCCAATCGAGCTCCAACTCCTCGACGGCCCCGCGCCACTCATAGCTCACAGCGTCGGTCACGGCCAATAGTATTTCGCGCGCGAACGCCTCGCGCCCTGTTCATGTCCTGAGGCTGCTCGAAAGAGCCGCCCGACAGGTCGCCCGACCCGGCTGAAGCCGGCACAATCCTCGATCGTCTGGGCTGGACTCAGGGCGCCGCCCCGGCAATACCAACGAGCTGGGCAAAGCCCTCCTCGGCGTCCGAGCTGTTCTCGAAGGTTCCGACGACCAGGTACTGCCCATTGCCGGCATAGGCGACTCCACTCTGCTCGAACCCTGTCTGGAATGCCGTCGGCACTGCCGTGACGCCTCCCAAGAGGCGTGTCCCGTAAACGGTGTCGGCGAGTGAGCCACCAAGCAACAGGCAGGACCCCGGCCCCGCGCACGAGATGAGGTTGAGGCCGCCGGACGTGTAGGGAGATGCCAAGGGCGCTTCAGCTGCTGTCCAGTGGCCGCCTATCAGCGTGTCGACAAGGCTTTCGTTCGTCTGCTGCCCCGAGCTGCCGGCCGTGTAGCCGCCGACTGCCATGCAGTAGCTCGCCACAGGGCACGTCACGCTGCTGAGGTAACCACTCCTCCCGGGAGCGTAACCCTCGGCGAAGGTCACCTTGGTGGCATTGTCAGGAAGCGGCGCCTCGGACGACTTCCAGGTTCCCTTCGCGAAAGTGGCGATCAAGGGAAACGGGCCGGCCTCGGTTGGCTCCCCGACGTCACCTATGGCGATACACGTCCCGGCTTTCGGGCAGGTCACCGAGTTCACGTAGGTGTCTATCCCGTGGTAGCCCGTCATCGGGTTAGCCATCTGTTTCAGGGTCCAGCGACCTCCGACGAGAGTCTCCATGTAAGTCTCAAGGTTCAACTCGTCCAGCTCGGCGGCAGCGCAAAAGGTGACCGACGAGCAGCCGATTGCGTAAATGGCGATCCCGATGATGCAATCGGCTCCGGCCGGCATCGGTGCTGTCGACGACTTCCACTTGCCACCCGACTCCGTATCGACCAGAAGCGCCGGATCCGAGGAGTTGCACGTGTCCAGATATGACGTCATGTTGACGCAGTTCCCGACACTTGGGCACGACAAGGCGTCGTTGTCGGGTAACAGTATTCTCGGCTGGCGGGGGCGCTCAGTTCTGGCACGTAGTGCTGCGCCCGCCCCGAGATCCGGCTGAGGGAGCTCGGTGGGCTTCCAAACACCGTTCGTCAAAGTGTCGGCCACTTGCTCGGGGAGGTCGCCTTCGGAGTACGGGCCGGTCGCCACGCAGTAGGAAGCAGAGGCGCATGACAGAGCCTCGAGCCAAGAGCCCGCCGTCACGCTTGCCCCGCTCGGGAGCGGTTCTTTGATCGTCTTCCAGCCGCCGTCTGACATGGTGGCGATCATGCCCTCGAAGTACTTGCCCGTCGTGTCGTAAGACCCTACGACCACGCAGTAGCCGGCCTTCGGGCAAGCCACCGCCGCTATGTCGGTATCCGGGTCGGCCGCCGCGTTCGGTGGCAGTGTCAGCTCGGACGTCGTGGTCGAGCCCACGGCGCCCCGCTGCGGGGTGGTTACCGACACGCCCGTCGGCGCCGAAGTGAATGTGTCTGCGTTCGTGTCGTAAATCTGAACGACGTATGTCGAGCCGAGCGCCAAGCCGCAGATGCGGGTGCTGGTAGCGCTAGCCGGGAGCGTGACCGTCTTGGTCGGCGGCTGCGTCAGCACCGTGTAGGACGCGAGCGGAACGCCACCGCTCGAGGCAGGGCGATGCCAGGACACGTCGAGGCAAGTGCCACCCGCCGCAACGGTGCCTGTCACGTCAGCCGGCGGATCGCCTGCACCCGCCACTTCGACGAGCGTGCCGCCGGTTGCTCCCGCGGCGTTATAGGCGACGATCCTGACCTGCCGGCCACCGGGCGCGACCACCTTCAGCAAGCCGGTACTCGACAACGAGTCGCCAGCGGCTCCATCCACCAGGGCCCAGAAGACCTTCGACGTGCCGCCGTCCGAGGCGGTGGCAGTCAGCTGTAATCGTCCCGGGGCGCCGACCTGGGCGTCCAAGGGCTTTATGAGAAGCTCGGCGTGAGAGGGTTGGCTGAGCTCGAAGCTCGGGCCGTTGATCTTGGCCAGGGTGACGTCGAGTTGGTTGTAGTTGATCGGCCCGAGCGAGAAGTCCAGCTGGAAGCCGGCCTCGATCTTCACGTAGGTCTCGATCTCGAAGAAGGGCTGTGCAGTCCAGTCGACGAAGGCCGCCTCGCTGAAGTCGACCTCGAAGTTGACTCCGGCCAGGCCGTAGAAGGCCAGGTTGGGATCCACTTCGAGGCTGAGCGTCGCGGTCTCCTTGACCTCTCCCCCTGGTTCAGCACCTCCCGTGGGGGCTCCGAGGTGGGAGAGGTTCTTGGCGCTAAGGGTGGCTGGGTGCGCCGAAGTCCACGAGATCGCAGCACCTATGGTGGCACCAAACGAGACGTCGGCGCTCACCTCCCCCTCGCTGGTGATGAAGATCGGCGTCTCGGGCGTGACCTCGACCGGGACTCCCCCGACGTCGAAGTAGACCGGCGGTTCGCTGATCGTGGCGAGAAGGAACTTGCAACATCCGCTCCCCTCGCTGTCTCCTTCGCCGTTCTCGCAGTCGCCACTGCCTCCTTCACCACCCTCCCGCACTCCTCGCAGCGTGGCGTCGCCGCCGCCGTCGCTGTCGCTGTCGGTGCAGCCGTAGCCGAGAGCGATGGTGCCGCTGAAGGTGACACCCAGAGAGGCGGCCACAGCCATCGATATCCCGTCTGGGATGTCGACAAAGCCATGGTTGATCTCGAACGAGAGAGAGAAGGTCGGGGTGATCGCCAGCTCGCCTTCGACCGAGAACGCACCGGCGACCAAGGTGACATCCAGGTCGAACGTGTGGCTGACGGTCAGGTGCGGCATGATCCGGACACCGGCTACCGCCGGTCTCAGCTGGGGCTCGGCGTTACCTGCGAAAAGGTTGGCGGCATTGACGCTCACGTTCGAGAAGGCGTCTGACAGTGATGCCTGGACGGTGTCGAGCTCGAGAGCGCCAGAAGAACCGGGTGCGATGGCAACGACTTTCACGAGCAGGCCGTTCGGTACCGCTTTGGCAGTGCCGCCGATCAGCACGGCCCCTGCCGACAGCAAGCTCACCTGTGAAGGCACAGGGGAATCCCAGGTCAGGGTCCCGGCGTCGTCTGAAGCGAGAGCGTCCATCGTGGCGTGGCTCAGCACCACGGCTCCGGCGGCCAGCTGGGTGGTTGGCGACACCGGTGTGCTGGTGGTGGCAGCCTGACCGGTGCCGGCAGCCGAGACGGCCGCCACCGACACGGCGTAGAAGTCGCCGCTTGACAGGCTCGACAAAGTCGTGCTCGTCGTCGCGGCAGGGAGCTTGACCGTCGTGGCCGAGCCTGTCGGCGTCCACGTGCCCTTCTCGGAGAGCTCCGGCCGGTAGGCGAGGTCGTAAGCGGTGATCGGATCCCCGCCGGAGTCGGCCGGCGCCGACCATGTGACGTCGAGGTTGCCCGACCCGTCCGGCGTGACCTGCAGCCCCTGCGGCGAGCCAGGAACATAGGAAGGGCGCGGTGTGCCCGACGAGGTCGACACCGCCGACTTGCCCGCCTTCGAGGAAGCTGCCAGGGTAACGGCATACTCCGTGCCATTCGTGAGCCCCTTGACGGTAGCGGTGGTGGTCGAGGCCGAGAGCGACTCACTCACCGAGCTGCCGGTCGCCGTCGCGGTGAGGTGGTAGCCCGTCAGAGCGTCCCCGCCGCCTATCGCCGGTGCCGACCAGGCGACCACGAGTGAAGCACTGCGCGCCAACACCGAGGTGATCAACGGTTGCGACGGAGGTTGCGGCGGGAGAGGGACCGTCGGGTTGGAGGCGAGCCCGCCTTTGCTGGCTCCCGCCTTGCTTTTGGCCGTCACCGTCATGGCGTAAGGCACCTTGGCGCACAGGCCGGTGACGAGGGCGGCCGTGTCGTCCCCGGGCGCGGTCGTCGGGGAAGGATGGCTGCAGCTCGCGCTGACAGGTCGCGAATATGCCGTCGCAACTGTGGCCCCGAGCACGTAGGACGTCACACCCTGCGAGGACGGGTCGGGCGTCCACGTCACGAGGACGCCGAGTCCTTCGGGGACAGTGGTGTCGACGAATGGTGCCCCGGGCAGGGTAGCTCGGACGCCGCCCGGGTCGTGCTCGGTGGAACGCCCGACAGCCGGCGACCTTTGCAAGCTGGCCGCGGCCGCGGGATCCGCGACAGCGGCGACGAGGCAGGCCGTCAACGCTGCTGCAGCCAAGAACCGCCTGAGGACGGATTGGCCCTGACTGACGAGCACAGGCTTGCGCATGTCGTGTCCCCTCCGGCGCGTTCGCACCTCGAAACGCGCCGGTCGCAACGATAGGAAGCACCTCGTGCGCCGTCAATCGCAACTGGGTTGTGTGGCCGCGGCATCGTGAGGAGCCAGGCCGAACCCACAGCTGCCCGCGGACGGGCTGGGGTGCCTTGGTGCCTTATTCAGCCGGTGACGGCGGCCCGATGCCAGGACCCGCTACAGGACCCGCTACGCAGGAGCCACCGGGGCACCGTCGGAGTCCAGGCGGCCGTGCAGGTAGTCGTCGTAGGCGCCGAGGTCGAGCAACCCGTGGCCTGAGTAGGAGAAGAGGATGACTCTCTCCTCGCCTGACTCCTTGGCTGCCAGGGCCTCGTCGATGACGGCCCGGATGGCGTGCGCGGTCTCGGGCGCCGCGATCGTCCCCTGCGAGCGGGCGAACTCGACTGCAGACTCGAAGACCTTCGACTGCGGGTAGGCAATGGCCTCGACGCGACCGGCCTTCACGAGGTTGCAGATGAGCGGGGCGTCGCCGTGGTAGCGCAGGCCGCCGGCATGGATTGACGGAGGAATGAAGTCGTGGCCGAGCGTGTACATAGGCAGCAGCGGCGTCAGGCCGGCAGTGTCCCCGAAGTCGTAGTCGAACCTGCCGGCGGTCAGTGTGGCACACGCCGTCGGTTCTGCAGCTACGAGGCGTACGCCGGAGTCAGGGACGAACGGGAGGGCAATACCCCCAAAGTTCGAGCCTCCGCCGCAGCAGCCGATGACCACGTCCGGCAGGCGCTCGCCGGCGGCATCAAGCTGTGCCTTGGCCTCCTGCCCGATGACGGTTTGATGCAGCAAGACGTGGTTGAGCACCGAACCGAGCGAGTAGTGGGTGTCCTCCCGCGTGGCGGCGTCGCGTACGGCGTCGCTGATCGCCTTGCCGAGCGACCCGGGATGGTCCGGCTCGTCCACCGGTGATGGGACGACCGAGGCGCCCCAAGTCTCCATCATCACCCGGCGGTAGGGTTTTTGACCGTAGGACGCGCGCACCATGTAGACCTTGCACTCCAAGCCGAACAGGGCACTCGCGAAGGCAAGGGCGCTCCCCCACTGGCCGGCGCCAGTCTCGGTCGAGAGACGCTTGGTACCCTCCGCCTTGTTGTAGAAGGCCTGTGGCACTGCAGTGTTGGGCTTGTGGGAGCCGGCCGGCGACACCGACTCGTCCTTGAAGTAGATCCTCGCCGGCGTTCCGAGTGCCTTCTCGAGACGCTCCGCTCGCACGAGGGGAGTCGGTCGCCAAAGCCGCAGGACGTCGATGACCTCGCCAGGGATGTCTATGTAGGGCTCAGCCGACACCTCCTGGCCGATGAGTGCCATCGGGAAGAGCGGCGCAAGGTCGTCCGGGCCTACCGGCTGCTTGGTGCCCGGATGCAGCGGCGGTTCGAGCGGGCTCGTGAGATGGGGGGCTACGTTGAACCAGGCCTCGGGTACCTGGCTCGGAGGGAGTGTCCAGCGCACCTGACTACTCCTTAGCTCGGAGGAATGTCTCCGCGAATCATCGCGCAGGTGGGAGGAGACTTCCCAGAGCAGCTTCGGCTTTGGCCCCGGCCGGGGCGGGCGGGGCGGGGCGGGACCATGACCAGTCGGAACATACGTTCGCATAGCTGCTAGGCTGAGCCTCGATGGCCGTTATGCAAGCGACACTCCTCGACATGATGGACAGCCCTGGCCCCAGGCCGTTGGGCTCCTCGGTCGAACATTCGGAGATCGGCCACGGTGCGTGGGTCGATCTTCGCCCGACCTGGCTTGCGGGCGCCGACGCTCTGTTCGACAGGTTGCTGCCGGCCGTAGCCTGGAAAGCTGAGCGGCGGCGTATGTACGACAGAGTCGTGGACGTGCCGAGGCTGGTGGCCTTCTACGGTGAGGGCGACCGTCTACCGGACTCGCTGCTCGAGGTGGCCATGGCTGCGCTCAACGAGCACTACGCGACGGGACCGCCGGGCGACGCCTTGGCCACAGCCGGACTGTGCCTGTATCGCGACGGGCGGGACAGCGTGGCGTGGCACGGGGACACGATCGGCCGTGGCGCGGTGGAGGACACGCTGGTGGCGATCGTTTCGCTCGGAGCTCCGCGTAGGCTGCTGCTGAGGCCGCGGTCAGGCGGGCCGGCCATGCGCTACGAGTTGGGGCACGGCGACCTGTTCGTGATGGGCGGCACCTGCCAGCGAACGTTCGAGCACGCCGTCCCCAAGACCGTGCGGACGGCAGGGCCGCGAATCAGCGTGCAGTTCCGGCCGCCCGGCGTGACGTAGGGAACACCGGGCAACGATGTAGCAGATATGCTAAGTTCGTGCTTCAGGGCGGCGACCTCATCAGCAGGGCTCGGCGGCGCGCCCGCTTGTCGCAGTCCGAGCTCGGGCGGCGAATGGGCACGACGGGCTCTGCAGTTTCGCGGTGGGAGAACCGGAGGGTGGATCCTTCCTTCTGTGCCGTGGCGCGGGCGGCAGAGAGCTGCGGCGCAGAGCTGAGCGGATTGCTGGCCGAGAGAGAAGTCGACCCACATGACCTTTCTCTGTTGGAGAGCACGCTCGCCATGTCGGCCTCACAACGCTTGAAGCGACTGATCGACTTCGTCGCGTTCGTTCGAGCAGCCGGCCGACGGTGACGTTCCGGCCCGACGCGATCTTGGAGGTGCTCGAACGACATGGGGTGCGTGCCGTTCTCATCGGAGGCTTAGCGGCGACCATACACGGGGCGCCGACGGTCACATACGACGTCGACGTCATACCTGAGAGTTCCCGCGGGAACCTGGATCTCCTGTCGGCGGCTCTCGACGAGCTTGATGCCCGGGTGCGTGTCGACGGCATCCCTGATGGTCTGCGTTTCGAGCACGACGGCACGTCGCTGGGACAGATGAGCCTCCTCAACCTCGTGACGCGCTTCGGCGACTTCGACATCGCCTTTCACCCGGCCGGTATCTCCCGCTACGAGGACTGGCTGGAGCGATCGACTGACTGCGAGGCGCTTGGCGTCCACTTCAAACTGGCGTCACTCGATGACATCATCGCTTCGAAACAAGCGGCCGGCCGCCCGAAAGACCACGCAACACTCCCGCTCCTTCGCGAGCTGCGCCAGCGGGCGGGCGAGCCACAGCTTTAGGTCAGCCTCCGTGTCTGGTACTTTCGTAGCGGCGCCCGGTTGGCGCCCGTCACCGACTGAGGGAAGTCCGGTCGAAGTCCGGCGCTGGCCCGCAACCGTAGGTGTGGCAACCCGATGGGGGCCACACGAGCCGGGAAGCTCGGCGGGGACGTTTGCCCTACACCGTCGAGGAAAACGGGGATTGGGATCCGGTGTCGTGGATAGCCCATGCCCTCTCGGACCCAGTTCCGGAGAGGGTTGTACATGCATACCAAGTGGAAGATCTCAGTTGCCGCTCCGCTGGCGCTTCTGTGTGGCCTCGCCGCGCCGGGACTGATCCCCTGGGCGAGTGCCACCAACACCAACAGCCAAACGCCGGCCCGGTTCTCGGCGGGGGCGCCGCCAACGTTGACCCAGGACGCCGCCGGCTGGCTCGGGCGCCAGTTCCTCAGCAATGGCAACCTACCGAAGGCCGAGGGTGAGGCAGGACTCGACAACCTCCCACTGGCTCTAACGGCGCTCGTGGCGGCCGAGACGGGGAGCAAACAAGCCAAGGCCGGCCTGGCCTATCTGGAGGCCCACTTCAACTCGTTCGTGTCCGAGCCCGTCTCCAAGACGCAGTCCGTCGTGCTGCCCGGCCGCATGGCCGAGGTGATCCTGGCCGCCGTGGCGACCGGGGCTAGCCCGACGGCCTTCGGCGGTGACAAGGCGGCCAACAACTTGGTGGCGCGGCTGCTCGCCACCGAGAAGGCCAAGGGCGGCAACGCCGGCCTCTTCGGCTCGCCGAGCAGCCCCACCTACTCGAGTGCATACACAGAGGGCCTGTCGCTGCTGGCGCTGGTAGCGACGGGGCACCCGAACGCTGCGGGCGCTGGCTGGCTCGTGCGGCAGCAGTGCAGCAACGGAGGCTGGATCTCCTATCGCGCCGACGTCTCGAAAGGGTGCCCCGCAGAGGATCCCGCCGAGTATGCGGGCGCCGACACCAACTCGACTGCCCTGGCCATCGAGGCGCTCGTCGCCAGCAAGACCGATCCGCGAACGAGCCCGATCCCGTTTCTCGAGAAGTCCCAATATCCCGACGGCGGTTGGGGTTACATAGGCCAGGTGGCGAAGTCGCAGCCGGTGGACCCTGACTCGACTGCCGTCGTGATCCAGGCCCTGGTGGCTCTCGGCCAACTCGACTCGCCGGCCTTCAGTCGCCACGACGGCGCATCCCCCGAAGTGGCTCTCAAGCACTTCCAGCTCGGGTGCGCCGCACCCGCCGGCGTGCGAGGCGCCTACTACTACACCCGGTCGGAAGGCCCGAGCCTCTATGCGACGATCCAGGCCATACCGGCCGCCAGCGGAAAGGCCTACCCGATCGGAAAAGGGACGCTCTCCGGCACGCTGCCTTCACCTGTCTGCTCGAGCACCAAGAAGACGTCTCCGGTGGCCGCTCAGGCGAAAAGCTCGTCTATGGAGAAGACCTGCCCCAGCGTCCCCAAGCCGGCTAGCGGCCAGGTCGTGGTCCCCATAGTCGTCGACTTCGGCTCCGCCGCGTCGAGGGTCGACGTCACGTGCGTGGCTGTGGCGAAGGGCTCGACCGGCTCGGACGTCCTGGCCGCCAGAGCGGCCGCACTTCACACCGCGCAACCGGTGTACGGCAGCAGCGGGCTGCTGTGCCGGATCGACGGCTACCCGACCTCGGGTTGTGGGGCACAGAGCGGGAGCCATTACGCCTACTGGGCGTACTTCCACGGCGGGAGCAAGTGGACCTACTCCAGCGACGGCCCAGCCGAAAACCGCGTCTCGGCCGGGGACGTGGAGGGCTGGAGGTTCGAGCCCGATGGATCGGCCACTCCCTCCGACCCACCGCCGCGGGCTGCCTCGTCTGTGGCGGCCCTGGAAGCAACGTCGACCGCGCCCACGACGACGACGACGACGACCACCACTCCACCGGTGACGACCGCCCCGAGGCCTGGTGCCACGACGACGTCAAGCTCGGTGGCCCCCAGCACTGCCACCTCGACGCGCCCGTCGTCGGCCGCAACTGGCTCGACGCAGCCAGGCTCGTCGAGCGGAACTGGTCCGCCCGAGCAGCAAGCCGGGACTTCCAGCCGGTCCGCCGGGACGAATGGCAACAGGACAGCTGCTGGGTCCGGCCACGCCAATAGCGGGCTCGCCGGCACCGTGTCGCCAACCGGGAGCTCGCACCTCGGCCGAGACGCCCTTTTGGCACTCGCCTGTCTCCTCATCGTGGCTGGCGGCGTGTTCGCGGTAGCTCGTTCTCGTCGGGCCCCGGGAGTGGAGCGATAGCAGCTTGAGGCGGCCACGTTTCTCGCCCCTTCACCCGGCGGCTTGGTGGCTCTGGGCCGGCGCGCTCGCCGCAGCCGCCTCGCGCACCACAGATCCAATCCTGCTTTTGCTCATCATCATCGTGGCAGCCGTCGTGACGATCAACCGGCGCTCGTCCAGTCCGTGGGCGCGCTCGTACGGCGTGCTCCTGCGCTTCGGCGGCGTCGTGGTGGTGATCCGGGTCGCCTTCCAGATCGTCTTCGGCCAGCGCCTGCCCGGCCATGTCATTTTCAGCCTCCCGTCGGTAGCGCTGCCCTCCTTCATGGCCGGCGTCAGCCTCGGTGGACCCGTCACCATCGAGTCGATCGTCGCAGCTGCCTGTCTCGGTCTCCAGCTGGCGGCGATTCTCGCCTGTGTAGGTGCTGCCTCGGCCCTGGTGAGCCCGTTTCGCTTGCTGCGATGCGTGCCGGCTGCGCTATACGAGGTGGCCGTCGCCGTCACCGTCGCGCTGACCTTCACTCCGGCCGTCGTGGCATCGATCGGGCGCGTCCGGGAGGCACGCCGTCTCCGGGGCCGCACTACGCGCGGCATGAGGGGCCTCCGGGGCATCGCGGTGCCGGTGCTCTCGGGCGCTCTGGAGCACTCGATCGACTTGGCGGCCTCGATGGACGCTCGGGGCTTCGGCCGTGCAGCCGCCGCAACGTCCCGAGGCCAACGCGTGGCGCCGGCCGTGTCGCTGGCAGGCCTAGTCGGGATCGGCATCGGCGTCTTCTCGGTCCTCGACGGTGGCGCTCCGAGTCTGCTCGGGCTACCAGTCCTGGCGCTCGGGGCGGTACTCGTCGCTCTCGGCATTGCCGCCCGGTCGCACAGCAGGCGGACTCGCTATCGCCCCGACCGCTTCGGGGGCAGGGAGTGGCTGACAGCCGGCTCCGGCGCAGCAGCCTTGGCAGGAACCTTGATCGTCAGCTCGCTCCATTCGGGCATCCTGCAACAACAGTCGTACCCGCTGGCCATGCCGGCCGTGCCGGTTGTCGCCTTCCTCGGCATCCTGCTTGCCGCCTTCCCGCTGGCGGCGGCGCCAGCGCCGGCACCGGGTGGAGGCAGTGCCCCGGCCGTCAGTCTTCCTATGGTTGCCGAGGCCGACACGTGATCACGTTCGACCACGTCACCATCACCTACACCGCCCGCCTCGAGCCAGCTCTGACCGACGTCGACCTGCACATCGGGGAGGGCCACCTCGCCCTTGTCATCGGGGAGACCGGTTCGGGCAAGTCCACGCTCCTGAAGAGCGTGAACGGGCTCGTCCCCCACTTCTCCGGCGGCGTGCTGGCGGGCCGGGTCGTCGTCGACGGGCGCAGCACGGCCGAGGCACGCCCCCGGGACCTTGCCGACGTCGTCGGGTACGTCGGCCAGGATCCGGACGCGACGTTCGTCGCCGACGTCGTCGAGGACGAGCTTGCTTACTCGATGGAGAACCTCGGCATCGACCCGCCGGCGATGCGCCGGAGAGTCGAGGACGTGCTCGACGTGCTCAACCTGCACCCTCTACGGCAACGCCCGATCGCCACGCTGTCGGGTGGCCAGCGCCAGCGCGTCGCCATCGGTGCCGCCCTGACGGCAGCGCCGAGGATACTGGTCCTCGACGAGCCGACCTCGTCCCTGGATCCTGTCTCGGCAGAGGAGGTACTGGCGGTGCTCTCGCGCCTCGTGCACGACCACGGAGTCACCGTGCTTGTGGCAGAGCACCGTCTGGAGCGCATAGTGCACGCCGCCGACTTGGTCGTGTCGCTTCCGGGAAGCCGGAAGGGCGTCGCCGCCGACGCCACTCCAAGGGTGCTGGCCGGGCCACCGCCTGAGGTCCTGGCACTGTCGAGCATCGCCCCTCCGATCGTCCGCCTTGGCCGCCTGCTCGGCTGGTCGCCACTACCCCTGTCTGTGCGCGACGCCCGCCTGCGAGCAGCGCCGCTCCGCAGCCGGCTCGGCTCACCCGATGGCAGCCTGCCCTCGACGGGCGAGCGCGCCGCCTCGGTCCACCGTCTCACCTCCGTACTCGGGGGTGCGCCTGTCCTCCTCGACGTCAACCTCGACATCCGTGTAGGCGAGGTGCTGGCGCTCATGGGGAGAAACGGTGCCGGTAAGTCGACCCTCCTGTCTCACCTTGCCGGCCTCAGGCGCCCGACGTCCGGTGACGTGGTCGTGGCGGGCACCAAGCCTTCGTCGCTCTCACCGCGCGAAGCGGTCAGACGTGTCGGGTTGGTGCCACAGGATCCCGGTGCGCTCCTCGACGGGGAGAGCGTGGCCGCCGAATGCAAGGCCACCGACAGCGACAGCGGCCTCGTGCCAGGAACGACACGGGAGCTTGTCGACCAGCTGTTGGGCGGCCTCGATGACGAAGTGCACCCCCGGGACCTCTCCGAAGGCCAGCGTCTCGTGCTGGCGCTTGCGGTCATCCTCGCTCCGGCGCCCCCGCTCGTGCTCCTCGACGAGCCCACTCGCGGTCTCGACTACACCGCCAAGGCCCGTCTGGTGTCGATCGTGCGAGCCTTGGCGGTCGAAGCCGGCCACGCCGTCGTCGTGGCGACCCACGACGTCGAGCTTGCGGCCGAGATAGCCGACCGCGTCGTCGTGCTCGCCGACGGCGAAGTGATCACCGACGGGCCGGTTCGCGACGTCCTTTCCGACTCGCCGGGCCTGGCGCCCCAAGTGGGTCGGATATTCGCGCCACTTCGTTTCCTCACCACCACCGAAGTCGCCCGGGCGTTGTCGTGAGCAGCCAGACGATCGGCGAGAACGCATCGCTGCTGCCCAGCGCGCCGACGGCAAGATCGGCGGTCCGCCTCAGGCGCGAGGGCAGCGTGGCGGTCGCTCTGGCCTCGCTCGTCGGGATCGTCGCCTTCACCTGGCCGCTCTTCACGTCGGCCCATGCCACGGCCAACACGGCCCATGCCGGCGACGCTCCCTGGATCATGGTCGCAGTGCTGCCGCTGCTCTTGGTGGCCGTTCTCGGCGAGTTCGGGTCCGGCGGGATCGACGCTAAGGGGGTGGCGCTTCTCGGTGTCCTGGCGGCCTGCGGCGCCGCCCTCCGCCTTCCTTCAGGCGGCACTGCTGGCTTCGAGCCGGTCTTCTTCCTGCTATTCCCTGCCGGATACGTGCTCGGCCGGCACTTCGGCTTTCTCCTCGGCGCCCTCACGCTGTTCGCCTCGGCCCTCGTCACCGGTGGCGTCGGCCCGTGGCTGCCCTTCCAGATGATGGCGGCAGCCTGGATGGGGTACGGAGCCGGCCTGGTCCCCGATCTTGGCGGCCACCGGAGCGAACGGGTCGTCCTCGCCGGCTACGCGGCGTTTGCGTGCTTGGTGTACGGCCTGCTGCTCGACCTCTGGTTCTGGCCGTTCGGCGGGACCTCGACGACTCTGTCCTACCAACCGAGCGCCTCGCTCGCCCACAACCTGGTGCGTTTCTTGGCATTCGACCTCTCCACGTCGCTCGGCTTCGACCTGCCGCGCGCCGCCCTTAACGCCGCCCTCGTCATCGTCGCCGGGCGGCCGGTCATCTCTGCGCTACGGCGGGCGAGCCGGCGGGCTGCCTTCTCGGCGCCTGTCACGATCGAACCTCATACCGAAGAGACGGTGCCTGGTAACGGCTGAAGCTCGGCGGAAGTCCCTGTCCCGCTTGTGGCAAGGACGCGCAATCAGCTCGAGCGGCCCTCCGCTCTCAGTGGCGAGAGGCCATCGCCCTGCTCGGCTCCTCCAGGCGGGCGGCGAGCCCTGGACAGGACAGCCGGACGCTGATCTCGCGAGCCTCGGCCAGGGCGAGCTGAGCTTCCTCCTGCCTTGCGCCACGCTCGAGAATGCCGGCGTAGTCGACGAGGGCGTGGCCGAGCTCGTAGACGTTCGGAAGGTCGCGCAGGATCCCGATCGCCTCGGCGCACGACTCGGCTGCTCCAGCAATTCCTGCCCGGTCCTGCTCCCAGGCGCGAGCCAGCACCCGGCCGGCTCGCAGGACCGGCGGGATGTGCCCGATGGGGTGCTCGTCGACCATTGCGACGAGGGCGGCCAGAGCTTCCCAGTCCTCGAGCTGCCTGGCCGCCCGGGCGCCGAGGGGCCAGGCGAAGCGCACTTGTTCCACGCGGGGCGAGCTCCGCGAGCAGAGCTCGATGACGTCTCGCGCACCGGCGAGCGCCCCGGCCACATCTCCCTGCGCCGAGCTGTACAAGGCGCCCAGCAGCGCGGCGCAGCTGCGGAGCAGCGGTAGCTCGTTGGCACGCAGCGCTTCCGCCGACTCCAGCGCGGCCGACGCCCGCGGCAAGTCACCCCGTAAGGCCGCCAGCCAACCACCCGTGCACCTCATCAACTCCGACCCGACTTGCACGAGCTCGACCGTCTCGTCGACCACAGTCGCCGCCTCGTCCCATCGGCCGACCTCGAGAAGGCTGACGGTGAGATTGGACACTGCGTAGCCGAGGTCGATATGCCGGCCGGTTCGGCGGGCCTGGTCGACGGCCCTAGCGGCCGCTTCGGCAGCCAGAGCCGGATCCGTGTCGCTGGTGACGTCAGCCAGGTCCAGCAACGCTGTCGCACCAACAGCCAGGTCGCCGACCCGCTCGGCCAAGCGGGCGGCCTCCCCGTAGTAGGCGGCCGCTTCGGCTCGCCGGTTGCTCAAGGCACGCACGATTCCAGCCATGATGAACAGCCTTGCCAGCTTGATCCCCGCGAGGTCCACCTCCTGGCCGAGAGCGAGGGCCTCCTCGGCTAGCGCGTTGGCGGCCGACTGGTTGCCGCGTTGTGCCTCGATCCCTGCGAGCCCGCGGATGGCGACGACAGTGTCCTCGTCCGGTTCAGAGCGGAGCACCTCCAGACTGGCCGAGACGGCAGCGACCGCAGCCTCCAGTTGCCCGAGGTCAACCAGGCAACGACTCTCTTCGCTCTGGCAGCAGGCTGCCTTACGCGTGTCGTCTATCGCCAGATAGCCCTCTCTTGCCCGTCGCATTTGACCGAGGGACCCGTCGCTGTCGCCGTACTCGTAGCTCGCCCGAGCAGCCCGCTCCCACAATGACGGATCCTCCGGCTCCGAGATCCGGGCAGCCTCCGCGTAGCTCCGAGCCGCCCGACCAGGAGCGCCGGAGCGCTGCGACCGCTCGCCCGCTCGCACCAGGAAGGAGATGGCCTCGCCAGCGTTGGCCTGGGCGTCGTCGTCGTCCGGGCCGGCGGCGATGGCATCTATGTAGTGCCGGCCTATGACCTCGCCGATCTCCTCGCCGTCGTTGGCGAACGTGCTGCGCAGGTGGACGGCCACGGCGAGATGCCGTACCTTGCGGTCCCGCCGGGACAGCGTCTGGTAGGCAACCTGGCGCAGCATCTCCTGACCGAATCGATACGAGCCGCGCTGAGGCGAGAGGATGTCGGCCGAGACCTCAAGGACGTCGCGACGAACCAGCTCGGCCAGACCGGCGGTCACGGCCGCAGCAGTCTTGCCCGAGACGGCGACGAGTGCCTCCCTGGGAAAGCTCGAGCCCAGCACGGAGGCATCCCCGACAAGATCACGGACTTCGGGTGTAAGAGAGTCCAGCCTTGCCGCCAGCAGGGCATGGAGAGTCTCCGGCACCGACAAGGTTCCGATGTCGCCGACCAGCCGGTAGGTGCCCTCCGTCGGTACGACGACCCCGCGATCGATGAGCGAACGAACTGTCTCGACGGCGAACAGCGGGATGCCCTCAGCCTGTGCCGTGATGGCGTGCCTCGCCTCGGTCGGCATGTCCGGCACGAGCGACTCCACGAGCGCTTCCATCGAAGGCAGGTCCAAGGGATCGATCGACAATGTCGAGCGGTTGCGGCCGATGCCGTACCCCGAGTCGAGCGGCGCCAGACCCGGGCGGGTGAAGAACAGGACGACAATCGGCAGCTCGCGGGTCCAGTCGATCAAGTACGCGAAGAACTCCAGCAGCGCCGAGTCAGCGTGCTGCGCGTCCTCCACCAACAAGGCCACCGGGGCGACGGCGGCCAAGCGCTCGAAGAACAGCCGCCAGCCGGCGAAGAGCTCCTCGCGGGGCAAGGGTGGCTGGTTCGCCGCCTTCCCGTAGGTGGTGCCGAGAAGCTTGGCGAGACGGAGCCCTACGTACTCTCGCTCGTTCTCGTCACCGACGAAACGGATCATGCCCTCAGCCAGCTTCTGGGCGGACGCCTCGGTCGTGTCCTCCTCGGCGATACCGAAGCGCTGGCGCACTATCTCGGCCAGCGCCCAGAAGGCAACTCCCTCTCCGTAGGACAGGCACCGCCCTCGATGCCACAGGACCGTGTCCGCCAAGCCGTCTATGTACTTGAAGAACTCCCAGCCGAGCCGGGACTTGCCGACGCCAGCGGCGCCGGCGACCACCACGAGGCGGGGCGCCCGCCTGTCCGCCGAGGCGTGGAAGAGCTCCTTCAGAGTCCGCAGCTCGGCGTCTCGCCCTGTGAGAGGAGCTTCGAGGCCGTCCGGGCGCTCGCTGCCGCCGACGCCTGACAGCACGCGGACGGCCCGGTAGAGGTGCTCGGGTACCTCCTTGCCCTTCAACTCCTGGAAACCCTCGTCGTCGAAGGCGACGGCGCTCTCGGAGAGGCGGCGGGTCGCCTCGTCCACGAAGACACAACCGGCGCCGGCAACGGACTGGACGCGTGAAGCTGTGTTCACCGCATCACCGGCAACCATGCCCTCGCCGGTAGCTCCGATGGAGACGGCGACTTCGCCTGTCACCAGGCCAGCCCGAGCCGCCAGACCGGGAGCCGCGACTTCCGCGCCGAGAGAGGCGACGGCTGCGACGAGATCGAGGGCAGCTCGCACGGCCCGCTCGGTGTCGCCCTCGTCGGCTACCGGTGTCCCCCAGACGGCCATGACGGCGTCGCCGATGAACTTCTCGACGATGCCCCCGTATCGGCCGATGATCGTGCGGGAGACTTCGAAGTACCGCGAGAGGATTGACCTGACGTCCTCGGAGTCGCGGGACTCCGACAACGGTGTGAAGCCGACGAGGTCGGCGAACAACACCGTGCAGACGCGGCGTTCCGAGACGGGCTGTGCAGCTTTGGCAGCCGGGCTGACCAAAGGCCGCGAGACCCCGGGCAGCACCGCCGGGGCCAGCGGTCGCCCGACGGGAGGCAGGGTGGCGCTCGGGACGCCGGCTGCTGCCGCATCACCTGGAGCTGCTAGCGGAGCGCCACAGTCGCCGCAGTAGCGCTTGCCCTCCTCGACGGGCGCCCCGCAGGACGGGCAGGCGGACACCATCGGCAACCCGCAGTCGCCACAGAATCGCTTGCCGTCCGGGTTCTCCGCACCGCAAGCACTACATAGTCTCATCGACACCGCATGCTACCGACGGCGGGGCTGGCTCGCCCGGCTCCAGCCGCTGACGACGCAGGTTGCCGCACTGCCGGATTAGCTTGGCGTGCATGGAGATTCGTGAGGTCCTGTACACGACGAGAGCCATGCGCCGGGTGCGACCCGACGCGATCCCGCTCGACGTGCAGGCTCGCATCCTCGACGCTGCCATCCGGGCGCCGAGCGGAGGGAATGCACAGCCGTGGCGTTTTGTCCTCGTAGATTCCGCTGAGCAGAAGTCTCGGCTCGCTCCCCTGTACCGGGAGAGCATCCGGATGCTCTGGGAGACGATCTACCAGGAGCGGCTTGCTCGGGCAGCAGCGGAGCCTGACAAGCCTTCGAGCATTTCGCTTGCGAAGGTGCAGCGCTCGGCCCAGTGGCTGGCCGATCACTTCGAGGACGTGCCGCTCTATATGTTCTGTTTCGTCATCGCCGGCAACGGCGACGGCTCGATCTACCCGGCCGCCTGGAGCGCACAACTGGCTGCCCGGGCCGAAGGCGTTGGCAGCGCCCTCACCTCGGTGCTGGGTGCGTTCTTCCCCGACGACGTCCGCTCGATCCTCGAGGTACCCGACGCCTCCTGGAAGAACGCCTGCATGGTCTCTTTCGGTTACCCGACGGGGCGTTGGGGTGTCGCCGAGCGGCTGCCCGTCGACAAGGTGGGCGCCAGGAACACCTGGCAAGGCGCCCTCGGCTTCTCGGCGCCGGCACCCTTGTGGCCGGAGGCGGCACCGGAGTCAAGCTAGGCCGATGGCGGACTGCCTGTTTTGCTCGATCGTCGCCGGCATGGAGCGGGCTTGGCGCGTTTACGAGGATGAAGCCGCGGTGGCCTTCCTCGATCGCGGGCAAGCCACAGCTGGCCATACCCTGGTCGTGCCGCGACGCCATGTGCCGGATATCTGGGCAACCACCAGCGACGAGGCGGCGGAGGTAATGCGAGCCGTCCACGCAGTGGCGCTTGTACTTCGAGACCGGTTGGAACCGGCCGGCCTGAACGTCATTCAGTCCAACGGCCGTATTGCCTGGCAGGAGGTCTTCCACTACCACGTCCACCTCGTGCCGAGATACGACGCCGACGGCCTCGTCCCCCCTTGGAAGCCGACTCGGCCGGACGAGGCCGAGCTGGACGCTGTGCTGGCGCGAATTCGCTCGTAGTTACTGTTAGTCGCCCCCATCAGACGAAGGCTGGGAGGGTGGCGAGCGGCGACGTGATCCCCGGTATCGGGATCTATCGTGACACGGCCGGTGTCAGGAGCCGGTGAGCCGGTAGCATGCGACTCCAATGGAGCCGTGCAGGCGTTGCGGTGTGACGAGTCCTCCCGGGAGCCGCTTTTGTGGCCAGTGCGGAGACCCTCTCAGTGCCGTCTGTCCCTCCTGCGGTGAGCCCGTCGAGCAAGGCCTGCGATTCTGTCTTCAGTGCGGTGCTTCCTTGACCGACGCCGCCACGGCCCGCGCCGTTGCTGGTCCGAAGGTAAGTCCGACCTTCGCCTTCGACTCGGCGCCTTCCGAGGAACGTTCCGCTGCCGGAACGAGCCCTGAGCTTCGCCACGTCTCTGTGCTGTTCTGCGACCTGGTCGGCTTCACGCCGATGTCCGAGCACCGTGACCCTGAAGAGATACGCCAGATCCTGTCGGGCTACTTCGATCTGTCACGCCGGATAGTTGCTCGTTATGGGGGCGTCATCGAGAAGTTCATCGGCGACGCAGTCATGGCCGTCTGGGGAGCACCAGTAGCCCAGGAGGACGACGCCGAGCGAGCAGTACGGGCAGGTCTGGAGCTCGTCTCGGCCGTGTCTGCTTATGGGACATCTTCTGGCCTGGAGATGAACGCCCGTATCGGCATCGCCACAGGTGCTGCCGTCACGACAGAGACGACAGCAGAGGGCATTGTCGTAGGTGACCGTGTCAACACAGCTGCCCGTATCCAGACAGCTGCCCCAGCAGGGGCTTGCTATGTCGATGCCGCCACCAAGAAGCTCTCGGATCTGGCCATCGCCTTTTCTGACGAGGGCGAGCACTCCCTCAAGGGGAAGGAGAGCCCTGAGCACCTCTACTGCGCCACACGGGTGCTCGCAGGTGTCGGCGGCTCCCAGCGGGTGGAAGGCCTGGAAGCACCCCTCATCGGTCGGGACAGTGAGCTGAGGACCCTAAAGGAGCTCTTCCACTCCTCAGCTGAGCGCAAGTCCCCCCGCATGGTCGTTGTCTCAGGACCAGCAGGTGTCGGCAAGTCACGTCTCGGCTGGGAGTTCGAGAAGTACGCCGACGGCCTGGCCGACACAGTCTTGTGGCACAGGGGACGCTGTCTGTCCTACGGGGAGGGAGTCGCCTTCTGGGCCCTGGCAGAGATCGTCCGCCAGCGCCTTGGCATCGCCGAAGAGGACACGACGGCAGTCGCCTCCCAGAAGCTCTCAGAAGGGCTCGTCCGCTTCGTCAAAGACGGCGAGCAGTCCTATGTGGGTCCCCGCCTGGCCAGAC